>JACPVG010000001.1 GCA_016191875.1 Chloroflexota bacterium
ACCTTCGACCTATCCGCCCGGCCGGGCGGCGGGACGCGCCTGGGCGTGTTCATGAAGTCCGGCTCCGGCGGCTCGCCCTGGCTGGACAACCGGCTGTTGCGGACAGGGCTGAAGACTCTTTACATCGCGGACTATCGCCGCTTAGGGAGAATGATCGGGCAAGAATAAGGGCGGCCTCTTGGCCGCCCTTCGCACTGTTTCTACTTTTTCTTCGCCGGTCTGCGCGCCGGCGCTTGCGGCTCGTCCGGTTTGGGAGCATCGCCCGGCTTGAGACCCTTGCTCTCGTCGATGATCTTGCCGAGATATTCCGGGAGTTCCACACCCGCCATGTTCGCCAGGTCTTGCAGCGGCGGCAGGCTCATCACCAGGCTGGACAGGAAATTGGAGGTGGAAGAACCACTCCCCGACCCGCCGCCGGTGTCCCACACGGTGATCTTGTCGATCTTGAGGTTGCTGATGGCCTCGACCTGCCTGGCGACGATCTCTTCCAGTTTCTCGACCAGCAGCAGCGTGGCGGCGGCGCGGGCGTCGCCGTTGGCGCTTGCCACCAGTTTGGCGTAGCCCTCGGCCTTGGCGTTGAGCAGTTTGCGCACGCCTTCCGCTTCGGCCTCGTAACGCAGCAGGATGCCGTCGGCGGTACCCCTGGCTTCGCGGCGGATGCGCTCGGCTTCGGCTTCAGCGGCGATCTCGATCTTGTTCTTGTCGATCTCCTGGCGCACCACTTCAAGAGCGCGCAGGCGTTCCTGCTCGGCTTCATACTGCTGCTTCTGGATCTCGACCTGGGCCTGCAGGCGGGCGACCTCGCCGCGCTGCAAGGCGGCGGCCTTTTTCACTTCCAGTTCGGCGTTGTAATCGGCGATGTTGGCGGCGGAGGTGTTCTCGCCCTGCACGGCTTCGGCTTCCTGGCCCTTTACGAAGATGCGCTGGCCGGCTTCAGCCTGCTTCTTGCCTTTCTCGGCTTCAGCCAATGCCTGGGCCACGCGCACTTCCTGTTCGCGCACGGCATCCGCCTGGCCGATGGCGCCGAGTTTGTCCTGCTCGGCCACGTCGATGCGCGCCCGGTTGATGGCCTCGGAAGCGGCCTTGCGGCCGATGCTCTCGATGTAGGTCGACTCATCGGTGATGTCGGTGATGTTGACGTTGATCAGGTGCAGGCCGATCTTGTTCAGTTCCGGCTCCACGTTGTGGCGAATCGATTCCAGGAAGGATTCGCGGTCCTGGTTGATCTGCTCGATGGTCAGCGAGGCCACCGTGAGGCGCAACTGGCCGAAGATGATCTCCTTGGCCATATCCTCGATGTTCTTCTGGTCGAGGTGCAGCAGGCGCTCGGCGGCGTTGCTGACGATCTCCTGAGCGGTGCTGATGCCGACGGTGAAGGTGCTGGGAACGTGGATACGGATGTTCTGCTGCGAAAGGGCGTTCTCCAGCGGGATATTGATGGTGATCGGCGTGAGGCTGAGGAACGAGTAGTCCTGTATCAGCGGCCAGATGAACGCGCCGCCGCCGTGCAGCGTATGGCTGCTGCGGCCCTTGCCCACCCGGCCGTAGATCACCAGCACCTTGTCCGACGGGCAGCGCTTGTAGCGGCTGGCGAGGAACACCACCGTGAAGAACACCAGCACGACGAAGGCGAATACTGCTACCAATCCCAATGCAGTTGCGTCCATGTCTTTTCTCCTGTCTCAATAAACTCAACGAGGGCTGCGGCCACAAAGGAAGCCGACTACAAATTATCCATCACCGTTTACCACCTACGGTTCCACCCGCTCCACCTTGAGCGTCTTTTCATCCGAGACGCCCACCACGCGCACTTTCTCGCCGGTGGCGATACGCTTGCCGTCCACAGTCACCGCATCGAATATCTTCAGTGCGCCCTGCACCGTCACCTGTACCTGGCCGCTGGCCCTGGGCTGGATGGTGAGATAGACGCTGCCTTCCTGACCGATGGCATTCTGGATGTGGATATTGCCTTCGCTTTGCAGCCGTCCCATACCGCGGAACACCTGGGCGATGACCCACACGGTGAAGGCGCCGGCGGCCGTGCCGGCCAGCATGGTGAGGAACAGCGGCCAGTCGGCATACAGCGTCGCCAGACCGACCAGGCCGAACATGAGGAAAAAGGCCGTTAATCCCTGAACGGAAAGCATCTTGAATGAGGCGTCGGCGTCGTGATGCGAACCATTACCGCCCGCATCGTGCCCGCCCAGCCCGCCATCCATGTCGCCGCCGAAATCCGCATCGAAGTCCCCATCCAGGCCATCACCGCCGCCGAAGCCAATGACCATCGCCACAGTGCGCAGCACAAAGAACACGCCGCCGACGATGGTCGAGGCCCAATAAATGAACTCAATCCACGAAAGTGACAGGCCCATATCCTCGCTCCTTGCCTAGGTTGTTCCCATTAAACCAGACAATCGCCGGAACCAGAACCGCATTTTCTATGATGGCGATTCCCCGTCCGCTGAGTGGCGGCCTTCGCCCGGCCGCAGCACGGGCGGCAGCTTCGCCACCAGCACCTTGTCCACACGGTTGCCATCCATGTCCATCACCTCGAAACGGTAGCCGCCCCACAGGTAGTGGTCGCCGGCGTGCGGAACCTTGCCGAGAATGTCCATGACAAAGCCGCCCAGGGTCTGGTAGTGGCCGTGCTCCAGGCCGGGAAGGCCTCGCAGCGACAGCAATTCCAACAGGTCATCCGCGGAAAGCATGCCATCCAGCAGCCAACTGCCATCCGCGCGCACGACGATGTCCGGATCGTAGGGGTCGTCGGCGTTGGGAATCTCGCCCACGATGGCTTCCAGCAGGTCCTTGGAGGTCACCAACCCATCCACGCCGCCATATTCGTTGATGGTGAAGGCCATCGACGTGCCCATTTCCTTGAAGCGTTCGAGCGCCCGGAAGATGGGCGTGGTCTCGGGGACGAACAGGGCCGGTTGCAGGACGGCACGCACATCCAGCGGCCGGCCTTCCAGGAACTGCGCCAGCAGGTCGCTGGCATAGGCCACGCCCAGCACGGCATCCAGGCTGCCCTCGGCCACCGGGTACTGGTCATAGCCCGATTCGACGATGACGCGCGCCATTTCCTCAGGAGTAGCGTTGACATCCAGCCACCTGACCTCGGCGCGCGGCGTGATGAGCGATTCCACCTTGCGGTCACCGAGCCGGAAGACCTTTTCCACCATCTCCTGCTCGATGCGTTCGAACACGCCTGCCTGAGTGCCCTGACCGATAAGGAGTTTAATCTCTTCCTCTGTCACCGCCGGTTCGGGTTTCAGTTTCACCCCCACCAGCCGCAGCAGCAGGTCGGTGGAAAGGCTGAGCAGACGCACTAGCGGAGAGGCGAGGCGCGCCAGGCGTTGCATCGTCGGCGCCACCCGGGCGGCCACCCGCTCGGCGTTGTTGAGGGCGATCTGCTTCGGGGCGAGTTCGCCGATGACCAGCGAAAGGTAGGTGATCACGACCACCACCACCCCCACGCCCAGCGCCTCGGCATAGCGTCCCAGCAGGGGGAAATGGCTCAGATAACTCTCCAGCCGCTCGGCGATGGTGGCGCCACCGAACGCGCCGGCCAGAATGCCGATCAGCGTGATGCCCACCTGCACGGTGGACAGGAACGGACCGGGCGCGTTGGCCAGATCCAGGGCAGCCTGGGCGCGCCGGTCGCCTTCGCGGGCGCGCTGGTGCAGCCGCACCTTGCGGGCCGAGACCACTGCGATCTCAGACATGGCGAACAGCCCGTTCAGGAAGATGAAGGCAAGGATGATCAGGAACTCAAGCATGGGGCGCGCAATCCTCGATTTCCCTCTTTATACCTCGATTTTTCGCCTCCCTGGCAAAACCGGCTATAATCGCTGAGTTTGCAAACCGACCACACGCCTGGAGCGACTGAATGACCCGAACCAATCGCATCACCCTTCTCGCTCTCCTCCCGCTCATCGCCGCGGCCGCCTGGATCGTCTGGCCGACCGACCCGGCCATCATCGGCGGGCGGCGCATCGCCACCCGACTCGGGCTGGACCTGGTGGGCGGGGTGCAGGTGCTGCTTGAAGCCGACCTGCCCGCCGATACGGCCATCTCCAGCGAATCGATGGACGTGGCCCGCACGACCATCGAGAGCCGCGCCAATGGGCTGCTGGGCGTGGGCGAGGCCGTTGTTCAGCAGGCCGGCGACCGGCGCATCGTCGTCGAACTGCCGGGCGAAGATGACACCACACGCGCCATTAACGTCATCGGGGAAACCGGCCAGCTGGAATTCGTGAACCTGGGCGCGATTCAGGCCGAGCAGGCTTCCGCGCTGGTCGGCCAGACCATCCTCACCGATTACCCCGTCCCGCCGGCGGAATCCGGCGACCAGTTCGTCTATCACACCATCATGACCGGCCAATCGCTCACCAGCGCCGCGGCCATACTGGACCAGACGAGCAGCTACGCGGTGGAATTTGCGCTCGATAGCGAGGGCGCGGGCATCTTCCGCGACTACACCAGCCAGAACATCAACAGTTTCCTCGCCATCGTGCTCGACAAAGTGGTCATCTCCGCCCCGCGCGTCACCGTGGTCATCCCGACCGGCACGGGCACGATCAGCGGCAATTTCACCAGCGAAGAGGCCAACCAGTTGGCGGTGCAATTGCGCTACGGCTCACTGCCCATCCCGCTGAAGGTCGTGCAGAGCCGGACCATCGGCCCCTCGCTCGGCCAGGACTCGCTCCAGCAAAGTCTGGTGGCCGGGGCCATCGGTTTGGGTCTGGTGGTCGTCTTCATGGCCACCTACTACCGCCTGCCCGGATTGCTGGCGGATCTGGCCTTGCTGCTCTACGTGCTCTTCACCCTGGCCCTGTTCAAATTGATTCCAGTCACCCTCACCCTGCCGGGCATCGCCGGGTTCGTGTTGAGCATCGGTGTGGCGGTGGACGCAAACATCCTCATCTTCGAGCGCATGCGCGAAGAACTACGCGCCGGGCGCAACCTGCACAACGCCATCGACCTGGGCTGGGAGCGCGCCTGGCCCTCCATCCGCGATTCCAACCTGTCCACGCTCATCACCACGGCGATCCTGTTCTGGTTCGGCGGCTTCTTTGGCGCCAGCATCGTCAAGGGCTTCGCCGTCACACTGGCGCTGGGCGTGGGTGTGAGCCTGTTCACGGCCATTACCGTGACGCGCGCCCTCCTGCATCTGGTGCTGGACAACATCACCCTGGCCGACCACCTGCCCTGGTTTGGCGTGAAAGGAAGCAAGCCATGAACATCGTCGGACACCGCTATCTGTACTTCGGCATTTCGCTGCTGCTGATCGTGCCGGGGCTGATTGGCCTGGTGTTGTGGGGTCTGCCGCTGGCGATCGACTTCACCGGCGGGGGTTACGCCGAACTGCGGTTTGAAAACGGCCGGATTCCGCCGCTGGAAGAGGTGCGCGCCCTATATGCCGAGTTTGGCGTTGAGGATGCCAGCCCGCGCACCGGCGGTGCAGGCGAACTGCTGGTACGTTCCGGCCACCTGGATGGCGAGACCAACGACCTCATTGTGGCCGCGCTCCAGGAACGTTTCGGCGACGACGTCACCCTGCTGCGCTTCGACAGCGTCGGCCCAACGATTGGCCGCGAAGTGACCGGGCGCGCTGTGTGGGCCATCGTCGCCGCTTCGCTCGGCATCATGCTCTACATCTGGTACGCCTTCCGCGGGGTGAGCAACGCCCACCGCTACGGTGTCAGCGCCATCCTCGCCATGCTGCACGACCTGGCGGTCATTTTCGGGATGCAGGCCATACTCAGCCACTACTTCGGCTGGGAGGTCGACGCCCTGTTCCTCACAGCGGTGCTGACCGTAGCGGCTTTCTCAGTCCACGACAGCATCGTGGTATTCGACCGCATCCGCGAGAACGCCGCCAGGGCCCGCCGCAAGACGCCCTACGAAGAGACGGTCAACAACTCCATAGTCCAGACGCTGGCGCGTTCGATAAACACCCAGTTGACAGTCTTCCTGACGCTCCTGGCGCTGGTGATCTGGGGCGGCAGCACGCTGCGCCACTTCGTGGTCATCCTGATGATCGGCGTGCTGAGCGGGACCTATTCAAGTATATTCAACGCCGCGCCCATCCTGGTGGTGTGGGAGAACGAAGAATGGAAGACGTGGTTCCGGCGCAGGGGGAACGCGCATGCCCGATAAAGCCAGGGGTGCAGCATGCTGCACCCCTACCTGTTGAAAGTCGCTGGGTTGCAATCATCTTGATAGGCACAACCCTGTCACCCTGCCCGTCCTGAACACTCGTGAAGGAAGCCGCAGGCGAAGGGTTGCGAGTCGGCATGTTTTTCAGGTGTGCCTATCTGGGCAAATTGCCGGCGGGCGGCCTACCGTTCCAAGGCGGCCATGCCCGGGTTGGCCGGGTCATAATACACCGTCACCTGCGCGCCGACCGGGTACTTGTCCACCAGATCGTAGGCGGTGCGACGCTTGCGAACGGCCAGATACATGTCGCCGGCGCGAATCTGCTCGGCCTGATAGGACTGGCCCTCGACCTGATATTGGTAAACGACGACAGGCGTTACAGAAGCGTGGTCCCCGCCGGTTACTTCCACCCGCGACTTGAGCACCGTGCCGGTTGTTGAGAGCCAGGCCTGGGCCGCGGCGTTGAGCGCTTTAGCTTCCTTGGAGCGTTTCGAGAAGAACCACCCCAGCCCGCCGAAGATGCCGACCATAGGCAGCACGGTGGCCGCGGTGATGAAAAGAGCGAACAACACGCTCCCGGCGATGCACACCACGATGTAGACGACTTCGCTGGTTCCGAAATTGGGCACGCGGTTGTCCTTTCCGGTCAAATACACAGTAGGCCAGTGTCCTCTACCATTCTAACCGCATTACCAGGTCATCCGGTACAATTCAGGCCGTTCGCTGTGAGGAGAACCCATGAAGGCCCTCGGCCGCCTTGTAAACATCCAACCTGAAGAACGCCCGCTCGTTCTCTTACTCATCCTGCTATCGTTCTGCTTTGGAGCGGCCAACAACTTTATTGAGACCGCAGCCTTTACGCTGTTTCTGGAAGCCAGCCCGCCCGGCGACCTGCCCTACACCCAGATCATCACAGCCTTCGCCATCTCCGGCCTGGCGGCGCTCTACCTGCGCCTAGAAGCACGCCTGTCCTTTGCCCGCCTGCTGACCGCCAACGTCGTTGCTCTCGCCGTCATCGCGGCCGTCTTCCGCGTCGGCCTGTCCAGCCCGGCCGCGGCGGCGGTGGCCTTCCTGCTGCCCGTCCTGTTCCAGATACAGGTTAACTTTGTCAACCTGGTGTTCTGGCCGCTGGCGGGGCGGCTGTTCACCGTCCAGCAGGGCAAGCGTCTGTTCGGACTTGCCAATTCGGGCCTGTGGATCGGCATCATCCTGACCGGTTTCGGCATGCCGCTCTTCGTCCGGGCGGTGGGCACGGCCAACCTGCTCTGGCTGGGGGCAGCGGGCATGGGCGCCAGCCTGTTCGTGCTGCGGCGCATCCTCGCCCGGCACGGGGCGGCTTTCCAGCAGGCGCCGGCCCCGAAAGCCACACAGAAAGCCCGCGCACCGCTCGCCCACACACGCTACATCGGGTTGATCTTCGCCCTGGTGGCGGTCTGGTGGGTGGCGTTCTTCGCCATCAACCTGCTGTTCTACGACCGGGTGTATACCCGGTTCGCCGACAGCGCCGCCATCGCCAGTTTCCTGGGCCAGTACCTGGCCTGGCTGGGCATCTTCACCTGGTTCGTCAACACCTTTGTGGCGGCGCGCTTCATCGGCCGCTTTGGAGAGCGCGCCACCCTGCTGTTATTGCCCGCGTTGCTGGTGGTCCTCTCGCTGGCGGGCCTAGCCGCCAGTTCGGCCGGGGCAGCGCTCAGTCTTGTCTTCTTGCTCACCGTTATCCTCAAGATACTCAACCTCGGGCTGGGGTTTTCCATCGACCGCAGCGGCCTGACCATCCTCTATCAGCCCCTGCCCGGCCCGGTGCGCACCCGCGCCCAGGCCCTGGCCGAAGGCGTCGTTCAATCGCTGGCGGTGGGCGCCTCGGGCATACTGCTGCTGGCGCTTGCGCGCGTCTTCCACCTGGAGTATCGCGGGCTGTATGCCTTTGTGCTGACGCTGGCCGTTATCTGGATGGCAGTCGCTTTCCTGCTTGGCCGCCAATACGGCCACATGCTGGTGGAGGCGCTCCAAAAACGCTTCTTCGGGCGCGGCGCGGAAGACCTGCTCGACCGGACGGCTTTCCAGCATCTGGCGAAGGGATTGGAGAGCCGTTCGCCGGCGGTGGTCATCTATTCGCTTCAGTTGCTTGAAATCCACAACTACCCGGATTTCCAACGCGCCCTGCTCGGCCTGCTGCACCACCCCAGCCCGGAGGTGCAGGTGGACGCCATCCAGCGCATCGAGGCCCGCCGCCTGACCCGCGCCCTGCCGGACCTGGCGCGCCTGGCGCAGCCGCCCACCGCGCCAACTGTGCGCGGCCGCGCCCTCCAGGCCCTGGCGGCCCTCGGCGAAGTCCAGGACGTGATGAATCTGAAAGGGCATCTGGATTCGCCCGAACCTGAGGTGGTGCGCGCCGCCCTGGCGGGCCTGCTGCTCAACGACAAGGAACTCTCGCTCAGTCTGGCGCTCAAGGCGCTCGACCGGCTGGTCGCCAGCCCACAGCCCGCCGAACGGCGGCTGGCGGCCAGCGTGCTGGAAACGGTCGGCCAGCCGCGCTACGGCGCCCACCTGGCCCGGTTGCTGGATGACCCGGATAAGACCGTGCAGCGCGCCGCGCTGTTCGCCGCACGGCGGGTGCCCTTCCCTGCCGTCTGGGAAAAGAGCATCGCCCTCCTGGCCGCGCCCGGCCTGACAAACGCCGCCCTGGCCGCCCTGGTCAGTATCAACCCGGCCTCGGAGTCGGAGGCCACCCTGGCAGACGCTTTCGGGAAGAGTCTCGAATCAGGCAACTGGCCGCACGCCGCCCAACTGGGGCGCGCCCTCGGCCGCGCCTGGGGCTCGGCCAGCCTGGCGGCGCTTGTCGCCCATCTCGACCACCCCCACCGCCGGGTGCGGGCGGCGGTGCTGAAGGCGCTCACCCGGCGCGGCTGGCAGGCCCCGCCCGCCGAACGCGAGCGCGTTACCGGCGTGCTACGCGGGGCGATGAACGAGTGGGCCTGGAGCCTGGCCGCCCAGACCGATGCCCTCGCCCAACCAGACGCCGACACCCGCCTGCTGAACTCGGCCATTGAACTGGACGGCCGCTACGCGTTGCGGATGGGCTTTCTGGCGCTGGCGCTGCTCTACCCGCCGGGACCGGTGCTGCGCGCCCGCGCCGTTTCGCGCAGCCCCCAGGCGGGCGAAAGCCAGCGCGCCTACGCCCTCGAACTGCTGGAGATCACCCTGAAGCCTGAGCACCGCGCCTGGTTTGCCCCGGTCTTTACCGCCGGGACGCCGGCCGAAAAGCTGGCCACCCTGCAACGCGCATTCCCACAGCCGACCCGCATCCTCCAGGCCTGGCTGCTGGAGATTCTTGAGCGTCCGCCGGAACAGGCCTCCGCCTGGCTGAAGGCTGTGGCGCTGCACACCGCCGCACGCCAGAAACTGGCCGCCCTGCAACACCCAGCCGAGACCGCCGCGGCGCACCCTTCGCCGTTCGTGCGCGAAGCCGCCGCCGAACTGCTGCACACTCTGGACCCGAAGGGCAACCGGGCGCTGCTGAAGGCGCTCGGCAAAGACCCGGATGGCCGCGTGAGCGCCGCCGCGACCCGCCGGCTTGGAAAAACGAAAGGAAAAACCACCATGCTCTCGACCATCGAACGCGTCCTGCTGTTGAAGTCCACGCCTACCTTCCAGTACACGCCGGATGAGATCCTGGCTGAACTGGCCGGGCTGCTGCACGAGGTAGAGTTGGGCGCGGGCGCGGGCCTATTCAGCAAGGACGACCCGGGCGACTGCATGTACATTCTCGCCAGCGGCAAACTGCGGGTGCACGACGGCCGTACGTTCATCAACAGTCTGGGCCCGGGCGAAGTGGTGGGCGAGATGGCGATGCTCGATTCCGAGCCGCGCTCGGCTTCCGTGACGGCCGAGGAGGATTCGCTCCTGCTGCGACTTGACCAGGAACCCTTCTACGACCTGATGGACGAACGCATCGAAGTGGTGCGCGGCATCATCGGCGTGCTGTCGGGCCGCCTGCGCAGTGCGGTCGGCACGATGCGCGACCTGCGCGCCCAGTACGGCGATGCGACCGTGTTGAAGAAATAAGGCATGGGCAGATAAGGGCGTACGAATGTGTTCCGGTACTGAAGTCCCGAAGGTGCATGACCAGCCCTGATCTGCCCATCCCTGCCGCGCTGAACGCCCGCCTGGGCGCTCCGCCGGCTGTCGTGCAGTTCGGCCAGCCGCTGCCCGCCGGTTCACAAACGTACGCCGTGCTGGACGGCAACCATGTAATCGCCCTCTCCCTGCGCGGTGCGCACCTGGGATCTTTTCCCACCGAAATCCTCGACCTCACCGCCCTGCGCTGGCTTTCCCTGGGGCTCAACGACCTGACCAGTGTGCCGGACGAACTGACCAGCCTGACGGCGCTGACTCACCTCTATCTCGATACCAATGCCCTGACCGGCCTGCCGGAAAGCCTCGGCAGGCTCGCCAGCCTGCGCGTGCTGGACATCGCCCACAACCCGCTTGGAGCGATTCCCACCTCCCTGGCAGAACTCGGCCACCTTGAGTTCCTCTACCTGGCCGAACTCGCCATCCCCGAACTGCCGCTTTTCATCGGCGCGCTTCCCTCGCTGCGCTACCTCAACGCCGGTGGCAACCGCCTGGCCTCAGTCCCGCCCGAACTGGGCAAACTTGCGAACCTGCTGGAACTGCGGCTGACCGATAATGCCCTGACCGAATTGCCCGACGACCTGGGCAGGCTCGCCAGTCTGCACGAACTGCACCTGCGCCACAATCATCTCTCCACCCTACCGGCTTCGTTTGCTGCGCTCTCCGAACTGCGTCTGCTCGACCTGCGCTCCAACCGGTTCACACAGGTCCCGGATGTTGCGACAGGGCTGCACACGTTGGAAAAACTGGACCTGCGTTGGAACCGCCTGCCGCCTGAGGGAGACCCGCTGATGGAACTGCCCAACGGGGGGCTGGTCCTTTCCTGACAGGCTTCGCGACCGCGCGACATCCCGCTTTCACGACTTCGGGACTTCTGCGCCTCAGTAGTTCAGCGCACGTGTAGTTTTCCCGGTACACCCATACCCCCTCATGAGGGACACATGCCCCTGACCGGGCGCGGCCTTCTTTGGCATGATAAGAACGCGCAAGTTCTCGTAATTTGCTCGATTTTCTCTGAATACCGACCGAAGGAGAGCCAAATGCCTGTAGCCGGTTGGATCGAAGTCAACGAAAAGTTCTGCAAGGGCTGTGAACTGTGCGTCACGGCCTGCCCGCAGGACGTGATGAGCCTGGACATGGATCGGCTTACGCCTAAAGGCTACCACCCCGTCCGCCTGCACGTCGAAGGTTGTACCGGCTGCGCGGTGTGCGCCGTCGTCTGCCCTGAGGCGGCGCTGACCGTCTTCCGCGGCGATAAGATCCTGGCGGGGGTGTAGCATGGCGAAAGAACTGCTCAAGGGCAATAACGCCATGGCCGAGGCCGCCATCCGCGCCGGCTGTGAAGCTTACTTCGGCTATCCCATCACCCCCCAGACCGAACTGCTGGAGCACATGGCCGCCCGCATGCCCGAACTGGGGCGCGCCTTCGTGCAGGCTGAAAGCGAAGTAGCCGCCATCAACATGGTTTATGGCACGGCCTGCACCGGCAAACGCGTGATGACCTCCTCCTCCAGCCCCGGCGTGAGCCTGATGACGGAGGGCCTGTCCTACATCGCCGGGACGGAAGTGCCGATGGTGCTCATCGACGTGATGCGCGGCGGGCCCGGCCTGGGCAACATCGCCCCGGCCCAGGGCGACTATAACCAGATGGTGCGCGGCGGCGGGCACGGCGACTACAAGAGCATCGTGCTCGCGCCTGCCAGCGTGCAGGAGGCCATTGACCTCACTGTGCTGGCCTTTGACCTGGCCGAGAAGTACCGGGCCATCGCGGTCGTGCTTGCAGATGGCAGCCTGGGCCAGATGATGGAGCCCGCCGAATTGCCGGAAATGCAGCCGCTGCGCAAAGGCACCCCGGATTGGGCCATCACCGGCGAACCGGGCCGCCCGCGCCGCCTGCTGACCTCTATTTATCTTCAGCCTGAAGCCGAAGAGACCACCAACATCCGCCTGCAACGCCGCTGGTTGGACGTTGAAGCCAATGAAGTGCGGTACCAGGAAACCTACCTCGACGACGCCGATATCGCCCTAGTGGCGTTCGGCACCGCCGGGCGGGTAGCCCTCTCCGCGGTGCGCCAGGCGCGGGCTGAAGGCATCAAGGTCGGCCTCTTTCGGCCCATCAGCCTCAGTCCGTTTCCAGTCGCGCAGATCCGCCAGCTCGCCAGCCGCGTCAGGAGCCTGCTGGTCGTCGAAATGAACGCCGGGCAGATGCTCGACGACGTGAAACTGGCCGCCCAGGGCGCCTGCCCGGTGGAGTTCTACGGCCGCATGGGCGGCGTAGTGCCCCTGCCGGATGAAGTCCTGGCCGAGATCCTGCGAGTTTCCACCCACCCAACGGCCGACCTGAACGGCCATACCCGCGCCGCCTGGCTCGACCGCCTGGAAGCCGGGCGCGGAGGGAACTGACATGCTCACCACCGACATCCAGAACGCCAAAGTCGTTTACGAACGGCCGGAAGGTTTCACCGACCTGACCACCCATTATTGCCCCGGCTGCACCCACGGCACCGCCCACCGCCTGGTGGCCGAAACGCTCGACGAGATGGGCCTGCGCGAACACAGCATCGGCGTGGCCTCCGTCGGCTGTTCGGTGTTCTCCTACAACTATTTCGACATGGACTTCGTGCAGGCCGCCCACGGCCGCGCCCCGGCCATGGCCACCGGCATCAAGCGCGTGTTCCCGGACCGGGCCGTGTTCACCTACCAGGGCGACGGCGACCTGGCCTCGATTGGCATGGCGGAGATCATGCACGCTGCCGGACGCGGCGAGAACATCACCGTCATCTTCATCAACAACGCCATCTACGGTATGACCGGCGGCCAGATGGCCCCTACCACCCTGCCGGGCATGAAGACCACCTCCTCGCCCAACGGCCGCGATGTGGAGACCCAGGGCTACCCCCTGCGCATGGCCGAGATCCTCGCCACGCTGGATGCGGTCTCGTACTCCGTGCGCCGCAGCCTGCATGACCCCGCCAATATCCGCAAAGCGAAGAAAGCCATCCGCACGGCCTTCGAGGCTCAGCGGCGCGGTCTGGGGTTCAGCATGGTCGAACTGTTATCCTCCTGCCCCACCAACTGGGGCATGACCCCGCTCGACTCGCTGGCGTTCATCGAGCAGAAGATGGTCCCGGCTTTCCCACTGGGCGATTACAAAGTCGTTGACGCAGTCAAGAGCATGAAAATGAAGGAGGGCTGAGATGCAAACCGAGATCATCATCGCCGGATTCGGCGGGCAGGGCGTTCTGTTCGCCGGGCAGGTGTTGGCCTACGCCGCCATGGATGGCGGCCTGCACGTCACCTGGATTCCTTCCTACGGGCCGGAAATGCGCGGCGGCACAGCCAACTGCACTGTCATCATCGGCGACGAGGAGATCGGCGCGCCGTTGGTAAAACATCCCAAAGCGGTTATCGCGCTCAACCTGCCGTCGCTGGACAAATACGAGCCGCTGGTGGCAGAAGGCGGCGCCTTGCTGGTCAATTCCAGCCTGATCGACCACCAAGTGGCGCGCGCCGATGTGCGGGTTGTGTACGTTCCGGCAAACGAGATCGCCGAGCGGCTGGGCGACAAGCGCCTGACGAACATGGTCATGGTCGGCGCGCTGCTGGCAGCCACCGGGGCGCTGGATATGCAGGTGGTGAAATCCGCCCTCAAAGCCCACCTGCCAGCCAAGCACCACAAACTGCTCCCCGCCAACTACGACGCGCTGGATGAAGGCGCACAGATCGCGAGAGAAGCCCTGGCGCAGGCCGTCTGACGAATCAACCACCCATTTACCTACTATGGTCATAACCCCCGCCCGGCCAGGCGGGGGTTTTCCATTCCGCCGTGAAAACAATCCGGCCAAAACATGTGATAATGGGATGAATTCCAGGAGAAGCATGATGGCCGAACAAGATATCAAAGTGAAATTCTTCAACCTCTCGCCAGATGAGGTCTGGCGCATTTACCTGACGAACGGGCCAGACGGCGTACTCGCGGCCGCCCCGCCATTGCTTCGGTTTCTCATGAAGTCATCCAATGTCTTTAATCAGTTGATCCCCTCGGATCCGCGCTGCATCTGGTGCCATGCCCCCTTCCATGGGCTGGGCGCGCCGCTCATGAAGGCCCTCGGCAGGGGCCAATCTTCGTTCAACCCCAGCATATGCAGGGACTGCGAGAACATGGTTCGCACATATCATGGAGGCGCGGAGGTCGAAACGGCCATCCTGTTCGCCGATATCCGCGGGTCGACGACCCTGGCCGAGAAGATTCCCCCTGCCGAGTTTCGCGGACTGATCGACCGCTTCTTTCGAGCCAGCACGGATGTGCTCATCCGCGCCAACGGCTTCATCGACAAACTGATTGGCGACGAAGTGACCGCCTTTTTCGTGCCGGGCATGGCCGGGCATCATTACGCACGCCACGCACTGCACGCCGGCTTGGAAATCCTGCGCGCCACCGGCCACGAAGACCCTGAGGGCCCGTGGATTCCGGTGGGCGTTGGCATTCACTACGGTGTGGCCTACGTGGGGGCAGTCGGCTCACAGGATGGCAGTTCGGATCTCACAATCCTGGGGGATGCGGCCAACACGGCCGCGCGGCTGGCCTCGCAGGCCAAAGCCGGGGAAGTGCTCATCAGCTCCAGCCTGGCCGCCGCGGCAGAATTGGACACCAGAGACCTGACTGCCCGGCGACTGGAACTCAAGGGCCGCAGCGAACCGGTGGATACGTTTTCGCTGACGGTCGCGCCGCGCGCAGGCTAGTGCGTCGCCCACGCCGAGCTTCCACATCAGCCCCCGCCGGAATCGGCCGGGCCGGCTATTCCGTCATGGTGAATCGGTTTTTGCCAGCCTGCTTGGAATGGAATTGGGCCGCGTCGGCGCGCCGCAGGAGGGTTTCCACGTCATCGTCTTCGCGCCCCATGGTTGCGCCGGCCGAAATGGTGACCGCCTGGACTTCCCGGCCGCTCAAGGCGCTTACGGCCGCCACCCCTGCCACCAGCGCGTGGCCAATCTCAGCCAGGCGCACCGGCGTGATGCCATCTAGAAACACCAGGAACTCGTCGCCGCCCCAGCGGGCGACCACATCGTCGCGCCGGATCTTGCTGTTCAAGACGTAGCCCACATGGCGCAGCGCCGCGTCGCCGGCGGAATGGCCGCCACGCGTGTTGATCGCCTTCAGGTCGTCCACATCGATGAAGATGACGCCAAAGGGCTGCTGGTAACGCTTCAATTCCTGTAGGCCGCGCTCCAGCACCAGTTCCAGATAGCGTCGGTTGCGCAGGCCGGTCAACGAATCTGCATCCGCCACATTCTTCAACTGGCTGAGTCGCTGTAAGTAGTCCTGCCGCAGGCTGAGGTCGGAAAAGATCTGCAGCGCCCCATTTGGCCTGCCATGCTCATCGTGCAGTGCAACAGCCTTAAGGTTCACCATCAGCCGGTGCCCGTCCGCCGAGCGCATGAACACCTCGCGCTGAATCGGCCGACCGGTATCCATGGCCGCCTGGAGCGGGCAATTGTCTTCACACATGCTATTCCCCGCCAGATCAACATGCATGCGCAGGTCGACCCGGCAGGAAATGCCAATCATTTCGGCGGTCTTGTAGCCTGTCAGCTTCTCTGCGCCCTTGTTCCAATACTGGATGCGGCGTTCGGCGTCCACGATGAACACGCCAACGTCGAGGTGCTCCAGTACCTCTCTGAAAGCTTCACCAGAGAGTTGCACGTCGGCCGCAGCGTTCATCGGCTGTCCACGGCGGCCTGTCCAGCCGCCAGCCGTGCCACCGGCACCCGGAAGGGCGAACACGAAACGTAGTTCAAGCCGATGGCATGACAGAAATGCACCGAGTCCGGGTCGCCGCCATGCTCTCCGCAGATGCCCACTTCCAGTTCCGGCCGGGCGGAGCGGCCGTCCTCGACGGCCATCCGCATCAGGCGGCCCACGCCGGGCTGGTCGATGCTCTGGAAAGGGTTGCCGGGCAGGATGTGGTCTTCCACGTACTTGAGCAGGAAGTTGCGTTCAGCGTCGTCCCGGCTGTAGCCGTAGGTCATCTGCGTCAGGTCGTTGGTGCCGAAGGAAAAGAACTCGGCCACCCCGGCGATCTCAGCCGCCGTCAGCGCCGCGCGCGGGATTTCGATCATCGTGCCGAACTTGTAATGGAAATTCGCGCCGCTGGCCGCCATCACCTCTTTGGCAATGGCCTCCAGGCGCGGCTGGATGACCTTGAGCTCGTTGACGTGGCCGGTCAGCGGGATCATCACTTCCGGCCGCGGGTCCAGACCCCTGTTGGCGACCTCGGCGGCCGCCTGCATGATGGCCCGCACCTGCATCTCCACGATCTCCGGCATCAGGATGCTCAGGCGCACGCCGCGCAGGCCCATCATCGGGTTGCTTTCGTGCAGGGCGTTCACGCTGGCGAGCAGTTTCTCTTTGTCTTCCAGGCCATCCACCGCGCCCTTGACGCGCATCGTGATGACTTCCTCCAGCAACGCTTCCTGGCTGGGCAGGAACTCGTGCAGCGGCGGGTCGATCAGCCGGATGATGACCGGCAGGCCGTCCATGGCCTCGAACAGACCGGCGAAATCGGCCTGCTGAAACGGCAGCAATTCATCGAGCGCGGTCACGCGTTCGGCGCTGCTCTCCGCCAGGATCATGCGCTGGACGATGGGCAGGCGTTCCGGTTCGAAGAACATGTGCTCGGTGCGGCACAGGCCGATGCCCTGCGCGCCGTAGGCGCGCGCCCGGCGGGCGTCGGCCGGGTAATCGGCGTTGGCCCACACCTGCAGGCCGCGCGTCACATGTCCCGTGCGGGCGTCCGGGCGGGCGGCAATCTCGTCGGCCCATCCCAACAGGGTGAGCAAATCGGTCTGCTCTTCCAGCGCAGGCGCCACTGTGCCCAACTGGCCGAGGAACACTTCGCCGGTGGTGCCGTTCACGGATAGCCAATCGCCTTCTTTCACGACCTTTTCCCCGGCGGTCATCTGGCGCGCCTCCAGGTTGATGCGCGCCGCGGCCGCGCCCACCACGCACGGCACGCCGAATTGGCGCGCCACCACCGCCGCATGGCTGGTAGCCCCGCCCTCGCTGGTGAGGATGCCCTTGGCTGCCAGCATGCCGTGCACGTCGTCCGGTTTGGTGAACGGCCGCACCATGATGACCGCCTGGCCGTGTTCCTTAGCCATGCGTTCGGCGGTGTCGGCGTCGAAGTAGGCCTGCCCCACGGCCGCGCCCGGGCTGGCGTTCACACCGCTGCAGAACAGGCGCCCTTCGGCGCGCGCCTGCTGCTCCGCGGCCTGGTCGAACTGCGGATGCAGGAGCACATCCACCTGCTCCGGGCTGACCCGCAGCACGGCTTGCTCTTTGGTGATCAACCCCTCGTTCGCCATTTCCACCGCGATTCGCACGGCCGCCCGGGCGGTGCGCTTGCCGGAGCGGGTCTGGAGCATCCACAGTTTGCGCTGCTCAATGGTGAATTCCACGTCCTGCATTTCGCGGTAATGGGCCTCGAGCCGGTCGCAAATGCTCACGAACTGGGCATACGCCTCCGGCAGGTCCTTTTCCATCTGGGCGATGGGCAGTGTATTGCGAATGCCGGCCACCACGTCTTCGCCCTGAGCATTGAGCAGATAGTCCCCGTATAAACGGCGCTCGCCGCTGGCCGGGTCACGAGTGAAGGCCACGCCGGTGCCGCTCGTCCCGCCCATATTTCCGAAGACCATCGTGACGATGTTCACTGCCGTGCCGAGGTCATGCGAGATCCTGGCCGCATTGCGGTAATCCACGGCGCGCTTGCCGTTCCAGGAACGGAACACGGCCTCGATGGATAGACGTAGTTGTTCGTAGGGATCCTGCGGGAAGTCCTCACCGGTGTGTTTTCTGACCACGACCTTGAACTCTTCCGTGATAGCCTGCCAGTCTTCGGCCGAAAGGTCGGTATCCGATTTGACGCCGCGTTTCTCCTTCCAGGCGTCGAGGATGTCTTCGAAATCTTCATCCGGGATATTCAAGACCACACTACCAAACATCTGCACCAGGCGGCGATAGCAGTCGAAGGCGTAGCGACGATCATCGGTAAGCGCCGCCAATCCTTCAGCGGTCTCATCGTTCAGACCGATGTTCAGTACGGTGTCCATCATGCCCGGCATGGAGAATTTTGCCCCTGAACGGCACGAGACCAGCAGGGGGTTCCTGGCCGAGCCAAATACCCTTGTGGCGGCCTTTTGGGTAGCCTGCATGGCCGCCCGGGTCTGCTCCCACAGGCCGCCCGGGAACTGGCTGCCGCTGGCAAGGTAGGCATTGCAGGCGGCGGTGGTGACTGTGAAGCCCGGCGGCACGGGTACGCCGATGCGGGTCATCTCGGCCAGGTTGGCGCCCTTGCCGCCCAGCAGGGCGCGCACGCCTTCCCAATCGCCGGCGGCCTGCTCGGCCAGCGCCACTTCATCGAATCGATACACCCACTTGGAGTCAGTCATGGGGCAGAGCCTCCGTCACGCAGACAGTTAAATTCACTGGAATAGTCCGATTTTCCACTCCAAGTATCCTGAAAATCGCCGCCGGCTTCACGGGTCAAATGCCCTTTTATCGGCTTCCAGTTGTCCTCAGATTTATTTTACCTTCTTGGGGTTCTTTACCGTATCTTTAAGAAAGGTTCGAGAGGACTTAACATCGATTCGGTATCCTGATGCTGAAATCACTGCAAGACATGCAGACAGGAGAACACAATGAACGCAACGTTGAAATGGGTACTTGTTGGACTGGGCAGCCTGGTGCTGGTGGGCGCCCTGCTCACCGCCGGTTTCTTCATCGGCCGCAGTGCGTGGGGTTGGTCGGGCGGCTCGCCGGCCTACGGATATGGCTATGGCGGGATGATGGGCGGTTACGGACCCGGCGGCATGATGGGCGGGGGCTTCGGCCGCGGCAACTTCGGCCCGGGCGGCATGATGGGCGGCTGGAATCAGAACGCCCCCTACGGGCCGGGAATGATGGGCGGCTGGGGCGGCGACTGGGCCGATGTCGAGCTGACCATCAGCCAGGACCAGGCCGTGCAACTGGCCGAAGACTACCTGGCGGCCGAACTACCGGAAGCCAGCCTGGCAGGCGACATCTTCCCCATGCACGGTTTCTACCGCATGAGCATCCTCATCGACGGTCAGTTCGCCGGGATGGTGCTGGTGAATGGGGAAAGCGGCGAGGTCTTCCTGCATGGCTGGTACGACCAGCCGGCCGGGACGGACTCGAACTGAACCCAGAGGCAAACAACCCCTCCAGGCCGGAAGAACCGGTGGGAGGGGTTGTTCTATTTTTGAATCGGACGCAGAAGAATTCGCCATTAAAATGGACGCTATGAGCAAGCCCCGCATCCTGGTGGTGGATGATGAAGAGAACATCCGCAACCTGGTAAGCGCCTATCTGGAAAAGGAACAGTACGAGGTGCTGCGCGCCCCGGATGGCCCGGCCGCGCTGGCTGCGGCGCGCCAGCACAAGCCCGACCTGATCGTTCTGGATGTGATGTTGCCCGGCCTGGACGGAATCGAAGTGTTGACGCAGCTGCGCCGCGAGTCGGACGTGTATGTCATCATGCTCACCGCCCGCACCGAAGAGATGGATAAGATCATCGGGCTTTCGGTGGGGGCGGACGACTACGTGACCAAACCCTTCAGCCCGCGCGAGCTGGTGGCGCGCGTCAAAGCCGGGCTGCGCCGGGCGCGCAGCGGCGTCGCCGAACGTGAGATGCTCTCCTTTCCCCATCTGCGCATCGACGGCGGCGCCCGCAAAGTGTGGCTGGATGACAGGGAAGTGGAATTGACCCAGCGCGAATTCGACCTGCTGCACGCCCTGGCCGCCAACCGGGGCCGGGTACTCAGCCGCGAGCAGTTGCTCGAGCGGGTATGGGGCGGCGAGTATTTCGGCGAACTGAGGGTCGTGGATGTGCACCTGGGACACGTCCGCCGCAAACTCGGCGGGCGCTTCATCGAAACCGTGCGCGGCGTGGGGTACCGCTTTGAGGATGCCGGCGAGTGACATGCGCAAATTGATACCCCGCACTTTTTTCTGGCGTCTGCTGCTGGCATTCATGCTGGTCATCCTGATTTCGGCCGCGGCGCTCATCCTCACCCTGGAGACCAACCTGCCGCGCCTGTTTGACATGCATTTCGGCATGATGGACATGACCGGCATGGGCGGCATGCCGATGATGGGCCCGCAAGGCGGCGGGCGCGGCGGCGGGAGCGCGCTGAGCGATCTCTACGCGGCGTTTCGGGCCGCGGTGGAGGGAGCGCTCGTCCCGGCCACCGGCGTGGCGCTGGCGGCAGCCGTCATCCTCAGCGCCTGGATGGGCCGCCGGTTCAGCCAGCCGGTCCAGCGCCTGACCGATTCCAGCCGCCGTATTGCCGCCGGACACTATAACGAACGCCTGCCGCTGGAGGAAATGGCAGACGCGCCCGAAGAGATTCTCGAAATGGCCTTCAGTTTCAACCGCATGGCCGAGCAAATCGCCCGCACCGAAACCCTGCGGCGAGCGCTGATCGCGGATGTGGCTCACGAACTGCGCACGCCGCTCACCACCATCCGCGGCTCAATGGAAGGCTTGCTGGATGGAGTGCTGACGCCGACCCCAGAAACGTTCACACTTGTGCACCAGGAAGCAGCCCGGCTGGAGCGGCTGGTCAACGACCTCCAGCAGCTCAGCCGTCTGGAAAGCGGGCGGCAGTCTCTCACCGTCGCTGCGCTTGGCGTGGGCGAACTGGTACGCGGGACGGTGGAAAGCATCCGGGCGGCCTATTCTGAAAAGGGGGTGGCGCTGGATGTGGATATCCCCACTGGCCTGCCGCCGCTCCCGGCAGATGGCGATCGCGCCACCCAGGCGCTGCTCAACCTCCTCACCAATGCGCTTGCCTTCACGCCCGCCGGCGGGCGGGTGCAGGTGAGCGCATCCCGGGTGGATGCCGCCATTCAGCTTGAAGTACAGGATACGGGCATCGGCATCCCGCCCGAACACCTGCCTCACGTGTTTGAGCGCTTCTACCGCGCCGAAAAGAGCCGGGCGCGCGGCCAGGGCGGTTCCGGCATCGGCCTGGCCATCACCCGGCAGATCATGGAAGCCCACGGCGGCGAAGCGCGCGCTGAGAGCGGTGGAGAGGGCCAGGGCAGCCGCTTCACCCTGGTCTTCCCGCTTTCAGAGTGAACGGTAGAATCATTCGGATACTCTTTGCGCCTCTGGCATCGCTTGTTCAAACCCTTCATTGACTGAAGTACCCTAAAATCGTATAATCCTGCTAACAGGTAGATGGCGGCCAGCGACTATCAAACGTCCGTCATTTATCGGCTTGAACGAGGCGCCCGCAACAATTCCCCGGCGCCGGCCATTGGACCCGATCGTTGGCTGGAAAGGAGGAGACCGCCCCATACCTTGCATGTATTCCGATTCATTCCCAAACCATGTACGAAGGAGAAGAAATCTCATGCGTGGTAACACCCTTTTAAAACTGCTTTCACTCTTGGTGCTCGCCGGGCTGCTTCTGGCGGCCTGCGGCCCCACCGGCCCGGCCAGGCCCTATGAGGAAATCGATTACGAGGAACCGCTCAGCGTGGCGGCCGCTTCGTGCGATTACGGCGGCAAGATCTCTTCGGTTGCCGCCACCGACCGCCTGACCGTGGTCTTCACCCTGTGCAAGCCCGACCCGGCGTTCCTGGCCAAGGCTGCCTTCACCCCCTTCGGCATCCAGCCGCGTGAATACCTGGACTACACCGGCGGGAGCGGCCTGCTGTTGGAAGCCCCGGTCGGCACCGGCCCCTACCAGGTGACTGAGTGGGAGCGCGGCGACCACGTGACCTTCACAGCCTTCGCCGATTACTGGGGCGCCGCCCCTGCGGCCCAGACCGCCGTCCTGCGCTGGAGCACGGAAGGCGCCGCCCGCCTGCTGGAACTCCAGGCCGGCACCGCTGACATGATCACCAACCTCAGCCCGGCCGACATCCCCGGCGTTGAAGCCGACCCGAACCTGCAGCTGATCTTCAACCTGAACCCGAACGTCTTCTATGTGGGTTTCACCAACACGTTTGCGCCCTTCGACAATGCCGACGTGCGCCGGGCCATCGCCATGGGCCTGGACCGCCAGCGCATCGTGGACAACTTCTACCCGCCCGGTTCGGAAGTCGCTTCGCACTTCACCCCCTGCTCGATCCCGAACGGCTGCGCCGGCGACGCCTGGTATGACTTCGATGCCGATGCGGCCAACGCCCTGCTCGACGCGGCGGGCTTCCCGCGCGGCGACGACGGCGTGCGCTTCACGACCTCGATCTACTACCGCGACGTGTTCCGCGGCTACCTGCCGGAACCCGGCAACGTGGCGGTCGAGATCCAGTCGCAGCTGCGCGATAACCTCGGCATCGAGGCCGAAGTGGTCGTGATGGAATCCGGCGAGTTCATCGCCCAGTCCACCAACGGCGCGCTGAGCGGCATCCACCTGCTGGGCTGGGGCGCGGACTATCCGCACGTCACCAACTTCCTGGACTTCCACTTCGGCTCCGGCAACCCGCAGTTCGGCAATGCCCACCCGGAGATCTATGAAGCCCTCCAGGAAGCCTCCTCCATCGGCGATGTCGCCGCGGCCGAACCGCTTTACGCCGACGCCAACAACGCCATCAAGGACCTCGTGCCGATGATCCCGGTGGCCCACGGCGCTTCGGCGGATGCCGCTCTGGCGAGCGTCTCCGGCGCGTATGTGCCGCCGTTCGGCGCGACCCAGTTCGCCTTCCTCGACCCGGGCAAGGACACACTGGTGTTCGTGCAGAACGCCGAACCGATCAGTCTGTACTGCGCCGACGAGACCGATGGCGAATCCCTGCGCCCCTGCCAGCAGGCGGTTGAAACCCTGCTGGAGTACGGCCAGGATAGCGGCGATACATCGGGTGAACTGGCGACCGCCTGCACCAGCAACGCCGACTCGACGGTGTGGACCTGCACACTGCGCGACGGCGTGACGTTCCACGACGGCTCGGCCTTCGACGCCAACGACGTCGTGGCCTCCTGGGCGGCGGGTCTGGATGCGGCCAACCCCAACCACGTTGGGAACACCGGCGGCTTCGATTACTTCGCCTACCTGTGGGACGGCCTGATCAACGCGCCCTCGGAGTAAGATTCACCACTCCTCCCACGTGGCTCGATTCTTGAGCACGATGTACAATACAACGCGGGATGGGAGTTTCCCATCCCGCGTTGGCTTTTTTTGGCAGACTGAGGCCGTTGCATGAAACAATTCGCCATCCGGCGCATCCTCTACACCATCCCGGTCTTGCTGGGAATCCTCGTGGTCACATTTGTGATCGCGCGCCTGATTCCGGGCGACCCATGCACCGCCGCTCTCGGCGAACGCGCCACCCAATCTGCCTGCAACGCGTTCAATAAGCGCATGGGGCTGGACAAGCCCATCTACGTCCAGCTGGGCATCTACATGGCCGATGTCCTGCGCGGCGACTTCGGCAACTCGATTCGTTTCCATCGACCGGTGTCCACCCTGTTGCTGGAGAAACTGCCCGTGACCATCGAGCTGGGTGTTATCGCCCTGCTGCTGGCGACGATCATAGGCATCCCGGCGGGGATCCTTTCGGCCGTGCGGCGCAATTCCACCACCGATGTGGTGACAATGGTCGCCGCCAACGTGGGCGTTTCGATGCCGGTGTACTGGCTGGGCCTGATGCTGCAATACCTGTTCGCCATCCTGCTGAAGGATACGTTTCTCTGGCTGGAGCCGGGCAAGCGGCTGTCGGCCGGGCTGTCCTCGATCCCATTTTATAAAGCCTGGGGGTTGGGCATCAGCACCACCTCCGCTCTTTATCCGGCGGTTGAATTCATCTCGAACTTCTTCCTGTTCAATTCGGTCATCACGTTCGATTTCGTGGTGCTGGGCGACGCCCTGAAGCACCTCATCCTGCCTTCGCTGGCCCTGAGCACCATCCCGATGGCCATCATCGCCCGCATCACCCGCTCCAGCATGCTCGAAGTGTTGAGCCAGGACTACATCCGCACGGCGCGCGCCAAAGGCCTGGTGGAGCGGATGGTAGTGCTGAAGCACGCCCTGCGCAATGCCCTGCTTCCGGTGGTCACCATCCTTGGCCTGCAGGCTGGCACGCTGTTCGCCGGGGCGGTACTGACCGAATCGATCTTCAGCCTGGCAGGGGTTGGGCGCAGCCTGTTCGATGCCATCACCGGCCGCGATTTCCCGGTCATCCAGGGCTTCACCGTGGTCATTGCCATCGGCTACGTGGCCGTCAACCTAGTCGTGGATATTTCCTATGCCTACATCGACCCGCGCATCAAACTGGAGTGAGGTTCGTCCATGACCAGCATCCCTGAGGCAGCCGCCCTGCCGGCCGCCAGCCTGCGCTCCAACAGCCTCCTGCGGCTCACCCTGCGCCGCCTGACCCGGCAGCGCAACGCCCGCGTCGGCCTGACCATCCTGATATCTTTGATTCTGGTGGCTGCTTTTGCGCCGCTCATCGCCCCCTACGAACCCAACCGCGATCTGATCGGCATCGAGCCGGTCACCCAGCGCCAGAAACCGTGCATCCACCTGCTGGGCTGCCCGGCCGACCAGCCCCAGCACATCATGGGCATCGACGCCAACTACCGCGATGTCTTCAGCCGGGTGGTGTACGGCACGCGCGTGTCGCTGATGGTAGGCTTCACCACCATCGGCATGGCGATCCTGGTGGGCACGCTGCTGGGCGCGGTGGCGGGCTACGCCGGCGGCTGGGCGGACAACGTCATCATGCGCTTCATGGATGTTCTGCTGGCATTTCCCGGTTTCCTGCTGGCGATTGCCATCATCACCGTCCTGGGGCGCGGCCTGCAAAACGCCCTGTATGCCATCGCCATCGTTAACATCCCGCATTTCGCCCGGGTGGTGCGCGCCAGCGTGCTTTCGATCAAAGAGCAGGAATTCGTGGCGGCCACGCGCGCCCTGGGCGCCAGCGATACCCGCATCCTCTTCCTGCGCATCCTCCCCAACGCCCTGCCGCCGCTCATCGTCCAGGGCACGCTGGGCATCGCCGGGGCGATACTGGAAGCCGCGGCCCTGTCGTTCCTGGGCATCGGCGCCCAACCGCCGACCCCGGAATGGGGCACGATGCTCGGCACGGAGCGCAACCAGGTTTTCACTGCCCCCCATCTGGTCTTCTTCCCCGGCATCGCCATCATGATCACGGTGCTGGCATTCAACCTGTTGGGCGATGGCCTGCGCGACGCCATGGACCCCCGGCTGGCGCAGGTCAGCAAGCCTCGGTAGGCATGTGGAGCAACGGATGGCGATAAGGAAACGAAAGCCGAACGGCAGCGCGCCGATCCTGGAGGTCAGGAACCTCACCACCTACTTCTACACCGAAGACGGCGTGGTCAAGGCCGTGGATGGCGTGGATTTTTTTGTGCGCCACGGCGAGGTGCTTGGCCTGGTGGGTGAATCCGGCTGCGGCAAAAGCATCACGTCGCTGTCCATCCTGCGCCTCATCGACCGCCCCGGCGAGATCGTGGCCGGCGAAGTGGTCTTTGAAGGTGATGACCTGCTGAAAAAGCCGATGGCCGACATGGTGGATATACGCGGTGACCGCATTTCGATGATCTTTCAGCAGCCCAAGAGCAGCCTGAATCCGGTCTTCACCATCGGCGACCAGATCGTTGAAGTTTTCGAGATTCACGAGCAGGCTGACAAAGAAGCCGCCTGGGAAAAGGCCGTCGGCCTGCTGCGGCTGGTAGGCATCGCAGACCCGGAGAGCAAAGCGCATACCTACCCGCATCAACTTTCGGGCGGGCAGGCCCAGCGCGTGATGATCGCCATGGCGATGGCTCTCCAGCCGGAACTGCTCATCGCCGATGAGCCGACCACCGCCCTGGACGTGACCATCCAGGCCCAGATTCTGGACCTGATCCGCGAACTCAACGAAGCCACCGGCACGGCCGTCATCCTTATCACCCACGACCTGGGTCTGATCGCCGAAATGGCCGACCGGGTGGCCGTGATGTACGCCGGCCGCATCGTGGAGGAAGTGGAGGTCGAGACGCTCTTCAAGCAGGCGCTGCATCCCTACACCCAGGGGTTGATCGACTCGATCCCGGTGCTGGGCGCGGTCAAAGAACGGCTGAACACCATCCCCGGCGGCGTGCCGAACCTGATCGACCTGCCGCCCGGCTGCCGGTTCGCGCCGCGCTGCCGCGCCCGCGAGGAATATGGGCTGAGTATTTGCACCGAGGTCGAGCCCAGCCTGGCAGAAGCCAAGCCCGGCCATAAGGTGCGCTGCTGGCTGTACGAAGACCATAGCGGCCACGATGCGCCGCTCAAACCCCGTGAGGCCAAAGCCCGGAAGAAGGACCGCCCATGACCGCCCTCCCGTCCCAGCCCAACGGCCGGAACTCGAAATTGGTGGAAGTCCGCAATCTGGTGAAGTACTTCCCGGTGCGCGGCGGCGTTCTCCAGCAGGTGGTTGCCCACGTCCAGGCCGTTGATGACGTCAGTTTTGAGATCATCGAAGGCGAGACGCTCGGCCTGGTGGGCGAATCCGGCTGCGGCAAGACCACCGTCGGCCGCACCATGCTGCGCCTGGAAGAGCCGACCTCCGGGCAGGTATTGTTCAGCGGGGTGGATACCCTTTCGTTGAAAGGCGACGACTTAAAGAGACTGCGCCGTGAGATGCAGATCGTCTTCCAGGACCCGTTCGCCTCGCTGGATCCGCGCCTGCCGATTGGCGAGAGCATCGCCGAGGGCCTTATCATTCACGGCGCCGGCAATGCACGTGAACGCTATGCCCAGGTGATTGAGGCGTTGGGCCGGGTCGGGCTGGAGGTCTATCACGCCAACCGCTACCCCCATGAATTCTCCGGCGGCCAGCGCCAGCGCATCGGCATTGCCCGCGCTCTGGTGATGAGCCCGCGCTTTATCGTCCTGGACGAGCCCGTCTCAGCTCTGGATGTTTCCATCCAGGCCGAAGTGCTCAACATCCTCAAAGAATTGCAGGACAGCATGGGGCTGACGTACCTGTTCGTGGCCCATAACCTGGCGGTCGTCGAGCACATCTCCGACCGCGTGGCGGTGATGTACCTGGGCAAGATCGTGGAAGTGGCCGGCCGCGCCGACCTGTTCCACAACCCCCTGCACCCTTACACCCAGGCGCTCATGTCGGCCATCCCGATGCCGGACCCGACCCTCAAACGCGACCGCGTTATCCTCAAGGGCGACGTGCCCAGCCCGCTCAACCCGCCCAGCGGCTGTCGCTTCCACCCGCGCTGCCCAATCGCCGAGGAGCGCTGTTCGGTCGAGGAACCGCTCCTGCGCGAACTCAAACCGGGCCACACCGTGGCCTGCCACTTCGCCGACCAGTTTGTCATGTCCTGAAACACGCATCATGCATCATGTAGCATGCTATCCGTGATGCGCGGTTCTTGATGGTTTTACCACGGCCTAAGCAGTTGGCCGTAAGTATTTTGAATTCCGTCGGAGAGGAGCAGCGGCCAACTATTAAAGTAGCCCATAGGCATCTTACGAGGAGAGTCACGCTGGAAGGTCGGCGAGCTTTTCAAAAAGATCTTCGGTGGGCTACTTACTGCTGAACAGTTATCCCTGCCATGAATTTCGAGACCAACCTCGTCACCATCTTCCTGATGGCAGCCGCCATGGCGCTGTTCGCCCTGGGGGTCTATTCCTGGAGCCGCCGCGACCAGCAGGCCGGCCGCACGCTGGCATGGATGCTGTTCGCCGGGGCCTGGTGGGCGTTCTGCGACGCGTTGCAGTGGTCGATGGCAGACCTGGCCGCCCAGCAGTTCTGGCTGCGGGTGAAGTACCTGGGCATCGTCGCCGTGCCGGTGTACTGGTTCGCCTTCGCAGCCTATTACACGGAGACCTGGCGGCCCGAGAGCCTGCGCGCCCGGCTGGCGCTTGGGCTGATCCCGGTGCTTACGGTGGCGATGGTTTTCACCAATGACCTGCACCACTGGATGTGGAAGAGCGTCGTGCCGGTGCAGGCGCTGGGGTTGCGCGGCCTGGTGACGGCGCGCAGCACCTGGTTCACGATCCACAGCCTGTATTCGTATATCCTTGTGCTGTCCGGCGTCGGATTGATCCTGCGGGCTATCCTGCGCCAGCCGCAGCGTTACCGCCGTGCCGCACCCGGCCTGCTGGTGGGCGTGCTCACGCCGCTGATCGTGAACATGCTGGTCATCGGCGGCGTCGTGGACGTCGGCGCGATCGACCCGACGCCGTTCGCCTTTGTGGTCACCGGCCTGGGGTTTTCGTGGAGCCTGTTCAGCAACCGCCTGCTGGAAGTCATCAGCATCGCCCATGAAGCCGTGGTCCGCAGCATCAACGACGGCGTCATCGTGCTGGACGCCCACGGCAGCATTGTGGACGTGAACCCGGCCGCCGAGATGCTGCTGAACGATTCGGCCCGCAGCCTGGTGGGCAAGCCCGCCAGCGCACTGGAGCGGCGGCTGCCCGGCCTGGGAAACCCGGCCGACCAGGCGGCCTATCAGGAGCGCGACCTGGCCGTGGAACACGCCGGGCGCCAGACGTTCCTCGGCCTGCGCGTCCACCCGGTGCATGGCCCGGAAGGCCAGCTGGTCGGGCGCGTCCTGCACCTCAGCGACATCTCCCGCCGCAAGCAGGCCGAAGCCAATCTGGAGCACACCCAGGCCTCCTATTACCACATCCTCGACAACCTGGAAGACCCGTTCTTCGAGGCCGACACGGAAGGCCGCCTGACCTATGTGAACAAGGCGTTCCTGCAGGCCATCGGCTACGAACGCAAAGAGGTCATCGGTCAGACCTTCCGGCGCTTCACCGCGCCCGATTCCATCCGCCGGGTGATGGAGCAGTTCCGCGACATGTACGCCACCGGCCAGCCGGTCAAGCCGTTCCAGTACAACTACCGCGGCCGGGATGGCGGCATCGGCTACGGGGAACTCTCTGCCACGCCCATCCGCTTCCTGGAGCGCATCACTGGCTCGCGCGGCGTCATCCGCGACATGACCGAGCGCATCGTGACCGAACAGGAGCTGCGCCGGGCGCGCGAAGCCGCCGAAGCGCGCGCCAGTGAACTCTCTGCCATCAACCGCGTCGCGGATGCGGTGGCCAGCACGCTCGATCTGGAGAACATGCTCCAGACGGTGTGCAAAGAAATGGCGTCCATCTTCGACGTGCGCAACGCTGGCATCGGCCTGCTGGACAACGACCGCAAGGCGCTGCGCATCGTGGCCTTCACCAGCAATCAGGAAGGCGAGGCAGACGCCACCGGGTTGGAATTGCCGCTGGAAGGTAACGCCTCCACCGAGCAGGTGATCCGGACGCGCAGGCCGGTCATCGTCAGCAACGCCCAATCGGCGCGCGAGACCGAGGCGATACACGACCTGATGAAGGAACGCGGCACCACCGGCATCCTGATTGTGCCATTGCTGGCGCGCGGCCAGGTCATCGGCACCATCGGCATGCCGGCGCGCCGGCCAGACCAGGTCTTTAGCGAGACCGAGGTCGCCCTGGCGGCCACCATCGCCAGCCAGATCGCCAGCGCCATTGAGAACGCCCGGCTGTACGGCAGCACGGAAAAGGCGCTGGGGGCGGTGGAACGCGACCTGGAGATCGGCCGCAACATCCAGAGCGGGTTCTTCCCCGAGGACCTGCCCGCTGTGGATGGCTGGGAGATCGCCGCCCGCTTCCGGGCCGCCCGCCAGGTGGCCGGCGACTTCTACGATTCTTTCCGGCTGGGGGATTCGAACCTGGTGGCCGTTCTCATCGCCGACGTATGCGACAAAGGCGTGGGCGCGGCCCTGTTCATGGTGCTCTTTCGCAGCCTGGTGCGCGCGTTCGCCGAGTACCACAGCGCCGTGAAATCGCCTGCCGAGCGCCTGCTCAAGATCATCACCAGCACAAACAACTACATCGCCACCACCCATGGCCGCTCCAACATGTTCGCCACCATGTTCATCGGCCTTCTGGACGATAGGAAGAACACGATACATTACGTGAACGCCGGGCATGAAGCCCCCCTGCTCCTGGACGCCGACGGCCAGTTGAAGCAGCGCCTGGAGCCCACTGGCCCGGCCGCTGGCCTGTTCCCGGACCTGGCTTTTGAAGTGAAGAAGGTCACACTCAAGCCGGGCGACATGCTGCTTGCCTTCACCGACGGCGTGACCGACGCCCGCGACCCCGCCGGCGAGTTCTTCAGCGAAAACCGTGTGCTGGCCGTCGCCCGCCAGGTCTGGCCCTCGGCCTTCAGTCTGATGACCGACCTCGAGTACCGTCTGCTGGCGCATAGCGGGGAGCGCAGCCAGTACGACGACATTACCATGATCGCCCTGCGGCGCAACCTGCAAGAGCAGGCTGAGACGCACGAGTTTGAGCGCCCGGCTCTGCTGGAGAACCTGCCTGCCCTGCGCGGCTTTGTGGAGCAGGCCGCCAACCGCATGCGCCTGCCTGACGAAACCTGCTTTGCCTTCAAACTGGCGGTGGACGAAGCCTGCGCCAACGTGATCGAGCACGGTTATGCGGGCCAGGAAGGCGGCCCGGTGCGCCTGCGGCTTGAACGCCAGGCGGGCGCCGCCCGGCTGACCATCGTGGACTGGGGCCAACCCTTCGCGCCGAAAGACGCTCCCAGGCCCGACCTGCAGGCCGGCTGGGAAGAACGCCCCATCGGCGGGCTGGGACTGTACCTGATCGAAGAACTGATGGATTCGGTGCGTTACATATCGCACCCCCAGGAAGGCAATCGCCTGATATTGGAAAAGGCCATCGCCAGCAACCCAGGAAGAGAGGAGCAAGATAATGGAAACATCCGTTGAAATGGTGGGCAGCGTGGCGGTCGTGGCCGTCTCCGGCAGCATCGATGCGTTGACCGCCCCGGAACTCGCCGCCGCCATAAACCAGCAGATCGAGGAGGGCCACACCAATCTGGTGGCCGACCTGGCCGGCGTGGAGTACACCTCCAGCGCCGGGCTGCGTGTGCTCCTGGGAGCCGTGAAGGAAACCCGCAGCCGGGGCGGCGACCTGCGCCTGGCGGGCATCCGCCCGGATGTGAAGAAGGTGCTCGACCTGAGCGGCTTCACCAGCATCCTCAAGCACTACCCGGATCGCGGTTCGGCCGTGGACTCATACGGCGGCTAGCGCCCCATGCCATCCAAGAAACGCATCGCGCTGGTCATCGGCTCCGGCAGCGTCAAGTGCGCCGCGGCCCTGGGCCTGATGCGCGTCCTCGAACGCGAAGGGATCAGTGTGGATATGTATGTCGGCTGTTCGGGGGGCAGCCTGTATGCCGCTCTGCTGGCGCTTGGCACACCGGTGGAGGCCATCGCCGAGATGAGCGCCGCCCTGTGGACGCGCGACCTGACCGCCCGGCCCAACCGCCGGGCGCTGTTGCAGGCGCTGGTCCCGGCATTGGTCAAATTCGACGCCCGCTTTTCCCTGCGAGACGACCGGCTGGTCAACCGCCGCCTGGAGGAAGTATATGGCGGTCACAGATTCGAGGAAGCCAAGACGCCGCTCTACATCACCGCCACCGATTTCATGACTGCCGAAATGGTCGTGCTTTCGCAAGGGGCCCTGTTCCCGGCCATCCGCGCCAGCATGGCGATTCCGCTCATCTTCCCGGCCTGGGAGCTTGACGGCCGCATGCTGGTGGACGGCTACCTCTCCGACCCGCTGCCGGTGGGCGTCGCCATCCGCGAAGGCGCGGACGTCATCCTGGCGATGGGCTTCGAGGCCGCCTACCAATCGCGCCTGTCCACGCTGGCGCGCTACGTCTTCCAGTTCACCAGCGTGATGAGCAACAACCTGCTGACTGCCAATTTCGCCTTCCATAACCTGGCGCACCATTCCGAGGTGCTGCTGCTGGTGCCGGAATTCGAACAGAAAGTGGGCCTGTTCGACACCGAGAAGATTCCCTACGTCATCGAGGTGGGCGAAAAGGCCATGGAAAAGCAACTCCCCTACCTGCGGCAGTTGCTGGCCGCCTGACCCGCCAAGGAACTGCACGTGAACTCCAAGAAAGTCTCCATCGTCATCGGTTCAGGCGGAATCAAATGCGCCGCCGCCATCGGGTTGGTGAAGGTCCTGGAAGCGGAAGGCATCCCCATCGATCTGGTGGTGGGCTGCTCCGGCGGCAGTATGTACGCCGCCCTGATCGCTGCTGGCGTGACCGCCGAGGCCATGCAGGAAAGAACGCTGTTCCTGTGGACCAGCGAGATCATGAAGGATTACACCAGCAACCTGAAAGCCACCCAGGACGGCTCCCTGCGCTTCAACGAGCGCAGCGGCCTGGTGGACGACTCGGTGATGAACGAACGCCTGCATGCCGCCTTCGACGAATACCGCTTTGAGGGCCTGGCGCGCCCGCTGCGCCTGGTGGCCACCGACCTGATGAGGGGGGAACGGGTGGTGCTGGAGAAAGGCTCACTCTTTGATGCCGTGCGCGCCAGCCTGGCGATCCCGCTCATCTTCCCGCCCTGGGAGGTGAACGGGCAGCTGCTGGTGGATGGCGCCGCCGTGGACCCCCTGCCGGTGGATGTCGCCATCCAGGAAGGCGCGGAGGTCATCATTGCCATGGGCTTCATGCTTTCCAATCGCGGGCGTATGCGCAGCATGACCGCCGTGCAGCAGCAGTTGAACAACATCTATATGAACAACCTGCTCAAGGCCACCTACGCTTTTTACAACCTGGCGCATCACGCCGAGATCTTTCCCATCCTGCCCGATTTCGAAGAACCCCTGGGCATGTTCGACACGGATAAACTGCCGGACATCATCGCCCGCGGCGAAGCGGCGGCGCGGGCGGAATTGCCGCGCATCGTGAGGCTGCTGGAGGCGTAGATCAAGCCGACGGCTGACAAAAACAACCTCCCGCGGGGGGTTGTAGGTTTCGGCCATAGTAGCAGGGGTGCAGCATACTGCACCCCTATGGATTCTTCCACAGGGCGATTGCCGGGCAAGCAGCCCGGCAGATGGACACCGTCATTCCCCCAAATACTTCGTAAACGTCAGGATGTTCCCTTCCGGCGTGACGGCGTAATCAATATTGTCCATCGTTTCATAGATTAGGAACAGCCCCAGGCCTCCCTCCGGGCGCTTCTCCAGCGGCGCGGCGATATCCGGCGTCGGCCGTTCGGCTGGCTCAAACGCACGCCCGAAATCCGTAAGATGCACGACCGCCTTATCCGGGCCGAATTTCAATTCCAGAATGATCGAACCCGGGTCCATCCCGGCGTAGCCGTGCTGGATGACGTTGGTGCAGGCTTCATCCACCGCCAGACGCAGGGCAAAAACGGTGTCGGCGTCAACGCCCTCAGTCGCACAGGCCGCGGCGATGAAGTCGCGGAATTTCGCCAGGTTCTCCAGTTCGGCGGCCAGCGTCAGGCGGTGGGGAATTCTCGCCATGCCATTCTCCTAATAAGGGACGTCCGGGGCGGTGTTCACGCCCGCCGGACGGCCGATCTGCTTGACCATCCGCAGGCCGTCCCAGCGTTTCTCGAGCGTTGCGAGGATGCCGTCGTGAATCGCCCAGGCGCGGCCACGGATTCCGGCAGCCTGCTCAGGACCTCTGAACAGTGTGCTGTCATCCAAAGCCTTTTGCAGCGCGCCGCCCGGCTGGAATTCTGTATGGATCTGCTCCATCAGTTTGTGGCCGGTCACGTAGGCAAACCCGCGTCGCTCGAACACCCAGGCTGAGACGTACGAGACCGGCTCAAGGTAGTAGGCGTGGTGGGCCATTGTGGTGAGGAACGCCTCAAGGCGGGCAAACACCTGCCTGGAGAGCGCCAGGCCGGCGCGTACCTGGCCGGGAGCCAGCCCGGCCTGCATGGCACGGGCCTCCTCTGGCAGGTTGCGGTGCACCGCGCCGAAGTGGGTGGCGCGGCCCTGCTCATCGCGGTCGATGCCGAACTTCTCAGCCGCCGGATCATTGAGGATGAGGAAGTTCAGGTCGATGCCATTGAAGGCATTGTCCGACAGTTCCAGGTCAAAGAAGATGTCCTCCGGATCTTCCCCGGCCCAGGCGAACAGGCGCAGCTTGCCGCCGCCTTCTTCGGCTTCCAGGGCGACCCGGGGCACGCCCTGGGCATCCTTCCAGGTGCGCGGGTTGACAGCCACAGCGGCCAGCAGTTCGATGGGTACCAGCGCGCGGTACAGACGCAATTTGGCGTTCTCCGGCAGGCTATTGATAGCCTGAATGGAAACCGGCAGGCTGGCATCGCCAATCAATTGCGTGACCGGAATACTGCCCGGTTCGGGGCCATGGCGGACAGGTTCGGTTTTGACGCGCAGATTGCGGAACATCGTTTTCCTTACCGCTCGGACAAGACTATCCAACTATACACGCAGCCGGGATGTGCGTCCACCTCTGTTGACTCATTTCCAGTTCACCAGCAGCAAACCAATGAGGCACACCACCAGGCCGGTCGCGTTCAGCGGCGTGATGTGCTCTTTGAACAGGAGCAGCCCAACCGGAATGAGCAGAAGGGCTACCGCGACATTGCTGATGAGCGCCGCGAGGCTGATGTTCCAGCCCAGCCGGTAGGCCAGCAGGAAACCCAGTTCCAGGCCGACGATGGACGCGCCCAAGCCGACGCTGGCCCAGTTCACCTGGCGCAGTTCGGCCAGCAGACCGGTTTGGAGCGGGAAGAACGGCAGGAGGAGCAGGCTTATGACAGCGGCCACAAGATACGCGACCGTCAACGCCAGCATGGGATTGACCTGGCCCGGCGTGAGTTTCTGGAAGATGTGGTAAATAACATTGGATACGACCGTGAGGGCTATGGCGGTATAGAACATGGCAGGCTCCGATTGGGTGGAGGAAATTGCAGCGATTTTACCTGCGCTTTACACCGGCAGGATACAATCTGAGACGAATTGGCCTGATGGACGATTGGAGGATCAAGATGAACAGACCGGAATTTGCCGCCCCCACCCGCCGCGAGATCCTGAAAGTGCTCACCCTTGCGCCGCTTGCGGCCTGGCTGGCGGCCTGCGCCCGCGCCCTCGGCATCCAGACCCAACCGGCCGCGACCCCCACCGCCACGCCCTGGTCGTTGTTGCAACCCGCGCCCACCGAAACCGCTCGGCCGCTTGCTCTGGAGCCAACGCCGGCCTGCGGCGACGATGACGACGACCCCACGCCGGAGCAGACCGAGGGCCCGTTTTTCACGCCCAGCAGTCCGGAGCGGGCATCTCTGCTCGAAAATGGATTGAACGGCACGCGACTGCTGGTGACCGGGCAGGTGCTCGCAACCGGCTGCCAGCCAGTGGCCGGCGCGCTGTTGGATTTCTGGCACTGTGATTCGGACGGCGTGTACGACAATGAAGGCTATACGCTGCGCGGCCATCAGTTCGCCGATGAGCAGGGCCGCTATGCGCTGGAAACCATCCTGCCCGGCGTGTATCCCGGCCGCACGCGCCACATCCACGTCAAGGTACAGGCCCCCAACCAGCCCATCCTGACGACACAATTGTATTTCCCGGACGAAGCCGCCAACGCCCGCGATGGGATCTTCGATGCCCGCCTGGTGATGGACATGGCGGAATCAGGTGATGGCCTGGCAGGTGCGTTCGACTTCGTGTTAGAGGTATAAGGCAGGCTTTCGCACTGCCCTTACGCGAGCTTCTCAAGGCGCGCCCAGCGGCGCAGCAGCACGCAGGCGCGGTAGCGGTCTTCCCGATATTCGCCGTAAAGATGGTCGAGGACGGCCAGGGCTTTCGAGTAGCCGAATTCCCTGCCCCAGGCCAGCGGCCCTTTGGGGTAGTTCACGCCCAGGCGCATCGCCAGGTCGATGGTGTCGGCATCGGCCACGCCTTCGAGTACGGCGAATGCGGCCTCGTTGACGAGTTGGAAGACGATGCGCGGCAGGACCAGGCCGGGCGAATCCCTGACCCAGACCGGTATCTTCCCCAAGGCCCGGATAGTCTCCTCGGCTGTGGCGCGGAATTCATCTCCCAACGCCGGGCTGGCGACCAGTGTGACCGCCTTCCCTCCGGCAAAGAACAGGCCGTCGAAACCCACCAACCGTTCCGGCTCATCCGCCTGGGCGGCCAGTTCGGCCAGGGTCATGTCGACGCACTGCACGAACACCGGCAGTTCGGCCCGCGTCCCGGCCAGATATACGTTCATATGCTCGACCAGAAACTCATCCCTCCCGGCGGCGACAAACGCCGCCTGCGGCGGCATGCCGGGCGGCGTGACCACATCGGCCTGCACGCCGATGCCTTCAAGGTATTCCTTGAGCCCAGGCGCCCACGAGCCCTCGCTTATGAAAACCGCGCCCTGCAAGGTCGGCGCGGGCGGCTGCGGCAGTTCTCGCTGGCCCTCCTCGCTGTAGGCATAGAAACCCCTGCCGGTCTTTCGTCCCAGCATGCCGGCCTGCATCTTCTGTATTTGGATGGGATGCGGGCGGTAGCGCGGCTCACCGAAGGTCTGCTCGTACATGCTCTGCATGGCCGTGGCGTTGATGTCGATGCCGATGAGATCCATCAGCCGGAACGGGCCCATGCGGAAGCCCGCGCTCTGTTCGGCCAGCAGATCAATCGCCTCAAGGCTTGCCGCCCCTTCCCCCAACAGGCGCAGGGCTTCGCCATAATAGGGCCGCGCCACCCGGTTGACGATGAAGCCGGGCGTGTCGCCGGTGACGACTGGCGTCTTGCCCAGGGACTCTGCCAGCGCGACCAGAGACTGCACTGCATCATCGCGGGACTGGGCGGCGCGCACCACCTCCACCAGCGGCAGAAGCGGCGCGGGGTTGAAGAAATGCATCCCGGCGGCGCGGCCGGGGTCGGCCAGGACGGAGGCGACGGCAGTGACCGCCAGCGTGCTGGTGTTGCTGGCCAGGATGGCAGGCGGCGGGCAGATGCCATCCAGGGCGCGGAAGAGGTCCTGCTTGGCGGCCAGGTCTTCGATGATGGCTTCGATGACGATATCCGCGGGAGCCAGGGCCGCCGGGTCCGGCGCATAGGTCACTTTGCCCGCGTTCTCACTGAGCCCCTTTTTTGCCAGGAACGTTTCGATGTACTCCCGCGCCTTTTCGAGCGCGCCGGGGAACGAATCCTGGAGGATGACGCGGTAGCCCTGGTAGAGGGCGGCCAGGGCGATGCCGCTGCCCATCGTGCCCGCGCCGACAATGCCGAGGGTGGTGGACTCCGGGGAGATATTCATGGTTGCCGTTGCGCGATGGGGGACGCGCCTTGCAGGGATATCATTGACAGCCTCACTCTCCCTTGAACTCCGGCGGCCGCTTTTCGAGGAACGCCGCCATGCCTTCTTTCTGGTCAGCGGTAGCGAACAGGTCAACGAAGGCCGCGCGTTCCACATCCAGCCCCTGAGTAAGCGTGTGCTCGACCCCAAAGCGCAGCGCCTCGCGGGCAGCCTTTACCGCCAGCGGCGGGCGCTCAGCGATAAGCGCGGCCAGTTCCAGCGCCTCCTCCAGATAACGTTCGACCGGCACCACCCGGTTCACCAGATTCCACGCATACGCCTGGCGGGCGGTGATGGGTTCGCCGGTGAGGATCAGTTCCATCGCTTTGTAGGGGCCGATGACTTTCGCCAGCCGCTGCGTGCCGCCGCCGCCGGGCATGATGCCCAGCTTGATCTCCGGCTGGGCGAAACGCGCCGTCTCGCTGGCGACGATCAGGTCGCACTGCAACGCCAGTTCGCAGCCGCCGCCGAAGGCGAAACCGCTCACCGCGGCGATGACCGGCTTGCGGACGGCCTGGAAACGCCGCCAGTACTGGCGGGTGTTCATGTCTTCGATATCCTGCGGGGTGGCCCGGGCGAGCACTTCGATGTCGGCCCCCGCCGCGAACACTTTCTCGCTGCCGGTCAGGACAATGGCGCGCACCTGATCATCGCCATCCAGTTCTTCCAGCGAATCGGCGATGGCCCTGAGCATATCCGGGCTGAGGGCGTTCAGTTTGCCGGGCCGGTTCAGGCGCGCCAGCCCCACCGGGCCGCGGCGTTCAAGCAGGACGAGGGGTTCAGGCATGGCTCCTCATTTCCGTGTGCGGGATGGCGCAATTATACGGCAAGGTCGCATCCCCCTCCACCCGGCGTCCATGTTCCCCTTTACCCCGTCACTTCCGCATCCGCGATTTCGAGCGCCTCATCCAGCACCGCCAGCCCCTCGGCCAATTGCGCTTCGGTGATGATGAGCGGCGGCACGATGAGCACGACATTCCAATGGATGAAGATGAACAATCCGTGGTCGAGGCAGTATTGGCGCAGTTTCTTCATCGGCTCAGTCGTCTGGTTGAACGGCGACATCGGCTCGCGCGTCTGGCGGTCTTTCACCAGTTCCAGCCCGGCGAACAGGCCAATCGAGCGCACCTCGCCAATCGAAGGGTGCTTCTCCCCCAGGTCCAGCAACTGCTGGCGCAGGAACACGCCGCGCCGCGCTGCCTGTCCCACAACGTCGTCCTCCTGCATGGCGCGGATGTTGGCGACTGCCGCGGCCAGCGTCAGCGTGTGGCCGCTGTAGGTCAGGCCGCTCTGAAAAACGCGTTCCTTGAAGTGCTCGGCGATGAACGGGCGCATCCCCACCGCCCCCAGCGGCAGATACGATGATGTCAGGCCCTTGGCCATCGTCATCAGGTCCGGCACCACGCCCCAATGGTCTACCGCGAACCATTTGCCGGTGCGGCCAAATCCGGCCATCACTTCATCGGCAATCATCAGGATGCCGTACTCGTCGCACAGGGCGCGCACGCCCTGCATGTAGCCATCCGGCGGGATGAGGATGCCGTTGGTGCCCGTCACACTCTCCACCATCACCGCGGCGATGGTGTGCGGCCCTTCGTAAGTGATGATCTCCTCGAGATGGTTGAGGTAGTCGCGGGTAAACTCAGCCTCCGGGATATCTGGGTTGAGCCGGTGAAAGGTCGAGCGGTAGCGGTACGGGTCGAGGAAGTGCACCACGCCGCCCATCAGGTTCGGCTCCCAGGCGTGTCGGCGCGGGTCGCCGGTGAGGGCCATCGCGCCGGCGGTGGCGCCGTGGTAGGAGCGATAACGGGTGAGAATTTTGTGTTTGCCGGTCACCGCCCGCGCCAGTTTGATGGCGTTCTCGTTGGCCTCTGCGCCGCCCAGCGTGTAGAGGAAGTGGTCCATGTCGCCGGGGGTCAGGCTGGCGAGCAGGCGGCCGAGTTCGGCCAGCGGGCGGGTGGCCATGGAGCCGTGGGCAAAGGGCAGGGCGCGCGCCTGCTCGACGATGGCCTCGATGACGCGGGTATCGCCATGGCCCAGGTTGACGCACATCATCATCGAGTTGAAATCAAGGTAACGCTTGCCGTGGGCATCCCAGAAATACACACCCTCGGCGCGCGTCACCGGGATGGGGTTGACATTGCCCTGCGCCGACCACGTCCAGAAATTGTGTTCAAGGGACACCTGTGCAATCTGTTCATCAGGAAAGTCGAACATGGGGCCTCCGCGGCTGAAGTGCGGGAATTATAATTCCGCCCATGGCGCATTCCACCTTCCGTTACGATCACCTCACCTGGCCGGAAGTGGCCGCCCTGCCGCGCCAGACGCCGCTGGCGCTGCCGCTCGGCCCGGCCCCAGCTGCCGCCGACTTGCACACCGCCTTCGCCGCCGATGATCCCATCGGCGTGCTGCCGTCGATCCCGTATGGCTGGGCGGGCAGCGGGCTGGAGACGTCGCCTGAGTTGTTAAGCCGCATGGTGAGCAACCTGCTGGCTGGCCTGCAGGAGGATGGTTTCACCCGCGTCGCCGCCATTGTGCCGCCCGGCTTCACCCTCAACCTGGGAAGCCGCGAGATCAACCTGTCCCCGGCCACGCCTCTGCCGGCGCTCGACCTGCCGGAACACGGCGACGGGCGCGTGCTGCTCATCCCCATCGGCCACACCGAACAACACGGCTACCACCTGGCGCTGAACGTCGACACCGTCATCATCGATGCCATCGCCCGCGGGGCGGCCAAAGCCGCGCCGGCCGAAGCGATTGCCCTGCCCCCCATGCCTTATGGCGTCAGCACCCACCGCCGGTCGTTCGCCGCCACGCTCAACTGCGGCGGCCGGGCCTTTGAGGACTTCTGGGGCGGCATCCTCGACACGCTCGTCGGGCGCGGCTACGACCGTTTTTATTTCATCAGCGGGCATGGCGGCAACTGCTCATTCCTGACCACGGTGGTCAAATACGCCGGGGAACGCCACCCGCACATTTTCGCCGCCACCACCTGGCTGTACCTGAACGGGCCGGCGGGCGTCGCCGCGCTCGAAGAACTGCGCCAGTCCAAGATCGGCGGCATGGGCCACGCCGGCGAACTCGAAACCTCGCTGATGCTGCACCTGGCCCCCGACCTGACCTGGATGGATCGCGTTGTGGACGAAACCGAGTTCATCGCCACACCCGCCTATTATATGGACTGGGTCGAAGGCGGCGCGCTGGTCGCTAACCCTCCGTGGGAGGACGACACCGCCACCGGCTCCTATGGCGCCGGCAGCCTCGGCACAGCCGAAAAAGGGCGCCTGTGGCTTGCGGCGGCCATCGAGGAAAAGATCGACCATGTGCGCCAGATTCACGACCAGCAGAACCGGCGCATGGCGAAGCGCGCCCAACAAAACCTCCCGCAGATATGACCCGGCGGGAGGAATGACTTCTACAAACAGCGCATAACGCTATAGTTCCTTAACGCCGGCGTTATCGGCTCAGGCCTGCCTCACCATCGCGCTGGCTGATACGATAGGCCAGCAGGATGGGAATTGCCATGATGAGCACCACGAACAGCGCGACGACATTGGTCACGGGGCGGTCGCGCGGGCGCGTGAGTTGCGAAAAGATCCAAATCGGCAGGGTGGCCTGCTGACCGGCCGTAAAGGTCGTGACAATGACCTCGTCGAATGACAGCGCAAAGGCCAGCATGCCGCCGGCCAGCAGCGCGGTGGCGATATTGGGCAGGATAATACGCTTGAACGTCTCCCAGCCGTTGGCCCCCAGGTCCATCGAAGCCTCCACAATCGACCACGAGGTGCGCCGGAAGCGCGCCACGACGTTGTTGTAGACGATGACCACGCAAAACGTGGCATGCCCGACGATGATGGTCCAGAACGAAAACGGAATCTCGAACAGGCCCAACGCCGAGCGCAGCGCGATGCCAGTGACGATGCCGGGCAGAGCGATTGGAAGGAGCAGTATGAAGGATATCGCTTCGCGGCCAAAGAATCTGGTGCGCGCCACCGCCGCCGCCGCCAACGTGCCCAGCACCAGCGCCACCGCCGTCGCGATAGCCGCCACCCGCACCGACAAGCCCAGCGCAGCCCACAGGTCCTCCCGCGCCCAGGCCACACCAAACCACTTTAGCGTGAGCCCCGGCAACGGGAAGGTGAAGGTCTGCTCATCGGTCGTGAAGGCGTACAGGAAGATGATAAAGATTGGAAAGTTTATGAATAGCACCGCAAGCAGCGCGCCAAGCGATACCAGCCATGGCGCGCGTTCAGCGTTGGGGTCGCGTGTCTTAGAGCGCATCGAAGGCTCCCAGTCGGCGGGCGGCGTAAAGATACGCGCCCATGATGAGCATAGGGATGGTGGTCATCGCCGCCGCCAGCGGGATATTGCCGGATGTGCCTTGGTGGGCGAGCACCGCCTGGCCGATGAAGTAACTGGAATTTCCCATCACTGACGGCACGATGAAGTCGCCTAGAGTGAGGGAAAAGGTGAAGATTGACCCTGCCACCACCCCTGGAAACGCCAGCGGCAGGATGATGCGCCGGAAGGTGACTCCCGGCCGGCCGCCCAAGTCGCCGCTGGCCTCGATCAGCGATTTGGGGACGCGTTCCAGGGCTGTCGCAACCGGCAGGACCATGTACGGCAGCCAAACATACAGAAAGACGAGGTAGATGCCGATCAGACTGATCGAGAGTGAAGGGCCGCCGATGCCCGGCAGGCCGAGCAGCCAATCCAGCGCTGCGTTGAGTTGCAGCACGTTGATCAGCCAGCTCACCATGCCCTCCTTCGCCAGGATCAACTTCCACGAGTAGACCTTGACGAGGTACGAAGACCATAGGGGAAGCGTAATCGAAAGGTAGAGCAGCGCGCGCGCCCGCCCACTGGCGTAGCGCGCCATGAAGTAGGCTAACGGAAACCCAAGCAGGGCGGCGGACAGCGTCACCGCAGCAGCCATGCCAGCCGTGCGCTGGATGATATCCAGGTTGGCGCGCGTGAGGAGTTGGGCATAGCTGCTCAGGCTGAACTGGCGCACCACCTGGCCGGTGAAATCATCGAGGTGGAAGAAGGATTGCACCATCAGCGTCGCCAGCGAACCGATGTAGACCACCAGGAACCACAACAGCGGCAAGGCCAGCAACAACGCCAGCATGGCCCTGGGGCGCACATATAGATAGTTTGATAGTCGCTGGGCAAGGCCGGCGCGGGCGGGGGTCGCGGTCGCGCTCATGCCGGCCCGTCCAGTTTGCGGCTGTGCACCTTTTCCCACACCAAACGCACCTCGCGCCCCCGGGCGGTGTGCACGTCCATGGAAGAAGTGGCAAGGTTCTGCTGAGCAACGGTCAACCGGCTGCCGCCCTCCAGCGCCACTTCGTAGCGCGTGTACATGCCCAGATAGATGACGTCTTCAATGCGGCCGCGCACGCTGTCCATGCCGCTTTCAATCGGCGCATCCGGCCCCAGGATGTGAATCTTCTCCGGGCGCACCGAAAAGGTCGACTCAACGCCGAGAATCGCGCGCGCCATGTCGCCGCGCACCAGGTTGGAGATTCCGACAAATCCGGCGACAAACTCGGTGGCGGGCGACTCGTAGATATCGGCCGGGGCGCCGATCTGTTCGATACGGCCATGGTTGAACACCGCCAGCCGGTCGCTCATCGTCAGGGCTTCCTCCTGGTCGTGAGTCACGTAGACAAACGTGATGCCGACCTGTTCCTGCAGCGCCTTCAACTCGACCTGCATCTCCTGGCGCAGCTTGAGGTCCAGCGCGCCCAGCGGCTCATCCAGCAGCAGGACGCGCGGCCGCAGGATGAGGGCGCGCGCCAGGGCGACGCGCTGGCGTTGCCCGCCGGAAAGTTGCGATGGCTTGCGTTTGCCCAGCCCCGGCAGGCGCACCAGCTCAAGCATTTCCTCCACCCGACGCTGGCGCTGCTCCTTCGGCGCCTTGCGCACCGTCAACCCATAGGCCACGTTTTCGCCGACGGTCATGTGGGGGAACAGGGCATAATCCTGAAAGACGGTATTGACGTCGCGCTCATACGGCGGCAACTGGGATACATCGTCGCCGTGCAGGAAGATGCGCCCGGCGGTGGGACGGTCGAACCCGGCCACCATACGCAGGCAGGTCGTCTTCCCGGAACCGGACGGGCCAAGGAAGGTGAAGAACTCGCCATCCATCACGTCCAGCGTGACGCCGTCCACCGCCTTGACTTCCCCAAAATGGCGGTGGACGTTTTCAAAGCGGATTGCGGGGAGGGGTCCTGTGGCGCTCACGAGGTATGCGATATCATCACATGCTTGGTGATCTGGTAATCGCCCACGGCTTCGGCGGAAAGATCTTTGCCGAACCCGGACTGCTTGAAACCGCCGTGCGGCGTCTCGGAAGTCAGCGGGATGTGGTCGTTGATCCAGACGGTACCAAACTCCAACGCCGCGGCGGCGCGCATGGCCCGGCCGACGTCTTTGGTGAACAGCGAGGCTGCCAGGCCATAAGCCACGTCATTGCCATATGCCACCGCCTCGTCGTCCTTCTTGAATGGCTGGATGGTGATGACCGGGCCAAAGACCTCGCTCTGGATGATCTCGGCCTTCTGGTCGACATCGCAAATCACCGTCGGCTCGAAGTAATAGCCCTTATCCATCCCGCCGGGGATGCCGCCGCCCGTCAGGACTGTGGCGCCGTCTTTCTTCGCCCGCTCGACAAAGCCCATCACCCGCTCGCGTTGCGCGGCAGAGATCAGCGGCCCGACAGTGACGCCGCTTTCAAACGGGTCACCGACCCTGACGGCCTTCATGGCTTCGGAGAGCGCCTCTTTGGCCTTTTCAAACTGCCTGCCCTGCGCATAGACGCGCGTGGCTGCCGTGCAGTCCTGGCCGGTATTGAAGGTCGCGCCGAGCACAACTTTTTCGACCACCAGGTCGAGGTTGGCGTCATCGAACACTAGAATCGGGGCTTTGCCGCCCAATTCCAGGTGCACCCGCTTGAGGGTGTCGGCGGCGGCCTTCATCACTTTCTTGCCGGTGCCGGTCGAGCCGGTGAGGCTGACCATGCGCACATCCGGGTGTTCCACCAGCGCCTGCCCGGTCTCGTTGCCGCCGGAAACGACGTTGACCACCCCGGCCGGGATGCCGGCTTCGGCCAGCAGTTCGCCGAGCATCAGGGCGGTGAGCGGCGTGGCGGGCGCGGGCTTGAGCACCACGGTGCATCCCGCGGCCAGCGCCGGGCCCAGTTTCCAGATCGCCATCATCAGCGGGTAATTCCAGGGGGCGATCTGCCCCACCACGCCCACCGGCTCGCGCCGGAACATCGAGGTGAAGCCGGCCATGAACTCGCCGGCATGCGAGCCATGCACATCGCGCGCCGCGGCGGCAAAGAAGCGCACGTTATCGATCATGAAAGGGAAATCGGCGCCCACGCTGACGAACTCGTAGGGCTTGCCGGTGTTGAGCGATTCGGTCTTCGCCAGTTCAGCGGTGTTCTTCTCCAGAAGGTCGGCCAGTTTGAGCAGCGCCAGCGAGCGCGCCGACGGCGTGAGTTTTGACCAGCGGCCGTCGTAGAAGGCGGTTTTGGCGGCCTGCACGGCGCGGTCCACGTCCTCGCGGCTGGCATCCACCACGCTGGCGAAGGTTTCGCCAGTGGCCGGATTGGTAACATCCATCTTCCCGCCGCCCTTGCTGCCCGTCCACTTGCCATCAATCCACAGTTTATAGTCCATGGGTTCCTCCTCAATCCTGCGGGGTCCCCCGCGCGGGGCGCGGGGGACCCTTCGATTCACAAGCCGATTAACGGCCGCCGATGACGGCGATATAGTTGGTCACCCACTCGTGATAGGGCACACAGTTCTCCGTGCCGTCCGAACAGGTGGTGGTGGGGGTGCGCCAGAACGAGATCTTGTCGAAATCGTCCAGGCCGTTGATGGTGCAGCCTTCCGGGCCGAGCAGTTCATTGCCCTCACAGGCGGCCAGCACAGCCGGCACTGAACCGAACCATGCCGCCAGGTCGCCCTGCAATTGCAGATTGAGCGAGTGCTCCAGCCAGAGGTAAGCGCAGTTCGGGTGCGGCGCGTCGATGTGCATCATCGTCGAATCCGACCAGCCGGTGGCGCCTTCGACCGGCACCACGCTGGCAACCGGCACTTCGCTGAACTGCAGGAAGTTCACCTGGAACGGCCAGGAAGACGAAGCCGCCACGCCTTCGTTGGTGAAGTCATCCATCTGAATGAAGGCATCGTGCCAGTAGCGGCCGATGATCCCGCGCTGCTGGCGCAGCAGGTCCAGCGCGGCGTTGAACTGCTCGCGGGTGAGCGAGTATGGATCGGTGATGCCCAGTTCCGGGTTGTGGTATTTCAGGTACAGGGCGGCATCGGCAATGTAGATAGCGCCGTCGTAGGCCTGCACGCGCCCAACGTTGCTGGCGCCATCCGGCAGGGTCGTCTCTTCGAAGACCACGTCCCAGGAGGTCGGCGGGCTATCGCCGAACACGTCCGTGCGATACATCAGCACATTGGAGCCCCATTGATAAGGAACGCCGTAGTGTTTGCCGTCCACGGTGTTCCAGGGCGCGCTCTGCAGGCGCGGGTCGACCGAATCCCAGGAAGGAATCAGGTCTATGTTGATCTCCTGCACCTTGCCGCCGGAGATCAGGCGGTTGCTGGCATCGCCGGAGGCCGTCACCAGGTCGAAGCCGCCTTCGTTCATCAGGGCCACCATTTCGTCGGAGGTGGCGGCGACCTTCACGTTGACCGTGCAGCCGGTAGCAGCCTCGAAATCCGTCACCCAGTCGTAGCCTGGGTCAGTTTCGCCGCGCTCGATGTAACCGGCCCAGGCGATGATATCCACCTGGCCCTCCCCCGGGCCGATCTCCTGGAGCGGGCCACCGCTCGTGGCCGCCCCTCCACCGCAGGCAGCCAACAGCAGGGCACACACAGCCAGCAGAATTACAAGCGTTTTGCTTTTTTGCAGCATGACAATCTCTCCTCGTCGATTTACTTCTGATTGGATAACTTGAACGTGCACTTTGTAACGGTCCGCTCGATCCTAAACTATGCCTCCTTCACCCTATGGGGTGACGTGTTTGGCTGCGCCGCCAGATGGATTTCCCCAGCTGCGCTCGGCTGGCGCGCCATCCGCCGGGCTGGCCGCCCGGCAAGCAGTAAGTACATCGGGGTACAGACTTCAGGCGAATCGGCATAGGTTCTAATTCACATCCCGGCCTTTATCTCTTTGAGTGTGTCATCCAGCCGGTCGAGCACCGTGTCCATCTGCTCCTGGGTAATGTAGATGGGCGGCTCAATGCGGATCGATTTGGCGTTGGTGAGCGTACCAGCCACCAGCACGCCACGCCTGAACAGGCCGGCAGCCACCCGATAGCCAATCTCGGTGTCGTGGAAGTGCTGGCCGATCAGCAGGCCGCGCCCAGTGATACGCTCGTAGATCATCGGGTAGCCTTCCGCCATTTCCTGGAGCCGCCCCATGAAGTAGCCGCCTTTGTCGGCGGCGACCCCCGGCAGGTCTTCCTCCAGTGTCACGCTGATGGCGGCGATGGCCGCCGCGCAGGCCAGCGGATTGCCGCCCGTGGTGGTGGTATGCATGAACGGGTTAGGGCTCATCAGCCCTTCCCACAATTCCGGGCGCGCCCCGAAAGCCGATACCGGCATCACACCGCCGCCCAGCGATTTCGCCATGCAGATGATGTCGGGCTCGACGCCCCAATGGTCAACGCCGAACAGCCTGCCGGTGCGGCCCATGCCGGTCTGGACTTCGTCGGCGATGAGCAGCACGCCGTGCTCGGTGCACAGTTCGCGCACCCTCGGCCAGTAGTCGTCGGGCGGCACGATGGCGCCGGCCTCGCCCTGAATCGGTTCCAGCACCACGGCGGCGATGTCCTGCCCGACCATGTGCGCCACTTCCAGCCGCTGCTGGATGGCGGCCGCATCGCCGAATGGCACCCACTGGATGTTTGGATAAAGCGGCATCACCCGCTGACGGAAATCCGATTTGCCCATCAGGCTCAGGGAACCGAGGGTCTTGCCATGAAAACCGCGCGTGGCGGCGATGAAGCCGCTCTTGCCGGTGTACAGCTTGGCGACCTTGAGCGCGCCTTCGATGGCCTCCGTACCGCTGGCGGCCAGGAAGAAATACTGAATGTCGCCGGGCGTGATCAGCGCCAGCAGGCGCGCCAGCACACCGCGCAGCGGGTCGAGCAGTTCCTGGCTGGGCATCGGCGAGCGGTTGAGCTGAGCGCGCACGGCGTCAATGACTTTGGGGTGCGACCAGCCCAGGTTGAGCAGGCCGTAGCCACCCAGGCAGTCGATCCATTCGCGGCCGGTGGTGTCGCGGATGAGCGCACCGTTGCCTGTCCATTCGACGGCGGCGCTTTCGCCGCCGCCTTCCACAGATTTGCGGAATTCGAGGAAACCACGATTGAAGTGATTGGCAAAGTTCTCGACGGTTTCGCGCATCACCGCCTGGGCTTCATCAGGCGAGAGCGACTCCTTGTGGATGATTTCCAGCCAGCGGCTGGCGTATTGCTGGGCTTCCGTGAATGAGCGCATAATATTCCAGGGTATCCAGATGTGGTCAATCAAAGCGAACTTGATCAATAAAACAACCAACGTGCATTTCGGGAGCCACTCGATCCGCTCAGTAGGGGCGGGTTTAGGATGCGCAGCATCCCAACCCGCCCCTGCAGATCTTGAGCAGATGTTTTTGCTAGTTCCCTGAACCGACGGCAGCCTTGAATTCGGTCCAGATGCGGTCGTACAGCTCCAGCGCGTCGCCCACGTCCTCGATCCATTGCAGGCGGGCGGCGACTTCCGGCGGCGGGTAGATGCCTTCATCCGCCAGGATCTCAGGATCGATGAACTCCTTGGCAGCCTCGTTGGGCGTGCCATAGCCCACCCACTCGGCGTTCTGGGCAGCCACTTCCGGCTGGTGCAGGAAGTTGATGAAGATATGGGCCGTGTAGGTGTTCGGCGCGCCAACCGGGATGGCCAGGTTGTCCTGCCAGATGGTGCAGCCCTCTTCAGGGATGACGTAGACGATGCCCTCACGGCCACCATAATCCGGCAGGCCGGCCAGGATGGCGTCTCCGGTCCACATGTGGCCGATGACGGTCTCGCCCTGAATGATCAGGTCATCGTTGGTCTGGCTGTCGTAGGCCTTGACGCACTCGGACTGTGCGATGAGCAGGTTCTTGGCCTCTTCCAGGTGGGCCGGGTCGGTGTCGTTGATGCCGTAACCGAGATACATCAGGGCCGCGCCCAAGGTCTCGCGCTGGTCGTCGAGCATGCTGATCTTGCCGCACCAGGCCGGGTCGGGTTCGAAAACCATCGACCACGAAGCCACCGGCTCGGCGATGACGTTGGTGTCCACCGCGAAGCCGGAAGTGCCAAAGAAGTACGGTACGGTGTATTTCTGTTCCGGGTCAAAGTATTGGTTGACGTTCTGCGGGTTCATGTTGGCGATGTTGGGAATCAGACTGAAATCGAGTTCCTGCAGCATGCCCTCATCGATCATGATCTGCACCATGTAATCGGAAGGCACGATGACGTCGTAGCCCGTACCGCCGGCCTGGAGCGTCGCCAGCAGGGTTTCGTTGGAGTCGAAGTTGGTCTCGATGACCTTGACGCCACAGTCCACTTCAAAGCGGTCCTTCAGTTCCGGGTCAATGTACTCCACCCAGGTATAGAGCAGCAGTTCGGCGGAGAGCTGGGCCGGGTCGCCGCAGTATTCGGGCAGTTCCGCGACCGGCTCACCGCCCGTGTCTCCCCCGGCATCGACCGGCGGAGCGACCGGTGTGCTTGGCGAGCCGCAGGCGGAAAGCAACATGGACAGAACAAACAGCAGGGTAAAGAGCTTCTTCATTTCTCATCCTCCAGGGTGATTTGGTGGGTCTGGAAAGCACTACAACCGGGCGCTACACATCACCTGCCTTTCATCCAGGGATCAGCCAATGATGAATATACGCAGCGACACGAGCACTGCCGCCGCCACGGTCAACACGGTTGCCAGGCCCAGGGCGCGCCCGGCCGGGTTGGCGGCCTGCCATTCGGCGTACCACGCCCGCCACGCCCGCCGGGAACCATACAGCGGAAGGGCTGTCATGAGGGCATAAACGGCGAACCAGAACGCAGGCGCGGGGCCGGCCGCCAGATGGGTGAGGCCGGAGAGGGCGATCCCCAGGCGCGCGCCCAGACCCATGCTGCGCGTGTAGACCTCCACCCCGCTCTGGGCGGCCAACGAAAGCCCCACCAGGGCCATCGAACCGGCCAGCAAAACCGTGGAAAGGGCGTTAATTTCCGGGGTGACGCCGCGCCGCACCAGACTGTAGATGTACAACGGCATGGTCTGGGACTGCACGCCCTTGGTGAAGGCTGTGATCAGGTAGTCATCCAGCGAGAGGGTGAAGGCCATCAGTGCGCCCCCCAGGATGCCGGGCATGAGCAGCGGCAGGGTGACGCGCCGGAAGGTGCGCCAGCCGTTCGCGCCCAGGTCCTGGGCGGCCTCTTCCAGCGTACGGTCGAAATCGGCCAGACGGGCGCGCACGATGACATAAACGAACGGGACATCGAAGGCGATATGGGATACCGTGATGGTCCCCAGGCCGGTGCTCAAACGTAGGCCTAACCAGGTGTGCAGGAACGGGAAGAGCGCCTGGTTGAAGAACAAGAGCAGCGAAATGCCCATCACGATCTCGGGGATGACGATGGGCAGGTACAGGTTGGCATCCACGACCTTGCGCCCGCGAAAGCGGAAGCGATCCATCGCCAGAGCCAGCATAGTGCCGATGACCGTCGAGGCGGCGGTGGCCAGCGTGCCGACGATCAGGCTGTTGCGGGCTGCGTCCAGCAGTTCATCGTTGCCTGCAAGTTTGAGATACCACTCCGCGCTGAAGCCGGTGAACACCGCCACCGAGCGGGTGTTGTTGAAGGAGTAGAGGATGAGGATGATAACCGGCAGGTAGAGGAAGAGAAACACCAGCGCGGCGTTTGAACCCAGGGCCGCTTTCCCCAGACGCACGCCCAGGCGCGGCCGTCCTTTGCCCAACGAAGTCAGCGCCTGGGTCATAGCGCCCGCCGATCTTCTTCGCCGGAGCGAAAATAGAGGATCACGCCAACCAGCACCAGGAGCATCAGGACGAGCGAAATAGCTGAACCAAACGGCCAGTTGCGCGCCACGCCGAACTGACGGTTGATGAGCGTTCCGATCATCTCCACCTTGCCGCCACCCATGATGTCCGGCGTGATGAAGGCGCCCACCACCGGCACGAACACCAGCACGAAGGCGGCCACCACGCCCGGCAGGGTCTGCGGCAGCATCACGCGCCAGAACGCCCGCGCCGGGCCAGCCCCCAGGTCAGCGGCGGCTTCCATCAGAGCGAAATCGAACTTCTCGATCGAGGCGTACAACGGCAGCACCGCAAACGGCAGGTAGCCGTAGATCAGTCCGATGACGACCGCTGTTTCGTTGAACAGCAGGTCAAGCGGCTGGGGGATCAGCCGCAGCGTCTGCAGCCCAAAATTCAGCAGGCCGTCCGCGCCAAGCACTTGCTTGAGCGCATACGTGCGCACCAGGAAGTTCGTCCAGAACGGGATCATTACCAGCAGGATGAGGGTGTTGCGCAGGCGTTCGTCCCGCCTGGCGATATAGAACGCCAGCGGGTAACTGACCAGCAGGCACCAGAACGTGACGACCGCGGCAATGCGCACGGAATGGCCGAAGATTCCCAGGTAGAGCGGGTCGAAGAACTGTTGATAGCTGGCAAGCGAATAGACCGGCGGCATTTTGATGCCGCCGGCTCGGCCGCGCTCCACAAAACTGATGAAGAGGACGATAACCAGCGGCAGGTTGAAAAACAGCCACAGCCAGGCCGTGCCGGGGAGCATCAGCAGGAACAACTGGAGCCGCGACTTCGTCCGACCGATCATTTCATTCCACCAGCACCACGGCCGACTCGGCCTTGAGGGTGACCTGCACCTTGTCGCCCACGTTCGCCAGCACCCGCTCGGTGGGGTCGGCGTTCTGCTCGCGCACCCGCAGCGCCTGCCCGCCCTCCAGCCGCACCGTGTAGTACGTGTCCGTGCCAATGTAGACCAGGTCGGTCACCTGCCCGGCGAAGCAGTTCATGTTATCGAAGCCGCGATTGATGGCGATGCGTTCCGGCCGCACCGCCACCGTGACGGCCGCGCCGGCCGGCAGGCCCGCCCCGCCCACAGCCTGTACGCTCAGTCCGCCGGCGCACTCCACTTCCACCGCCGTTCCGCCGCCGGGCGTCTTCAGCACCCCATCAATGAAGTTCGTCTCGCCGATAAAATCGGCCACATAGCGCGAGTTAGGGCGCTCATACACTTCGGCCGGGGAACCCAGTTGCAGCGCCTTGCCGTGATTCATGACCATGATGCGGTCGCTCATCGTCATGGCCTCTTCCTGGTCGTGCGTGACGTAGATGAACGTAATACCGACCTCGCGTTGCAAGGTCTTGAGTTCCAGCTGCATTTCCTTGCGCAGTTTCAGGTCGAGCGCCCCCAGGGGCTCGTCCAGCAAGAGCACTTCAGGACGGTTGATGAGGGCGCGGGCGACGGCCACGCGCTGCTGCTGGCCGCCCGAAAGCTGGCTGGGACGGCGTTTCTCCAGGCCGGCGAGGCGCACCATATCCAGGGCTTCGCCCACCCGGCGGTCGATCTCCGCCCTGGTCATGCTTTTCATTTCCAGGCCAAAGCCCACGTTCTGGCCGACGGTCATGTGCGGGAAGAGGGCGTAATGCTGGAAGACGGTGTTGACGTTGCGCTGGTGCGGCGGGGTCTGGCCGATATCCTTGCCATGCAGCAGGATGCGCCCCTGGGTGGGGTACTCGAAGCCGGCGATCATGCGCAGCGTGGTGGTCTTGCCGCAGCCGGACGGGCCGAGCAGGGAGAAGAACTCGCCGTCTCTGACCTGGAAACTGACGTGGTCGACGGCGTTGACGATTCCGCCCGCCGGGTTGGGAAACTGCTTGACGATATCCGCCAGTTCAACGGCGTTTGATTTCAACGGTTCCTCCACATCCAGAAACGAAGCGTCAATCCAGGCCTGCCCGGTGGCCGCCGGCAAATGCCTCATCCGGTGGCCGCCATTCGTAGGTTTCTTTCACAATACGCGGCACGAGTACCGTGCGCGTGCGCCGGATGCCGGGGATGGTGTGCAGCCGCCGGGTGATGAAATCGTGCATTTCGTCGCTGTCGGTGAAGATGGCCTGGATACTCAAGTCCTGGTCACCGGTCGAATACGCCAGGTAGGTCACCTCGCGCATCGGCAGTACAGCCTCGATGACCTGTTTCTGAGCGCCCATCTCCAATTCGCAGAAAATATCGACCGCCAGGTGATACCCGAACTTGGCCGGGTTGAGGACGCCGACCGGTTTGATGATCTCGTCCCTGAGCAGGCGGTTGATGCGGTTGCGAACGGTGCGTTCGGGGAGTTCCAGCCGCCGGCCGATCTCGGCGCTGGACAGCCGTGCATCCTGGTTCAAGAGCCAGATGATCTCGCGGTCGGTCTGGTCCAACCTTGTCAAGGCCACTCTCCTTTGATAGGATTCAGTATAGTCGAAACCCGGCTGAAAAGTCAATATTGACGTCAATTAACTGCCGAATCGGCCATGCAATTGCAGTTCTTTCGCCGCAAGCCGTAGAGGATCCGTACGCCAAAAGAGACAAAGTAGCAGGAACTCTATTCACTCCGGCATGCTAAAATGCATGACCGTCAACCCGCCACTCTGCTTCGGGAGCAAGCGTGCCACCCAGCGCCGATATCCTGTTTGAAAACGTAAATGTGACTACGCAAGACCCTGAGCGCGCGACGGCCGAGGCCGTCGCCGTGCAGGGCGGCCAGATCCTATTCGTTGGTTCGTTGGAAGAGGCAAGCGCCTTTAGCGGGGCGGCCACCCGCCGCATCGACGGCCAGCACGGCACCCTGCTGCCCGGCCTGATCGACAGCCACTTCCACCTGCTGACCGGCTCGCTTACTCTTGAGGACCTGCTGCTCAACTCGGCCTTCGACGGCGAATCGCTGGGGCGCGCCATCCGGGTTTACACCGAACGTTACCTGGAAAAGGAATGGGTCGTCGGGCATGGGCTGCGCTACAACATCCTGCCCGGCCGCCAACCGCTCACCCGCCAGTTCCTGGATGCCCTCCTGCCGGATAAACCGCTCATCCTGATGGCCTACGATGTGCACACCGCCTGGGCCAACACAGCCGCGCTCAAGCGCGGCGGCTTGCTGCACGGCGGCTCGGGCAGCCCCAACAGCGAGGTTGTCATGGCCGCTGACGGCACGACCAGCGGCGAACTGCGCGAAGGCGGCGCCTACCGCCCGATTCTCGACCTGATCCCCACCCCGGACGACGCGGCGATAGACCGCCTGCTGAAGAAAGGTCTGGCGCAGGCCGCCGCCCTGGGCATTACCAGCATCCACAACATGGATGGCGATGCCGTCCAGATGGCGCGCTACCGGTCCCTGCTGGAAAACGGCGAACTCAGCCTGCGCGTCTACCTGCCGTACAGCGTCCGGCCGGAGGCGCCCGCGGAAGCCCTGCAGGAAGCCGCCGACCTCGCCCGGCAATACAGCGGCGATTGGCTGCGCGCCGGCGCGGTCAAGTTCTTCATGGACGGCGTGATCGAAAGTTACACCGCCCTGATGCTGGAAGACTACGCCGACCGGTCCACCCGCGGCGATGCCAACTTCAGCGCCGAGCACTTCACCCGCATGGCCCAGGAAGCCGACCGGCTTGGCCTGCAGATCTTCGTGCATGCCATTGGCGATGCCGCCGTGCGGCGCACGCTGGACGCGTACGAGGCTGTGGCCAGCGCCAACGGCCCGCGCGACCGCCGCCACCGGGTCGAACACATTGAGGTCGTCCATCCGGATGACGTTCCACGCTTCGCTGAGTTGGGCGTTATCGCCTCAATGCAACCGCTGCACGCCCCGGAGCGCGCCGACGGCTGGGACATCTGGCCGGCGCGGGTCGGTCCGGAACGCTGGCCGTTCTCCTTCGCCTGGCGCACATTGCAGCAGGCCGGGGCGCGCCTGGCCTTCGGCAGCGACTGGCCGGTGGTCTCCCAGGACCCGCTCCAGGGCATCGCCAGCGCCCTGAACCGGCGCGCCTGGGCGGCCGGGCAGCCGGAGCAGTGCCTGATGTTGGCGGAAGCCCTGAATGGCTATACGCGCGCGGCCGCCTATGCCGAGTTCCAGGAAGACCGCAAAGGCATGCTCAAACCCGGCTATCTGGCCGACCTGGTCCTCCTGCCGGGCGACACCCTGGCGACGCCCCCGGAACAATTGGCCGGCCTGCGGCCTGCCCTCACGATGGTCGACGGGCGTATCGTCTATGAAAGCTGAACCGCCGGGACGAATGTCCCGCCGTATTTGGGACACACAACCCTCCAGCAATACGCCGCTTCCCTTTACAATCTATTCACATAAGCGCATATGCAACTGACTGCTGGAGTGAATTGTGCCGAACTATCAGAAAGATGAGATCATCCGCCTGCATGCCGAATTCTGCAGCGCGCTCTCCGATACCAATCGCCTGTTGATTCTCTACACCCTTTCCGAAGGGCCGCTCAAGGTCACCGACCTGGCCGAGCAACTGGACATTCCGCAGCCGACCATTTCACGCCACCTCAAAGTGCTACGCGAGCGCGGCATGGTGAGCGCCCGCCGCGACGGGCCGGCGGTGTTTTACAGCCTGGGCGACAGGCGCGTCATCCAGGCGTTGGATTTATTGCGGGCAATGATGGCCGATAACCTCAAGAACCAGCTGGCGCTTACTGCCGCCATAGAATAATCCTCCTCCTTCCCCCAACGACGAGGCAGCCGCACCCCGGCTGCTTTGTCGTTAACGGGCGTGGCGGATATTCAGGTAAGATACGACCATGGCCCTGAAAACCCTCTTCCGCCGCAACATCGCCCTGCCCTCAGACCACGGCGCATGGGTGTTCCTCTTCAGCCCGCTGCTCATCGGCTGTTTCCTGGCGGGCCGCTTCCTGCCCGCCTCATGGGTTCTGCTGGCCGGCGCGCTGACGGCTTTTCTCCTGCGCCAGCCGGTTTCCATCCTTGTAAAGATATACTCCGGCCGCCGGGCGCGGCAGGACCTGCCCGCGGCCTGGCTGTGGAGCGCCGTCTATGGGCTGGCAGCCCTTGCCGCGCTGGCCTGGCTGGCAGCGCTCGGGCACGGCTATCTGACCGCCCTGGCTCTGCCGGGGACGATTGTCTTTGCGTGGCATTTGTGGCTGGTGAGCCGCCGGCAGGAACGCCGCCAGGTGGGTGTGGACCTTTTCGCCAGCGGCGCGCTGGCGCTGGCCGCGCCGGCGGCCTATTGGGTGGGCTTGGGCGAACCTGCGCCCCTCGGCTGGTGGCTGTGGCTGCTGGCCTGGCTGCAATCGGCCGCATCCATCGTGCATGCCTTCATGCGGCTGGAGCAGCGCGCCGCGCAGGAAACGCCGGAGAACACGGGAGCCAAGCGCGCCGGCCGCCGGGCGGTGGGTTACACCGGTTTCAATCTGCTGCTGGCCGCCGGACTGAGCCTGCGGGCGGGTTTCCCGGATGCTTTGTGGCTGCCCTATTTGCTGCAATTCGTCGAGACAGTTTATGGTGTTCTTCGGCCCGCAACCGGGTTGCGGCCGACCCAGATCGGGCTGCGGCAGTTGCTGGTCAGCAGTTTGTTTACGCTGGTTTTCATTCTGGTATGGCGCGTCGGGTAGAAATGGTCCGTCAGCGGTTGGCGCGGCGGGCGGCGGCGAACCCGTATGCCCCCATGAAGGTCATGAAGACAAGACCGGCCACATAGGCCCATCCGCCTGGACCCCAGGTCATCTCCGCGGGATAGCGGGCCAGCGCGGCGAATTGCAGGAACCCCAGCACGAACATCGTGGCGGTCAGGAACTGGGCGTTGTTCCAGTCCCCGTCCTGTGCCGCCAGCGACTGTACGGTTCCCAATCCCAGCAGCCAGACGGCGATGGCGCGCGCCGTAAGTGGCGTGAGCCCCCACGGCCAGGCCGCGCCTGCGCCGTCCGGGAACGCGAACAATCCTGCGCCAAAAGCCAGGACGACGACACCGAAAACAATGGACGCCGCCCGGGCCCAACCGGCCATCGGCGCGACCGGTGACTCCGGCTGACCCTTCTGAGCGCGATTCTGGGAAATGGCGACTACGAGGCCAGCCACCGGAACAACGAGGTAAACCGCCAGCCACACCCACCCGGTTACGGAATCCATGTGGAACTTGTCTACATGCACTAGCGTAGCCAGCAGGGTGAAGCCGCCGAACACGACCACGCCCGCAGCGCCGTGCCGGGCGTTCTGCCAGCGCAGGCCGCGTTGCGTCCATAGGGCAAGGAATGCCGGGATGGTTCCCCAGTAGGCCGCGCCCAAGAAGGCCGCCGTGAGCGGCGAGGCGATGGTCCAGGCGAAGTATCTGTCGGTCTGGTCGGTGAGGATGAACAACTGCACTCCGGCCAGAAGCACCAGCACCAGCGAGGTCGCCAGCACCGCCTGCACGGCGGGGGCGAGACCAGGTCTTGAGGGTGGTTGGTAAGCCATGAGGACCTCCTTCGTGCCTGTGGCGCGGGTGGGAATCGAACCCACAAGGGCCGAAGCCCGGAGGATTTTAAGTCCCCTGCGTCTGCCAGTTCCGCCACCGCGCCGTGGTTGGCGGTATTCTACTGCATTAGCACCCGGCCGGGTGCAGCCTCACCCTCAATCATTCGATTCGAGATCAAACGCGTCCGTGGACACATCCGAGAACATCAGGGCATCTTCCCAGTTCTCGTATTCATCTTCATCAACGCCGCTAACAGTCATGTTGGTCTCAATATTGGCGTAGCGGTCATGGCTGTCCTTCACTTCCGTCCGCTTCCTCAAAGTCAGGTCGGCGGTTTCATCACCGATTTGGATTTGGGCCTCCCCGGCCAGGACCGTCACCTGCAAGTCATCGTTCGCCGAATCATAGGAGACGTGTACACCTACCTGGCGGTCTTCGTCCGGCTTGATGTGGATCTCCGCGCCGCCCGGTATTTCGATCACCCACTCATGCTCCGGGTCGGCCTGGTTGGTGTGAATGAGATAGAACTCACCGGATTCCAACGCGATGTGGACATCGTCATCTTCCTCGCGCCCGGCGCTTCCTCCGAAGTGCACGGTGGAATGCTCGCGAATGTCCAGCACCGCTCCGTCTTGCAGGTGCAGGGCTGCCCGGGAATCTTCATCCGTGTGGAGCGAATGCCCGCTCGCCAGCACCTCGCCGTCTGTGGCGGGATGAAGTTGCAATCCGTCTTCGGCCTGCGGCGCGCCTTCAAGCCTGTGAACTGTGGCGAACGCGACTTCCGCGCTCCCATCGGAGTGCGCATCCAACACGAGGTTCTCGAATAGCCCTGGCTCGATTCCCGCCGCGGCCAGCGCGGTGACCACAGATCCATTGTCCCGGCTCCATTTGAATGTGGCCCTTCGAGCCGCGCTCTCCTCATCGGCGACGATCGTGACGGACTCTCCGGGAGGAATGAGGCTCTCATGTCCGTCCACTTCGATGACGCACACCCCCGCAAGGCAGGCCGCCGAAGGCTCTCCTCCGCCGTTCGCGGATACCTCCGCCAGGCGAGCGCCTTCTCCCCCCACCGGAAGATGAACCAAGAATCCGCCTCCGGAATCTTGCACCTCGATGATCACTTCCCCCGGCGAACCCTGGGAAACTATCGCCTGCCCGCTGATGAGCGAGAATTGGAAAGCGTCTTCCCCACCCTCAGAGGGCGGCAGGGCCACAACGGCCAGCGTGGATTGCGGCCCCAGAATCAGCACATCATCCGATGACAGCCTCAAGAAGGCATGCGTTTCGCTTCCGGTGCGCACTTCGGCGCCAGCGGCGAGCATCTGCCCCTCTTCAGCGGGTGCAAATTCCGCGCCTCCCTGGAGCCGGAACTCCACGCTGGGCCCGGCCACTTGCAGGGCAATGCCTGCCTGGCCTGCTTCCCCGACGAGGGGAGGGATGTCGGCGGTTTCCGTCTGAGGAACGGCATCTGGCGATGCAACGCTACCCGCCGGTCCGGCACAGGCCGCCAGAGCCAGGTCGATCATGATGATCGCCAGGGCGATGGGGAGCAAATGGTGGGCTCGCATGGTCTCCTCCTCCGTATATCTGGTCGTTCGGCTTCATTCTACCGCCGTAGGCTCTCACGGGGACCTGCCGCCAGCCCCAGCCGCCGGGCCAGCGACGCGTAACGAGAAATCAGGCGCACCCCCGGCCCGGAATGGCGCGGCGTGAACGATGCCTGCTTCAGCGATTGGCGCAGACCCTCAGCATCCCCGAAGGCCGGCAGGCGCATGGCCGCCCGGCCGACTTCCCTCCGGCTGTGCGCATCCGAGCCGGCCGTGCCCGCCACGCCGTGTTCGGCCGCAAAGGCCGCCGCCTCGGCGTTGAACCGGCGCGGAAGACAGCGGGCGTTGAACACTTCAATGGCGTCCACCAGGGGGAGAATTTTCAGCAGGTCGGTTTCCGCCCACCCGCCTTTGCGGAAACGGTCGAAAGGGTGCGAGACGCTGATGAAGGCCGCCTGGGCGCGCAGGCGGCGGATGGCCTCCTCCGGCTCCAGCCCGGCGGGTATCTCATCCCTTACGAAGAAGGCCAGCAGTTCGCCGCGCGTGGTCATGATCTCCTCGCCCACGATGACTCGCCCCGGCTCGAGGGCCTGAGCCGCCAGCGCCCCGGCCAGCGTGTTGTGGTCGGTGATCGCCACCCGATCGATGCCCCCCGCCCGGCAGGCCGCCAGCAGGGCCTCCGGCCGCGTCAGGCAGTCTTGGGACGCGCGCGTGTGGCAGTGGAATTCAACCGTGAGCGTTTCGGGCATGGAACCCTGCGGGTGCGGGCAATCCGGCTACGGCACCGGCAACCCGCCCTGCTGGACGAAGACGATGGCCTTGTTGAAAGCCAGCAGCCCCAGAAACGCCATGGAGAAAAAGAAGATGCGGAACGGGCGGTTGGGATACAGGCGCGGGTTGCGGGCGTGCACAGCCTCCGACCAAGCCACCACGGCCAGGAAGCCCCACAGGTAGTACTGAAAATCCTGGGTGATTTCGGCGACGATCAGCAGCCATTCCGTCAGCACAATGCCGGTGACCAACAGAAGCGGGGGCATGCTGGGGCGGGCGTCCATGCCCGTATTGTAGCGTTACTTCCAAATCCGCGCAGGCGCAGGGCGGCGTTTGTTTGCTGGAATGCGGACTTCGTTATAAAATCGAGGCATGAGGCGATTCAATTGGCGCGACCCCAGCCTGCGCATCGGGTGGATCATCTTCCTATGCGTCGCGCTCTATATCTACTACACCGCCCGCCTGGGCGCGTTCAAGGCCGAAGACATCATCTTCACGCTGTATGGCCTGCTGTTGTTCCAGCCGCATCTCGTCAATGCCAACGTCGTCGCCCTGGGAGTGGATCTTTTCTTTCTGGCCGCGGGCAGCGTGGTATGGATCGCCTTCTTCGGCCAGTTCGTGCTGCCGGTGCGCACGGTACAGGAGCGCGCCAAGATCATCGACCGGCTGCTCTATACCCTCGGCAGAGGCCAGGGGCCGGCCATCCTGATCCAGAACGGCCAGATCATCGACAATTCCACCGAAGAACAGAAGCGCGGCGCGGGCGTCATCCTCCTCGATTCGGCCAGCGCCGCCGTACTGCACAACCAGTCGTCGTTCACCCAGGCGGTTGGCCCGGGGCTGGTGTTCACCGAGCGCGGTGAATTCATCTTCAGCCCGGTGGACCTGCGCATCCAGATGCGCCGCATCGGCCCGCTCGAAGACGACCCGGACCCCGAAGGCCCCGAAGCCAAAGACGCCAGCGAAGAAGACCGCGAGGCCTGGCGCGAGCGCCGGAAGCAGACCAGCGGGATGACCCGCGACGGAGTCGAAGTCATCCCGCAGATACTGGCCATCTTCCGCCTGCGCGCCAACCCCGGCGAGGGCAATACCCGCTTCGGCTACCGCCAGGACTCGGTCTGGCGGGCGGTGGCTCATCAGGGCATTGATCCCCAGGCGCCCCAGGATGCCGAATCCCGGCTGGTGGCCTGGGACTGGCTGCCCGTGCAGATGGCCGCCGACCTGTGGCGCGAATACCTGCGCAAATACACCTTCACCGAACTGTTCGAGTTCCCGCCCTTCCCGGTGCAGATCGCCGATGGCCAGACAGAGCCCTACAAGCGCAGCACCATCCTGGAAACCATTGTCCAGCAGATCAACGCCCGCCTCAAGCAGGACCTCATCGAGGTGTTCGACGAAGTGGGCAGGCCCACCGGCCGCAAGCAAAGCAGCCGCGAACGTTTCCTGCTCCTGCAGCGCGGCCTGGATGTGATCGCCGTAAGCGTCGGCAACCTGCAATTCTCGAAAGACCCGGTGGAGAAGAGCCTGATCGAACGCTGGCCCAATACCTGGATGCTGCGCGCCCGGGACGAAGAGCGCATCATCGAACAGCAGCGCGCCATCCAGAAATCGCGCGGCCAGCAGCAGGCTGAAGAACAGTTCGCCGCGCTGGTCAGCCGCCCGCTCTACCGCCGCATCCTGCCACGCCCGGAAAGCGAGATCCCCGAACCTTCGCTGCACGAAGCCCTGGAACTCCTGGTGCAGGGCACGTTGGACAGCATCCGCACCAGCCCGGAACTGCTGCCGCAGTTGAACGATGTGGAAGCCGAACTGAACGAAATCAAAGACTGGCTGCGCCTGGCTCGGAACGGCAGTGGTGCGCAGAACGAGGTGGCCGAAGATGGCTGAAAAACCTCGCGCGCCGGGCATGTTCCAGGTCTTTGTCAATGACCTGCCGCGCATCGCCGCCTGGCTGCGCCAGCGGCTGAACGATGCCTTCAACGGACTGTTCAGCACCAGCGCCGTCAGCGGGGCGCGCCGGCAATTGCTGTTCACCCTCGTCCTGGGTACCATCTGGGCGCGGGCGGCCTTCAACGCGCACCCAATTCAATTCAGCCACAGCATCGTCAACGACCTGCTCGTTTACCCCTTCGTGGCGTTGTTCTCTGCCAGCATCATGCGCCATGTGCTGGTGATGGTGCTGGTCTTCCTGTTTGGGCTGCGGGTGGCGGCCGCGTTCCTGGACGATGTCTTCGAACTCAACGACGTCCTCCTGGCAGAACGCTACATCCTTCAGGCGGTGTTCGCCAGCCAATACGACCTGATCACCATCAAAGACGGCGGCGTGGCCCCCGAGAATCGCAATTCGCCGGTCTCCCGCATCGGCGGGCCGGGGCGCGTAAAGGTGCACCTGGAAAACGTGGCCCTCTTTGAGAAGGCTACCGGTCAACCCAACCCGATCGGCCCGCAGGACACCCTAAAAGCCCGCCGCCTGGATCGCTTCGAACGCCTGCGGGCGGTGGTAGACCTACGCGAACAGACGGTCTCGTTGAACGTGCGCACCCGCACCAAGGATGGCATCTACGTGACCGCCCAGGGCGCCCAGATCCTCTACAGCGTGGCGCGCAGCCGCCGGAAAGAACCCAGCCTCAAAAGCCCGATGACCTACGACCGGGAGGCCATTCAGAAGATCGTCTATGGGGAAACCGTCTTCAAGCACTTTCGCTCCAAACTGGACAAATCCCCGCCGCAATCCAAGCCGCCGGGCGGGACCATTGACCTCAAGATGGGGAGTTTCATCGAATCCCAGTTGAAAGCCTTCATCAGCGGCCGCTTCCTGAGTGAGTTCCTCACCCAGACCCAGGAACCGGAACGCGAGAAGAAGGAGCAGGATGAAGAAACCCTGCGCATGGCCGCCGAGGAACTGGCCGCCACCCAGCCCGCCCCCGATTCCGACGTCAACGACTCGACCCCCGGCGAGGCCGTTGCGGCCGCCCCAACCCGCGCGCCCACCACAGGCCGCCTCACCCAGGCCCTGGCGGCCACCCAGCCCAGCCTGAGCGCCACGGATGGGCACAAGGGGGACGACGCGCCTGCCGTGGCTACACGCGGCGGCCAGCCGCTGCAATTCATCAGCCGCGATGAGATCACGCGCCAGTTTTATGAAGAGGTTAACCGGAAGGCCCTGGAACGCGGGCTACAGTTGCACTGGATCGACATCGGCACCTGGGTGCTTCCGGATGAGGCCCGCCTCATTGCCCGCCAGCACCTGGATGCCTGGGATCTATCCGTGAAGAACCAGACGCGCGGCAACGCCATGGCGCTCGACCGTGTGCTGCGCGAAAGCCGAAACCTTGAAATGCTGCGCCTCTTTCGCGAGACTCCGTTGAACGTCTATTACGAGTTCCACGCCCTGCGTGAAGAAGACCCCGGCGGGCTGGTGCGCCGCGTGCTGGCCGCTTACCGTGAACGCATCCGGCGCATCTGGGGCGTCTACCAGGACCGCGGCGAGGAGATTCCCGAAGAGATCGACCTGGTCACAGATTACCTGAATCGCCACCTGGTGCATTTCGTGCCTCGCAAGCGGAATGCAGGCCCAGATGACTGACCTCGATCCTGCCCTGGAGGGCGAACGCCCGGCTCTGGCGCTGGGCGCATGCAGCATCGACTTCGTCGGCCGCCTTGAACAGGCCCTGGCGGGCGGCACATCCAACCCGGCCGAGATCCGCACGTCCTTCGGCGGGACAGCCCGCAACTTCGCTGAGAATCTGGCCCGGCTCGGCCTGCCGGTCACGCTGCTTTCAGCCGTCGGGCGCGACCAGCTCGGCCGCCAGTTAGTGCGCCACGCCCAATCGGCTGGCGTGAATACCAGCCAGGTCATCGAAACGAAAGACTTCAACACCGGCTCGTACCTGGCGGTCGTCAACCAGCAGGGCGAACTCCAGTTCGCTCTGGACGACATGCGCGCCGCCGCAGTCCTGACCCCGGAGTACATCCATGAACGGGCCGGGTTGTTTACCGGCGCCGGCCTGCTCTTTGTGGATACCAACCCCCCGGCGGAAACGCTGGCGGCGGCGCTGGCCCTGGCGCAGGAGCACGGCGTGCCAGTGGCCGCCGACCCGACTTCCTTCTCGCTGGCTCCCAAACTGAAACCGCATCTGCAACAGCTCGCCATCGTTACACCCAACAGCCGCGAGGCCGGCATCCTGCTGGGCGCGGAATTCTCCAATGCCGACAGCCAGGCCGGCGTCGAGGCCGCCAAGCAACTGGTGCAGCGCGGCGTGGGCATGGCCATCATCACTCTGGCGGAGTTCGGGGTGGCCTATGCGACCTCTGAAGCCAGCGGCCATATCCCGGCCATCCGCACCCGCATCATCGACCCCACCGGCGCCGGAGATGCCCTCACCGCCGCGGTCGCCTTTGCCCGCCTGAATGACATCTCGGTGGACGAGGCGGTGCGGCTGGGAATGGCGGCTGCCGCCCTCACCTTGCGGCATATGGGCGCGGTGGTGCCTGAGCTTACCCTCGAATCGCTCTACGACCAGTTGGGAAGTTGAGCACACCATCATGCGGCCGCTGCCTGCCTCCTACATCGTTGACCCGGCCGTGGCGCGCGCCCTGGAAATGGGCAAACCGGTGGTGGCCCTCGAAAGCACCGTAATCACCCACGGCCTGCCCCACCCTGAGAACCAGAAGGTGGCAGAAGAGATGGAAGGCGAGGTGCACCGCTTGCATGCCGTGCCGGCCACCATCGCCGTGCTGGATGGGCGCGTACGCGTGGGCCTTAATGGCCAGCAGCTGGAACGTTTGGCGCGCGAATCCGCCGAGGCCCGCGAGCGCAGGAAAAACGTTGAAAAGGGCACGAGCAGCGGCACGCCTACCAGCCTGGAGGCAGGCCGGGAGCCGCGCAAGCTCAGCGCCCGCGACCTGGGCCCGGCCATCGCCCTGCGCCAATCCGGCGGCACCACCGTGGCGGGCACACTAGCCGTCGCCGCCCAGGCCGGCATCGAGGTTTTCGCCACCGGCGGCATTGGCGGCGTGCACCGCGGCGCGCCCGCCGATGTCTCGGCCGACCTGCCCCAACTGGCGCGCAGCCCGCTGGTGGTGGTGTGCAGCGGGGCCAAGGCCATCCTTGACCTGCCCGCCACACTGGAGGCTCTGGAGACGTTGGGCGTTCCCGTCGTTGGCTACCAGACCGGCGAATTCCCGGCCTTCTATTCGCGCTCGTGCGGTCTGCCGGTGACACACCGGGCCGAAACGCCTGAACAGGTGGCGCGCATCGCCCGCGCCCACTGGGGGCTTGGGCTCCAAAGCGCCGTGCTGGTCGTGAACCCGCCGCCCGCCGATGTCGCCCTGCCTTACGACAAGATGGAAGGCATCATTCAGAAAGCCCTGGAAGAGGCCAAAAAGGAAGGCAAGAGCGGCCAGGAAGTGACGCCGTATTTGCTCGGCAAAGTGAGCGAATTATCCGGCGGGGAGAGCCTGCACACAAACCTGGCGCTCCTGCGCAACAACGCCCGGCTGGCCGCCCAGGTGGCGGGTCAGCTGGCCCGCCACGGCGGTGAACTACGCGCCTAGAATCTGAACCCTGGGATCAGAGAACGGCCGTCAACTGGCGCTGCAAGTCTTTGACCTCTTCGAGCGATTCTCCCAGCACGATGTAGCCCACGCTGCCCTTGAACAACGTGGACGTCAGCAGGAAGATCACCCCACGCTCCTCACCCCCAATGGGATACAACAGGTCACGGACGGCTTCCTCCAGCGCCGCCAGGCTGGTGTGCTGGGTGCTGGCTTTGTTCTGGCTCAAGGCCGCCACCTGTTCGCAATAGCCGGGGCCAAATTTGTTCACGAGGAAATCGTGAGCGAAAGTTCCGCCGGTGCGGCGCGAGTTGATCTCCACGATGTACACGCGGCCGTTGTCATCGACGACCGCGTCGATGTCGAAATAACCGGCATAGCCGTAGTTCTGCAGACGCTCGGCGATCTTGGCTCCCATGGCCTCAAAGGCCGGATACCAGGGCGCCTTGTAGAACTTGCCGGCGATCATCACCCCGGCAAACCGGCCGGACTCTTCGAAGTGCTGGATGCTCAGATAGGTCAGTTTCGGCTCGCCTTCTTCCAGCCGCGGAACGTAATACTCCAGCGATGGCGAAAGCCGTTCGCGCGCTTCGATCAGCTGCTCGACGATCGAAAGGTCATTCTGCAGGAAGATGTTTTCGTCCAGCAGGCCGCGGAAATCGGCGGCGCCTTTCAACTGATTGTAGGGCAGGAAGAGATTGCCCACCCCGCTGCCGCCTTTGTTGGCCTTCACCACGCAGCCGTGGCCGCGTGCCTCGAACCAGGCCACCATTCGGGCGGCCTCGGCCAGGTCGTCGGTGATGAAGCCGCGCGGCAAAGGCAATTCCACTTCCAGCCACTGTGGCACCAATGTACGGAAACCCGCCTTGGTGTCGATGTAGTCCTTGAGCCACAGGTTCTGGCGGTGCGGGCTTTCCGGCATGTGCACGGTCAGACCGTGTTTGCTCCGCAGGGTGTCCGCCAGCGTGTACAGTTCCTTGGTGCTGGCGTAGGGGATGAGCGTGATGGCCTGCTGCTCGCCGGCATGCCGGACGATCTCAGCCACGAACTCCGGTGAATTGACGATATCCAGGCTCAGGAACGGGCTGGGAATTTCAGGGAATAGCAGGCGCGTGCCCTCATAACCCCAACGCTGTCTGAGTTGCTCGGCATGCTCCACCCTGGCGGAAGAGAATACAAGTTTTTCAGGCCCATACCAGAATAGCGCCTGGTCGCCGTTGAAACGGCGCGCCATCAACGTTTCGGGGTTCCCTGAGCGCGACAGGAACTCCCGAAACGTTTCCAGATAGTTATGGACGACGACGAGCGGCGCCTTGAGGCTGTAAGGTGTCATCCCGCTAACGGCTACTTGGAGCTTTCCTCGCCTTTTTCACCGCCGCGCGTGGTACGCAGGTTGGAAGCGCGCGACTTCAAGTCTTTGAAGAAATCCGACTCGACGATCTCGGCCACTTCGGATTGCTTCTTGACCTCGTCGATCTCGATCTTCAATTGGGCGACCTGCTGCTTCAGGGATTGCTCGCGCTTGTGGACCTTGTCCACCATGATCTCGAACACCCCGGCCAGCACGCCGATTTCGTCCTTCAGGCGCTGGTCGCGCAGGTCGCTGAAGTCCACCGAGTAATCGCCCTCGCCGGTGCGCTCGGCGGCCGCGGTCAGGTCGCGCAGCGGGCGGGTGAACAGGGTGGTGATGACCGCCAGCAAGCCGAGCATGATCGGGTAGACAACCAGGAAGGCATTGCGCACATCGGTGCGGACGCGTTCGCGCACGGTGTTCACATAGTCGGCCTGGAAGTCCACCCCCACGGCCGCCACCGGTTCGCCAGCCGCGTTGGTGAGCGGCTGGTACCCAGACGCCCAGCGGCCGAACTGGTCTCCATACGTCCCGAATTCCCGCAAGGGCAGGATATTGCTCTCGGTCAACCACACACCGAAGGCGGACAATCGTTCCGCCAGCCAAGGAGCAGTCTCTTCGATCGAGGCGGCGTAGTTCTTGATATCCTGGACGATCGGATGGTCAACCGCCCGATACGTGCGCTCGGAAAGCCCGATCAGGATGTATCCGGAACGCGAGGTGTAGTCGTCCATGAACACAAAGGACGCGTCGGGGTCGTAACGCGCCAACAGGTCCACCACCGCGAAGATGTTGTTCTCCTTGTCCCCGCGGATGTACAGGTACGGCCAGGCGTCTGGTTCAGCCGCGTGAATGCCATCCAGGAAATCCAGGATCTCCACGAAGCGCGGGTCATCGGAGAAACCGTCAGCGTTGGGCTCGCCCGTAGCGGCCAGGGCCAGCAATTTGTCAAGGTCCACCTTCGCGGCGATGCCTTCCATGGTTTGGGTCAGGTCATCCTGGATCTGGCGCTCGGCGGCCGCCACAGCGATGCCGGTGAAGCCGTTCAGCGCAATCAGATACGCCAGGCTGAACAGCACCGTGGCGCCAAGCAACACCTTCCAGCGGATGCTCAGGAAGCGGCCCGCATGCACCTGGGCGTCCCGTTGTTCGGAAACTGAAGCGAGGTTGGTCATTCCATCATCCTCCTGAATCGCTGACAGGACAGGTTGTCAATCGGTGAGTTTGTCCAGCAGAGAAGCGTTCGTGTGCCGCTGGCGGCGCTTGAGCCGCCAGTTGAGCATGCTGGTATCGTAGTGGCGGGATAGGTTGAAGGCCGACCACAGCGCGAACAGGCCCGCCAGCGCGGCGATGCCCAAATAGTACAGAGAGAAATCCTCGCCGCTGCGCACCCCCAGGGTGACGATGAGCAGCGCCACGAGCGCGCCGAGGATCGTCCCGGCCGAGTTGAAATACGTCTCGAACATGGTGCTCACGCGGCCGCGCCGTTCTTCCGGCACCAGGCCAAGGAAGGAAGCCCGCCCCGATTCGTGCACGGTATCGCGCACCAGTTTGACGGCCGCCATGGCCGCTACGGCCACGCCCACACCGGGCACCAGCAGCATCCCCGTCGCGCCGGCAACGGCCGCGATCGGGAAGAAATAAAAGGTGCTCTTGATCTGCATCTGCTTGATCAGGTAGCCGGTGACGAACGCCTGCACCAGCAGGGCCGCCAGCGTGAGCGCCAGGCGGTAGATGCTGAAGAAAGTCTGGTAGGCCGCCTGAGTGATGAACACCTGGTCGGTGACCACCAGGAACCGGAATTCGATGATGGTGTCGGCTATGGTCAGCGCCAGGATGGCATACATCAGGTACTTGAAGGCCGGCACGTTGCGCACGAAATCCCAGCCTTCTGAAAGGGTCTCTTTGAGAGACTCGCCCTTCTGGACCGTCTTGCGGATTTCCACATCCCGCAGGGCGGTGAACAGCACCATAAAGGCGATCATATAGACCGCCACGTTCAGCAGCAGAATCTCTTCCGGCTTGATCTCCAGGCGCAGGAAAATGGCCGGCGAGAGAGCCGCAATGCCGATGCCAAGCAGTTTACCGATGAAGTTCCAGCCCGAGATGAGCGGGAACAGACGTTTGGCCTGGGCGATGTTGAAAATGTCGTTCGCCAGCACCCAGAACACCAGCGGGAACAGCACGAACTGCTGCTCCGAGAGAATGTACATGGCGGCGTAATTGAGCCAGCTGGGGGCCTTAATCAGGAACATGAACCGCAGCACAATGAACGAGAACGCGAAGATCATCGTGATCCACTGGATGAGCGTGGCGCGGTTGAACTTGTCGATGATCACCGACTGGAGCGAACCGATGAGCATGATGAGGCCGTAGTCCACGGCCATCACGATCAGGATCTGGTTCACATTGTCCCCGCTCAGGAAACCGCTGATGCCAACGATGCCCGAGATCTGCATCGCCATGGCGTTAATCATCAGCGCAAAACCCAGCGCCGCCACCAAAGCGCCTTCCTTGCCTTTGAGTCTGAAGATTTCAAATGCTTTCATGGTCTTACTGGCGCTCCCATGGCTGCAGGGTTACGCCCGCCGCCGGACATAGCCGGGCGATGCGGCCGGGCGTGTGCGGGTTGGCTGCCGGCTCTCAGGACAGGATGGCGTCAGCCAGTTCGTTGAGGGCCTTGGTCACCTCGCTGTCGGGGAACTCGAACACGAACAGACTGCTGCTGCCCAGGATCATCATGTCGTCCGAGTGCGGCATCAGCGCCGCCACTGGGGTCTTGTAGGTCTCTGCCACGGTCTTGCGGATTTGCGCAAAATCGAAGACCGAGGGCACCTTGTTGACCGCCAGCATCAGGCCATGCACGTCCAGCTTGCGAGCCACCTCGACCGTGACGCTGGTGCCGAGGTAGTCCTGGGTGTCGGGGCGCAGAATCAGGACGACTTTGTCTGAAATGGCGATGGAAAGCAGGGTTTCTTCGTTCAGCCCCGGGTGGGTGTCGATCAGCAGCGCGTCCAGTTCCAGCACCTGAATCAACTCCTGAAAGCCGGCATCCAGCAGGCCAACATCGTAGCCTTCCCGTAACACGCGGGCAATCTCGCCCGGGTTCAGGCTGGAGGGGATCAGAAATATCTTGCCGTCCACCTTTTCCTTCAACCGGTCGGTGACATCGTAGCTGGCATCGGCGATGCCGCACAGACCCCACAGGTAGTCGTTGAGCGAGTGCTTGAACTCGCCCTCGTCCAGCCCGAAGATCGCATGGATGCCGGGGGACTGGATATCGGTATCGACCACGCCGACCCGCAGGCCGCGCTGGGCCAGCAGGGTGGCTAGGTTGGCGGTGGTGTTCGATTTACCCGTGCCGCCGCGGTAGGAATGGACTGAAACGATGATCGACATATTTTCCTCACTCCCGAATCAGGTTTTTCGCTCGTAACGCTGCCGGCGCGGGCCTAAGACCCGTCCGGCCTTTCCCGGCGGTGGGTGGTTTCCCAGTCCGCCGGTCTGATGGACCGCGCCCGTCCCCGCAACAGACCGAAAACACCCTGCTGATTTCCGGGCCGGGCCTGTGCCCGGCAATGGGCGCACTCTTCCGGGTTGTGGGGACGGTAGTCGGCGGGCTGGGAATAGGCGCTGATAAAGCCCTCGTAATTGCGCAACACCACTCGCTCGTCGCTCATGCTGATGAGATAGTTGGGCTGCACAGGCACCTTGCCGCCGCCTTCCGGCATGTCCACAACGAAAGTGGGAATAGTATACCCCGAAGTGTGGCCGCGCAAGGCTTCGATGATCTCCACGCCTTTGGCCACCGGCGTGCGGAAGTGCGCCGCCCCCACCACCAGATCGCATTGGTACAGGTAGTAGGGGCGGACGCGATTGCGCACAAGCCGGTGCACCAGGTCCAACATCACGTTCGGGCAGTCATTGACCCCGGCCATCAGCACCGATTGGCAGCCAAGCACGATGCCGGCATCCGCCAAGCGGGCGATGGCGGCCTCCAGTTCGGGTGTGAGCTCTTTGGGGTGGTTGATGTGCAGATTCAGCCACATCGGCTGGAAGCGGCGCAGCGTCGCAATGAGTTCTTCCGTCACCCGTTGGGGCAGGAAGACCGGCACACGCGTATTGATGCGCACGATCTCGACATGGGGAATGGCGTTCAGGCGTTCCAGCAAGCCGCCCAGCACCCGGTCGGACAAGACGAGCGGGTCGCCGCCGGAGAGCAGCACGTCCCGTATCTGCGGTGTACGCTCGATGTAGTCGATCTGGGCCTCGAAATCAACCTGGCCGAAATTCTCGTGCGGGTCGCCCACAATTCGGCTGCGGGTGCAGAAGCGGCAGTAGGAGGCGCACTGGGTTGTCACGAGCATCAGCACTCGATCGGGATAACGGTGCACCAGGCCGCGAACCGGCGAATGGCTTTCTTCGTTAAGCGAATCGACCATAACGGCCGGATCCTGGAGGAGTTCCTGCTCAGTAGGCAGCACCTGGCGGCGGATGGGGCAGTTGGGGTCGTGCGGGTCGATCAGCGAGGCGAAATAAGGCGTGATGTCCACCCGAAAGAGGCCCTGAACGGACAGGGCTGTCTTTTCGCTGGGCGTCAGGTCAATGAAGGCGTCAAAATCGGCGACGGTATTGAGCCGGTTGGCGAGCTGCCACTTCCAATTCGACCAGTCGCCGGGGCTGACCTCCCGCCAGGGAGCAGGCGCGGTTTGTTCCAAACCCATCAGACGAACTCTCCTCACATATCAGGTCGAGCGCATGCCGGAAATAGTGTCGAATGTGTTTCCGCAGCATCCAACAGGCCAATGGCGATGCTCTCAAACTGGTTTCAATTATAGCATTTGAACCCCGGTTAGCGTTTATGTAGTTGGCCGTAAGTGATTAGAAATCGCAGTGCGCCAAAACAGACAACTATTAAAAGTAGCCTTGGAGGTTCTCTGAGAGCGAACAGGCCAAAACTTGAGGGCGCCCTTGTCCAAAAACTTTCGGTGGACTACTTCATATGCGTGGCGGGTTTTTTGCATTCACGGTAATTGGCGTGTAGTCTTGCAAAGTCCTCGAAGAAAGGACACTTTGTCTCAACCCATCACGACTAAGGTACTATATATCCTGAGCCTGCAAGGCAGTCGGGCTCTTGGGAACCGAACGTGCCCACGCACCCGTGCAGCAACCACAAGGATAGAGCCGCCGTGACAATGACACATCTCGCCGCCAAGCGCAAGTCTCTTGCCCGTTTACTCTTCTTCCTGGCGGCCATGCTGGTCCTGGCGGCCTGCACCCTGCCCGGCGGGGGTCTTACCGGCGGCGCGGGCATCATCCTGGACGGCGAGACCCTCACGCCTTCGCTGACGCCCACAGAAACATTCACGCCGACGCCCGTTTTCACGCCCACCCCCACGCCCTACCCCAACCCATCCGGCTACATCGCTTTTGTCTCCAACCGCACCGGGGATAACGACATCTTCCTGCTGCGGCCGGAACGCGGCGAAGTACGCAACCTGACCAATTCTCCCGGCGATGACCAGCAGCCGGTCTGGGCGCCCAACGGCAACTACCTGGCCTTCGCCTCGAACCGGGATGGCAACTTCAACATCTTCACCATCCACCGCGATGGCGGCCAGTTGCTGCGCATCACCGACGACGAGAGCAACGACAACAACCCGGCCTGGGCGCCGGATGGCGTGCGCATCGCCTTCGAATCGTTCCGGGACGGCAACTGGGAGATCTATACCATCTTCAGCGACGGCACCAACCTGCGGCGCATCACCAACGACCCGGCGGGCGACACCCACCCGGTCTGGGCGCCCTTCAGCGGCCTGCTGGCTTTCGTCTCCAACCGCAGCGGCAACGCCGATATCTACACGGTGGCCGGCGACGGGAGCGGATTGCGCCAGCTGACCGACAACCCGGCGGCGGATGGCGACCCGGTATGGTCGCCGGATGGCCGGCGCATCGCCTTTCGTTCGTGGCGCAACGGCAACGCCGACATCTATGTGATGAACGCCGATGGCAGCGGGGTACTACAGATCACCGACATGCTCTCGGATGAAGGCATCCCGGTCTGGTCGCCGGATGGCCGCCAGCTGGCGTTCCGCTCGGAATACGACGGCGATTGGGAGATCTACGTGGCAAACGCCGACGGCAGCGGCCTGACCCAGCTGACATTCAATATCGGCTTCGACGGCGACCCTTCCTGGTCTGCCAATGGTCTGCATCTGGCCTACCAATCTGACCTCAACGGGAACCCGGAGATCTTCGCCGCCAATCTGGATGGCAGCGGCTTCCACCTGCTCACCACACAGGACCCCGGCTTCGACGGATTCCCGGTCTGGTGGCCGATTCCATAATCCTCAAGGAGGGTGGGCTGGTCATCCCATCCGCCAAACGCACAGGAAAAAGGGGCGCTGCATGCAGCCCCCCTACGACATAGGCAGGAAATTTGGATTGTGCCGAGGATTCAGGCCAATCCAGGGCCGCTTTACTCGTCGCCTTTTTTCTTTTTGCGCAGATTCTGGAAGAACTCGGATTGGGTGATCTCCGCCAGGTCGGCCTTGCGCTTGGCTTCGTCGATCTCCACCCGCAACTTCACCAACTCCTTTTTCAGTTCTTCTTCACGAGCCTTGATGTCCTGCACCATCTGGAAGAACGTGCCGAGGAAGCGTTTGGCGCGTTCCTGATCGGAGGCGTTCTCGCTGTCGCCCAGACGGCTCTCATCCACCGACTCAATGAACGAGTAATCGCCCTTGGCGATCAACTGGCTCCACTCGATAGCGTTCTCAATATAGGTCGTGGCGAAGCGCAGGCGCTGGATGAGGTTGCGGGAGATCTCCAGGCCCATCAGCGGTTGAGCAGAGAGGGTGTTGAGGAAATCCTCTGTGCTCAGACGCAGCAGGGCGGCTTCCGTCAGGGCCACCACCCCGGCCGAACGCGGCTCGCGATCGATGAGCGCCATCTCTCCGATGACTGCCCCCGGCCCGACCTGGTTGAGCACCATCTCGTTGCCCTCGCTGTCCTTGCTCACCATCTTCAGCCGGCCGCGCCGCAGGATGTAGAGTGCATCGCCAGCGTCGCCCTTGTTGAACAGCACCTGGTCTTTCTCCAGGTCCACCTGTTTGAATCGCAGGCTGAGGTCGCTCACCACCTCATCGGGCAGAGATTTGAACAACTCGAACTGCTTGAGTTGCCCAGCCAGTTGGCTTGTTTCGGTCATGTCGCTCATCGGCAGTTGCTCCAGGGAAAATCCCCTCCTCCAATTCAATTTTAGCGGATAAAACCGCTCTGTCCAGACGACTATCTGTTTATAATGGATTAACCTTCAAGGTCTTACAGGAAGGAAACCTGCCATCCGGAGAGGTGAGGACTCCAATGGAGTATATCAGTTCAGAGATTTCGCCCCTGATTTCAGTAGAGAGCCGCCTGCGCGACCTGACCCCGGCCAAAATGTACGCCGAGGTCTGGATCAACCCATCCGTGCGCAACCTGATCCGTATCTTCAACCACCTGCGCACCGTGTACCGCATCCTCTACAACTATTTGCCGCGCCAGGTGGTGGCCGCCCTGCCGGAGCCGGGGGTCAACCGCTTCAAGTGGGACACCGGCACGTTGATGTTCACCGACCTGGCCGGTTTCACCCCGCTGATGGAGAAGAACGCCCGGCATGGCGTAGAGGGCGCCGAGGCGCTGCACGCCATGCTCAACAGCTACTTCTCCGAGATGATCCAGATCATCAGCAAATCCACCGGGAACCTGCTTGAATTCACCGGCGACGCCATGCTGGTGCAGTTCCCGGCCGACGCCCGCGAACAGGACACACTCCAGGCCATCCGCACCGGCCTGCGCATGCAGCGCGCCATGGCCAAATTCGCCAAGTTCGAAATTCTGGGCGAGGAGTTCTCCATCGGCATGCGCATCGGCCTGCACGTGGGCAAGTTCCTCTCCGCCGATGTGGGCACGCCCCACCGTATGGAGCACATCCTGCTGGGGCAGTCCGTGCTGGAGGCCAAGCACGCCGAGAGCAAAGGCAAGACCAGCTTCGTCTGCCTTACGCCGCAGGCCAGCGAACGCGCCAAAGAACAGTTCCGCCTCACGCCGGTGGATGACGGCTTCCATCTCGTGGACGACGACCTGAGCGAAAAGGAACTCGGCGATTACGACATCCTGATGCCCACCGAACGCATGGCCAGTATGGTGCTGTTCGACAACAGCCGCGAAGGGCTGATCTCGTCCATTCAGGAAGCCATCGACAAAGTCGAGCCGCTGGCGAGTTTCATCCCGCGCCCGGTGCTCAACCTGCTGGTGGAAAACGCCAGCGCGCGCGGCCTGCCGCCGGATTTCCCCGAAGCCACCATCCTGTTCATCAACCTGCTGGGCCTGCCGGACAAACTTGAAGAGGTGGAGGGTGCGGACCTGGAGGCTCTTGTGAACGGCTTCTCGCGTCTCATCTCGGTCATCAACGCCGAGATCGAAACGCACGGCGGCGTGATGAAGAAGGTCACCTACCACCACGCCGGGCCGGACATCATGGCCTTCTTTGGCACACCTTCCGCCCACACCAACGACAGCCAGCGCGCCATCCGCGCCGCTCGCGAGATTCGTTTGATCGTCAACCAGTCCGAACCCATCAAGATCGGCGAACAGGAATACAAGATCGAGTCCCACATCGGGCTCAACCGGGGGCAGGTCTTCGCCGCCGAGATCGGCGACCGGCAAGGCCGCCGCGAGTTCAACGTGCTGGGCAACGCGGTGAACACCGCCGCCCGCCTGATGGACTTTGCGAAAGTCAACCAGATCATCCTTTCGGAGTCGGTATTTGAAGACCTGCGGGGGGATGCGCCGGCGAACAAACTGGAGAACGTGCAGTTGAAGGGGCGCTCGCAGAAACTGACGCTTTACGAACTGGCCGATGAGGAGGAGAAGAAGTAGGGCCGGGCGGCAACAAACTGCGGGGCGCTTCTGCCCGCGCCGCGAATCTGAAGCGCTTCTAGATCTGGATCACGCAGAAGGTGTTCCCGTCAGGGTCTGCCAGTACGACGTAATCCGCGTGCGCTTCATAGCGCCAATCGACGCGCGTTGCCCCCAGGGTAATCAACCGTTCCACCTCAGCGCCCTGATCATGTGTGAACAGGTCAAGGTGATGCCGTCTCGGTTTGGGCGAGGTTACTTTGTTGAGGGACAACTGCATCCCTTCCCCATTCCTGGGTACCAGGATGGCAAAGTCAACATCCGGCTCACGGGCCAACCGGTAGTCCAGAGCCGCGCTCCAGAACTGAATGCTCCGCGAAAGGTCCCGAACGCCCCAGACTACAGCGCCAATTTTCAGCATGCTGCACACTCCTTAGGGCATTGGAATGTCCAGCGCCCGTCGTTTACCCAGGGAACAACTTCTCGAACACTTCTGGCGCGTATTCCCGCACCATCGCCGAGGAGAGTGAATTGGACTTGCAGATGGCTTCATAGAGATCCGCGCTCCGGCGCTTGCGCCGCGCCTGGGTCCCCATGTCCAGGTCCCACAGGCCAAACCGCTGCGTCCAGCCGCGGTCCCATTCGAAGTTATCGACCAGCGTCCAGTGGATGTAGCCTTTGATGCGGTAGTTGAAATTCACCGCCCGCCACATCTGGTGGATGTGCTCGACCAGATAGCGCGGCCGCAGTTCGTCGGTGTGGTCTTCGACGCCGTTCTCCGTGACGATGAGCGGCACGCCCTTACGATAGCCCCACTTGAGCGCCTCGAATAATCCCTCCGGTTCGTTGGCGATGAATCCAGCCGGGCTGAGTTCCGATTCCGGGCGAAAGCGCTGGTTGGTGAAAGCCGTGTTGGGTGAGCGCAGGTCGAAGAAGACCTGCTGGCGGGAGTAGTAATTGATGCCCAGGAAGTCCAACGTGCCTTTCACTTCCGGGGCCGGGGCGCGCTTGTACAGGTAGTTGAGCCTGCCGGTCAGCAGGGTATCCACGAAAAAGTCGTTGTACAGCCTGCGCTGAAACCATGTGGCCGCCCGGTCCAGCGGCAGCCAGGGCCGGCGCGGCACAAGGCTGCGGTAGTTGATGACCGGCCCCACCCGCGCTTCAGGCTGGATACTGTGTATCGCATGGAAGGCGGCGGCGTGCGCCCGCACCTGGTTCGCCATCACCGCAAATGCCTGGCCCAGGTCCTGCACCCCGGGCGGATGGTCGCCGAGCAGGTACGCCAGCGAAGCCACCACATTGGGCTCATTGATGGTGCACCACGTCTTCGCGTAGGTCTTGAGCGCCTCGACGACTTTGGCGACGTAGGCGGCGAACAACCCGACGATTTCCGGATTGGCCCAGCCGCCCAACTCCTCCAGCCACAGCGGGTCGGTGAAGTGATGCAGCGTCACCAGCGGCAGCAGGCCGCGCTCATCCAGCCCGCGCAGCATCTCGCGGTAGTGATCAAGCGCGCCTTCATCCCAGCGGCCGGGGGCGGGCTGGATACGACTCCACTCGATGCTCAGGCGGTGGGCGTTCTGGCCGGTCTCGGCTGCCCGGTCGAAGTCTTCCTTCCACCGGCCGCCCCACCAATCGTTGGCCAGGCCGGACTTATGGCCATGCAGGATGCGCCCCTCCTGCTGTTCCCAGCGGTGCCAGTTGTTGTTGGTGTTGTTGCCTTCCACCTGGTGGGAGGAAGTGGCGCAGCCCCACAGGAAGCCGCGTGGGAAATTGAAGGTCGCATCGGGCATTACGGTATTGTAGCAGACGCCCTCTTTCATCCCTATTCATGGAGTCGGGGCTTCAGCGGAGGTGTCGCCCGCCTGCTTTATACTATCGGGGATGACCATGCACACCGTCTACCTCGGCCTGGGCAGTAACCTCGGCGACCGGGCCGCCAACCTGGCCGCCGCCATCGCCGCCCTGCCGCCCAATGTCAGAGTCGCCGCCCAATCCAGCATCTATGAGACCGCGCCCTGGGGCTACGCCGACCAGCCCGCCTTCCTCAATCAGGTTTTCGCTACCCGTACCGCGTTCAGGCCGCGCGGCCTGCTGGCCTTTCTCAAGAACATCGAACGCCGGGTCGGCCGCACGCCCAGCTTCCGTAATGGCCCGCGTGAAATTGACATCGACATCCTCTTCTATGACGACCTCCAACTGGACGAGCCCGGGCTGACCATACCCCATCCGCGCCTGCACGAACGCGCGTTTGTGCTCGTGCCGCTGACTGAGATCGCGCCGGATCTGATTCACCCGGCCGCTCACAAGACCATTCAAACACTGCTTGGGACAATTGACACAGCCGGGGTACACGCCTATCAGCAACAGGCAGGCGCCGATGCCTGATTCACTGACCCTCGCTGACCGCGTTTTTACCTGGGGGACGCGCACCTACATTATGGGCATCCTAAACGTCACGCCCGACTCGTTCTCCGGCGATGGCCTTCAGCAGGGCGGCGACCCTGTACAGGCTGCTCTTGAACAGGCGCGCCGCTTCGCAGCCGCCGGGGCGGACATCCTCGATGTGGGCGGCGAGAGCACCCGGCCCGGTTCCGCGCCCATCTCCGGCGACGAGGAACTCATCCGCGTCCTGCCGGTCATCCAAGCCGTGCGGGCTGAGCTCGACCTGCCTATCAGCATCGACACCTACAAATCCGAAGTCGCCGCCGCCGCGCTGGACGCGGGCGCCAACCTGATTAACGATGTCTGGGCGCTGGAGGCCGACCCACATATGGCTCCTCTGGCGGCTGGACGCGGCGCGGCGGTCATCCTCATGCACAACCGCAGCCAGCCCAAGAACGCCCGCCTGGAGGCCAGCCTGGGCGGACGCTATGTCGGCGTGGAATATGATGACCTCATCGCCGACATTCGCCGTGAACTCCTGGCCCGCGTCGCTGCCGCCCGTTCCGCTGGCATCCCCGATGAGCACATTATCCTGGATACCGGCATCGGCTTCGGCAAAACTGTCGAGCAGAATCTGGAACTGCTCGACCGGAGCCGCGAGTTCAAAGACCTCGGCTTCCCTCTGCTGGTCGGCCCATCACGCAAATCGTTCATCGGCTACACCCTCGACCTGCCGCCCGACCAGCGCGCCGAAGGCACAGCCGCGGCCGTGGCCGTCGCCATCGCCCGCGGCGCGGATATCGTGCGCGTCCACGATGTGGAGACAATGGCGCGGGTCGCTAAGATGACGGACGCCATCGTGCGGAGGGCAAATGCCTGAGCCGCGCCCCCAACCGTACATCTTCGCCCATCTCGCCCTGCCGGCGTTGTTCTTCCGCGCTCCGGAAAGCATGTTGCGCAACTTCGAGCAGGAAGGACCGGAATTCCTGCGCTACCTGTGGCGGCAGATCGGCCTGGAAAAAGGCGGGCATGATGAGGCCGCCGGGATGCAGATTCAGGTTGAGATTCACAAGGAAGCGCGGGAGATCATCGGGCTGATCAGCCTGCCCGCGCCGCAGAACGCCACCGAGGCATTCTTCGTCGCCGCCGTCCACTCCCCGGAGCGCGCCCGTTACTTCACCCTCGAGCTCGGTGAGCGCCTCGATGGTTCGGCCTATACCGTGCTTTGCGAGTGGGATACCGAGGGCCGCCATCTGAACTACGGCGAAGGCCCGGCCCCGGACGACGTCCGGGCCTTCCTGGCGGCAATCCGGCAGCACATACGCCAGTTCTAAGAAACCTCCCGCGGCTCCAAGGCCCCAAAGTCGCCCCTTAAAGAATCACCAATGCCGGCCAAACTCAGGTCTGGCCGGGCGCGCTCAACGCCCGTTGGATTTCTCCATCACCAGGCCGTCTTCGCCGCCGCGGTAATAACGCGGCCAGCGCCCCACCTCGGTGTAACCCGCCCGCTGGTACATCTCGATGGCTGCCGTGTTGCTGGCCCGAACCGTCAGGCGCACGCGCGGCAGTTTCATGCGCCGCTCGCATTCCGCCAGCAGCGCCCGGCCTATGCCGCGCCCGCGCTGGCCCGGGTGCACGCAGATGGTGGCGATCCAGGCCGTAGCCTCACCGCGGCGCACTTCGCCAGCCACGAAGCCGATCACCTCGCCACGCTCCACCGCCTTGAGCCGAACCACGCCCGGCAGGGTGAGCACAGCAATCACCTCCAGCAGCGGCCAAGCATCCTGCGGAAAGCAGGCCGCTTCCAATTCTTTGACCGCGGCCAGATCGCGCCAGGAGGCCCGCCGGATGGCGATGGCCGTTTCGAGTCCGGTAAAGGTGGTATCCATAAGTATGCGTCCGCGCAGTTGGCCGTAAGAGTTTTGAATTCCGTCGGAGGGGAACAGCGGCCAACCATTAAAGCAGCCCAAAGGCATCTTACGAAGAGACCCGCGCGGGTAAGTCGGAGTCCTCTGCATAAGGTTTTTCGGTGGGCTACTCAGTTCCCAGAAAACAGATAGAATTATACTTGTTTCAACCGTAAGCACCGGCAGGAGCGCCATGGAATTCACGCTGGCTCTGGCACAGATCGACACCAAACTGGGGGTCGTGGCTGACAATCTCGAAAAGCACCTCGAGTACATCGGCAGGGCCAGGAAGGAAGGCGCCGACCTGGTGGCCTTTCCGGAACTCTCGCTCACCGGCTACATTCTCCAGGACCTCGTCCCAACCGTGGTCTCCCGCCCGGAGGCCGACGACCCGACCTTCGCGCCGCTCCTGAAAGCCAGCAAGGACATCGACATCCTGGTCGGCTTTGTGGACCGGGATGAACGCTCCCGCCACTACATCGCCGCCGCCTACCTGGCGGGCGGGGCGCTGACCCACGTGCACCGTAAACTCTACCTGCCCACCTACGGGATGTTTGACGAGGGCCGCTTCTGGGCGGCTGGCGATTCGCTGCGCGCCTTCGATACCCGCTTCGGGCGCATCGGCGTGCTAATCTGCGAAGATTTTTGGCACGCCAGCCCGCCCTACCTGCTATGGCTGGACGGCGCCGAACTGCTGTTGTTCATCTCCGCCTCGCCCGGGCGCGGCCTGAGCGCCGCCCCGAAACTGGAATCGGCTCACTGGGTGGAACATGTCTGCGCCGCCTACGCCAGCCTGTTCACCTGCTTCGTCGCCAGCAACAACCGGGTGGGCTTCGAGGACGGCGTGACCTTCTGGGGCGGCGCATCCGCCTTCGGTCCCACCGGCGCGCTCCTCGCCCAGGGCCCCTACCACGAAGAAGCCCTGACGCTGGCGACCATCGACCTGCGGGAAATGGAACGCACCCGGGCGCGTCTGCCCCTGCTGCGCGACGAACGCCCCGACCTGGTGCAGCGCGAACTCGCCCGCATCCTTGCCAGAGAACCCTGATGGACGAACTGAACATCCACACCGGCCTGGCCCGGGTGATCCTCACCGGCTTTGTCCACAGCGAAGTCACCCGCGCCGGTTTCCAGCGGGCGGTGGTCGGCGTGTCCGGCGGCGTCGATTCGGCCCTGTCCTGCGTACTGGCCGCCGAAGCCCTTGGCCCCGACAATGTATTGGCTATACGCATGCCATACAAGTCGAGCAGCCCGGACTCACTCGAAGACGCCCAGACCTTCATCGACCAGTTAGGCGTGCAGTCTGCCACCTTCCCCATCACTGAGATGGTCGAACCGCTGCTGGCCGTCATCCCGGAAGGCGAGAAGGTGCGGCGCGGCAACGTGATGGCGCGGGCGCGCATGCTCGTTCTGTACGATTTCTCGGCCGCCACCAAGGGGCTGGTCATCGGTACCAGCAACAAGACCGAGATTCTCCTCGGCTATTCCACCCAATGGGGCGACGCCGCCGCGGCCCTCAATCCGTTGGGGGACCTCTACAAGTGCCAGGTGCGCCAGTTAGCCGCCGCCCTGGGCGTGCCGGAGGCCATCCTTAAGAAGGCTCCTTCGGCCGACTTGTGGCCCGGCCAGACCGACGAAGGCGAATTGGGCTTCACCTACGATGAGGCCGACCGCCTGCTCTACCGTCTGGTGGACCTGCGCTACTCTGTTCAAGACTGCCTGTCCGCAGGGTTCGACGAAGGCTTCGTGCGCCAGGTACTCGAGCGCATCCGCCGCAACCAGTACAAGCGCGTCATGCCGCCGGTGGCCAAACTCTCCAACCGCACCTTCGGCTACGATTTCCTCTACCTGCGCGACTGGGGCACCTGAGCCCCCTGCGCCCATCGCCACCAACCTCACAGGAACCGCCGCCCACCATGCCCAGAATTCACATTCCTCCTGCGCTGAAACACCGCAGGTTCGTCCTGCTGTGGAGCGGCCTCACCGTCTCGGTGGCCGGCTCGCGCATGCAGTTCGCCGCCCTGCTCTGGCACATCGCCACGCTCACCAGCGACCCGATCTACCTCGGCTACGTCGGTCTGGTGCGGGTGCTGCCCGTCATGGCATTCGGCCTCGTCGGCGGCGCGGTGGCGGACGCCTTCGACCGCCGACGCATCATCCTCATCACCCAAAGCATTCAGACGCTGGTGGCCTTCGCGCTCGGTTTCCTCACGCTCTCCGGCCGCGTGGAGTTGTGGCATCTCTACGTGCTCACCTTCCTGGAAGCCGCAGCCCAGGCCTTCGACCTGCCCGCCCGTCAGTCGCTCACTCCCAACATCGTGCCGGCGCGCGACCTGCCCAATGCCTTCAGCATGCAGAGCATCGCCTTCACAGTCGCCTCCATCGCCGGCCCGGTTTTCTCCGGCTGGATTCTCGCCGCCCCGGGCCTCGGCCAGCCCTATACCTACCTGTTCAACGGCGTTTCGTATTTCGCCATGATCTTTGCCATCCTCGCCATCGGTCAGGTGCCTCAGGCTCAATCCGGGGTCAGGCCAGTCAGCGTATCGGCCATTGCCGAGGGCATTCGCTACATCGTCCGCCAGCCGATCATCATTTCAAGCATGCTCCTCGATTTCATCGCCACGTTCTTCTCCTCGGCCACCGCTCTGCTGCCCATCTTCGCCAAGGACATCCTGCACGTGGGCGTCATCGGCTACGGCTGGCTGAGCGCCGCCCAGGCGGTGGGCGCGGCGCTGGCGGCCGGCGTGATGTCGCAGCTGGACGAGATTAAGCGCCAGGGGCCGGTGCTGCTTGGTTCGGTGGTCATCTACGGCCTTGCAACCATTGCCTTCGGCCTGGCCACCGCGTTCGTCCCGGCCTTCGTCGCCCTGGCGTTGGTGGGCGGAGGCGATTCGGTCAGCACCATCATCCGCAACACCATCCGTCAGCTGCAGACCCCCGACCACCTGCGCGGCCGCATGACCAGCGTGAACCAGATCTTCTTCATGGGCGGCCCGCAACTGGGCGAATTCGAAGCCGGCGCGGTGGCGCAGTTCTTCGGGCCGGTGGCGGCAGTGGTTTCCGGCGGTATCGGCTGCATCCTGGGAGTGGCCTGGGTGGTCCGGAAGTGGCCCGCCCTGCTGCGCTACGACGGCAGCGAACCTGCCCTTGCCCCGGCCGATTGAACCAGGCAGGATTGATTGCTGACCATTCGTTGAGATTACCTTAGTACCAAGCGCGTCACACTTCCCCGTGTCCATCGTTGTCACAGGCATGGCGGTCTGACCAACAGACCACTGGCCTGGACATGCTGATCAAACCCATCCCCCGCAAATCCCTACCCGACCTGGTGGCGGGCAAACTCGCCGCCGCCATCCTCGCCGGGCAATTCACCACCGGCGCGCAGCTGCCGCCCGAACGCGACCTCATCAAAGACTTTGAGGTCAGCCGTTCCTCGCTGCGCGAAGCGCTACGCATCCTGGCCGACGCCGGCGTCATCGAGGCCCAGCAGGGCGTTGGCTGGTTCGTTTCACGGCCCAGCGAGCGTGGTCTGCTGAAAGCGCGCGCCCTGGCCGCCGAGATCGAACCAGCCCACCCCAAAGCCGCCAGGGCCAGCGCGCCCGCCGGGCCGCAGCGCCTGCCGGTGGCCGGCGAAAAACCCCTGCGCATCCCGAATCTGAAGAAAGACCGCCTCGGCACGTTCGAGTTCATTTCCTGGTGGGAACGCGAAAAGGTCAGGGCTGCCAGAGTGCTGGTGGTCGGGGCCGGCGCGCTGGGCAATGAGGTCGTCAAGAACCTGGCCCTGATGGGCATCGGCAATCTTTTCATCCTCGATTTCGACAATGTCGAAGCCGCCAACCTCAGCCGCTCGATTCTCTTCCGCGAATCCGATAGCGGGCGCGAGAAGGCCATGCTGGCCGCCGCCCGCGCCAAAGAGATCAACCCGGAGATCAACGTCCAGTATCTGCACGGCGACGTGACCACCGCCATCGGCCTGGGCATTTTCCGCCGCATGGATGTCATCATCGGCTGCCTGGACAACCGCGAGGCCCGGCTGGCGGTGAATCGCTTCGCCTACTGGGTTAACAAACCCTGGGTGGATGGCGCTATCCAGGAACTGCTCGGGCTGGTGCGCGTGTTCGTGCCTGGTCAGGGCGCCTGCTTTGAATGCACCCTCACCGAACAGGCGCGCCGCGACCTGGCCCTGCGCTATTCCTGCCCGCTGCTGGCGCGCCAGAACATCCTGATGGGCAAAGTGCCCACCACGCCCACCATCGCCTCGATCATCGGGGCCATGCAGGCCCAGGAGGCTCTCAAACTCATCCACGCCATGCCCGTGGATGCCGGCAAGGTGGTTCACTTCAACGGCCTGAATAATTACATGCACACCACCGCTTACGTGCCGGACGAGAATTGCGAAAGCCATTGGACCTACGGCGAGATCACCGAAGTGCCGTTGCGGGCCGAGACCAGCACCCTGGAAGAACTGCTCAATGTGGCGCGCGCCGACCTTGGGCCAGAGGCGGTCATCGAACTCGACCAGGAACTGATCCTCTCGCTGGCCTGCTCGCGTTGCGGCACCAAAGAGGCGGCGCTTAAGCCGATGTCGGCGGTGAGCTTCGAAGCCGCCCACTGTCCGACCTGCAACGAGATGCGCGACGTGCAGATGACCCACGTGATCACCGGAGGCGAATCGTTCCTGCGGCATTCGCTGCTCAGCGTGGGCGTGCCGCCTCTGCACATCCTGCGGGCCAACAACGGCGTGGAATACCGCTTCTATGAACTCACCGGTGACCTGCCGGAGACCCTGCACTTCAGGCACTTCCAGGAGACCAACGGCCGCCAGAGCGGGCGCGCCGGCAACCGGGTTCGCCTGGGCCGCCGGGTGAAGCTCCCTGCCGGGAATCGGCCCGGCCCCAGCCGCAAGCGCGTCCGCCTGCGGAAGTGACCATGGCAGAGCATATCAGCCCTATGCGTTGGATTTCGTTGAGCGAAGGCGGTTTTGTGGAGAGCGTGGTGGGCCGCATCACCGTGGTGGTGCTGTTCGCCATTCTCACCGCTATCACCCTGGCGCTGATCTTTCTCGTCAACCAAGTGGTGTGGCCGGTGGTGTTGAAGTTCACGCTCCTGGCCGCCACGGGGTTATTCACCGGCCTGGTCTCGCGCCGCGTGCTGGACGGACACACCCGCCTGCTGCAATTCCTGGCGGCCGCCCTGGGTCTGCTGTTAGCCCTGGGGCTGGTGAACCCCGTGACGCGCGGTTTCATCGGCATCAATATGCTGCGCGCCTACCCGAACTTCCCGGAGTGGGACGGCGCGCTGCAATCGGGCGTGGGCTTCTTCTTCATCTGGCTGGCCGTGCGGGCAGGCCCCCGAACGCGCCTGGCCCCAATTCCGCCGGCCGTAAAGCCCAGGCGCGCCCCCCGCCGCGTCCGCCGGGCGGCCGCCCCGCCGGCCCCGCGGCCGGCCCGGGCGTCTGCCGCCAATGGTCGTCCGCAAATTTCCAGAACCCCGCGCATTAAGTCGCGCCCTGTGGTTTCGATTCTTAAGGCGACGCGCGGCTGGTTCGCCGGCCTGTGGCCCAGGGTACGGACCGGGCAACCGGTCGGGCCTCGCCCGGCACGCCGCCGGCGCGGGCGCGCCGTGCAACTGAATGGTCGCGTTGAACACCGCTGCCCGTTCTGCCTGGAACTGGTCGAAAAGCGCGACCCGCGCGGGGTCAAGATCTGCCCGCAATGCAAGACCCACCACCACGCCGACTGTTGGGAAGTGACCGGCATGTGCCAGGTCCCGCACGAGCATCACTGAAGCGGCCGGCCGGAAGACGACAAGGAGAAGAACAGCCATGACCGATATCGAGATCACCCTGGTGCTGCCCAACGGTGGGGCGCGCAACGCCGAAGTGCCCGACGATGTACCTGTCAGGGAATTGCTGCCCGAACTGACCACCTCGCTCGAATTGCCCACCACTGGCCCGGACGGCCGCCCGATGGGTTACCGGCTGGACAGCAAGGCCCTCGGCCACGAACTGAAGGAAGACGAGACGCTCGCCTCGGCCGGTGTGCCCGCCGACGACCGGCTCATCCTGACCGCCGACATCACCGCCGGCAGCGTAACGATCGGCGAAAGCCCGCGCATGCGGCGTTTGAAAGCCGACCACCAGCGCATGAATGAACTGGCGGCCCAGAGCGACCTGATCGAGTTCCAGGCCATTTCGACCCGCAAGGGCCTGCCGCCCGAGCGTTACATCGTCACCTACCGCTGCAAGGGCATCATCGGCGTCGACCGCAGCGGCAAGCCGCGCTTCGGCGACAAGCACCAGGTGGAGATCTACCTGCACGCCCAGTACCCTCAGCGCTGGCCGGGCATGAAGTGGCTGACGCCCATCTGGCATCCCAACATCAACCACATCAACGGCAGCGTCTGCGTGGATGCCGCCTGGTGGACCGCCAGCCGCTCACTGGACCGGCTGGTGCTGATGATCGGCGAAATGGTGCAGTACAAGAACTACCACGACGACCCGACCAAGCCGCCCTTCCCCTGGGACCCGGAAGCCGCCCGGTGGTGCCGCGACTTCCGCCGCGCCAACCCGCGCGCCTTCCCGGTGGATACCCGCGAACTGCTGCGCCCCGAACGGGTGCGCCTCAAGAAAACCGCCCCGCCGGCCAAAAAGTCCCCACGCGTCCGGCTGAAGTGATGCACGATTCCCCCCGTGGATGATCGGAGCATGCACGTGCGAATCCGATTATTGGTATCTCTATCCGTAGAAAGGAGTGTGTGAAATGGCTGACGTACCTGTGACCGTTGTGCTTCCCTCTGGAGGCAGCCGCAATGCGGAGGTCCCCGACGATGTGCCGGTCAAGGAGTTGCTGCCGGAACTGACCACGTCGCTGGAACTGCCCACCACCGGCCCGGACGGCCGCCCGATGGGCTACCGGCTGGACAGCAAGGCCCTCGGCCGCGAGCTCAAGGAAGAAGAGACGCTCTCCGAGGCCGGCGTGCCCGTCGATGACCGGCTGATCATGACCGCCGACGTCACCGCGGGATAACCGCGGTCGCAAGGTGGGCGGGGTACTGACCCCGCCCACCTGCCGCGGCGTGCCACGTGCCGACCCAACGCATTCGTCTGTTACCGCCCATGCTGCAACAACCGCGCTTCACGTCCATCCCCACCCGCAAAGCCCGGCGCTGGCTGATTCCCGGCGAAGAAGCCATCTCGCCGGCGGTGCAGGTCTTTCTCTCCCAGCGCGCCTTTGTGCGCATCTGCGCCCACGCCGGCAGCGACCTGGAGAACGAGGTCGGCGGCTGGCTGGTGGGCGTCTGGTGCTGGGACAAGACCCGTCAGGAGGAATTCATCCTGGTGCAGGCCATCATCCCGGCCGACCACACCCGCAACGGCAGCGCCTTCCTCACCTTCACCCACGAGAGCCAGTTGGAAATGCTGGCGGTGATGGAAGCGCGCTACCCCGGCAAGCACCTGGTGGGTTGGTTCCACACGCATCCGCGCATGGGCGTTTTTCTCTCCGGCTACGACCTGTTCCTGCACAACAATTTCTTCCCCCACCCCTGGCAGGTGGCGCTGGTAATCGAGCCGCACAGTGCAGTGGGCGGCTTCTTCATCCGCGACCAGGACCACCACCTGGACGGCCGCCACCACTACGGCTTCCACGAGATTCACAACGGCCTGGAGCGCAGCGTGGTGCACTGGAAAAACCTGGAACTGGCCCAGGCCAACCTGGCCGCGGCCAAGAAGGAGCAATTGAGATGACCCGTTATTCACGGTTGTACTACTACACCATCCTGGGCGCCATCGGCGGCCTGATCAGCTGGCAGGTCAGCAACATCCTTGGCCTGTCCTTCCTGCAGAACGTCTACCTCAGCGAGGTGGTCGTGGGCGGCTTGATCGGACTGTGCATCGGCCTGCTCATCGGTCTCTCCGAAGGGCTGGCGCGCCGCAGCCCGGTCTACGCCCTGCGGGCGGGGCTGACCAGCGGCGGGCTGGGGCTGGCCGCGGGCGCGTTGGGCCTGCCGCTGGCCGAGGGCGCGTTCCAGTGGCTGGGCGGCGAAATCTGGAGCCGGGCCCTGGGGTGGGGGCTGTTCGGGCTGCTGCTCGGCCTGGGCGTGGGCGTGACCACCGGCTCGCAATTGTGGAAGCCGGCCCTGGGCGGCCTGCTGGGCGGCGCTTTGGGCGGCGCACTGCTGGAAGCCGCCCGCGTCCGGCTGGCCGACCCGCTGGCCGGAAAGGCGCTCGGCCTCAGCCTGTTGGGGGCGGCCGTCGGCGCTTTCATTGCCCTCGTCGTGCTGCTGCTCTCGCGCGCCTGGCTGGAGGTCACCTCCGGCAAACTTAAAGGCTCTGAATTCATCCTGGACAAGTTCATCAAAGCCAGCGGTCCCTCGGCCTACATCGGCAGCAGCGCCCTCAAGGCAGATATCGTCCTGCCGGATCCGGATATCGCCCCGCAGCACGCCATGCTCAAAGGCGCCGACCAGCACATGCTCCTCAAGGACATGAGCCGGGCGGGCACCTTTGTGAACAATCGCAAGATCGAACAGGCCCAGCTCGGCGACCGCAACAAGCTCCGGCTCGGCAACACCGAACTGGTGTATCACGAAAGAAGGTAATCGCCATGCACAATTTCTCCAGATACCTGACTCACGCGGCGTTGCTGTTTAGCGCCATCACGCTGGCCGGTTTCGGCCCGCCCATGCAGGCGGAAGAACCGGCCGAGGTCCGCATCACCCAGGTGGATACCTCGAATTTCCCGCGCGTAACCGTCTACATCTCATCCGTGGACTCTGAAGGCAATCCGGTTCCCATCGACCCCAGCCGCCTGCAACTGGCCGAGAACGGTGAAGCCATCCCACTCGACCAGATCGAAGGTATGGGAGAGGTCGGGCCGCTGACCACCCTGCTGGTGATGGACGTCTCCGGGAGCATGAACAGCGGGGGCAAACTCGATTCGGCCAAGGCCGCCGCCCGCGCCTACGTGGAGCAAATGCGTCCCGGCGACCAGGCCGGCCTGCTGGTTTTCAACACGCAGGCGACCTACATCCAGGCCATCACCAGCGACCATGCCCTGCTCCTCGACGCCATCGACAGCATGCGCGCCCAGGACAATACCGCCATGTTCGATGCCCTCAACGAAGCCGTGGGCATCCTCGAACCGGTTTCCGGCCGCAAGGCCATCATCGTGCTGACTGACGGTCTGGATAATGTGAGTCAAGCCACTCCCGATGCGGTCATCGAACGCATTGGCCCGGCCGGGCTTTCCATTTCGACCGTCGGGCTGGGCGTGCCGGGCCAGGGGCGCGGCGCACTCACTGCCCTGGACGAAGAAGCCCTGCGTGGCCTCGCCGCCAATGCCGGCGGGGTCTACGGCTATGCCGAGGACGAAGACAGCCTCCAGCGCCTTTACCAGACTTATGCCATCGCCATGCAGAGCGAGTACGTTATCACCTACACCTCGCCCGCTGCGCTGCACGATGGCGTCAACCGGGCCCTGACGGTCTCGCTGGCTTCCCCGGCTGGCGCGGCCGATGCCGGCGCGCCTCAGGCAGTCTACAACCCCGGCGGGCTGGTACCCGAAGTCGCCCAGCCGGCTCCCTGGCCCGTGTTCGCAGCCATGCTGGCCGTCCTGGCGGGCTTGCTGTTGCTGCCCATACTGGCCGGCGCGCTGGGCGGAGTATTTGGCGGGCTGTCCGGGGCGGCGCGCCGCGGCTTCCGCCAACCGAAGGCCCGCGTGAAGTTGAAGGATTAGGCGCGCGACATCGGAATCCCGCTCAGAAACCAGTAAGGGCGCAGCATGCTGCGCCCTTACTCTGTAAACCTATCGCCCAAAGATATGAAAAGCATATTTGCAGCATCCGCTCACGGCCGCTCTTCGTCGCGATGCCGGAAATAATGGCGGCACCACTCGTGCAGGCGCGGCTTCTGCGACGCCCATTCAAACAGGCCGTCCGGGTTGATTTCCAGGTCGCTGCACGGGTCGAACTCCGTTTCAACCAAGATCTGGAAGCGGTGGCCGTAGGCGCGGTTCATCGGGTTGCCATGCCACAGATGGAACAGGCTCCCCTCCAGATAGCCCACACTGCCGCGCACTCGCGGATAAAGCCGCGCCGCCCAGGCGGCCAGGTCTTCCGCCAGCGCCGGACTGAAGCGCTCCAGCCCAAGATGCTCTGTGCCCGAAAACATCGCCCGCGACATCACCAGGTCCCCGCCCCCGGTGATGAGGCGGTCGTAGAGGCCCAGCCCGTCGAACACTTCGCGGCGCGCCGCCCAGGCGAACCCGCTCAGGCCGGCCCGGCGGTAATCTTGCAGTACGTCATAACCTTTATGGGCGACGCCGTATGCCATACCATAATAGCGCTGCCCGGATAGCGTGCCCACCGGATAAGCACCGGCATTCCTCAACGGCGGGCGCGTTCCCGCCTTGAGATTGAAGGTCTGGGAGAAGGGCTGGACGATGGCATAATCCTCCAGCAGCCGCCGCGTCTCGGCGGCCCAATCCGGCCGGTCGAAGACCACATCGGCATCCAGCCAGACGATTCTGTCGCAGTCTGCCGGCAAGCGGGCCAACGCCAGGTTGAGCAAGCGCTCCTTCTGCCACATCACGTGGCGGCCCCTCAACTGCAGCAGGGCATCCGCGTCCGTATCCGGGGAGAGTTCATCCGCCCCATCATCGAACCTCAGTTCCACCGCCAGCAGCGGAATGCCCTGCGCCCCCAGGTGTTCCCGAAACACACGGTAGTTTTGAATCTTGTTGGCGTACGAGGCGGGGTTAAAGTAACAGGCGATCGCCCAGAGCCGGCCCGCCAGACTGCGCGGCCGCCGATGCGCCGGTGTGGGCTGTTCAGCGGCAAACGCATTGCGCTCCGGGTTCACCAGCCGATAGACCGCCAGGATGACCGGCATGAAGATGCGATTGTTCAGGAAACTCCAGGAGCGCGAAACGGCCATTCGATCCCTGAGAGAGCGAAGAAGAGAAGTGAAGTTCATCGACGAAGCCAAACTTCTTGGTCGCACGCCCGGCGCATATGCACTCCCTGGCGAACCCCCACCAGTCTTCGCCTCTGAACCGGCGGCTACCGGCCGTTCTCGCGGTCCCAAGGCACCAGCACGCGGGTGGCGCGTTCCAGGCTGCGGTTGATCGCCAGCCCGAGGACCGAGATTGTGAACAGAGCGGCGTACAGGTGGTCGGTCTTGAGCGTTTCCCACGACAACCAGATCATCGAGCCCAGGCCGGTCCGGCCAACGATCATCTCCACCACAATCGTCAGGAGGATGGCATTGTTCATCGCCAGGCGCACGCCGCTCAACACGAACGGCAGGCTGCCCGGCAGCACCACCCGCCGGAAGATCTGCCCGCGGCTGGCGCCGTAGTTCTGGGCGATGTCGAAAAAGATCGGGTCGATCTGACGCACACCGGCCATGCTGTTTATCAGCATCGGAAAAAACGCCGCGATGCTGATCATGACGATCTTGGACGATTCCCCCAAACCGAAGAGAATCAGCACCAGCGGAAAGAGCGCCATCTTCGGAACCGGGTGAATCGACGCGATGATCGGGTCGAGGAGATTCCGCAACCAGGACAGCCAGCCCATGCTCAGGCCCAGCAGCAACCCGACCGCGCTTCCAATGAGGAAGCCTGAGATCATGCGCAGCATGGAGATGCCGACATTGGAGGCCAGCGTGCCGTTAGCAATGGTCTTGAGCAGGGCCGCCCCAATCCGGCTGGGCGGAGGGAAGAACAGTTTGGAGACCAGCCCCAAAGATGAAAACACCTGCCAGATGACCAGGAGAAGCACCAACGGAAACAGGTAGCGCAGGACATTGAGCACCAGGGAGTCTTGGGCGCGCTTCATTGTTCTGCCTCCAAAGAGCTTTTGACTTCCGATTCCAGCTGCGCCCAGATGCCGCGCTTGATTTCGCTGACCTTCTCCGGCTCCGCCGGCTGCACCAGGTTGCGCGGGCGTTCGAACGGCACGATGATCTCCTGCACGATGCGCCCCGGCCGCCCCGACATGACGATGATGCGGTCGCTCAGCAAAATACTCTCCTCGATGTCATGGGTCACAAAGATGATCGTCTTGCGGTAATTCTGCCACATACGCAGCAGTTCCTGCTGGAGCAGCAGGCGCGACTGGGCGTCCAGCGCGGCAAACGGCTCATCCATCAGCAGCACCTGCGGGTTGGTGAGAAACGCCCGCGCCAGGGCGGCGCGTTGTTTCATCCCGCCTGAAAGCTCATAGGGGAAGTGCCGTTGGAATTTCTCCAGCCCGAACTGCTCCAGGATATCCGACACCCGCCGGGAGGATTCGGCGTCGCTCACGCCGTTCATCTTCAGGCCAAAACGCACATTTTCAGTCAGGGTCATCCAGGGAAACAACCCCTGTCCCTGGAAGACCATGGCGTTCTGCGGGCGGTCTTCCTCGCCCTCAATGTCGATGGCGATGCTGCCGGAGGAGGGTTCGATCAGCCCGGCGATGATGCGCAGCAGGGTGGACTTGCCGCAGCCGCTTGGCCCCAACACACTCACAAATTCATGGGCCTTGACCTCGAACGTGACATCGTTCAGCGCCTGCACTTCCCCTTGTTTGGATGGATAGAGTTTATGTAAATGAGAAATTTGAATGCTCATAGGGGTTCAAGTTAGCCATGCGGCCGTCGATGGCGCAGCCTCACAGCCGGTTTGGTCATTTCTCCTTTTCCAGCGTCCAATCCAGTGAGCAGACTCCGGAAGGCTGCTCGTCTGGCGAGGAGCGGTCGGCTGATGCCGCTGTTCACATCACATTCACAGAGACATAGTACGGGGACCGCCGGGCAAAAGTTGGCGGTACCGAGCGCCTCCTCACAATCCTGGCCCAGTTATACCTGATGTGTCATCGGCCTGCAATGGGGAACAGGCATTGGGAGTGGCTAAATTAGTGGGGCAAGGAAATCCTTGACATGCGCCTTGTCCTTGTATTTGGGGTATTGGTGTTTGTAGAGTTGGCGGCTGTTGAAGCAATAGATGAACAGCTTCAAGGCGCAGACCAGCGCATAGGGACAA
>JACPVG010000010.1 GCA_016191875.1 Chloroflexota bacterium
CCCCAGGGTGAGCAGTAACAGACCGAAGGCCAGCACACCGGCGGCGGTCAGCCATTCCACCAGCGCCGGGGTGTAGGCGGCGTAGAGCAGGCCGCCCTCGGCCCCGAACGGCTGGATGACGACCATCTGGCCGAGGAGGTTTGTGTCCCAACGGTAGGCCACCACGCCGCCCACCACCATCGCCAGGGCGGCGGCCAGCAGGCGCGGGTCGCGCCGCCAGCGTTCGACGATGAGGATGGCGGCCGGGATGAGCGCGCCCACCAGCATCTCGCCGAACCAGAAGTTGAAGGCCAGCGGCCCTTTGGTGAGCAGGCGCAGGGCCTCGCTACGGCCGGGCGTGTAGGTGTAGGTCATGGCGAAGGCGTCCCAGAAGCGCAGGTACAGGTAGCCCAGCATCATCCAGCCCAGCACGCGGCCCACGCCGTCCAGCAGGGCAGGCTTCACCGCCGTCTGCGGGCGCAGCCACTTGACCGCCAGCGTCACCAGCAGGGTGAGCGCCATGCCGCCCGCCACCGCCGAGAGGATGAACAGCACCGCCAGCCCCGGCCGGAACCAGATCGGCCGGGCGGCGATGACCGCATAGGTGGCTCCCAGCGAGGACTGGTGCAGGAGTGAGAAGAACAGCCCGGCCACGGCCAGGTACGGCGTGTAGTGGTGGACGTGGTACATGCGTTCGGCCAGCCTGGGGTAGCGCCGCCGGAGCCAGGGCAGGTCGGCCAGGGTGGCGGCGTTCTCCAGCAGCAGGACGCTGAAATACAGCCCGACGCACATGGTCACTTCCCACAGCACCGAGTGCACATTCCAGAACACGAAGCCGTGCCAGAAGCGGTCCGGGCGGCCGATGTCCAGCAGCAGGCAGAGCATCGCCATGCTGTAGCCGGTGAGGCCGACGAAAGCGGCGGTGCGGGCCAGCGGGCGCAGCTCTTTGAGGCCGAGCAGGTAGGCCGCGGCGCAGAAGGCGAACGCCCCGGCGCTCAGGGCGATGGCGCTGATGTCCATGGTGATCCACAGGCCCCAGGGGACGTAGTCGCTCAGGTTGGTGACCGCCAGCCCCCTGGCGAAGACCACCAGCCCGGCGGCGGCGCCCACGGCCATCAGGGTGAGCAACAGGGCGAGCCAGGCGGTATAGGGTTGCAGGCGGGGTTTCAAGGCAAGTTGCATGTCAGCTCTCCTGGGCGCGCCCGGCGGGGAGGTAGTAGACGCGCGGGCCGGTGCCGAGTTCTTCCTTCAGCCGGTAGTGCGGCGAGGCGGCCAGGGCGCGGCTCACGTTCGAATCGAGGTCGTTCAGGTCGCCGAACAGGCGCGCCCCCTGCGGGCAGGCGTTCACGCAGGCCGGGGTGGCGGGTTCGTCCACGCCGGGCGTCAGGCCGAGCGCCAGGCCGCGGTCGATGCGCTGGACGCAGAAGGTGCACTTCTCGGCCACGCCGCGCGGGCGGCGCGGCACATCCGGCTCGCCCCATTCGGGCACGGCCGGGTTGGGGCCATTGAATGTTTCCCAGTTAAACGTCCGCGCGCCGTAGGGGCAGGCTACCTGGCAGTAACGGCAGCCAATGCAGCGGTCGTAGTTCATCATTACGATGCCGTCGTCGCGCACGTAGGAGGCTTTGACCGGGCAGACCGAGACGCACGGGGCGTGGGCGCAGTGCTGGCAGGCCACCGGCAGGTACACAGCCTGATCGGCCACCGGCGCCTGCTGGTAGAGGGCGTTCCAGGTCATGTCCGGCGGCACGTCGTTGCTTGCCTTGCAGGCCAGCACGCAGTTGCCGCAGCCGTTGCACTTGCTCTGGTCGATGACCATTGCCCAGGAATGCCGCCCGGCGGGTGTATGTTCGGCCTCGGGCTGGGCGGCCTGTTCCACCTGGCGGGCCAGGCCCAGGGTAGCCAGGCCGCCGGCGCCGACCAGCGAGATGTTGACGAAGTCGCGGCGAGAAAGTTGTTTCTTAGCGGTCATTTTCGTCCCTCTGGCCGCGGTTGCCCGCATAGGGGGCGAGGATCAGCCCGCCCATCAGGCCGACCAGCATCGCCACCAAGACGAAGCCGGTGGCGCTGGCCGGTTTGGGGTCGCGCTCCAGGGACTGGTTCGCCAGTTCGTGGGAGGGGATCAGGCCGGCGGCCAACGGGCTGGTGACATCCGGGGCGGTGACGACGGAACTGCTGCTGCTGGGTTGGTGCATGCCGTCGCTGTGGCAGCCGTTGCAGGTGTCGATGTCGGCGGAGAAGATGTGCCGCCGAGCGGCGTGGCCCTCGCCCAATGTACCCTCGTTCACCTTGAGGTGGCAGTCGATGCAGGTGACGCCGTTGACGGCATGTGAGGTGTAATCGTAGTAGTGCGCCTCGGGCCTGTGGCAGGTCTGGCAGAGCTGCTGGCTGGAGTCGGCCTTCAGTTCATTAGTATGGGCGTTGTGGCAGGTGCTGCACGAAAGGTTGACCTGGTCGTGGGCGCTGGTGTCGAAGTCGGCGAACGAGTCCAGGTGGCACTGGCCGCACAGGTCGGCCGAAACGTCGGTGGGCATCACATCCTGGTTGGGGTGGTCTTCCGGCCGGGGATGGTGGCAGGTGGCGCAGGCCACGCCGTCTTCGGCCCACTGGCCGGTGTTGGCGTCGTAGCCGGTGGTGTGGCAGGCAAAACAGGCGGATGGCTGCCCCTGAGCCTGCCAGGCTTGCTGGAAGATCTCGTCCTGGGTGGCGCTGGCGTGCGAACTCTCGGCCCAGTGTTCGCTAAGCACCGTGTGGCAGGCGGCGCACTCGCCGGCCTTTGCCAACGGCGGATCCCCGGCCTGGGCGGCATAGACGTTGAACGCCAGGGCGAAGGCCCCGGCCAGCAGTGCGAAGAACACTCCGAAGAACAGGCGTTTAAGAACGTTCAGCATTTGAGATTCCTCCAGGGTTCAGGGTTGGGCGGCAGCCGCCAGGGGCATGACGCTCTGGCGATAGTCGCAGGCGGCGCACAGCGGGGCCAGCTGGCCGTCGCGGGCAAAGTGTTCCCAGCACGGCCGGCCGTTGTTCTGGGCCGCCGGGCAGTTCGCCCTTCGCTCGGCGCTGCAGGCGTTGAACTCCCAGCAGGGCGTGGCCAGCCAGAGATCAGCCGCCACCGCCCGGTGGTGTCCGTTCTGGGCGGCCTCGGCCCGCCATCTGGCGTCCAACTGCCGCAGGTACCAGGCCAGCAGCAGGGTCAGCCCGATGGGGATGCCCAGCCGCAGGACCAGCCCGACAATCAGGTAAACGGCGACGAAGACGTTATCCATCGTCTGCCCCGGTCATCCGGCGCGGCGGCCCGCCAGCCAGTCGCCCAGTTTGAGCAGGGCGGCGGCGGGGAGAATCAGCCGCAGGAGAAGCAGGGTGAGCAGGGTGAGCAATCCTTCAAGCCAGGTAAACATGGGGTGCCTCCCGATGGTGGCGTTGTTCACCTGCAGGATAGCCTTCAGGGGTGGACATCCACAATCGGGCGGCGGGCGCATTTTTCAGGTGGGCCGCGCGCCCCAGCCGGCATGGGGTATTCACCCCATGCCGCGTTCAGGTTGTTGTTTTTAGGAATTCAGGGAGTCAGGCTTTGATGATGCCCTTGCGGATGGCGTATCTGACCAGATCCACCCGCGAGTGGATGTTGAGCTTGTTCATGATGTTTTCGCGATGGCGGCCGACCGTCTTGGGGCTGATGGACAGCCGCTCGGCGATCTCGGTATTCGCCAGGCCGTCGGCGATCCAGCGCAGCACTTCCTGCTCGCGCCCGGTCAGGCCGTCCAGCGTCTCGCTGGGGCGCTCCTCGGCCATGGATAGGAAGTCTTTGACCAGCAGTTTTGCCAGACTGGGGAAGAGGTAGACGCCCCCGGCGGCGGCGGTGCGGATGGCGTTGACCAGTTCGTCGGGCGCGGCGCGCTTGGGCACGTAGCCGCTGGCCCCGGCTTCGAGCATCTTGAAGAAGTATTCCTGGTCTTCGTGGATGGTGAGCGCCACGACGGCGCACTCCGGGCAGGCCTGCTTGATACGCCGGGTGGCTTCGATGCCGGACAGGTCCGGCAGGCCGATGTCCATCAGGATGACATCGGGTTTCAGACGCTGGGCGTTTTCCAGGGCCCCGGCCGCGTTCTCGGCTTCGCCGACGACCTTGAGTTCCGGCTCGCCCTCGAAGATCATCTGCAGGCCGGAACGGACGACGGCGTGGTCATCCACCAACAGGATACGGATGCTCATGGGTCGGCTCCTGGGAGAGAACTGTCTCCGGGCAGGGGATGGTGACGGCCACCAGCGTGCCGTGGCCGGGCACGCTGCTCAACTGGAAGCGCCCGCCCAGCAGGGCGGCGCGTTCATGCATGCCCAGCAGGCCCCATGAGGCGCTGCGGTTGGCTCCCAGGGCGGCGGTGTCGAAACCGCGCCCGTCGTCGCGCAGACTGATCTCAACCTGCTGGGGTAGGAAAGACAACTGCAGCCAGGCGTTCTGGGCGCGGGCGTGCTTGATGACGTTGGTGAGGGCTTCCTGGGCGATGCGGTACAGGGCCACCTTGAGCGGTTCCGGCAGGGGGCGCTCTTCGCCCTGCATTTCGAAGTGGAATCGCAGGTTGGTGGCCGCAGCGGCTTCGCCGCCATACCAGCGCAGGGCGGCCGGCAGGCCCAGATCGTCCAGGTGGGAGGGGCGCAGGTTGCGGATCATGCGCTGGAGTTCCTCCAGCGACTGGTTGGCGAGCACCTGCAGGCGGCCCAGGTTCTTCTCGGCGGCGCGCGGGTCGGTGTGCAGGGAATTGGCTACGCCGCGCAGGCCCAGGCCGATGGCGGTGAGGCTCTGCCCGGTGTCGTCGTGCAGTTCGCGGGCGACGCGCTGGCGCTCGGCTTCCTGGGCGGCGACGATGCGTTTGAGCTGCTCGCCGCGCAGGGCTTCGCGCTGCTGGGCCTCGGCCAGCTGGGATTGCTGGAGTTCGCGAATCTGGCGTTCGATCTCGGCGTCGAAGGCGCGCATGAAGCGGATGACGAAAATGGTGATGATGACAGCCAGGGCGGCGCGCATCAGTTGGATCGGGAAGCCGAGCCAATGGAAGAACAGGTCCTGGTTGACGTGGGTGGAGGGGAACAGCCGGCTCTGGATGGTGAAAAGCTGCCCGACCAGGCCGTACCAGGCGAAGGCCAGCGAGGCGAACAGGCTGTCGCGGCCGAAGCGTTCCATGCCCGCCAGGCGGAAGGCGCGCTGCTGGACGACCAGGCCGATGCTGGCGGCCAGCGAGGCGGGGATGCCAAGCGTGTAGCGCGTCCAGACATCGGCGACGTGCCACAGACCCTCCAGTACGGTGTATTGGTTGAGCATGCTCAGGAGGCCAAAGCCCCACAGGGCGGCCAGCAGGAGCGGGGCCAGCAGGCTGAGCCGCCGCAGGCGCAGGTTGGGGGTGAGCAGCGAGAAGCCGAACGCGCCCAGGGAAAGGAACGAGAACGCCAGCAGGGCGAGGCGGATGCCCTGCCAGACCAGGCCAGCCACGCCAGCGTTGGGCAGGGCGGCCCAATGGACGCCCATTTCGATCCATTCGTGGATGCCGTGGATGAAACCAAAAGCCGCCAGCGGGCGCAGGGCCAGGCGCAGGCGCACGTCCGAGCCGCGGGCGTGTTCCAGCGTGATGGCCAGGCCCATGCAGAAGAATGCCAGGCCGTAGATGAAGTAGACGAAACCGAGGTTGGTGTGCGAGAGTTCCATGCGCGTGCGGGCAGGGCCGGAGAGGGCCGGCCCGCTATTCACCATTTTAGGGTGGGCTATGGGGGGATTGACCGGTCAGATGTCCTGATTTGCGGGGCGGGAAGTCCCCACATGGGTAGAGTCAAAAACTTCTTACGCAAAGGCGCAGAGAGGCCGGGCGCAGCGTATTCGATTGTGGAGGAAGGCTGGAATCAGGGAGCGCGGACGTAGCCGTTGTCGTAGACGTAGCCGATGATGTAAATGATCGGCCCGAGCACCATACACATGAAGATGACGACGTTGAGCGTGAGGGTGTTCGTGAACATGCGCATCAGAATGAGCATGGGGCCGGCGGCGGCAAAGATGACCATGGACGCGCCAATGTACTTGAGTTTGTACAGGTGCGGATGAATGACGCGCCGAAAGGTGAGAAAGCGGCGTTCGAGGTCAGAGAATTCGATATCGTACATGGCGGCTCCAAGGCGATATTCTACACGCGTTCGGGCGGGAAGGCATCCTCCGAAGGCTTTCTCTTATTTTGTTCTCAGCCTTGGAGAAGGCGGAGAGGTCTCTATCAAAGCTTCGGCTCCCGGTGGATGCGGCCGGATTACTCCCCATCGAAGAAGGCCAGGGCGGCCAGGATGGCCGGGTCTTCGGCCTGGGTGGTGAGGTCCCAGGCGGACGGGGCGGTGAGGTCTACCTGGATGCCGGTCTCCTCCCAGTCGGCCTCAGAGTCGTTAATCGGCTGAAAGGTGTCGTGCGCCAGCCACAGGCGCGAGCCGTCTTCAAAATCGTAGCCGTACAGCGTTTCCACGTTGCCGCCGGTCGTCTCGCCGATGAGGGTGGCGCGCCCCTGGTCGGCCAGCACGCCGGCGAAGATCTCGCCGTAGGAATGGGTATCCGGCCCCACCAGCACCACCAACGGCACGGCCAGCGAACCGTTGATGTCTTCCGGATTGATGCGCAGCGGCGTGCGCCCCTGACGGTTGACGAAGTGGCCGGCCAGCCCGCGCGTGAAGAAACCGAGCGTGCCGCGCAGTTCGCTGTCGAAGCCCCCGTCGTTGATGCGGTTATCCAGAATCAGGCCGGCCAGCGGGCCGGAGGCGGCCAGGGCGCGCAGCGCCTCGCCCACCTGGGCGTCTATGTTGCCGTCCGAAAAGGTCGGGATGAGGATGTAACCGATGCGCTGGCCGCCGGGGGAGACGAGCACTTCGGACGGAACCGGCAGGCGTCCGGCGATGCGGCGGCGGGTGATGGTGACCAGGCGCGGCTCCTGGCCGGGGCTTTTGATCTCCACGACCACCTGCGTGCCTTCCGGCCCGAGCAGGCTGTCGGTCAGGTAACCCTCTTCATCCAGAATCGGCTGGCCGTCCACCGTCAGGATGCTGTCGTGGGATTTCAGACCGGCTTCTTCCGCCGGGCCGCCAGGGATGACCATGTAGATGACCCCGCGCCCGCGCTCGGCGACCGGGCCGATATATACACCCACGCCGACGTAGTCCAGGTTTCCAGCATAGGCGGCTTCTTCGGCGGCCACCATTTCAGGTGTGAGGAACGCCGAATGGTCGTCGCCCAGGTTGACGACCAGTTCGCTCATCAGGGCGTAGAAGGCCTGGTCGCTCAATCCGGCGGCGATGCGTTCCCGGGTTTCAACCCGCACGGTTTCCCAATCCAGGCCGCCATAGTCGGGATACAGGTACTCGGCGCGCACAACCTCCCACATGTCCTCGAAGATGCGCTGCTGCTGGTCGGCCGGGAGGTTGAAGGTTTCCGGCGGCGCGGTCGGGCCGGTGGTGGGGAGGACGACGGCTGTGGGCGTGGAGGGGGCCGCGGAAACCGGCGGCGGCGTGGCGCTGGGGCCGGGCGGCAGGCCGCCGGTGAAGGTCTGGCAGGCGAGCAGCAGGCCGGCCGCCAGGGCGAACCGCAAGGAGGCGCGCGGGGTTTTCGGCATGCGCTGGATGCTACCATGATTCAGTGGGTCGATGCGCGGCCGCGCCACTCTCGTACGCGGTTCATCCTTCGATATTTCCCCACACAGGGTTTTGCCAAATATTCTTAGAACTAATGTACAATATACGCGCTGAGGAGAGACGCCATGCGCGCCAACATGCTTGCGACGTTCAACCGCTTCCCGCGCCCTTTCTGGGTGTTGATGGCCGCGTCGTTCATCGACCGCCTGGGCGGCGCGCTGCTGTTCCCGTTCTTCGCCCTGTACGTCTCGGCGCGTTTCGAGGTCGGCATGACGGTGGTGGGCGGGCTGTTCGCCATCTTCGCCATCGCCAGCCAGGTGGGCGGGTTCATCGGCGGGGCGCTGGCCGATCGCTTTGGGCGCAAGGCGCTGGTCATCTTCGGGCTGGCGGTGAGCGCCGCCAGCAGCGTGGCGATGGGCTACGTGGACAGCCTGGCGGTCTTCTTCGTGGTGGCCGGGTTGGTGGGCGTGCTGGCCGACATGGCCGGCCCGGCCCAGCAGGCCATGGTGGCCGACCTGCTGCCGGAAGAGCACCGGGCGGAAGGCTATGGAATCTGGCGGGTGGTCTCCAACCTGGCCGTGATGATCGGCCCGCTCATCGGCGGGTTCATGGCGTCGCGCTCGTATCTGTACCTGTTCTGGGGCGATGCCATCACCAGCCTGATCACCGCCGCGATCATCTATTTTGTGATGGCGGAGACCAAACCGGCCGCCGCGCCCGGCCACGAGCACGAACCGTTCGGCCGCACGCTGGCCGGATACGGGCGGGTGCTGCGCGATCTGGCCTTCGTGGGCTTCCTGGTGGCCTCGGTCTTCCTCAACACGGTCTACATCCAGATGAATTCCTCGCTGCCGGTGTTCCTGCGGGATGCGCGCGGCGCGCCGCCCACCTACTACGGCCTGATCCTGAGCATGAACGCCGGGATGGTGGTGGCGATGCAGTTCTGGCTGACGCGGCGGCTCAAGGGTCGCCCGCCGCTGCTGCTGATGGCGCTGGGCGGGCTGTTCTACCTGCTCGGCTTCGGCCTGTACGCCTTCGTGGACGGCCTGGCGTTGTTCGCCCTGGCGATGGTCATCATCACCATCGGCGAAATGATCGTTATCCCCACGGCGCAGGCGCTGGCGGCGCAGCTGGCCCCGGAGGACATGCGCGGTCGTTACATGGCCGTGTTCGCCCTGGGCTGGACGATTCCCTTTGCGGTCGGGCCGTACCTGGCCGGGCTGGTGCTGGATAACCGCGACCCGAACAGCCTGTGGCTGTGGTGCGCGCTGTTCAGCGGCGTGGCGATGGGCGGTTACCTGCTGCTGCACAGCCGGGCGCGCGCCCGCGTGACGGCCGCGGCGGAGGCGACTCCGGCGGCTTAGTCCCAGGGCGGCCGCGCCCCTGCGGTACAATCGCCGACATGACCGGCAGGCTTTCGCGGCGCGAATTTCTCAAACTCGGCGGGCTGGCAGGCGCGGCGGCGCTGGGCGGCGATTTCCCGCCCGGCCAGACCGAGGACCAGACCCTGCGGATGGGGCGGGTGGCCTACGCCTCGGTGAGCGTGTTCGACGCCCCCAAGCTCGACGCCGATACCGTCGGTTACCGCTTCCGCGACGAATTGCTCAATATCTACCGCCGGATCACGCCGGTGGACGGCCCGGCCTACAACCCGCTGTGGTACCGGGTGTGGGGCGGTTACGTGCACAGCGGCTTTATCCCGGAAGTGCAGGTGAACTTCAACGAAGTGATCGCCGAATTCCCCGAAGGCGGGGTGTTGTGCGAACTGAGCGTGCCGTGGTCGCAGCCCTACGACCATGACCGCTTCAACGGCTGGACCCCGCATGAGGAATTCCGGCTGTACTACGGTTCGACCCACTGGGTCACCGGCCTGATGGAAGGGCCGGACGGCGAACCCTGGTACCAGCTCACCGACGAACTCTCGGATACCTTTAAGTACTACGTCCCCGCGCCGCACCTGCGGCCGATTCCACTGGACGGACTCACGCCGCTTTCGCCGGATGTCCCGGCAGGCGACAAGCGCATCGAGGTCGACCTGACCTGGCAGGTGCTGACGGCCTACGAGGGCGGCGACATCGTCCTGCGCACCCAGATCTCCAGCGGCGTGGGCGGGCCGGTGCCGGCCGGCAGCCTGCCGACCAAGACGCCCACCGGCCGGTTCAACATCCAGGCCAAAACGCCCAGCAAACACATGGGTGCCAGCCGCCTGACGGACACGTTGGGCGACCGCGCCCTGCCGGGCGTGCCGTGGACGATGTTCTTCGCCGAGGGCGGCTACGCCATCCACGGGACCTACTGGCACAACAACTTCGGCTGGCCGATGAGCCGCGGCTGCGTGAACATGCGCAACGAAGAGGCCAAATGGCTCTTCCGCTGGACGACGCCGGCCTGGCGGCGGGAAGAGATCCGCTCCTCGGTGGATTGGGAAGCGCGTGGCCTGGGCACACAGGTGACCATCGTTGAATCATGAAATTATCCGCACGCGCTCCGGTTCGAATCTGCGATAACGGGGGTTGGACGGACACCTGGTTCGCCGGTCACGGCCGGGTGTGCCATGTGGCGGTGGCTCCGTTCGTGCAGGTCGGCATCGATGCCATGCCACGCGGCGCATTGGAGAAACCCGTCCGCCTGACCGCCCGGAATTACGGCGAAACCTACTTGTTCGACCCGGCGGAGGATGCCCGGGAACGCCACCCGCTGCTGGAGGCCGCCATCGCCCGCATTGGCATCCCGGCGGAATTCGACTGCGATATCACAATCCATTCCGACGTTCCGCCGGGTGCATCCACCGGCACCTCGGCGGCGGCCTGTGTGGCCCTGCTGGCGGCGCTGGACGTGCTGCGCGGCGGGCAATTGACCCTGCGGCAACTGGCCCAGGAGGCCCACGCGGTGGAGACCGAAATGCTGGGCGGGCAATCCGGCATCCAGGACCAGATCGCCGCGGCGGTCGGCGGCATCAACTGGATCGAGATGGATGAATTTCCGCAGGCGCGTGTGCTGCCGCTGACCCTGCCGCGCGCCTTCCTGCTGGAATTGCAGCGCCGCCTGGCCCTCGTGTACCTGGGGCGGGCGCACAGTTCCAGCGGCGTACATCAGATGGTGATCCGTGAACTGGAAGACCTGGGACCGGACAACCCAAAACTGGAAGCGTTGCGTGCCAGCGCGGCGGAGGCCCGCGATGCGCTGCTGGCGCAGGACCTGGCCGCCTATGGGCGGGCGTTGGCGGAGAACACCGAGCGCCAGGCGGCCCTGCACTCTGACCTGGTGAGCGCGGCTGCGCGGCGGGTGATCGAGATTGCCAGGGAGTATGGCGCGGCGGGCTGGAAGGTGAACGGCGCGGGCGGCGCGGGCGGTTCGCTGGCGATCCTGGGCGGGGGAGACGGCGATGGGCGCGAGGCCATGCTGGCAGCCATCCGGCAGGAAGACCCGGCCTACCAGGTCGTCCCCATCCGGCTCAGCCCGGGCGGGGTGCAGGTGAGCGTGCGCCAGGAATAAAAGAGCGGCCGCCAGCTGGCGGCCGCTCCGGGACCTCAAAACCCTGCGCAGTCGAACGGGTCGGTGAATTTCAAGGAGCCTGACGCTGGATACTTGGTCAGGTTGCCCAGGCCGTCCTCCGCCTTCAGCCGCCAGAACACCACGTCGCTGGCGGTCGAGACGCCGTCGGTGACGGTATCCAGGACGGTGTTAATCGACCAGACGTTGTTGCCGGTGTACGTCAGGGCGACGTAGTATGGGAACGGCGTGCTGAATGTGCTGTCGTTGACGGCGTATTCGATGAACACTCCTACAATGCCGTCCAGGTCGGTGACCGTCACCGTATAGAGGTTGGTGCACGAGATGATGGTGGAACCGTCGGCCGGCGCGCTGGTCAGGTTGAAAAAGGTCGAAGGATCCGGCGTTGGGCTGGCCGAAGCGGTCGGCGAGGGCGACGGGGTGATCGGCGTCGGAGAGAGGGTTGATGTGGCCGTCTTGGTCGGGCCAACGGTCTTGGTCGGCGTGACCGGCGTGGCGGTCTTGGTCGGCGTGCGGGTGGGCGTCACCGTGGCGCTGGGGGTCGGGCTGGGCGTGATGGTCGCGACATTGGGAACGAACAGGCTCTGCCCGGCGATGATGACGGTGGACGTGCCCAGGCAGTTGGCGCGCTGGAGCAGTTCCACGGTGGTCTGGAAGGCTTCGGCCAGGCGGAAGAGCGTCTCGCCGCTCTTGACGGTGTAGAGCACCCAGCCGTCGGGTGGACCGCAGTTCACGTCAGTGGCGGAAGGCGTCGGGCTGGGTTCAATGCGGGGCGTATCAGTCGGCGCGGCTGTACTGGAGGGTTGGCCGGGCTCGACGGTATCGGTAGGGGTCACGGGGGTGGGGGTAGCCGGCTCGGACGTACTGGTGAGCGGAACGACCACCAGGGTGGCTTCGGGGTTGGATTCCAGCCAGCGCTGCACTTCCTGGTCGTCCATGTCGCCGGTTTCGGGTGGTGTACCGGCGTTGAGGATGCGGGCGGTCTGCCCGGCGGTGAGCGTGACCGTGCCGCCCTCGTTGCCGAGCGTGCAGGTGCCTTCCAGGCAGGTGATGTACGTCTCGCCGGTCTCCGGGCTGACGACCACGTTGAGGTAGGAGCCGCGCACCGAGGCCAGGCCGGAGGGGGTATCCACGTTGACCTCGCCGCCGTTCAGGATGATCCACAGTTCACCGATGTCGAGGGTGAACAGGGCAAAGGCTCCGCCGGGGCGGTTCTCGAGCGATTCGAGCGTGAAGGTGGTAAGCGGCCCGACGCGTACGATGGTGCCGTTGGAGATGTCGATGCGGACACGGCCGTTCTCGTGGGTCAGCACCTGGTCCTTGACGGCGATCTGCTGGCCGTTGATGGCGTCTTTGAACAGGCCCTCTTCGGGCTTGAGGGTCTGCACCGTGCCGCTCAGTTCGTTCAAAGCCGCGGTGAGGGGAGTATCCGCCGGCGGGGCGGTCGTGCTCCCCTGAGCGCAGGCGAGGGCGGCGACCGTGAGGGCGGCCAGGGCGGCGGCGATACGAAGATCGGATTTCATGGATGAATCCCTTTAAATAGATTTCCAGACGCCTGAGAAGGCAATTTCACTCTACTGGATAGTGTAGCCGGGGACAATAGGAATTTAGTCCGTGAACTGTGTCAGTTCCGTTACTGAAAAAAGACCTCCGATTTCAGTAGGAAATCGGAGGTCTGGATAGATCCAAAACGAGCGGCGGTCAGTCGCCGCTGGCCGGCTGGCGGCTGGCGGCCCGGCCCTCCTCAATGGCCTTGCCTACGTTCACCATCGGCAAGAGGAGCAGGCCGGCCAGGAAGAAGAAGATGACCGAGAGGATGCCGATGCGCATGGAGCCGGACATCTGGTTGGCGACGCCGAAGACGAAGGTGCCCATCCAGGAGGTGCCGCGTTCGCTGACCTCGTAGAACGAATAGAACTCGGCTTCCTGTTCCTTGGGAATCATCTGGGCGAACAGGCTGCGGCTGAGGGCCTGGCTGCCGCCCAGCACCAGGGCGATGACAAAGCCCAGAATCCAGAATTCCAGTTCTGCGTTGCTGATACCCAGCGGCGACGGGTCGAAGTTGCGCATGCCGCCCCAGGCGTAGATGGTTACAGCACTCCAGATGAGCAGGCTGATGATGATGGCGCGCTTGGTGGTGGTGCGGGCGGCCACCCAGGCGAAGCCATTGGCCCCGAAATAGGCCACGAACTGAATCATCAGGATGACCAGGATGAGGTTGGTGGAGGCCATGCCCAATTCCTGGGCGGCGAAGATGGCGGCGATGGCGATGACGGTCTGGATGCCGTCGTTGTAGAGCAGGTAGGCGGCCAGGAACTTCATGGCTTCCGGCAGGGTGCGGCTTTTGCGGGCCAGGAACAACACCAGCACCAGCACCGGCCCGGCGGCCGGGGCCACCACCCAGGAGACCGGCAGGTTAAGGAAGAACAGCACCGGGATGAGCAGCGGCAGGGTCATCAGGATGGTGATGGTGCGCGTGGGCACTTCGATGAGTTTTGCCAGTTGCGAGAAGCCGATGGTGAGGTAGTTCTCGCCCGGCGGCAATGGGCGCACGGCGTGGCGGGAGCGCACGGCCCGGAAGGTGATCTGGCTGAAGCCCAGCCACCACACGCCCGCCGAGGCCAGGCTGATGCGCGCCACCATGGCGCTATCCAGGCCCAGGTTCTCGCCGAACAGGAACAGGATGAGGTTGAGCACCAGCAGCAGGCCGCCGCCCAGGTAGCCCATAGCAAAGCCGCGCGCCGAAACTCTGTCGCGCATGTCTTCGCTGGCGATATCGGGCAGGTAGGCGTTGTAGAACACGATGCCGGCGCCGAAGGCGACGTTGGCGAGGATGAACAGCAGGCCGCCCAGCCAGTGCAGGCCCGGCGTGAGGAAGAAGAGCAGGATGGTGGCGAGCGCGCCGAGGGTGCTGAAGAACATCATCAGGCGTTTGCGCAGGTGGGAGTAGTCGGCCAGGGCGCCGAGGATAGGCAGGAAGGTGACCTGCATGAGCACCGAGGCCGAGACGCAGTAGGCGAAGTAGGAATCGAAGGCGATGGGCACGTTGCCGAGGTAGAGCAGGCCGTTGGCGTCGGCGGCGCCTTCGGCCAGGCTGGTGAGGTACGGGCCGAGGAAGACGGTGACGACGGTGGTGCTGAAGGCCGAGTTGGCCCAGTCGTACATCGTCCAGCCGAAGATCTCACGTTTATCGTTGATGGGTGCGGCGGTTGCGGTCATGGCGGGGCATCCTCCTCCGGATGGCGAAATTGGGTCAATCCTACACGAAACGCGCCCGGCGCGCCGGGCGGGGAGGCGGCCGGTTTGTGGAGCGGGCCGATGCAGGTATTAACCCCGGCGGGGCGGGGAGTTGCGGAGGGCAGCAAGCACGGATCGTCGCTGACGCGGTAGCGGCGCAGCGGCGCCCCTACTACCTGTTACCAGCCTTGATCAGCGCGCTGGCAGGGGGATGCTGTCGCGGTCCCACATTTTGACGCGCAGTGTCCCGTCTTTGGTGGCGCGCAGTTTGTAGATCTGCACCGGCTCGGATTTGCCTTTGAGCAGTTTGGCCTCGGCGAAGTCGGCTTCGAACTCGTCCTGAATCTGGGCCCAGGTCTCCCCGCTGATGAGGATGGGCCAATCGAATTCCTTGGTCTGGTCCTGCAGGCGGGCGGCCAGGTTGGCGGCGTCGCCGATGATGGTGTAGTTGATGCGCTGTTCGGAGCCGAGCAGGCCGACGAAGACCTCGCCGGTGTTGAGGCCCACGCCCATCTCGAAGGTCTGGTTGAAGCGGCCCTCGGCCTTCCAGCCGTCGGTGAGGGTCTTGAGGGCGGCGCGCATCTCCAGGGCGGCGCGGGCGGCGCGTTTGGCGTGGTCGGGGTAGCGCATCGGCTCGCCGAAGAACGCCACGATGGCGTCGCCTTCGTATTTATCCACCGTGCCGCCGTTGCGGTGGATGATCTCGGTCATCACCTGGAGGTAGGGGTTGAGCAGGCCCACGACCTCTTCCGGCGTCAGGCGTTCGGAGATGGTGGTGAACGAGCGGATGTCGGAGAACAGGATGGTCAGCTCGGTGCGTTTGTTGAGCGTGGCGATGTCCTGCGTCTCCAGAATCTGGTTGACCATCTCCGGGGAGATGAAACGGCTGAACAGGCCGCGTACGCGCCGTTTTTCCACTTCCTGGGTCACGGCCTGCTCCAGGGTGGGCAGTACCACGCCCAGGAACAGCATGGCGCTGGGCATGACGATGTTGAACTCCCAGCCGCTTTGCATGAACACCAGGTGGCGGGCGACGAAAAAGATGAGGATGCCGCCCAGCACGCCGCCGATGGCAACGGTGGGGTTGGGGATGCGGGTGATGAACCAGGCCGCCAGCGCCATGATGAGGACGAGCAGCAGCGTGGTCCAGGGCGGGGCCAGGCGCAGGAAGCGGCCGGTCAGCAGGGTATCCACGGCGTTGGCGACGATCTCGACGCCCGGCGTGAGGTTGGTGGCCGAGAACGGCGTGGGGTAGAGGTCTTGCAGGGTCTCGCTGGTGGCGCCGATGAGCACGATCTTGCCGCGGAAGGTCTCGGGCGCGTAGTCGCCGAGGGGGACGAAAGCCGCCGAGTAGGTGGGGTAGGTGCGGGCCGGGCCGGCGAAATCCACCAGCATCAGGCTGCGCTGGTTGAGCGGAACGCTGAGGCCGGCGAACTGCACGGAGGCCAGGCTGGGGCTGCCGGGCGGCTCGACCCCCAGATAGACGCGGGCGATCTCGAAGGCCCAGTTGTAGTAGGTCACGCCCAGGTGTTCCTTGTAGGCATTGATGCCGCGCACGATGGCGTCGTCGTCGCGCTCCACCTCGGTGATGCCGTAACCGTCCAGTACGTCCAGATAGATGGGCAGCGGCAGGGTGAGCGATTGCTTGGAGACGCCGGCGGTGCTGGTCTCGAAGATCTGGTTGACGGTGACCGCGCCCGGCGTGTTCGCCAGGGCGGCCGCCAGGGCTTCGTCCTCGCCTTCGGGCTGGGGGTCGAACAGGAAGGTATCCAGGGCGATGACCTGGGCGCCGGCGTCGTTCAGCCAGGCGACGATCCCGGCCATGCGCGAGCGCGGCCAGGGCCAGCGTTCGCCCAGCCAGTTGAGCGAATCGTCGTCGATGGCGACGATGACGATGTTCGGGTTGGGGGCGCGGCGGCCGCGCAGCCGGAAGGACGTATCGCGGGCCGAGAGTTCCAGCCGCTCCAGCGGGGTGGTGGTGTTGGGCAGGTTGCCGGCGATCTCCAGGACGACCAGCAGGGCCGCCACCGCCAGGATGATGAGCAAGTGGCGGCGGCGGCTGCTGCCGGTCTGGAGGTTGAAGGCGCTTTCGTTCACTGCTTGGCGTTCAGCCCGGCGGTGTCATGCATCGCCCGCAGCGGCCGGTATTCCACGAAGCCGACGTAGGTGCCGGTTGGATAGTAATACTGCGTGTAGCAGGGGTCGTAGTACGAGAATTCCTGATACGTCGGGCAGGGAGTCTTCGTTGGCTCGTCCTTTTCCGGCGTATCGGTCGGTTTTTCCTTGGTGGGCTTGGGCGTGGGTGTGATGGTCGGTGGTGGGAGGAAGATGCGCACACCGCTTGCCGAGTCGTTGGCGTCGCCGCTGGATTTCGGGATCCAGCAGATCACGCCGGGCTTGCCGGGCATCTCGATGACCCAGTGGGTGCTGGTCTGGCCGACCACGTTGGCGGTCTGCCCGGCGAACACCGTGCCAACCACCACATAGCCGGAACTGCCGGGGCCGGTCATGCACAACGCATCCTTATTCAACGTAACCTGCGGGTTCTCGGGCGTGTCCGTGGGCGGAATGGGCGTATTGGTGGCGCTGGAAACCGGCGTGAAGGTGCTGGTGGGTTCCTCCGGCTCTTCGGGCGTGTCGGTGGCGCGGGCGGCCACGGTGGCGGTGAGCGGCACGATGACCACGGTGGCTTCCGGGTTGTTCTGCAGCCAGTTCAGCACTTCTTCGGGGGTCATGTCGCGCAGTTCGGGCGGCAGGTCTTCGCTGTTGATGACGGCGGTCTGCCCGGCGGAGAAGGAGACTGTGCCGCCCTCGGTCTCGGCGGAGCAGTCGCCCTCCAGGCAGGTGATGATGATCTGGCCGGTGGCCTCGTCGATGCGCACTTCCATGTAGGAACCGCGCACCGAAGCCACGCCGGCGGGGGTGTCCACTTCCAGGGCGCCGCCGGAGAGGATGATGAACAACTGCCCGGCCTGCACCTGGACCTTGGTGAGGAATCCGGCGGAGGTCTCCTCTTCGCCGTTGAAGGTGAAGGCGGTCGACGGCCCCAGACGCAGGATGGTGCCATCCGAGATGTCCAGCCGCACCTTGCCGTCCGCGCCGGTCTGAATCTGGCTCTTGACCTGCAGGACGAAGCCTTCGGCGACCTGGGTGAAGGCGTCTTCGCCGGCCTGTTTGGCTTCCACCAGGCCCTGAATTTCTGAGAGCGAGGCAGTGAGCGGGGGCCGCTGGGCGGTATCTCCGGCTGGTTTCTGGCCGCAGGCGGCCAGGATCATGGATAGAACCAAAATCGTGAAAAGGACGCGCTTGAGCGCCTGCGTCATGGTGCACCTCCTGCCTCCTCCGAGGCGGTTGTCGCTACCTTCCTATTATTCCACAAAAACGGCTCTCGTAAAGATGCAAAGGCGCAACGATACGTAAGGGTGCAGCTCCGCGAAGGGCGCGTTATGGCTCGGTGACGGTGATGACGCCCTGCATGCCGGCGTCGAGGTGGCCGGGGACGGCGCAATGGAATTCGATAACGCCGGGTTCCTCGAAGGTCAATGAAATTTCCTGGACATCGCCCGGCAGGAGGCGGACTTCGATGTCCAGCGCATCGATGACGAAGTCATGGTCGAGCACGCCCTTGTTTTCGATGATGAGGAAGAGTTCCTGGCCGACCTCGACCTCGATCTCGGTCTGGCTCCATTTGATGTCTTCGGCCTCCAACTGCACGGTTACGGTCTCAGGCTGGGGCAGACACGCGGCCAGCAGGCCGGCGAGCAGGATGACGAATGCGATGTGCGTGGTTCTACGAATCATTCTCGGGCGATTCCTTTCGAATTCTTCATCAGAGTTAGCGGACGCCTTGAATCCTATCAGAGCCTGATAGTCCTCACAAGGATTGCAACGATAAATAAACCCCAAAGGCCTGCCTATCCTCTGGGGTCTACCGGTGTGTCCCCGCCGCGACTCGAACGCGGGTTTTTAGCTCCGGAGGCTAACGCTCTATCCACTGAGCTACGGGGACGCAGCGGCGAAATTATACCGCAGGAGGGCGGGGGAGACTGGGCGGATGTGGGACTTCCATTCTCGCGGCAGTCCCAATCTCGCAAGACTCCATGCCCCAGATAAGGCCGCGCGCCTGCCGAGATCCGCAGAGATGACCAACTTCATCCAGTATAATTGCCCAGGAGCAAAGGAAACTACGGGCAAGGGGATATCCAAGAACATGGGCGACGAAAAACGTCCGGGGCGCCTACTGCGCGACCGATGGGGGGCTTTGTTCGCGCCTCCTGATTTCGAAAACGAATCGGACCGGCTGGCGGCGGAAGCGCTGAACGGCGCATTGTGGCTCGGCACTATCTTGCTGGTGGCGCTGGTCATCTGGGAGGTGTTTGTTGACCCGCGCACCGGAAAAACCGGCGTATTCGACCAACTGGCGGGGCTGGGAATCCTGGTCGTGGGGCACTGGCTGCTGCGGCGCGGCCGGCTGCGCTGGGTGGGAGGCGTGACGGTAAGCCTGGGTTGGCTGCTGATGAGCGCCGATATCTACTATCGCCAGGGTCTCCATAGCCCAAATATCGCCGTTGAAACGCTCCTGGTCTTTGTGGCCGGATTGCTGGTGAACGGGCGCTTTGCCCTGGGGCTGGCGGGGGTGATCATTGCGCTGAACTTTGCGACCGCGCTGCGACAGATGGAAGGTATCCTGCCGAACATTGCCGGAGGGCCCGCCCCGCTGACGCGCTGGTTCGTGCTGAGCATCTACATCGCGCTGGCGGCGTTTTTTGTCACTATTATCCGCCGGTATCTGGATAGCAGCATCCAGCGGTCGGAAATGAGCGACCACCTCTACCAGACTTTGCTGCGCAGCACCTCTGAGGCCGTGGTGCTGGTGGATCTCGAGGGGTGTATCGCGCGCATCAACCGGCGCGGCTGCGACCTGATCGGCTGCCGCCTCGAAGAAGTGCTTGGCAGCGACTTCCGTGCGCTGGTCGGCCGCCGCTACCACGCCCTGTTGGACCGCTACGTGCCAAGAGTTCTGGCGGGCCATGAGCCGCCGGTGTATGAAATCGAACTGAACACCAGGGACGGGCATGCCATCCCGGTGGAGGTGAGTTCCGGGCTGGTGCTGGACGGGAAGGGCCGCCCGATCTTCATCCAGAATATCCTGCGCGACATGAGCGAGCGCAAGGTCGTGGAGCAGGCCCTGCTGCACCAGGCCACGCACGACCCGCTGACGGGCCTGCTCAACCGGGCTGAATTCGAGGCCAACCTGGAGCGGGCCATCAGCCGGGCGCAGCGCGAGCGCTCGCGCCTGGCGCTGCTGTTCATCGACATCGATGATTTGAAGAAGGTCAACGACCAGTTCGGACACGCCACCGGGGATGAACTGCTGAAGGCGGCCGCCGAGCGGCTGGCGCGCACAGTGCGCTCGGGCGACATCCTGGCGCGGCAGAGCGGAGACGAGTTCGTTATCCTGGTTGAACCGCTGCACGCGCTTTCTTCGGCCAGCCAGCTGGCCGGTCGCATCCTGGCGGAGATCGCCAGGCCATTGATGATTGGTGACCGGGGGCTTCAGGTGTCGTGCAGCATCGGCATCAGCATTTTTCCCCACGATGGCGGGGATGCGGTGGGGCTGATGCAGGCGGCCGACCTGGCGATGTACGCCGCCAAGCGGGCCGGAAAGAACCAGGCATCATTCACTACGGATATCGCCCCGCCGGCCTGAGGTCAGTTCTGCGCCTGCCCGGCCAGGGCCCGCACCCGGGCGCGCAGGTCTTCGATCATTGCGGTGGAACTGGCGGAATCTTCGCCCAGGCGGGCGCGCTGGTGCTTGGTGTAGGCCAGTTCGGTACACAGGTGGTAGAAGCGGCGGGTGGCGGTGAAACGGCCGCCGCCCGCCGCGCCCAGGAGGGCCAGCCCGCGCCGCCCGGCGGAAGAGGCCGTCCGATACTGGGCGGCGCTGAGAACGCCGTTTTCAAACTCTTCCTTCAACTGGGTGCGAATCCAGACGCGCTCGCGCCACAGCGCGGCCAGGATGACGGCGAACATGAATAGCCAGCCGAGCCAATCCACGGCGAACACGGCGGCCAGGCCGCCCATGCCGCTGACGAAGGACGCCAGGGTGTTGTGAAGGGAGTGAACGAAAACGGCGACGCCGAAACCGGCCAGCGGCGCGCCCAGTTTTACCAGCCAGTTGCGGTTGAGGCGGGCCAGCGCCAGGCCGATGCCGGTGAAGGCGGTGTAGAAGGGGTGGTTCCAGGCGCCGAACACGACCCGCAGCCAGAAGATGAGCCGCAGACCCTCCCAGCCGTCTTCCAGAAAGCCGCGCTCGTACATGTAGAGGACGTTCTCGGTGGCGGCGAACCCCAGCGCGACGACGCCGGCGTAGACGATGCCATCCATGACCGAGTCGAATTCCTTGCGGAAGATAAGGAAGACCAGCAGGACGGCGAAGGCCTTGAGGATTTCCTCGCTGAATGGGGCGATCAGGGAACCGGTGACCAGTTCGGTGGCGCCTTCCGACTCGGTGACCAGGTAGACGCCGATGCCGAAGATGGTGTTGACCAGCCAGGCGCCGCCGGCGGCCACCACTGCGCCCCAGATGAACACGCCGCCCAGCAGGAGTTTGGGCTCTTTTTCGTAGTGGTCGAGCCAGTACAGCCAGGCGGCGTACAGGAAAGCCGGGATGAAAGCCAGTAAAACAGCGGCGACGAATGCCATGTGTCTCCTCCTTGTTGAACTCGGTGGCGCTATTTTCTCACAAATAGAAGGAGTCGCGAGTTGAGTGCAGGGATTGGAAATTGGGTACGGGTAATTGGGAATTGGTAATCGGTAATTGGCCATTGCCTTTGTCAGACTTGGCAAGTCTCAAGGTCGCTACACAAATCACCATTCTGAACGATGAATTACCAGTTACCACTAACCAATTACTCCCCGCAAATCATTGCGTTTCGTTCAACTCGTCTTCCACCCTGAATTCCAGCGCCGTGCGGTGCAGGAGGGCGCGCAGCGGGTCGAGGCCCAGCGCGTCCAACACATCGTCGGGGCGGGCGGTGCGGCCTTCGCCCTGGCTGAGGCGCAATTCCAGGCGCTGGCGGCCGCGCTCATCCGGCGGCAGGGCGGCCAGCCCGAACACCAGCGCCCGCAGGTCATAGGTGCGGGTCTTCCCCTTGCGGGTTTTCTCGCGCAACACTTCCGGTTGGGCGAGGAAATCGGCCACGCGCTCGTCCAACCCCTCGGCCGGGTCGAGCAGGGTGGCGACGAAGCAGGCGGCCTGCACCAGATTAGGCAGTTTCTCGGCGCGGTCGTCAATCACCGTCGCCGAGTGAAATTCGATGCCGGGCGGCGCGGCGCCCCGCAGGGCGGCCAGCACCTCTTCGGCGGGCGCATCGATCTTCATCACGCAATCCAGCCATTCATCTTCGCTGGTGATGCCCAGCGAGAGGGCATCCGCCAGCACCAGTTTGGGGCGCGGGTTGAAGCCTTCGGAATACGCCAGCGGCAGATTGGCGCGGCGCATCGTGCGCTCCAGCGTGCTGTGCAGGTCGAGGTTGCCGGTGAAGCGCATGGCGTCGGTCTTGGAGAAGCGGATGCGGTATCTCATGGGGAAATCGTGAAGCGACATTCGTGAGCAGTTATTCGAGTTCTTCCGGCAACGAATCGTGCGATGTCCGGTTCGAATTTCGAATAGCTAATCTCGACTAACGACTATCGGCACTCGCTAGTTTACGCCAATCTCTTCCACCGCCACCAGCGCCGCCGCCTTGCGCGCCGCATGCGGCTTCACCTCCGGGCACTGCCACACCTCACCGGGGTTTTCCATGCGCATCTTGGTGAAGGTCGGCAGGATGCCGCAGGCGAAACAGCGTTCGCGGCAGTCCACCCGCGTCTGGCCGCGCTGCGACCACATATAGTCCTCGGTCAGGAACTTCTTGCGCACCGTCGAGTCGATGTGGTCCCAGGGGAAGGTCTCGTCAATCAGGCGCGGGCGGTGGGTGTAGAAGGCCGGGTCGAGGCCCGCCTGCTCATAGGCCCTGAGCCAGATGTCGTAGTCGAAATGCTCGCCCCAGGCATCGAATTTGGCGCCCATCTGCCACGCCATGTAGATGACGTCCGCCAGGCGGCGGTCGCCGCGCGACAGGGCGGCTTCCAGCATCGTTTCGTCGGGGTTGTTCCAGTTCAGTTTGAGGCCCTTGCCGCCGATCTCGCGTTTGAGCAGTTCCTGCTTGGCGAGGATCTGTTCGCGCGTGTCGCACGGCGACCACTGGAACGGGGTGTGCGGCTTGGGGATGAAGGTGCTCACCCCGGCGGTAACGTGCGCCTTGAAGCCGATGGCCTTGCGCCCCTCGGCCAGCACCGCCTTGCAAAGGTCGGCGATGGCCTGCACATCTTCCAGCGTTTCGGAAGGGTGGCCGATCATGAAATACAGTTTCAGGTTCGTCCAGCCGCGCGAGAAGATCTCGCGGGCGGTTTCCAGCAGTTGCTCGGTGCTCACCGGCTTGTTGATGATTTCGCGCATGCGCTCGGTGGCCGCCTCCGGCGCGAGGGTGAAACCGCTGCGGCGCGTGTTCTGCAGTTCGTCCATTAAGTCCACCGAGACGGTTTCGATGCGCAGCGAGGGCAGCGAGATGGACAGGGCGCGCTCGCCGAAGCGGCGGCTGACTTCCTTCACTAAATCCACCACATAGGTGTAGTCCGAGGAGGACAGCGACAGCAGGCCGACTTCCTCGAAGCCGGTGTGCGCCATGGCGTCTTCGATGGCGTCGACGACTTCCTGCACCGGGCGCTCGCGCACCGGGCGGGTGATCATCCCCGCCTGGCAGAAGCGGCAGCCGCGCGTACAGCCGCGCATGATCTCGATGGGAATGCGGTTGTGGACGGTGTCGATGTAGGGCACGATGAGGCGCGTGGTCGGCGGCGGCAGTTGGGCCACGATGCGCTTGACCACCGGATAATTAGCCTGCTCGTATTTCTTCTCGGTGTAGGCCAGCGTGCCGTCGTCCTCGTAGTGGGCTTCATAGAGAGACGGCACATAGATGCCCCACACTTCCGAGAGGCGTTCCAGCAGACGCGGGCGCGGTTCGCCGGCGGCCTTCCATTCCTGGTGGACGCGGATGATATCCATGATGGCTTCTTCGCCCTCGCCGACCACGAAGGCGTCAATGAAGGCGTGCATCGGCTCGGGGTTCATCGTGGAGTGCCCGCCGGCGACCACCAGCGGGTGGCGTTCGGTACGCTCGGCCGCCAGCACCGGCACGCCGCCCAGGTCCAGCATGTTGAGCGTGTTGGTGTACAGGCTTTCGTAGGGCAGCGAGATGCCGAGGATGTCGAAATCCGACAGCGGGCGCTTGCTTTCCAGCGAGTACAGCGGGATGCCGTGTTGGCGCAACAGCGCTTCCATATCCGCCCACGGGTTGTAGACGCGTTCGGCCAGGGCATCGGCGCGCCGGTTGATGAGGTCATACAGAATCATCAGGCCGTTGTTCGACATGCCGATATCATAGATATCGGGGAAGGCCAGCGCGACCTTGGTCTGCGTCGCGTCCCAATCTTTGACGACCTGGTTGAGTTCGCCGCCGGTGTAGCGGCCGGGCTTCTGGACCTGCGGCAGCAGATGATGCAGCCGGTCCTGGATTTCGGCAGGGGAGAGCGTCATTTTCTGTGCACCTTTCGGCCGCGCGGGCGCGGCCAGGTCGGGGATTCGAACCCCGGCGCGGATAGCAAGGGAAGATTATATCGCGAATAAGACCTTTACAAAACTCGCACGCCGCGTTAGAATAACCGACTGTTCGCAACAGTAATCATTTGGAGGACCACGTTGGCAAACATCAAGTCTCAGATCAAGCGCAACCGCCAGAACCAGAAGCGCCGCGAGCGCAATCGCGTCTTCCGGGGCCGGGCGCGCACCGCCGTCAAGGACGCCCGCCTGGCGATCACCGACAAGAGTATGGACGAGGCCAAGGCGGCCACCCTGGAGGCCATCAGCGCGCTGGACAAGGCCGCCGAGAAGGGCGTGCTGCACAAGAACAATGCTTCGCGCCGTAAGGGCCGCCTGATGAAGATGCTGGCCAAGATGGAAAAGGGCAAGTAGACCTCTCTGAAGTTGATTCTATGGCGGGAGCAGTAATGCTCCCGCCTTTTTGATAGCAGACCATGTTTGAGAAAGAACGCGGCGACATCGAGACCCGGCTCAAGGAGTACCTTGCCGGGCAGAACGTCCCCTTTGAAGAAGACTTCAAATGGAGCAGCATCCCGTTCGCCGGCGAATGGGGCATCGCCACGTCGTTTTTCCAGGCGGCGGCCAGCGCGGCGCGTGCCGACCAGAAGGTGAACGTGCCCCAGCGCGCCCAGGAACTGGCCGAAGGCGCGGCTAAAGCGCTCGGCATGCCGGAAGGTTTTGGCCGGGTCGAGGCCGTCAGAGGCTACCTCAACCTGTACTTCGTCGCCAGCCGCTACAGCCAGCGGGTGGTGGATGGCGTGTTGGCCGAGGGCGCCGACTTTGGGCGCGGCGAGCGGCTCAACCGGCGCATCATGGTCGAATTCTCGCAGCCCAATACCCACAAAGCCCTGCACGTCGGCCATCTGCGCAACATGATGCTGGGCGCGGCGCTCGCCAACATCCTGGAGTTCGCCGGCTGGGATGTGGTGCGCGCCAACTACATCGGCGATTTCGGCAAGGACGTGCTCAAGTGGGTGTGGAACTATCGCAAACACCACAACGGCGAACAGCCGCCTGAAGACGTGACGCGCTGGATGGGCGACCTGTATGCCGAGGCCAATGCCAACCTGGAGAACGACCCGGCCGGCGAGAAGGAAATCGAAGCCCTGTTCCATCGCTGGGAAGCCGGGGACGAGGAAGTGGTCGGCCAGTGGCGCACAACGCGCCAGTGGTCGCTGGACGGTTTCAACCAGGCCTACGACCTGATGGGCATCCGCTTCGACCGCTTCTACTATGAGAGCGACTTCGAGAAGTCCGGCAAAGAGTACGTCGAAGAGCTGATCCGGCGCGGCATTGCCCGGGATGAGCGCCCGGCCGGGCCGGTCATCGTCAAGATCGACGAACTGCTTGGCAGCGAGACCGAAGAATACCGGGTGCTGGTGGTGCTGCGCTCGGACAACACCGCCCTCTACGCCACCTGGGACCTCGTACTGGCCCAACGGAAGTTCAAAGACTATCCCGACCTGGACGTCTCGCTCTACGTGGTGGATGTGCGCCAGTCGCAGCATTTCAAGCAGGTGTTCAAGACGCTGGAACTGGCCGGGTTTGAGCCGATCAAAAAAGCGACACACCTGCCGTATGAGATCGTCAACCTGCCGGGCAACATCACGATGTCTTCGCGCGAGGGCACCATCGTCCTGTTGGAAGATTTCATTCGCGAGGCGGTGAGCCGCGCCCGCCAGGTGAGCGAAGAAAGCAACCCTGAACTGGACGAGAAGACCCGCGCCGAAGTGGCCTGGGCGGTCGGGCTGGGGGCGATCAAATACCCGCTCATCGCCCGCGACCACACCAAGATCGCCACCTTCGACTGGGAGAGCGCCCTGGATTTCAACGGCCAGGCCGCGCCCTACATCCAGTACGCCCACGTGCGCGCCAACAGCATCCTGCGCAAACTGGACGGCGACCTGCCGCCCGGCGCGCCCCCGGCCCATGACCTCGACCTTAAAGAGGTCGCGCTGATCGAATCGCTGGCGGCCTTCCCGCAGGCGGTGCAGCGCGGCGCCGGCGAATTCCGCACCCTGCAGATCACCAACCATGCTTTTGAGCTGGCCAAGGCGTTCAACGAGTTCTACAACGCCTGCCCGGTGCTCAACGCCGAAGCAGACGTGCGCGCCTTCCGGCTGCGGCTGGTGGCGGCCGCGCGCCAGGTGATCGCCAATGCGCTGGGGCTGTTGGGCATCCAGGCTCCGCCGGTGATGTAAGTAGCCCACCGAAGACGAATAGCCCGCGGCCAAATCTTCCCGAATTCGCAAATTAGTACTTAATTCCTATCCATTTTGCCTTATAATGCGCCAATCCTATCCCAAGAGGACCCTGCTGCATGGTTAACGCTGCCGACCGTCACTTCCTGCTTTGCCCCCCGACGTACTACGATGTGGAATATGCGATCAACGACTGGATGGATGTCAACAACCGGGCGGACAAGGCATTGGCCGAGGCCCAGTGGCAGGAGCTGGTCGCCGTCTACCAACGGCTGGGCGTGCAACTGACGATGCTGGAGCCGGTGCCGGGCATCCCGGAACTGGTGTTTCCCGGCGATTCGATCTTCCTGTACGGCAACCAGGCCATTGCCAGCAACTTCCGCCACCGCGAGCGCGCCCCGGAGGTCGAGCCGAAGGTGGCGTGGTTCGCGGCGCGCGGTTTCACCGTCCACCGCCTGCCGGAGGCGATGCATTTCGAGGGCAACGCGGAACTGATCCGCTGGGGCGACCGATTCCTGGGCGGCTACGGCGTGCGCAGCGACGCCGAGGCGCTGGCGTATATCAGCCAGTTGCTGGATATCGAGGTCATACCGCTGCGGCTAAAGCAGCCATTCTTCCATCTGGATGTGACCGTCCTGCCATTGGACGCTGATACGCTGGCGTTTGTGCCGGATGCCTTCGAGCGTGAATCGTGTGAACTGGTGCAAACTTTGGCGCCTGCTCTCATCCCGGTGAATATGGCCGAGGCGCGCGAACTGGGCTGCAATTCGATGGTGGTGGGCGATACGGTGGTAATGAGCACGCCGCGCGCCCCGCGCTTTGCCGCCGCCCTGGAAGCGCATGGCTTCACGACCGCACCGTTGGACCTGACCGAGTTCTTCAAATCCGGCGGAGGGGTCAAATGTCTGACGCTGGAGCATTACCCGGAAGGGGTGGGGCAGGCGGCCGGCGGCAGGTGATGAGGAGTAGAAAGCAGGCAGCAGGTCGCAGGCAGTAAAGCGTAACTGGCAATTCGCAGATCGAAAACAGAAATCAGTTCGGGGATTGGGCTATGCGTACGCCAATGCTGAATGGATTGAACCGGATTTTTCGACTTCAAGACCCCCAGACCCCCAGACCACAAGACCCATAGACCACAAGACCCCTAGACCCCTAGACCACAAGACCTCTCAGGCATCCAGGCGATAGCCCACGCCGCGAATGGTGCGCAGCAGTTTGGGTTTCTTGGGGTCCTTTTCGATCGCCTGGCGCAGCCAGGAAATGTGCACGTCCAGGGTGCGGGTGTCGCCAGTGTAGTTGGTGCGCCAGACCTTTTTGAAGAGGTCTTCGCGTTCGATGACTTCCCCTTTGCGGTCCATGAACATCTTCAGCAGGCGTACCAGGCGCGGCGTGAGCGGGGTGCTCCGGCCGTAGCTGCGCACCTGCTTGCCTTCGATATCCAGGTGCACCGGCCCGGCCTTGAGCATGCGGTCTTCATCGGAGGGCAGCAGCGGCTGGATGCGGTTGACCAGCTTGCGGGAGGTGAACGGCAGGGCCAGAGTGACGTTGGCGCAATCTTCGCCGTCTTCCAGCGGGTTGTCCGGGTCGGCGATGAGCACGATGGGCATACCGTTCACCCGTTCGCGGATGGCCTTACAGATGCGCCGGCCGCTGGTGCGCATGGAGGCGGCATCCACCACCACCAGTTGCAGGTCCTGGCGGGTGAGGCTGCTGATGGCATCCTTGCCGGTGGAGACGATTTCGACAAAAAAGCCCTTCTTCTGCAGGGACGGCACGAATTCCGGGTTGCTTTTCCAGCGCCCTTCTACCCAGAGAATCTGTGTGGATTGTTTTTGTGATGCTGACCGCTTTGCCACGTTCAGTCCCCTGTTCCCGGTGAACTCATGAGTGCGTTGCTCTGCTTGGCCTGGCCCATCGTGGGCCGGATTATATCGAACAACCTTAAAATGAGCAAATGGGCCGCCGGTACTGTCTTTAAGGTTTTCTGGCGTTTGAGAGTCGGAAGCCGGGCAGAACCCTGGCGGGTTGACCGTGTTAGAATACGCACGGCGCAGCGTGTGCGCCGGCCGCAACCTTCCTGGAGGACCCCGGTATGCCCGGTGACATGGTGGAAGTCACGATCGACAGCATCCGCGTGGGGCTGATGTCCCAGCAGCGGGTGGTCATCCTGCGCGAAGTGGGGGCCGAACGCTACCTGGCGATCTGGATCGACCCCTACATGGCCGAACAGATCACCTTCGCCCTTCAGGAGGTCGAAGTCGCCCGCCCGATGTCCCACGACCTGATCAAGAACATGCTGACCTCGCTGGATGCCCGCATCGTACGGGTGGAAGTGGTGGACCTCAAGGGCGAAGTGTATTACGGCAACGTTGTGGTGGAGCATAACGGCTACACTCTGGACATCGACTCGCGGCCCTCGGACGCGCTGGCGCTGGCGGTTCGGGCGAATGTGCCCATCTTTGTGGCCCGGCCGGTGATGGAAGAAGCCGGCATTGTGCCGGAAGAGGATATGGGCGAACGCGCCGGCGAGGACGCGCCCGGTTCGGCCGAGGCCGGGGGCGAAGCAGACTCGGACGAGCGCCTCTCGGTGTTCGAGGATTTCCTGGACAACCTCGAGTTGGGCAAAGACCAGCCTGACGATGAGGACGACGAAGACGAATAGCCCGCGCCCGATAAGGCGACATCCGCATGAGCGAAGAATTCCCCTTTGAGGCGCAGGTCTCCACTGCGCCGCAAATCATCCCTCACAGCCGCGAGGCGGAAGAGGCCGTCATCGGCTCGGTGCTGATCAACCCCGAAGCCTACTTCGACGTGGCCCAGTTCATCAAGGCTGACGATTTTTACATCCACCGCCACCGCTGGGTGTGGGATGCCTTCGTGCGCCTGGTGGAACAGCGCAACCCGATCGACATCCTGACCGTCACCGAAGAACTCGACAAGCAGGGCCACCTGGCCGAGATTGGCGGGGCGGCCTACCTGACCGGCCTGGTGAACAATGTGCCGACCTCGCTGCACGCCGAGGCCTACGCCCGCCTGGTGGAGCAGACCGCCATCCGCCGCCGGATGATCGAAGCCGCCAACGCCATCGCCAAGGTGGCCTATCAGGAAGGCCTGTCGGTCGAATCCGCCATCGACGAGGCGGAGAAGGCGGTCTTCTCGGTCAGCGAGCGCCGCCTGCAGCAGGACTTGCAGCCGATTCAATCGGTGCTGGGTGATTTCTACGACCGCATCAGCGACATGGCGGCGCGCGGCGACGAACTGTATGGCGTGCCGACCGGCTTCATCGACCTGGAGAAACTGCTGGGGGGGTTGCAGCCCTCCGACCTGCTGATCATCGCCGGGCGGCCGGGGCAGGGCAAGACGTCGTTCCTCCTATCCATCGCCAAGCACGCGGCGCAGATGCGCAAGAAGCACGTGGCGATCTTCTCGATGGAAATGAGCAACGAGCAGGTGGTGCAAAGGCTGATTTCGCACGAGACCGGCATCGACATCCAGCGGCTGCGGCAGGGAAAACTGGACGAAGAAGAATGGAAGCTGTTCGCCCAGGCGATGGAAGCGCTGAGCCAGACGCGCATGTTCCTGGACGACACGCCGGCCATCACGCCGACCCAGATGCGCGCCAAATGCCGCCGCTTGCACATGGAGCACAAACTCGACCTGGTGGTGGTGGACTACGTGCAGTTGATGAGCGGCGACCGGCGCATCGACAACCGCGTGCAGGAAGTCTCGTACATCACCCGCAGCCTGAAGGTGCTGGCGCGCGAACTGAACGTGCCGGTGCTGGCGGCGGCGCAGTTGAGCCGCGCCGTGGAGCAGCGCGCCGACAAGCGCCCGGTGCTCTCGGACCTGCGCGAATCCGGCTCGCTGGAGCAGGACGCCGATATCGTGATGTTCATCTACCGGCCGGACCTGGCCGACCCGGATACCATCAAGCAGAACGTGGCCGAGATCATGGTGGCCAAGCACCGCAACGGCCCGACCGGCAGCATCGAATTGGTGTTCCGCAACCAGCTGGCGAAGTTCGAGAACGCCGCGACGCGCTATCTGGATGTGTCGGATGTGTGAGATGCGGTGCTGGTTGATCGGGTCGGCTCTCCATTGACCGGTAGGGGCGCAACATGCTGCGCCCCTACTTTATTCCTGGTATCCTCCCGGTTATTCCTTCTCTTCCAAAATCTCCAGTTCGCGCTCCAGCCATTCCACTTCCAGCGCGTCCACGTAGACGTTGATGGCCTGCTAAGGAAGGCGGGCAGGTCGGGGTGCATGGCGGTGAAGGTGGTCTTGAGGTCTGGAGGTCGGGAAGTCCGCGGCTGAGGAGTGGAGGCTTTAGCCGAGACTTTGCCTGAGGGTGTCGAGAAAGGCGCGGTCTTCGTCGGTGAGGTCGGCGTTTTCCAGCAGGTCGGGGCGCTGGCGGAAGGTACGCGCCAGGGCTTCGCGCCGCCGCCACTTTTCGATCTCGGCGTGGTGGCCGGAGAGCAGCACGTCCGGGATGCCCCAGCCGCGGAATTCCGGCGGGCGGGTGTAGTGCGGGTATTCAAGCAGGCCGCTGGCGTGGCTGTCATCGGCGGCGCCGGAGGGGTCGCCCAGCGCGCCGGGGAGCAGGCGGGCCACGGCGTCGATGACGGCCAGGGCGGGCAGTTCGCCGCCGGTGAGCACGAAATCGCCCAGGCTGATCTGGTCGGTGACGAGATACTGGCGGACGCGTTCATCGACGCCTTCGTAGCGGCCGCACAGCAGGGCCAGGCGTGGCTGGGCGGCCAGTTCACCGGCGATGCGCTGGGTGAAGGGGCGGCCCTGCGGGTCGAGCAGGATGACCGGGCAGGCGGGCGGCGCGCCGAGCACCGCCTCCACGGCGGCGAAGATGGGTTCGGGCTTCATCACCATGCCGCCGCCGCCGCCGTAGGGTACGTCGTCGGTGGTGTGGTGCTTATCGGCCGTCCAGTCGCGGATGTTGTGCACCTGCACGTCCAGCAGGCCGGCTTCGCGGGCGCGCTTGAGGATGCTCTCGTCCAGGTAGGGCGGGAACATCTCCGGGAACAGGGTGAACACGTCGAAGCGCATGCGGGGATTGTATCAGCGGGGACGGGCGCGGCAGAGGGGAAATCTATTTCGGCGGCAGCGAACTCGCGTAGTCCACCCCCAGGCGCAGCCACTTGGCGAGCGCGGCTCTGGTCTTCGCTCCGCCGGGGTGCACCAGTATCCAGCCAGTCATCGGGCGGCCGGTGAGGTCGAAGACGCGGGTGTGAGGTGTCTTCAGCACGGCGTCCGTCTGTTCGGGGTCAATGCGCAGGATGATCTCGTCGCCATGCACGCCGCAGGCCATGTTGCCGTTCAGCAGGAAGGCCAGCCCGCCGAACATCTTCTTCTCCGTCAGGCCGGGCAGGGGGCCAATCTCCAGCCGGATGCGTTCCGCAAGTTCCTCATCGAATGCCATTGCCATTCTCCTTTTGCCCGATTACACCGGATTATAGAGCCGGTTTCAAGACCGCGCGGCCGGTTGTCAACCTGCGTTGCCTGCCGGGCGATTCTGGTATAAGGTTAGGCGTGGCTCATCGTCTGCTTTCTGCGCCGCTGCGCGGTCTGGTATGGCTGGCCTTCGGGCTGGTGCTGCCGGGCCTGACGGTTCTCGGGCTGTGGGCCGGGCTGGCGGCGTTGCGTCCCCCGGCCGCGCCCGCGGCGGAGGCCCGGGCGGGAGAGGCCGGAATCCCGCTTGCCCTTGCGCCCACGCCGCAACCGGCACTGTCCTTCCAGCCCGCCGGCGCGCCCGTGGGGTTGCCACCTGCCGAAGAACTTCCGCCCCTGCCGGATATCCCCAACGCCTACTGCCTGCCCGCCGATTCGGAGCGCGCATACGCGCCTGTGCTGGCCGTGCCCGCCGCCGACCGCATTACGGTGGAACTGGATGGGCAGGCGCGGGAGGTCGGCTACATCGGCGTCGACATCAGCGGGCTGCGCCCGGAAGCCGCCGCGGCGGCCCTCTCGGTGAACCAGACCCTCGTGGGCCTGACGGTGCTGCTGGTGAGCGACCCGGCCGCCGCGCCGGAGGCGCGTTACGTCATCGCCGGGGAATTGTTCGTCAACTACCAGCTGGTGGAATGGGGGCTGGCTCTGCCGCAGACCGGCACGGGCGCGGCCTGCGAGGGCTTCCTGCTGGCGGCCCAGGCCAACGCCCAGGCGGCGCGGGCCGGGCAGTGGGCGCCGGTGGACGTGCGCACCCCGCCGCAGGAGTGGCGGGTCGCGCCGGTGGTGCCGCAAATCAGCGAATACGCCCGCGCCGTGTATCTGGCCGGGCTGGCGGGGGGCAACGACCCGAACCGCTTTTCCATCCTGGGCGATTGCCAGAGCCTGTCGTGGCGGCTGTTCCAGCGGCTGGATTGGGATACCTACATCGCGCCGCCAGAGGAAGCAACCCTGGAGCCGACCCGCCTGCAATTCCAGGGGTCGTTCTCGCGCCAGGGCGTGACCACCGCCAGCGGCGCGACGGTGGCCTCGATGTTCTCGGTGTACTGGGCCGACCCGGAAATCTGCGACCCGAACGAGACGCCCATCGCCTGTGAGCTGCGGGTGTACAACCCGAGCCTGATCGTCGTGAGCCTGGGCACGAACGAGACGATGCCGCCGGCGGAGTTCGAGACCTACCTGCGGCGCATCGTGGCCTTCGCGCTGGAGCGCAACGTTCTGCCCATCCTGGCGACCAAGGCCGACGAGACCACCTCCGGCCACCCGTACAACCAGGTCATCGCCCAGGTGGCCTACGACAACGACATCCCGCTGTGGAATTTCTGGGCGGCGGTGCAGGGCCTGCCCAACGGCGGCATCAAGCCGGACGACCCGCGCGGCATCCACCTGCTGCCGGAAGCCTACCCCATCAAGCGGCTGACGGGGTTGCAGGCGCTGCATGCGGTGCTGGAGGCGGCGCGAAGCGGGCAGTAGATAGTGGGCAGCAGAAAGCGGAAAGCGGGAGGGAGTGGCCGTGAGGAAGCGGAAGAGCAAGGGGGCAGAAGGCCGGGGGCAAACGAGAAATGGCAGATAGCAAATTGCAAATTGCCAATGGCAGATGAAACGGGCAAGAGGAAGAGGTGAGGAGTCAATCAGGGTTCCGGCGTAAAAAGGTTGTAAAATCGCAGATTGCCGCTTGACTTTGTTCGTGAAATTTTGTATAAACTAATGCGGCCGTGCATCCAAAAAGCCAGTGACCGAAACCGGGCGCTGGGCTTTTTCTTGTCACCGTCCCGAATCCCATCCCACAAAAAGGAGAGTGCATGATCAAAGTCAAGGCGCTCACCAAGGATTACGGCGCCAGGCGGGCCATCGAGGATATCAGTTTCCATGCCGACAAAGGCGAGATCGTCGGTTTCCTCGGCCCGAATGGCGCCGGCAAGACCACCACCATGCGCATCCTCACCGGCTATATGCCGCCCACCGAGGGTACGGCCATCGTCGCCGGGCATGACGTGCTGGAAGAGTCGCTGGAAGTCCGCCGCCGGGTGGGCTACCTGCCGGAGAGCGTGCCGCTCTACCCGGACATGACCGTGTTCGAATACCTCAAGTTCATGGGCGACCTGCACGAGGTGGAAAACGTGGAGGAACGCGCCGACGCGGTGCTGGAGCAGGTGCAGATGACCGACCGCGCCGATAACTACATCCAGTATCTTTCCAAAGGCATGCGCCAGCGAGTGGGCCTGGCCCAGGCGCTGATCCACGAACCGGAAGTGCTCATCCTGGATGAGCCGACCATCGGCCTCGACCCGGCGCAGATCCGCGAGGTGCGCGCCCTTATAAAGGAAATCGGCAGGAAGCGCACGGTGCTGCTTTCCACCCACATCCTGGCCGAAGCCCAGGCCATCTGCGACCGGGTGCTGATCATCAACAAGGGCCGCATCGTGGCCGAAGACAGCCCGCAGAACCTGGAGGCCCGGCTGGCGGGCGGCGGCCGCCTGAGCCTGAAAGTGAAGGCCAAGGCCAAGAGCCTCATCCCGGCGCTCAAAGCCCTTAAGGGTGTCACCGGGGTGGAACTGGACGAGGAAGGCGCGTTGCTCATCGAGACCAGGGCCGGGGCCGAAGTGCGGCCGGAAGTGGCCCGCACCGTGGTGGCCGAGAACTGCGACCTGCTGGAACTGCGCCAGCACGGCATGAGCCTGGAAGACATCTTCCTGCAGTTGACCGCCGAAACCGGCGAAGGGGAGGCCCTATGACCCTGCGCAACGTCTGGATCATCGCCCGCAAGGAATACAACAGTTACTTCAACACCCCGATCGCCTACGCCATGGCGGCGGTGCTGCTGTTCGCCATCGGCGTACTGTTCGCCGGGGATGTCTCGTATACCATGATCTTCCCGGATTTCGTGCCGGGACTGGAGCGCGTGGTGCAGATCGCCGTGGCGATGCTCATCTTCATCCTGCCGGCCATCACCATGCGCCTGCTCTCGGATGAGGCCCGCCAGGGCACCATCGAACTGCTGCTGACCGCGCCGGTGAACGATGGCGCGGTGGTGGTGGGCAAGTGGCTGGGCGCGGTGCTGTTCGTGCTCACGGTGCTTTCCACCACCCTCATCTACCCGATCATGCTCAACGGCATGGTGCAGCCCGGCCTGGACCGCGGCCTGCTGCTGGCGGGTTACCTGGCCCTGGTGCTCTTCACCATGACCTTCAGCGCCCTGGGCGTGGCGATCTCGGCCATGTTCGATAACCTCGTGGCGACCTTCATCACCACCATCGCCGCCTTCGTGCTGTTCTGGTACTTCATCGGCATCCCCGGTTCGCTGGGGAGCGGGGCGGTGGCCGAGGTCAGCCGCTACATGTCGTTCATCCGATACTTTGAGGCCATGGTCGGCGGGGCAATCCAGCTGACCGGGCTGGTGTATTACTTCTCTGCGACGGCCTTCTTCCTTATACTGGCGACGGTCATCCTGCAGAGCCGGAGGTGGCGCTGATATGAACGCCGACAACAAACGCTACGCGCCGCTGGCTTTCTGGCTGGGCCTGACCGCCCTGCTGGTTGCAGGCGGGGTGTACTTCGTCTACCGCGAGCCGAACACGGCTTTCTACGTCACCCTGGCGCTGGGCGTCATCGGCCTGGCGGCCTGGGCCTACCTCGACCCGCAGCGCGCCCGGGCGGCTTTCAGCGGGCGCCAGGCGCGCTATGGCGGTAATGCCGCCCTGCTGGTGCTGGGCTTCCTGGGCATCTTTGTGGTGTTCAACTGGCTCATCAGCCAGAACGAGCAGCGCTGGGACCTGAGCGAAGACTCCACCAACACCCTCAGCGCCGAGACGCTGGCGCTGCTGGCAGAACTGGATGAGCCGGTGGCCATCACCGCCTACTACACCGCCCAGGCCGAGGCCAGCGCCGACAACGTCCGCAAACTGCTGGAGAACTACGCCTTCAGCACGGATGGCCTGATCAGTTATGAATTCGTCGACCCGACCAACGACCCGGTCGGCGCGGCGGCCTACAGCATCACCCAGGACCGCACGCTGGTGCTGGTGCGCGGCGACCGGCATGAGATCGTCACGGTCGCCAGCGAGCAGGAACTCAGCGCCGCGCTGCTGCGGCTGGGGAGCCAATCGCTCCAGGTGTATTTCCTGACCGGCCATAATGAATTCAATCCCGACGCCACCAGCGACCCGACCTACCGCCAGGCTGCGACTGAATTGACGAGCCGCGGCTACTTAGTGGCCACCCTCAACCTGCTGGTGGAGGGCGCCATCCCGGAGGATGCCGCGCTGATCGTCATCGCCGGGCCGCTTGTGCCGCTCTCCAACAAAGAGATCAGCCTGTTGGAGGACTACGTGGCGGCAGGCGGCGACATGGTGATCCTGCTCGAACCCACCATCCTGACCTCGGCCACGACCGCTGAAGACCCGCTGGCGCGCTATCTGGCCCAGGACTGGGGCCTGGTGCTGGGCGACGACGTGGTGGTGGACCGCCAGACGCAAAGCAACTTCCAGGCGGTGGCGGCGGCCTATGCCCAGCATCCCATCACCGACAAGATGAGCAACGTCGTCACCATCTACCCGACCGCCCGCAGCGTGCAGCTGGCCGAGGTCCTGCCGGAAGGCGTGACGGCGCAGGAACTCATCCTGACCGCGCCGTTCGATACGTCGTGGGCCGAGACCGATATGGAAGCCCTGCGCGCCCAGCAGCCCATCACGCCGGATGAGGATCAAGACATCCCCGGCCCGGTGGCTATTGCCGTGGCGGCTGAGAACCTGACGACCGGGGCGCGGCTGGCCGTGTTCGGCGACGCCGATTTCGGTTCCGACCAGTTCTACAGCGTGCAGTTGAACGGCAAGATGTTCCTGAACGCGGTGGACTGGGCGGCCGAGCAGGAAGCCCTGATCAACGTCAGCGCGCCGCAGCCCACCGCGCGCTTCGTCCTGCCGCCTTTCCCGCAATATACCTATCTGGTGATCCTGATGGCGGTGATCGTCCTGCCGGGCATCTTCGTCGTATCCGGCCTGGTGGTGTTCTTCCAGCGCCGCAGGCGAGGCTAGAAAAACCGATGGTTAAAAAAGAAACCTGGTACGTCCTGGCCGCGTTCGCGGTGTTGCTGGCGCTGGCGCTGCTCTTCCAGCGCCAGCAGGGCGAGGACCTGGCCACCGAGCCGCTGCCCACGGAACGGCCGGTCATCCTGGCGGTGGATGTGACCCAGATCACTGGCCTGCGAATCGAAGATTCGACCGGCGCGCATATGGAACTCGCGCTGGCCGCTGACGGACAATGGGAATACCTTGAACCGCCAGCGCCGCCCGCCCGGGTGGACCAGTTCACGGTCTTGAGCGGCATCGGCACGCTGGGGCGGCTTACGGAACAGTCGTCGCTCTCGCCGCTCAACGACCTGGCTTCGGTGGGGCTGGATGCTCCCGCCTACACCATCACAATCTCGCTCGTGGACGGCACGCAGTTGACGCTTTACGTGGGCGACAAGACGTTCAACGGCGGGGCGTACTACGTGCGCCTGCCGGACGGCAACCCGCAGCTGGCGAACCTCTTCAGCATCGACGCGACGCTGGACCTTTTGCGCACCCCGCCGATCGCGCCGGCCGCGGCCACCGAGACCAGCGCCCCCACCGAAACCAGCGCGGCGACCGAGCCCGTTGAACCGACGGAGACAATCGAAGCCGGCGCGGCGACCGAGACCGCTGAACCGGCAGAGACGATCGAAGCCACCGCAACACCTTAAAGGATTTTCCCGGAGGGCATGACGAATCGAGGTCGGTTTCGTTACAAGAGCTAGAGGCTGTTGCATTCGACCTTAAAACCATGTATGCTGGTGATGTGAGCGGCCCCACTTGTGAGGCGGGTGAGGTCGCTCCATCTGGCGGTGATCGTTTGGTGCAGCAGCGAACGGAACCGCTGATTCTTAAGTAAGGTTATGGCCCGGCTGGCCGTCTGAGAGGGGCAGGCGGTTGTGCCGGAAAAATCAGGAAAAGGTGTGTCGAACTGAATGAAAGTAATGAACGAGAAGATGCTTAACCAGTACGAAGAGCATGACGGCGAGGACTTCTCCCCGATCGCCCGGTTGATCGAACTGGGGCGCAAGAAGTCCTACGTCACGATTGACGATATCCTCAACTTCTTCCCGGAGGCCGAGCGCGACGTCGACCAGCTGGAAGAAGCGTTTGCCGCGCTCCTGGCGGCCGGTATCCCCTACGTCGACGACGACACCAACATCGAGCCTTCCGAAGACGCCCTGACGGGCGAGATCGAAGAACTGGAAGAAGAGGAAGACAGCGGGCCGGACGGCACCGAGCTGGACGACGCCTATCTGGCGAACATCGACACCGACGACATGATCGGCCTGTACCTCAAAGAGGTCGGCCGTGTGCCGCTGCTGACCGCCGAAGAAGAGGTGTACCTCGCCAAGCGCATCGAGAAGGGCCGCATCTCGCGCGAGACCCTGGCGCGCGACGGCTACGATCTGGAAGTGGACGAGCGCGAAGACCACCGCCACAACATCGAAGACGGCTGGGCGGCGCGCGAGCACCTCATCACCGCCAACTCGCGGCTGGTCATCAGCGTCGCCAAGAAATACATGGGCCGCGGCGTGCCGTTCCAGGACCTGATCCAGGAAGGCAACATCGGCCTGATCCGCGCCGCCAAGAAGTTCGATTACCGGCGCGGCCACAAATTCAGCACCTACGCCACCTGGTGGATCCGCCAGGCGGTGACGCGCGCCATCGCCGACCAGGGCCGCACCATCCGCGTGCCAGTGCACATGGGCGACCAGATCAACAAACTGCTGCGGGTGCAGCACCAGCTCACCCAGCGGCTGGGGCGCGACCCCAGCGTGGAGGAACTGGCTGTGGCGCTGGACGTGCCGCCCAAGAAGGTCGAGAACATGATTCAGGTGGCGCGCCGCCCGCTTTCGCTGGAGACGCCCACCGATGACGAGGAAGACTCGGTGCTGGGCGATTTCATCCAGGACCGCGAGGCGCCCGCCCCGGACGACACGGCGACCTACAACCTGCTCAAAGAGCACCTGGACGAGGTGCTGGCCTCGCTCCCGCCGCGCGAAGTGCGCATCCTGCAATTGCGCTACGGCCTGCTGGACGGCCAGGCGTATACGCTGGAGGAGGTCGGCCGCAAGATGGGCGTGACGCGCGAGCGCGTGCGCCAGATCGAGGCCCAGGCGTTGAGCCGCCTGCGTCATCCGGTCATCCGCCGCAAATTGCGCGAGTATCTGGGCGAGTAGAAACGAAATGCAGAGACCCCAAAGGTGCCAAAGACCTTTGGGGTCTTTCTTTAGTTGGAAGCGTGCGTGCCCCGATATAATGTGGCGAGGTCGATCTGCAGGCAGATTTGCCGCAAAGTTGCGGTATATGCATAGTTAGGCCCCTATTTGAGCACTCATCCAGGAGGCTCACATATGACTTTGAAGAAAATGCTTGAGGACTATCCCCTGTATCGCAAATTCCAGACGGAGGTCCCAGAATCTCTTGACAATCTCCATATGCCAGCGATTCATGCGTTCTGTGAGAATGAGAAGTCATCGCAGACCTTCAATTCGGTGCGCGCATTCTACGAAAAGCAGCTAAGGGGCGACAATCAGCCTGCGAAGAATCAAGTGTTGCATGTGGAGTATGTTTGCACATCCTGCAAAGCCTACTCTCGACACTTTCTGATCCAGACCGATGTCGCAGGAAAATGGGTACTGAAGGCCGGTCAAGTTCCTCCATGGGATGTCTCCCTGGATCTAGTACTTGAGAAGTCTCTCGGCGACGCTTCGTCGTTTTACAAGAGGGCGCTAATATGTGAGTCGCAGGCTTATGGGATTGGCGCATTTGCTTATTATCGGCGCATCGTCGAAGAGATCATAGACTCCTTGCTGGAAGACATATCCGATCTCATTCCAATGGACGAGAGATCGATTTACCTTGAGGCTCTTGAGCAGGCTAAGAAAACAAGAGTTACGCAAGAAAAAATCGAGCTCGTAAGAGACTTGCTACCTTCCATCTTACGCCCGGATGGACACAACCCCTTAGCCGTCCTCCATGATACGCTGAGCCAAGGTATTCACCGCGAATCCGACGAAACCTGCATGGAGCTAGCGCAAACTACTCGAGAGGTCTTAGTGTTCTTGGTAAATCAGGTTTCGGCCACAAAGCGAGCAGGTTCTTCTTTCACGGAAAGCATGCGAAAATTATTGGACCGTAAGAAGGACAAAGGGGCCTAACACGGCGTGCAGTGGACGTGTGGGATTCTGCGCGTTTTTCAAGCAATTTTCTTGGCTTGGAGTTTTTCTGCTCCCAAGCAGAATCCACGTCCGCCCACACGCAGGTAACGCAGGCCGTTGGTTGCCCCGGCGGCAAGAGTATGAATTCCGGACATGAATGTCATGAAGAATACAGGAAATGGGCCAAGATTAGTCATCGTCTGCGGCCTGCCCGGTTCCGGGAAGACAACGTTAGCAAAGTGCCTGGAAGAAAGCCTGCACGCTGTTCGCCTGGCTCCTGATGAGTGGATGGATGCGCTCTCCATCAATCTTTGGGACGAAGAGAGTCGAGCGAGGATTGAGGCGCTGCAATGGAAGTTGGGTCAAGAACTGCTCAGGCTCGGCCTGGTGGTCATCATCGAATGGGGAACGTGGGGCAGATCCGAGCGCGACACGCTGCGCGAGGGGGCCCGCAGGCTCGGCGCTGCGGTCGAGCTGCACTACCTGGCAGCACCTCCCGAAGTCCTCTTCGAGCGCATTCAGCGCCGACGCATGGAGATTCCGCCGATAACCGCGAGGATGTCCTGCGATGGACAGAGACTATCGAAGTTCCAACCAGGGAGGAGATGGAACTGTACGATTCTCCGAGCGAATGCGAGAAGAAGTCTGCAACGTTGAACTGAGGCGTTGTTGGCCCGGCACAGCGTTTTCGGGCACTTTACTCGACCCAAGGCCGGTTCCGGTTACAATGGTGTAGTCTGGTCCCGCAGTCCTCCTGACCTTTCGGGAGGTTCGTATGTGCGATGTGTGCGGGTTACCGGAATATGCGGTGCAACGCAATTTTGCCCTGATCTACTATACGTCCACCAGCTGGTCCAGCCCAGGCACTTATAGAACCAGAACTGACTACCGCCTGGAGGGGAAAGCGGTCGTTTCGGTCTGCGATAGCTGCATTGAAAAGAGATATGCCGAGGACATGGGTTTCATCCTGCAATGGAGACGCGTCATGTTCGGGCTGGCGCTCTTGTGGCTGCTTGCTTTGATTCTCGTATTGACGGGGATCGTATCGAAGAGTGCAAGCGGCGATCCAACCATCGTGCATTATTTCGTGATGCCCGGCGGCCTGATACTTGTGTTGATCGGGGTCTACCCCTTCAGTTTTACGAAGAAGAACAGCATAGACCAAATGCTGCAATCTGTGGCTCTAAAGGTGGTGCCCAGAAAAGTGGCACAATTGGATACCCTGGACCCCATTCACTTTCTCGTCTGGACAGAGGAGGAGTGGGAAAAACGGGTACGTGAAAGCCAGCGCGAAAAGTAGCTGGGCCGCCTGCGCCAGCCGGTCATCTGGCGCAATTCGCGGGAGTATCTGGGCGAGTAACAATGGAGTGAACAGACCCTAAAGGTCGCGAAGACCTTTGGGGTCTTTTTTGTTAGGGGGGTGATTGCTGAGCGATCTACTTCCGCCGCTCGAAAATCAGCATCCCCTCGCTGCCGTAAATATCCGTTGGTAGGACATCGATCAACTCGTACTGCGCGAGGAACTCCTCGTCTTTCAACAGTCCATTTCGTACATAGATTTCAAGAGTGACAATATAGCGCGGCTGTTCATCCCGTATCAACCCCGGCGGGATGGCGATAGCCGCGCCGGCGATGAGTTCCGGGGGCAGGGGATAGTAGGCGGCGGCTTCCGGCGACATCAGGCCGACGGTATCCAGAATGCGCGCGTCCGTGAAATAGCCCAGCGCGCCCACGTCGCCTGCCGCCAGCCTGCCGGGCGCGGCAGCCAGGCGCGGCGCCAGCCATTCAGCGGCTTCGGCGTAGAGCAGTTCTAGGCGAATCCAGGCCATTTCGGGAGCCGGGCGCGCCGGGCCGTGGTCGGGCGCGAGCGTCCACGAGCGCGCCAGCAGCAGCGCCGGGAGCAGGACGAGCAGCGTCCCGGCCGGTTTTCCGTAGGGGCCGACCATCCGCCGCAGGCGGTGTGTCGGCCCGGTGTTAACCACCCTGCCGATGTCCTGAATCAGAACCTGCGCGCCCACCAGCACGAACAGCATATAAAACGGCAATGGCGGCGTGAGGTACCAGCGGAAGATGAGCGGGTTGGCGATGGCGAAGGCGGCGGCGTACAGCCACGGGAATAGCAGGAAGGGCCAGACCGCCCGTTCCTGCCTGAGCAGGCGCAGCCCCGCCAGCAGATAGAGGAAAGAGTAGATGAACAGGCCAATGCCCACAGCGGGCGCGGCCCCCAGCCAGGCGTCTTCCATGAAGGGCGTGGCATAGTGCTGGATGAAACGGATGAGCGCCGCGGACGGGTCGAGCAAGTAGGCGTCCGCCTTGGCGGCCACCGACTGCGGCACGGGCGAACCGTAATAGGCCCAGGCAAACGCGCCCCAGGCCAGGCCGGGCAGCAGGAAGGCGGCGAATTCCCGCGCCGAAAGGCGGACGCCGCGGCGCTTGGGGTCGAAGAACAGCCGGTCGAGGGCCAGCGGGGCGACCAGCAGGAGGGTGTCGGGACGCGCCAACAGGGCCAGCCCGGCCGCCAGCGCCGCCAGCAGATAGTGTGGGTACAGATATGCCGCCCACGCGCCCACCAGAAGCAAGACCACCAGGCTGGTCTCCAGACCGCCGATGGCGAAGGTAACGCTGTAGGGGGCGATGGCCCAGGCCAACCCGGCCGCCCAGCCCGCCGTACCCACGCCCAGCCGCCGGCCGATGAGCGCCAGCAGAACGCAAGAGGCGGCGTCCAGCAGGGCGTTGAATGCCAGGGCGATGGCGGGGAAATCGGCGCGCGCCCCGCCCAACGGCGCGGCCAGCCCCGCCATGACTAGCGCGTAGAGCGGGGTGGTGGTGCCCAGCACGCGTTCGCCGGGGTTATAGACCAATCCTTCGCCCGCCAGCAGGTTGCGGACGTAGCGGAAGGTGATGTAGGCATCGTCGATGGTGCGCGCGCCGGGCAGCAGACGCAGGCCGAAGGCCAGCAGTGCCAGCAGAACGTAGGGAAGCAGACGGCGGAATGGCGCAGGCATGGGGTCGGCCTCAACAACGGGCTTGTGATAGGATAACCCCTGCCATGCAAAAAATGAAGCCTTACTTGCCGCTGCTGGCCGCCCTGCTGGCGGCCGTGGCCCTGCGGCTGGCGCTCATCTATTCGGATTCCGTGCCATTCAACGGCGACGAAGCCATCGGCGCGCTGATGGCGCGCCACATCCTGCGCGACGGGGCCAGGCCGGTCTTCTTCTACGGCCAGGCCTATATGGGCAGCCCCTTCGCCTATGCCGCCGCCCTCGGCTTCCTTATCTTCGGCGAATCGGTGGATGGCCTGCGGCTGGGGCAGATTCCGGTTTATCTCGGTATCATTGTCTCGGGCTGGTGGCTGGCGCGGCTGTGGTTCGAGGACCGGCGCGTGGCCGACATCACCGCCTGGTTGCTGGCCGTGCCGACGGTGCTGACCAGCACCTACACGGTGGCCAAGTTCGCCGCCTACGCCGAAACCCTCGTGCTCGGCCATCTTGTGTTGGGGCTGGGCACTCTGGCCCTGTTCACCCCGGCAGGCGAGCGCGGGCGGATATGGCTGGCGCTCGGCCTGGCCGCCGGGCTGGGCTGGTGGATGCTGGGCATTTCGGGCGTTTACCTCCTGCCCGTGGCCGTGCTCGGCCTGCGGCGGTTCCGGCAGCGGAATCTGCCTTTCTACGGGCTGGCGGCGCTGGGCTTTTTCGCCGGTTCCTGGCCATGGTGGGCGTACAACTTCCGGAACGATTGGGAGGCGCTGAAGGCGCTGGCCGGACCGGGCAGCATCCTGGCTTCCACGCCGCTGGAACGGCTGGCGTCTTTCGGCGTTTTCGGTTTGAGCGGGTTGATGGGCATCCGCGCGCCGTGGGAGCAGGGGCTCTTTCCCCTTCCACTGGCCGCCGCCGGGCTGTGGCTGTTCCTGATGGCGGCCGTCTATGCCTGGCGCTTCAAGGGCTGGACCGCGGCCGGGCTGAGACCGGAGGCCGGGCGGCTGCTGATGTGGTTCACCGGCCTGTTCGCGCTGGTGTTCATCTCCAGCAGTTTCGGAATTGACGCCACCGGCCGCTACCTCCTGCCGCTGGCCCTGCCCGCCGCGCTGCTGCTGGCGGCCTTCGCCGCCGGATTGTGGAGGGCGCGCCCGGTTCTGGGAGTGGGGCTCCTCGCCATGGCGTTGACGCTGAACCTGGCGGCCACCTGGATTTCGGCCCGCGCTCCCGAAGGCCTGACCACGCAATTCGACCCGATCACCGAGTTCGGCAACGACCACGACGCGGAACTGATTCAGTTCCTGGAAGCCAACGGTCTCACCACCGGCTACAGCAACCACTGGATGACCTTTCGCATCGCCTTCGTCTCCGGCGAGCGCATCCGCTACTCCGCCGAACTGCCCTACAAGGCCGACCTGTCCTACACGCCGCTGGACAACCGCTATCCGCCCTACGCCGCAGCCGCCGACCGCAGCGAACGGGTGGCCTGGGTGACGACCCGGCATCCGGTTCTGGATGAGCGGCTGCGCAACTGGTTCCAGTTCACCGGCCTGACTTTCAAGGAGACGCAGATCGGCCCGTATCACATCTTCTACGACTTCCCCCGCCCGGTGCGGCCGGAGGAGTTCGATTACGGCGACGGAGTGATTCACTGACATGCGCAGCGGAATGACCCTGGCCCTGACCGCCCTGGTCCTGGCCGCCGCGGCCGGGCTGACCTGGGCCAACCTGCGGTTCGTGGAAAGCAACCCGGGCGGCAACGATTTCATCCCGCGCTGGGTGGGCACGCGGGCCGTGTTGACCGAGCGCGCCAGCCCGTACAGCGAGGCCGTGACCGTCGAGGTGCAGCAGCGGCTGTACGGGCGGCCGGCGCGCCCCGGCGAGGATGCCCAACTGTTCGTCTACCCGTACTATTCCATCCTGCTTTTCGCGCCGTTTGCGCTCATCCCGGACTTCGATACCGCCCGGGCGGCCTGGATGACGTTTCTGGAACTCAGCCTGGGCGGGCTGGCGCTCCTGAGCCTGGCGCTGACCGGCTGGCGGCCGCGCCTGCCGGTGCTGGCGGGTTTCTTTCTATTCAGCCTGCTGTGGTATCACAGCGTGCGTCCGCTGGTGCACGCCAACCCGGCCATACCGGTGGCGCTGTTCATTGCCTTGGCGCTGTTCTGCATCCAGCGCGGCCGGGACGGACTGGCAGGGTTGTTCCTGGCGCTGGCGACCATCAAGCCCCAGATGGTCATCCTGCTGCTGGCCTGCATCGCCGTGTGGGTGTTCTCGCGGCGGCGGGTGCGCATTCTCACCGGTTTTGCGGTCACGCTGGGCATCCTGGCGGGCGGATCGTTCCTGCTGGAGCGCGGCTGGTTCACCGGCATGCTGAGCCAGATGGCGCTTTACCCGGCGTATACGCAGCCCGGCACGCCGGCGGGAATTTTCGGCCAGTGGTGGGGGCATGCAGGCGCGCGCTTCGGCTGGGGGCTGGCGCTGGCATCGGGAGCCCTGCTGCTGGTCGAGTGGCTGGCGGCCCGGAACAAGGGATTCGACGGGTTCCTGTGGACGGCCTGCCTGACGCTGGCGGCGGGGAATTTCATCGGCATCCCGACAGCCAGCGCCAATTACATCGTCCTGCTGCCGGGTCTTGCGCTGTTGTTCGCCCTGTGGCAGGAACGCTGGCCGCGCAGCGCCGGGTGGCTGCAAGCGGGCGCGATGCTCGAGCTGGGCATTGGCCTGTGGTGGTGGTTCCTCGCCACGGTCGATGTGACCGGCATCCCGCTCGAGCATCTCTCGCTGCATTTCCCGCTGCCGTTGTTCGTGATCGCCGGGCTGTATTGGATGCGCTGGTGGGCGCTGAGACCGCACCGCAAACTGCCTCTGGAAGGGCTGAGGGCGCGCTCGTGAAAACCCAGAATCAACCGCAGATGGACACAGATGCACACCGATGAGGCAGCCGACAGCGTGAAGAGTTCTGGGAGCGGCCAGGCGGGCGGGCTATGGTTGACAGTGATAGCCGCCCTGGCAGTCAACCTGGCGGTGGCGGCGTTCCAGCCCTCGCCGGGCTACATGGACGCGGCCTACTACCATTCGGGCGGCCTGCGGCTGGCAGGCGGCGAAGGGTTCACTGAGATGTTCCTGTGGAATTACCTGGACGACCCGGCCGGGCTGCCGCATCCCTCGCACGGCTACTGGATGCCGCTGACCTCGATTCTTGCGGCGGGCGGAATCCGGTTGTTGCCGTTCCTGCCGCCGTTCCGCGCCGCGCAGGCGGTCATGGTCGTCGTGGCGGTATTGGGCGCGCTGGCGGTCCACCTGCTGGCGGCGCAGTTGACCGGCGACCCGCAGCAGGCGCGGCCGGCGGGCCTGCTGGCGGCGTTTTCCGGGTTCTATGCTCCGTTTTTGCCCGCCACGGACGCGTTCGGCATTTACCTTCTGCTGGGGGCGCTGTTCTTTCTGGCGCTCACCGCACTGGCCGGATGGACAGGGATGCGCTGGATGCTGCTGGGCGGGCTGGCCGGACTGCTGCATCTGGCGCGCGCCGATGGGCTGCTGTGGCTGGCGCTGGCGTTGGCGGCGGCCCTGTGGCTGGCCGCCCCTGCGGGAGCCAGACCGCGCATCAAAGCATGCCTGTGGACCGGGCTGGGTTTCCTGCTCGCCGCCGGGCCCTGGCTGGCGCGCAACTGGGCGGTGTTCGGCACGCCGCTGGCCCCCGGCGGCGGCCGCGCCCTGTGGCTGTTGGATTACAACGAATTGTTCGCCTACCCGGCCGCGACGCTGACCTTCGCCCGCTGGTGGGCGGCCGGCTTCGATGTCCTGGCCGGCAACCTGTGGCTGGCCTTCCGGAACAACCTCCAGACCGCCATCGCCGTGCATGGGCTGGTCGTGCTGGGGCCGCTGGCCGTCTGGGGCGGGTGGGCGCTGCGGGGCGAACGCCCGGCGGTGAAGGCCGGCGGGCTGGCCTACCTGCTCACCTTCCTGGCGATGACCTTCGCCTTCCCGTTGCCGGGTCATCGCGGCGGGTTCTTCCATTCCGGGGCGGCGCTTATGCCGCTGGTCTGGGCGCTGGCCCCGGTGGGCATCGAACAGGCGGCGGCGGCTTATTCCGCCCGGCGCGGCTTGCCGCGTCAAACGCTAAGGCGTTTCTTCACCGGGCTGGTCGTGGGGGTAGCCGGTTTGCTCACGCTGGCGGCGGCCGCCCAGAGCCTGCCGGGCTGGGATGCCGGGGCGGCCCACTACCGGGCCATCGAGGCGCGCTTGACGGCGCTGGGCGCGCAACCGGGCGCGATGGTGCTGGTCAACAACCCGCCGGGGTACTACGCGGAGACCGGTCGCCCGGCCATCGTCGTGCCGGATGGCGGCGAGGCGGCGCTGCTGGCGGTGACCGCCCGTTACCGCCCGGCCTATGTGCTGGTTGAAGCCAACCACCCGGACGGGCTGGCAGGTCTGTACGCCGCGCCGCGCGACCTGCCCGGCCTGCGCTACCTCGAAACATTCGAGGGCACGCACATTTTCGAGGCCCTGCCTGCGCCATGAAACGCGGCGAATTCCTGGTTCTCGCGCTCCTGGCGGCGCTCTCCCTGCTCGGTTATCTGGTATGGAGCGCAGGGCGTTGCGGCCCCGGCTTCCCGCTCGACGATTCCTGGATTCACCAGACGTATGCCCGCAATCTGGCGCAGCGTGGCGAGTGGTCGTTCAGCCCCGGCCAACCTTCGGCGGGGCTGACCGCGCCCCTGTGGGCGCTGCTACTGACGCCCGGCCACCTGCTGCGGCTTGGGCCGTTCTTCTGGGCCTTCCTGCTGGGCGGGCTGAGCCTGTTCGGGCTGGGGTGGGCGGCCGCGCGAACCTGGCCGCACCTGACTGCGGCGCGCCCAGGTTGGGGGTTGGCGGCCGGGGCGCTGCTGATCTTCGAGTGGCATCTGGTCTGGGCCGCGGCTTCCGGGATGGAGACGGCGCTGTTCAGCCTGATGGCGCTGACGGCGCTCGGAATGGTGCTGCGTATAGCCAACAACGATGATCCGAGAAGCTGGCTGGGCCTGGGTGTGCTCATCGGGCTTACGGCCTGGGTCCGGCCGGAAGGCGTGACGCTGCTGCCCGCGGCGGGGCTGGCGGCCCTGGTTTCGGGCGGGCGCGCCCGCCGGCTGGCGGCCCTGCTGGCCGGGTTTGCGTTCCTGTTCGTTCCGTATCTTTTCTTTAACAACTGGTTGGCCGGGGCCTGGTGGCCCAACACCTTTTACGCCAAGCAGGCCGAGTATGCCAGCCACCGCAGCCTGCCGCTGCTTGCGCGCCTTGCGCAGCAGGGCCTGTTGCCGCTGGTAGGGGTTGGCATCGTGCTGCTGCCGGGCTTCCTGTATCGCCTGTGGATGGCGGCGCGGCGGCGGGAATGGGGCGTGCTGCTGGGGGCGGCCTGGGCGCTGGGGCATCTGGCGTTGTACGCCGTGCGCCTGCCGGTGACCTTCCAGCATGGGCGCTATGCCATGCCCGCCATGCCGGTTTATTTCCTCTGGGGCCTCGCCGGGCTGGCCGAATGGGTAAAGCCTGAAGCGCGCCGCACCGGGCCGCGGCTGGCCAGCCGGTCCTGGCTGGCGCTCGTCCCGGCCCTGCTGGGGGCGTTCTACCTGCTGGGAGCGGACCAGTATGCCAGGGACGTGGGCGTCATCAACACCGAGATGGTGGCCGCGGCGCGCTGGGTCGCGGAGAACGCTGAAACTGGCGCGCGGGTGGCGGCGCACGACATCGGCGCGCTCGGCTACTACGCCGGGCGGCCGTTGCTGGATCTGGCCGGGCTGGTGTCGCCGGAGGTCATCCCCTTCATTCGGGATGAAGCCCGGCTGGCGGCGTACCTGGACGAACGCGGAGCGGACTATTTAGTGACGTTCCCGGGCTGGTATCCAGAACTGGTTGAGGGCAGGGAATTGCTGTTCACCACGGGCGGGCGGGCCAGCCCGGAACAGGGCGGCGAGAACATGGCGGTCTACCGTTGGCCGTGAAAGCCTCCGCGTCTCTTTGGGCACGCGAGTAATGCAATCCTGTTTCAACACGCAGCGCAGAGGCATAGAGAACATACTTTGGACGGAGTCCGTAGTGGAGAGGGTGGCGCTTTCAGAAATGATCGCACCAGGTCAGTCTGCCGCCAATTGCCCCGCATGGGTGGTTATGCTATACTGATTTCATTCTTACGGCTATTGAGCCAATGAAATACTTGTGATCATCATGGATCGAATCAAAATCGTCGTGGTGGATGACCATCCTCTTTTCCGGCAGGGCGTGGTGGATGCCCTTTCATTGGAAGACGATCTTGAAGTGGTGGGCCAGGCGGCCAGCGGGCAGGAAGCCCTCGATTTGCTGCGCAATGCCCACGCGGATATCGCCATCCTGGACGTGAACCTGCCCGAACTGAACGGCCAGCAAATCACCCGCCAACTCACGCTGGACCGCTCACCGACGCGGGTGATCCTGCTCACCGCCTACGACGACGTCGAACAGGTCATCCACGCCATGCGCGCCGGGGCCTACGCCTATTGCGCCAAGGACGTGGAGCCGCAGCGGCTGGTGGAAGTGATACACACCGTGACCCGGGGCGGCTACTACGTGGGCAGCATGGCCTACGACCAGGCCGGCATTGCCCGCTGGCTGGAGGAGCAGACCGAAAAAGCGGTGCGGCCCTACAGCGACCCCGGCGACCCGTTCCACCCGCTTTCCGGCCGCGAGATGGAAGTGCTGGAGAGCGTGACGTTGGGCAAGAGCAACAAAGAGATCGCCAGCGACCTGGGCATCAGCCATCAGACGGTGAAGAATCACGTCACCGCCATTCTGAGAAAACTGGGCGTGGATGACCGCACGCAGGCCGCTGTGTATGCGCTCAAGCGCGGCTGGGTGCGCCTGTACAACGAAGACATGAAATCCACGTCTGCCGAGGAGTGAACGGGAATGACGATGCAAGAGATTCCAGACGAGAAATCGGGCGGCGCCTGGGAATCGCTCTCGGCCGGCTTGCAGGAGCGGCTGGAACAGGCCCAGCGCGAGCTGCGCGAGATCGACCGCATGGTGGACCAGAGCAAGGGCGAGGTTGAAAAACTCGCCCAGCGTAACGCCACCATCACCACCCACCTGAACACCGTCCAGGGCCAGATCGGCTCCCTGCCGATCAGCGATGTCCAGACGGCTTACGATGCGGCGATGGATGCGCAGCAACGCCTGGTGGTGATGCGCAGCCAGTTGGAGAAACTGCAGAGCGAGCGGAATCACATCGAGCGCGCCATCGGTCTGTTGAAGGAGATCCAGGCCAACCTTGACGGCGGAAGCGGGCAGGCGGCCGGTAACGGCGCGGGCGGCAAGTTCGCCACCGCCGAGATGCTCATTCAGAGCCAGGAAGCGGAACGCCAGCGGTTGTCGCGCCAGATGCACGACGGCCCGGCGCAGATGCTTTCCAACTTCATCCTCCAGACCGAGATTGCCATGCGGCTGTTCGACGTGGACCAGGCGCGCGCCCGTGAGGAACTCTCCAACCTCAAGGCGGCGGCTTCCACGGCTTTCGGGCAGGTGCGCGATTTCATTTTCGAATTGCGCCCGATGATGCTGGATGACCTGGGTCTGGTGCCGACGGTTAAGAAGTACGCCGAGCAGTTCCGCGAGAAGACCGGCATGGAATTGAGCGTCCAGGTCAGCGGCAACGAACGCAGGTTGGAATCCTACCTGGAAGTCATGATGTTCCGTACCGTGCAGGAACTGCTGAACAATTCTTCGCTGCACAGCCAGGCCAGCCAGATCAAGGTGCACCTGGATATGGGCGCCGAGCAGGTGCGCCTGGAGGTGGAAGACAACGGCAAGGGTTTCGACACCGAAAAGGCCGAACGCACCGGTGGGCTGGGCATCACCCTGATTCGCGAGCGGGCCGACATGCTGGGCGGTTCGTTCAAGGTGGATAGCGTGATCGGCGAAGGGGCTCGCATCACCCTGATTCTTCCGGCGGTTGATCTGAGCCCAGAGGCCTGAGCCTGCGCCGGGGGCTGTAATGATTTTGTAAGGTCGCTGGAACCGCGATACTATTGCCACAACGTGCGAAATCTGCGTATAATAGTGCGTAACTCTGATTATGGTCAGAGTAATGCCAGAGGAAAGGAGGTGCCTGCCATGTTATTCGCTCCGAAAGAGAAAGGCCAGGGTCTGGTCGAGTACGCTCTGATCCTCGTCCTGGTTGCGATCGTCGTCATCGTCGTGTTGGCCCTGCTCGGCCCGGCGATCGGTCGCGTGTTCTCCAACATCATCACCTCCATCTAATCGCTATGCGTTTGCGATGGCCAGAGGCCGAGGCCTGGTGAGTGCGACAATCCATTTTCAGGGCCTTCGTCCGTCATCACTGATAATGCCCGGCCCGGCCTAGAGATGATCGCGAGAACAACGGGGCGCTGTGAAACCACAGCGCCCCGCCTTTTTCTAACCGACCATTGTCGCCATCGCGCGCTCAGTAGTTGGCCGTAAGAGTTTAGAATTTCGTCGGAGAAGAACAACGGCCAACTATCTAAAAGTAGTCCTGATGGCTTTCCAAGAGCGAACATGCCCAATATTGAAGTCCTTCTAGTAAAGAAACTTCCGATGGACTACTTCACGCCAGACGGGGCGGAATTTTAGTGGCGCAACCAGACGTTATCAGGTAGACTTGGCGCATATTCATTCACTGTGCATCATCGGTTATCAAGCATCGTTCACGTCAACAGCATAGTACCCATGTCCGGCTTGACGGGCGTTTGCGCGTCGGTAGGATGGGCGCTGATATTGTGTCAAAAAAGGAGGCAGAGGAGCCACCATGCGTTTAGGCAGAATGTTGATCCTAGTTGCGATTGTCCTCGTCGTGGTACTGGGGCTGGTGTTCGTGTTGTCGAGCACCATCGGCGGCGGCGGGGGAGACGTCACCCCGACCCCGGAAGTCGTGTTGAACCATGTGGTGGTGCTGGCCCAGCCGGTTTCGCGCGGCGAACGGCTGACCGCCGAAAAGCTCACCTCCTTTGAATTCCCGCAGGAGCGCATCCCGCCGACCATGTTCACCGACGTTACCACGGTGGTCGGCAAGATCGCCCGCTTCGACATGGGCGCGGGCACGTTCCTTACCCAGTCCATGGTTCTGGACGATCCCGGCCAGCTGGATACGGCCACCGGCTCCGACCATGCCCTGCTCATCCCGCCCGGTATGGTGGCCTTCCCAATCCCCATCAGCCGCTTCTCCAGCGTGGCCTGGGGCCTGCAGCGCGGCGACCGGGTGAACGTGATCGCCACCCTGCTGTTCGTGGACCTCGACACCCAGTTCCAGACCCTGCTGCCCAACGAAACCTCCGCCATCGTGCCGCCGGGGCAGAGCCTGCTGCTGACCGTGGAGAGCGAAGAAGGCGAGGGCGCCGTCGCAGTCGATTCGGAATTCGCCGGCGACCTGAACAACCTGGTGGCGACCATCATCTCGGCCGGACAGGTGGGCCGGGTGGGCCGCGCTGAACTTGATTCGGTGCTCAACCAGCCGTTCTACCTGGTGCCCTCCGAATTTGCCCAGCGCCCGCGGCTGGTGAGCCAGACGGTGATGCAGAATGTGGTGGTCTTGCAGATGGGCACCTTCCCGCTCCCGGAGGACGAGGCCGCGGTTCAGCCCACGCCGGACCCGAACGACCCGAATGCCCAGGCGCAGGCCCAGAACCAGGCCGCAGCGGAGGCTGAGGCCGCGGCGGTCGAAACGCCGCCGCCCGATATCATCACGCTGATCGTGTCGCCGCAGGATGCCGTTACGCTCAATTACCTGCTCTACTCTGGCGCGGAACTCACGCTGGCGTTGCGCTCGGCTTCGGACACGAGCACCACGCCCACGCAGGCCGTGACGCTGCAGTTCCTGCTGGATACCTACCAGATCCCTGTGCCGACCCGCCTGCCTTATGGCCTGACGCCCCGGCTGGATGTGCTGCTGCCCCCGGTTCTGGAGAACGACATCCCCACCACGCCGAGGCCCTAGACCGGCAGGGGTCTGAAACGCACGCTTACCAACCCAAGTTGCCACCCTGGCAGCCCAGCCCCCGTGCGGGGTGTTAGCCGGGCGGCCAGGGCGGCAACTTGAAGAATCTTGTGGAGTGATCGGCATGGCCGACGCAGCAAAAATCCGAGTGGTCATCGTGGACGATATCGCGGAAACCCGCGAGAACATCCGCAAACTGCTCCAGTTCGAACCGGATGTTGAGGTCGTGGGCGTTGCCCGCACTGGCAAGGAAGGCATCCAGGTGGCCAGCGAGACCCAGCCGCATGTGATTCTGATGGACATCAACATGCCGGACATGGACGGTATCACGGCCACCGAGCAGATCCGGGCCAAATTGCCCGGAGTGCAGATCATCATCCTCTCGGTGCAGAGCGATTCCAACTACCTGCGGCGGGCGATGCTGGCCGGAGCCCGCGACTTCCTCACCAAGCCGCCCGACCTGGACGAACTGACCGCAGCCATCCGCCGGGCCGGCCAGATGGCTGCGGTGGAACAGGCTAAATCCGCGGCGACGGCCGCGATCCTCTCTTCGCCGGGCGGCGTGGCCGCCGCGGGAGGCTTCCGCGGCGGGTTGCCATTTGGCAAGATCATCACCGTGTACGCGCCGAAGGGCGGCGCCGGCTCCACCACGGTGGCCGTCAACCTGGCCGTGGCGATGCACTCGGCCGAGAAGCCGGTGGTAGCCGTGGACGGACGCTTGCAGTTCGGCGACCTGTCGTTCTTCTTCAACGAGCAGGGCCGCAACAACGTGGCTGACCTGGCCCCGCGCGGCGATGAGCTGGATGTGGAAGTGGTTGAAGAAGTATTGCTGAAGCACAAGGATACGGATATCCGCATCCTGGCCGCGCCGCCGCGCCCGGAGCAGGCCGAGGCTGTCACCGGCGAACAGTTTGGCAAGATCCTCGTGTATCTCAAGACGATGTATCCGTACATCCTGGTGGACACAGGCTCACAGCTGGATGATGTCACCCTGGCGGCCATCGATGCTTCGGATATCATCCTGTTGCTCACCACCCAGGATATCCCTTCGATCAAGAACATCCGCCTGTTTCTCGACCTCGCCAATGCTCTGGGAATCCAGAAGAATCAGATCATGATGGCGATGAACCGCTATGACAAACGCCGCAGCATTACGCCGGAGCGGGTGGCGGATATCACCAAACAGGAACTCTCCTCGATCATTCCGCTGGAAGAGCGCCTGGTCGTGCCGGCCATGGACCGTGGCGCGCCCTTCCTGCTCCAGGGCCGCAACAACCCGGTCGCCAAGGGCATCACCGATCTGGCGGATGCGGTAGTGAACCGCCTGAAAGAGCTGGAAGAGGCCGAAACCTCGCCGGTCTGAGTAGCCCGCTGAAACTCTTTTTGCAAAGGCCCCGACCTCCCAGAGTGACTCTCCTCGCAAGATGCCTATGGGCTACTTCTCTAGTTGGTCGCCGTTCCTCTCCGATGGATTTCAAAATTCTTGCGGCCAACTACTTGGCCGTCGCCGGGCTGTCACCCGCATGCCATGCGGGTAAGTGGGTTCTGCCGGCTGGCGGCAACATCGAAATGAACCAGGAAAGCGCCGCAGCCAGGAACCGGAAGCCGGGCAGGGGACGTATGTGCTGGCCGGATAGTTGGTATATAATGAGAGTGATGTTGTCCTAAAGCATGGCAGCCGGGGCGCAGGTGAATTCCGCATTCAGCGGGTAGGACGCTTCCGGATGCCAGGAGATTTGAATTATGTCGCTGCTGAAACGATTGGAACAGGGGCAGGGCAAAGAAAAACCCGAGAAACCCCAGGCTGCGCCCGCGGGCCTGCCGGGAGGCGGCTCGCCTCCCCCAGCGGGCCAGCCCGGAGGCGGCGAGGGCGGCTCGCGTCTGGCTTCGCTCCAGCAGCGCAGGAGCGGTCCGGCCGGCGCCGAAGGCGCACGCGATACCTATTTCGACCTCAAAACCCGCGTACAGAACCGGTTGCTGGCGGAACTCGACCCCAGCATGGATGTGACCCGCGTGGCCGAAGTTCGCAAGGCCATCCAGGAACTGTTCGAACAGATCCTCTCGGAAGAGAGCATCGTGCTTTCGCGGCCGGAACGCGCCCGTCTGTTCGAGGCCATCGTGGCCGAGATCATCGGCTTCGGGCCGCTGCAGCCGCTGCTGGAAGATGAAAGCGTCACCGAAATCATGGTGAACGGGGCCAAGAACATCTATGTGGAACGCAAGGGCCGCCTGCACCGGGTTCCGGTCACATTTGAGAGTGACGACCACGTCATGCGCATCATCGACCGCATCGTTGCCCCGCTCGGCCGCCGCATCGACGAATCCAGCCCTTATGTGGATGCCCGTCTGCCGGATGGTTCGCGCGTCAATGCGGTCATCCCGCCCATTTCGCTGGTCGGCCCGTCGCTCACCATCCGTATCTTCGCCAAATCGCCCATCACGGTCGAGCAGTTGATTGGTTTTGGGGCCATCACCCCGGAAGCCATGCAGTTCCTGAAGGCCTGTGTGGAGGCGCGCCTGAACATCGTGGTTTCGGGCGGCACCGGCTCCGGCAAGACCACTATGCTGAACATCCTTTCCGGCTTCATCCCGGATGATGAACGCATCGTGACCATTGAGAACGCCGCCGAACTGCAACTGCGCCAGGACCATGTCGTCACGCTGGAATCGCGCCCGCCCAACATCGAAGGGCGCGGCGAAGTGACCATCCAGCACCTGGTGATCAACTCGCTGCGTATGCGCCCCGACCGGGTGGTGGTCGGCGAGATCCGCGATGGCGCGGCGCTGGACATGCTCCAGGCGATGAACACCGGTCACGATGGTTCCATGACCACCGCCCACTCCAACGGCCCGCGCGATACGATCTCACGTATCGAAACCATGTGTCTGATGGCCGGTTTCGACCTGCCGGTGCGCGCCATCCGCGAGCAGATTTCATCGGCGGTAGACGTGATTCTGCACTCCGAGCGCCTGCGCGACGGAACCCGTAAAACGGTCAACATCACCGAGGTGGCCGGCATGGAAGGCGACGTGGTGACCCTGACCGACCTGTTCATCTTTGAGCAGACCGGCTACGAAGGCGGCAAGGTGGCGGGACGTTTGCGCCCGACCGGCCTGCGCCCCAAGTTCATGGACAAGATCGAAGCGGCGGGTATCCATCTGCCAGCCTCGATCTTCGGGATGGGCCGCACCCGCTAAGGCGGCCCGGCGCCATTCGAAGGAAGACGCAGGATGCCAACGATTGTCCTGATCATCGGCGGGGTGGTGGTGCTGCTCCTGTTGGGCGCGGGCTTGTTCATCACCCTGACCCAGGAGCGCTCGCTGGTCGAAGAGCGCCTGGACAAATACCTGGAAGAGCAGCCGCTGGAGTTTGGCTCCAGCGAAGACGAGGGCGGCAAGGAAGAAGGTAGTTTCCTGACCAACATGCTCAACCGCCGCCTGGAAGGCACCAGTTTTGCCGACCGGGTGAAGGAGTCTCTGGCGCGGGCGGACATCAAGATGAAGCCCGGCGAGTATTTCGCCGCCATGCTGCTGGCTTCGATCGGCACCGGAATTGTAGGGTTCTTCTTCGGCGGCGGTTTTTCCGCCGGATTGACCGCGCAGGTGTTCATGCTGTTCGGCCTGATCGGCGGACTATTCATCCCCAACATTTACGTGAAACGCCAGCAGGGTCTGCGGTTGAAGCGTTTTGGCGACCAGCTGCCGGACATGCTCAACCTGATGGTGAACGGCCTGCGGGCCGGGTTCTCCACCATGCAGGCCATTGAAGCCGTGAGCAAGGAGATGCCGGAGCCAATTAACATCGAGTTCCGGCGCGTCTACCAGGAAATGCAGCTGGGTATTCCCATGGAAGTATCGCTGGATAACCTGCTGCGGCGCATCCCCAGCGAGGACCTGGACCTGGTTGTGACGGCCATCAACGTGCAGCGCGAGGTCGGCGGCAACCTCTCCGAAATTCTGGAAACCATCACGCACACTATCCGGGAGCGCATCCGCATCAAGGGCGAGATCAAAACGCTCACCGCCCAGGTGGTCTATTCGGGCCGCTTCCTTTCGCTCCTGCCGCTCATCATTTCCGGCATCCTGTGGGTGCTGAACCGCAATTACATGATGCAGTTCTTCCTGGAGCCCAAGGCATGCGGCATCAGCATCCTGGCCTGCGGCGCAATTATGATCATGATCGGCTATTTTGTCATGCAAAAGATCGCGGACATTGAAGTGTGATGCGCCAGGAGCGTATTGAATGAACCTCGGTATCATCATTGTCCTGCTCCTCATCCTGCTCGGCGTGGCCGTTACGCTGGTTATCGTCGGCCTGCGCCAGGAACGCGGCGTGGACCCGCTGGAGCAGCGTCTGGCGGAGTTTGCCGCCAGCGGTGAGATCACCAGCCTGGAGGACATTGAGCTTTCGCAGCCTTTCTCGGAGCGCGTCATCCTGCCGCTGGCCGCCAAAATGGGCGAGATCGCCCTGCGCTTCACGCCCCAGCGGGCGCTGGAGCAGATTCAGCGCAAACTGGAAATGGCGGGCAACCCGCGCGGCATCGAGCCGACTGTGTTTTTCGCCGGGCGCTTCATTATCGCCGCGGTCATCGCGGTGCTGCTCTTCATCGTTTTCACCATCGCTCCCGGACAGTCTCCCTTCTCGCTGCGGAACCTGGGCATCACCTTCGGCTTCACCTCGCTGGGCTTTTTCATCCCCAACCTGCTGCTGGACAGCCGGGTGCGCCGTCGCCAGAACGAAGTCACCAAATCCTTGCCCGACGCGCTGGATCTGCTCACCATCTGCGTGGAGGCCGGGCTTGGCCTCGAAGCCGCGATGAAGAAAGTGAACGAGAAGTGGGATAACGAGTTGGCGCTGGCCTTCGGCCGCGCCCTGCAGGAGATCCAGCTGGGTAAAGTGCGGCGCGAGGCCCTGCGCGACATGTCCGACCGCATCGGGGCGGCCGAGTTGAGTTCGTTCGTGGCGGCGGTCATCCAGTCCGAACAACTGGGCGTGAGCATGGCAAAGATTCTGCGCATCCAGTCGGACGATATGCGCGTGAAGCGCCGCCAGCGAGCCGAGCAGGAGGCCCAGACCGCGCCAATTAAGATGCTGTTCCCGATGGCCGGGCTGATCTTCCCGACCATCATGATGATTCTGATGGGCCCGGCGGCGCTCTCGTTGATGCGCTCTTCGCTGGGCGCGATGTTCCGCTAACCCCCATGCCCGGGGGGCTTTCCCGTCTTCCCGTCGTAGTGATGCACCTCCAGGGCGTCGTGTTGGACGCTCTGCTGCCGCCGCGCTGCGCTTCGTGCGGGGCGGCAGGGGCGCGCTGGTGCGCAGCCTGCCAGGCGGCCGCGCCGCGCCTGCACCCGCCGCTCTGCCCGCGCTGCGGCAACCCGATGCGCATCCGAACCGGGGAGTGCAACGCCTGCCGGGCGCACCCACCGGCCTTTGAGCAGGCGGCGGCCTGGGGGGCCTATGGCGGCACGCTGCAAACCGCCATCCAGCACTACAAATTCCGGCGAGACTTTGGCCTGGCGGAGGTCTTCGCCGCCCGGATGGCAGAGGCGGTGCAGGCGCGCGGCTGGCAGGTGGATGCGGCTGTGCCGGTCCCCTTGGGCAGTGAGCGCCTGAAGGCCCGCGGCTACAACCAGGCGGCGCTGCTGGCGCGGCCGCTGGCGGCGGCGCTGGACTGCCGGTATGACGGGCGCAGCCTGGCGCGTCCGCGGGAGACGCGCCCCCAGGTGGGATTGTCCATCGCCGAGCGGCGCAGCAATGTGGCCGGCGTGTTCGCGGTCCGCCAGCCGATGCCCGCGGGACAGCGCCTGCTGCTGGTGGACGACGTGATGACCACTGGCGCCACCCTGGACGCAGCCGCGCAGGCCCTGCGGGCGGCGGGCGCAGGCGCGGTCTACGCCATCGCTCTGGCGCGGGCCGTATGAATTTTGGGAATTCATCGTTTTCTGGTAAGATATTTTTAGACACCAAATTGCCGCGTGGACTGAAGAAAGGAGACGGGCGCAGGGAAAGACCCCTGGCAATACCCAGAACCTCACTACCAGCCTGGCGGCAATTTGCCTATTAACGGAACGAGGAGCAACCATGACCGTCGAAATCGATGTCAAGGCCCGTGAGTTGAAGGTGGATGACCGCCTGCACGATTACATCGTGTCCAAGGTGTCCAAACTCGAGCGCTACGTGAGCGGCATTCAATCGGTGCGGGTGGAGATGAGCCATCTCGCCTCAGCCCGCCAGACCGAAGACCGCTTTGTGGCGCAGATCACCGTGTTTGGCAAAGGTTTTGTCTTGCGGGCGGAAGACCGGGCGGACGAACCCACAGCGGCCTTCGATACCGCCTTTGACAACATCAAACGGCGGGTGCGGCGCTACAAGGACAAGCACTACCGTGGGGCTGGCGACCGGACTTCGCTGGGGGACGCCGCCATGGAGGAGTTGATGGCGATGGAAATGGAGCCGGAGGTGGAGGCGCTAATCGCCCGCCGCAAGAAGTTCCTGCTGATGCCAATGGATGAACGCGAAGCCATCGAACAGAGCCGGCTGCTGGGGCACAACGATTTCTTTGTGTTCTTCAACGTGGAGACCAACTCGGTGAACGTGCTGTACGCGCGCCGGGATGGCACCTTTGGCCTGATCGAGACCGAGATGGGCTAAGCAGTTGGCTGTAAGAGTTTAGAATTCCGTGGGAGAGGAACAGCGGCCAACCACATAGGCAAACAGCAAGGATTATCTTTATTGGGTTTTATCAGGCGGGCTGCTTGGGGCGGCAGGTGATGTGCAGGAAGTGGAAGTCGCCGCGCGGCGGCATGAGCTGGAGGACTTCGGTGATGATGAACTCGTCGTTGCCGAGTTTGATGAGTTCGCCGACCTTAGGTTCCTGTTTAAGGTTGAGGATCGCGCCGGGGTAATTGCCGCCGGTGACCACCACGCTGACTTTGTAGATCGCCATGGCCCTTACCCTCGCTTATCGCTCATATGCCGCTGGCGCAGGCGGAAGGAAAGGTCGGCGGCGATGTTGCGCATGACCACGTAGCCAATGCGGGTGTTGCGGTCGCACAGGGTCTCGAAATCGGTCTGACTGATGACTTGAACCACGGTGGGGCTGCTGATGGCCCGCACGGTGGCGGAACGCGGCCCCTGATCCACCAGGGACATTTCACCGACCGTCTGGCCGCTGCCGAGGTTGACGATGACTTTGCGGGGGTTGTTGTCGTTGCTGTCCACCGCCACTTCCACAAAACCCTCTTCGATGATGAACATCTCGGTCCCGGGGCTGTTCTGTTCGGCTACAGAGTCGCCTTCGTTGAAGCGGCGCGACCTGCACACGGCCACCACGGCACTTAGTTCGTCGTCGGTAAGCCCGTCGAACAGTTCCACGACCCTGAGAATTTCCTTGGTGTGCATCACGGCCTCCGCCTTGGGCTCTGCGCGCCGGAAGTGGCGGTCGCTTTCCAAGCGCCGGACATCTGGCGACTGCATGCTGTCACTCTCTATTATAGGGCGAGTCGGCGATTTTTCCATGCACTTTTTCCGGGAACTTGTCCCCCGCCTTTTGGACAGTTGACCTCCTCGCCGAACACCTTTACACTTGTGCTCCAAACCGCACACAAGGACGAACGATGTTTGACCTAGACAAGATCAACGCGGCCGCCCATCTTCTGGATGGCGAGCCGATCGATGCGGCCGCCATCCAGAAAGCCACGGCCAGCCTGCTGCGGGCGGTGGGCGAAGACCCGCAACGCGAGGGCCTGCAGCGCACGCCGGAACGGGTGGCGCGCATGTACGACGAACTGCTGGCAGGTTACCGCGTGGACCCGCTGGACCTGCTCAACCGGGCAGTCTTCACGGTGGATTATGACGACATGGTTCTGGTGCGGGACATCGAGTTTGCGAGCCTGTGCGAACACCACCTGCTGCCGTTCGTGGGCCGGGCGCACGTGGCCTATATCCCCCAGGGCAACGTCATCGGGCTTTCCAAGATCCCGCGCATGGTGGATATGTTCTCGCGGCGCTTGCAGGTGCAGGAACGGTTGACCCGCCAGATCGCCGATTTTCTGAGCGCGGCGCTGGACCCGCTGGGCGTGGCGGTGGTGGTAGAGGCGCTGCACATGTGCTCGATGATGCGCGGCGTGAAGAAGCACGATGCCCGCATGACCACCAGCGCCATGCTCGGCTGTTTCCGCACCAATGCCGCCACGCGCCAGGAGTTCCTGGACAGCATTTCGCGCGGCGCGGCACCGCTGGCGATCTAAGTAGCCCGCCGAAAATCCTTTTACAGAGGACTCCGACCTTCCCGCGCGAGTCTCATAGAACGCCCATCACTTCTCAGGTCGATTTCCCAAAGAAAGCATTGCTGGGTGCCCACGAACTGCCCGGCATTACCGCTCTTCAAATTCCTTTGCGGGAAGCGATTGGAGGAACAGCCACACGGCTTCCAGTTCCGTAGCAGTCATTTCCGCGAAGTCCGGCCAGGGCATGTACTCCGCGCGCAGGTGGCGGCCGGAGGGGGTGAGGCCGGTGGTCATGGCAGTCTTGAAGTCTTCCAGGGTCCAGCCGATGAGTTCACCGCCGGGGGTTAGATTGAGGGCGGGCGGCTCGCCTTCCTGGGCGCCCGGCAGCGGCCCCCCGGAGTAGGCCGGGTTGTGGCAGCCGGTGCAGGCGATGGCGAGGTATGCGCCGTACTCCGCGGCGGCGGCGGGGGCCACGCTGGCCGGCGGCGTCAGGGTCATATCCACGGCTTCGGCGCTGTAAGCGGGCAGCTGGCCGAACAGCACCAGGATGCGCCCCAGCCAGCCCCAGCGCTGAACCACAGGTTCTGTATCCACCGGCGGGACGGAACGGATATAGGCGATGAGCTGACCGACCTCCTCGTCGCTGATGCCGGTCATCTCCGCGGATGGCATCACGAACACCGACGTGCCGTCCGCCTTGACGCCGAAACGGATGGCGCGGGCGATCTCCGCATCCGAGTAACGGGCGGTGATGCCGTTCTCTCCTCGGGTGAGATTGGCGGCGGTGACTGTCCCCAGAGGCCCAACGTCGAACATCACGCCGCCGGCCAGATTTTCGCCATGGCAGCCGATGCAGCCGCGGATGGTGTAGAAATGGCGGCCCAGGTCGATAGAGGCCGCGTCGGTTGGGATAGCGATCGCGACCCATGGCGCGTCGTACACTCTGGCGGCGCGGGAATTCGTGTTGACTGTGGCGACGATGAGCAGCACAGCCGCCAGGGCCGCCAGCCCGCCGAGACCGATGGCAAACCAACTCAGAATCTTTCGCATAATCTGGATTCCTCCGCAACTTGAATTTGGCCAACAGGGCAGGACTCTATACCAAATCACAGGAACGCGCAACAGAGATGCCAGGACGAATCGCTCGGTTAGAATAACCGCATGTCGCACCGCTCCGAGCGTGTTTTCTTCGTCGCCGTCCTGCTGACCTTCCTGCTCGCGCTGGGGCTCCCCTATCTCTATGCGGCGCGCGTCGCCGGACAGGGATATGCTTTCGGCGGACTGCTGGTCAATCCCCCTGACGGCAATACCTACCTGGCCAAGATGCGCCAGGGCTGGCGCGGCGAGTGGCTGTTCACCCTGCCATATAACTACGAGACCGGAGCAGGGGCGCTCATCAACCTGCCTTATATCTTCCTGGGTCACCTGGCTCGCTGGCTCGGGCTTCCCCTGGCATTGACATTTCATGCCGCCCGGCTGGCGGCGGCGGCGTTCCTGTTGTGGGCGCTGTACCGCTTCCTGGCGGCGCTGTTCCCGGTGGGGCCGGGGCGGCGCTGGGCATTCCTGCTCGCGGCGTTCGGGTCCGGCTTTGGCTGGCTGGCGGCATTGGCGGGCGGGTTCACCCCGGACCTGTGGGTCGGTGAAGCCTACCCGTTCCTGGGTGCGTATTCCAACGTGCATTTTCCGCTTGGCCTGGGGCTGCAACTCCTGCTGCTCACCCCTGAAGAAACGCCGCTCACCTTGAGGCGCGGCCTGGGCCTGGTTGGCCTGGCAGCCCTGCTGGCGCTCGTTTCAGCGTTCAGCGTGCCGGTGGTGGCGGCGGTCTGGGGCGGGTTGTGGCTGTGGCGGCTGGCACGGCGGCAGCCGGCGCGTTTGGCCTTCCGGCATGCGCTGTTGTCCGGGTTGGGCGGCGGGCCGGTGCTGCTTTATGACCTGTGGGCCATCCGGCGCGACCCGCTGCTGGCGGGTTGGTCGGGCCAGAACGTGACCACATTGCCGCCGGGTTGGGAATTGCTGGTGGCGTTCTCGCCGGCCCTGTTGCTGGCGCTGCCGGGCGCGTTTGGGGCGTTGCGCCGGGCTGGGGACGCCTGGCAGCTGCCGGCCGTCTGGGCGCTGGTGTGCCCGCTGCTGGCGGCTGTGCCATTTGCCCTCCAGCGGCGCTTCCTGGTGGGCTACTTCGTCCCGCTGGCGGCGCTGGCGGTCTATGCGCTGGGCGAGTATGTTTCCGAATCCGCCGCCCGGCGGACGCGCTGGACGGTCTTCGTGCTGGCCGTTCCAACCAACGTGCTCCTGCTGCTGAGCTCCGCGTTCGGGGCGCAGACGCGCGCGCCTGAACTGTACCTGACGCAAGGGGAGCGGGCGGCCTTTGCCTGGTTGGAGGCCAATACGCTGGCCGGGGCGCGCCTGCTGGCCGGGCCGGAAACCGGGCTGTTCGTCCCGGTCTATACGGACGCGCGCGTGTACTACGGCCATCCGTTCGAGACTGTCGAAGCCGGGCGTAAGGCCGCCGAACTGGAGGCGTTCTATGCCGCGCCCGACCCGGAATTCCTGGCACGGCTGGGAGCCGAATACCTCTTCTATGGCCCGCGCGAGCGCGCCCTTGGGCCGCCGCCCGACCTGGCCGGCCTGAGGTTGGTCTATGAGCGAGACGATGTGGCGATCTACGCCGTTGGCGCGCCTTAGGCGCTGGTGGCCGCTGCTGCTGCCGCCGCTGTTGCTGCTTCCGGGCATCGGCGGCTTCCCGTATCCCGCCGTGGGCGCGCGCTTCTCCGACTTCGCCATTACGCATTATCCTAACGCGTTGTACATCCAGCGAGCGCTTGTCCAGTACCGCGTCCTCCCGTTGTGGACGGACCAGATTCTGAGCGGCTATCCGTTCTATGCCGACCCGCTTTCCGGCCTGCATTACCCGCCGGGCTGGCTGGCGCTGCTGTTCCCGCTGCCGGTGGGGATGAACCTGACGGCGCTGCTGCACGTGTTGTGGGGCGGCCTGGGCATGGCGCTGTTCCTGCGGCGGAGCGGCTTGGGCGCGCGCCCGGCGCTGTTCGGCGCGCTGGCGTTCCAGTTGATGCCCAAACTATGGGCGCACTATGGGGCGGGGCACCTTACCTTGTTCTACGCCTTCGCCTGGCTGCCGTGGCTGTTGTGGTCGGCTTCGGAAGGAGCGACCGCAGGGGCGAGGCATGCCTCGCCCCTGCTACAAGATGTTCCAGCCCGCTGGCTGCGCCCGGCGCTCTTCTTGGCGGTCATCGCCCTGGCCGACCCGCGCGCCGCGGCCTACTGCGGCCTGCTGTGGCTGGGGTACGAATTCGCCCATCGCCGGCCGTGGGGGAAGGCGCTGGCCTATGTGGGGGCCCAGGCGGGGCTGGCTCTGCTGCTGGCCGCGCCGTTGCTCCTGCCGCTGGCCGGGTTCGCCAGCCGCTCGACGCGCGCCCTGATGACGCCCGCCGACGTGCTGGCGTTCTCCCTGCCGCCGGCGCGCCTGCTCGGCCTGCTAATCCCGGATTTCGACGGTTATGCCGAATGGATGCTTTACCCCGGCGCGGCGGTCGTCGTGCTGGCGCTGGCCGCTCTGCTGGCAAAAATGCGGTGGGCGTGGTTTTGGGGAGGCACGGCCGGGCTGACCCTGCTGTGGTCGCTGGGCGCGGCGCTGCCCTACGCCCAGGCGCTGGCCGGGTTGCCGGGGGTGTCGCTGCTGCGCGTGCCGCCGCGGGCGCTCTTCATCACCGGCTTTGCGCTGGCGGTGCTGGCCGCGCACGGGCTGGAAGCCCTGCTGGCGGGGTTCGCGGATAGGCCCGCCCGCCGCCTGCGGCTGGCGGTAGTTGGGCTGGCGGCGTTGATGCTGGGACTGTCCGGCGCGGTGTGGGACCTTACCGGCGCGCGGTCATTCAACTTCCTGTGGGCGGCGGGGCTGTTTACGCTGCTGACCGCCGGCGTGCTGGCGTTCCTGGCAGGACGGCTGGCCGCGCCGCGTTTCGCGCTGGTCGTGCTGGCCTTGCTGGCCGTGGACCTGACGGCCCTGGATTCGACCCTTTTCGTCATGCGCCCCGCCGAAGAAGTTCTGGCCGAAGGCCGCGCCGCCGCTGAGTGGCTGGCTGCCCGGCCCGGCGAGTTCCGGGTGTATTCGCCTTCGTATTCCATCCCGCAGCACACTGCCGCTGACCTGGGCCTGCATCTGGCGGACGGGGTGAACCCGCTGCAGCTGGCCGCCTACGCCGAATACATGGACGCGGCCACCGGCGTGCCGCGCACGGGCTACAGCGTGACCCTCCCGCCGTTCGATGGCGACCCGGCGACGGCCAACGCGGCCTACACGCCGGACGCGCAGCGGCTGGGCGAACTGAACGTGCGCTATGTGGCGGCCGAGTTCCCGCTTGAGGCGGAGGGGCTGACGCTGGTGCGGCAGTTCGGCGCGACGTACGTCTATGAGAACGCCTATGCCAGCGGCGTCTCCGCCAGCGGCGATGGGCTCGCTGGTTTCCCGCCCGATCTGGCCGCCGGGCTGATTGCGGTGTTGTTCGGCCTGGCCGGGCTGGGCATCTGGCCGCGGAGGCCACGCTCGGAATGACCCGCGCTGACCGCCGCTGGCTGCTGGCCTTCACGCTCGTGGTTTTCTTCGCCACGCTCGTCCCCTACGGGCTGGGCTTCGCGACCCAGGGCGAGGAGTGGGTCTTCACCGGTTTCTTTTTCGGCGTGGAGGACGGCAACTCCTACCTGGCGAAGATGATGCGTGGCTGGCTGGGGGACTGGCTGTTCCGTTCGCCGTATTCCTCCGCGCCGCAGGCCGGATTGCCGGCGCTGCTGCCCTACGTGTGGCTGGGCAAACTGACCACGCCCGCAGGCCAGCATACACAATTTCTGATCCTGTTTCAAATATTCCGGCTGGTTGGCGTGGCCGTGGCGGCCTGTGGCACCTATGCCTTCGCGGCTGTCTTCTTCGCCGAGGTGCGCCTGCGCCGCTGGACCGTCGCGCTCTCCCTGCTCGGCGGCGGGCTGGGCTGGCTGCTTGTCCTGCTGGGGCAGGCCGGCCTGATGGGCAGCCTGCCGCTGGACTACATCTCGCCGGAGACGTTTGGCTTCCTGAGCCTGTACGGCCTGCCGCACCTGGCGGCGGCGCGCGGCCTGCTGCTGTGGGGGCTGGCGGCCTATCTGCGCGCCGCGTCGCCCGTGCCACGCTTCGACCAGGCGGGCCTGCTGGCCGGTTTGGGCTGGCTGGCGCTGGCCTTCCTCCAGCCGCTGACGGTGGTGGTGGGCGGGCTGGTGGTGGCGTTGCACCTGGGCGTGACCGCCGTGCTCGCCCGGCGGGGGCTGGCTGGCTTTGGCTGGCCGGAATGGAAAGCAACCTTCCGGCGCGCTTTCTGGCTCGGCCTGCCCGCCTTGCCGGTGATGCTCTGGACGGTCGCCGCCTTTGCCCGCGACCCCTATGCGCAGGCCTGGACGGCGCAGAACACACTGCCTTCGCCGCCTCCGCTGCATTATCTGCTGGGATATGCCCTGCTGTTGCCGTTCGCGGCCATGGGCGTACGGCCGCTGTGGCGGTCAGACCGCTGGCGCGCCGCGCTGGTCTTCGCCTGGCTGGCCGTTTTCCCCATCTTCGTTTACGCGCCGATCAACGTCCAGCGCCGGATGGCGGAGGGCGTGTTCACCGCGCTGGCGGTGACCGCGCTGGCGGCGTTCCGGGCGCGCCCGAACTGGCGGAAAGCCTGGCTTGCGCCGGTTTTCTTCACCACCGTTTTTCTGCTGCTGGGGGGGATGCTGGCGACGAGCGGCTGCCCCGCCCCGCCGGTCTACCGTCCGGCGGGGGAGATACGCGCGTTTGAAGAGTTCCGCGAATACATCCCGCCGAACGCGGTGGTGCTGGCGGATTTCGACACTTCCAACGCGCTGCCTGCCTGGCTGCCGGTGCGGGTGGTCACAGGCCATGGGCCGGAAAGCCTGGGCGGGGCGGTTCTGCGCGCGCAGGTCGAAACGCTGGCGCGGGGACAGATGGAGCCGGGCGAAATCGAGCCGTTCCTGCGTGAGCATCACATCGGCTACTTGTTCTGGACGCTGCCGGATTCGACGAGCGGGGCATGGAACCCGGCTGATGTCGCTTATCTTGAATTCGTCGCCCAGAGCGGGGAATACTGGCTGTACGCCGTGCGGCCCTGAACCGGCGCGCAGCACGCAGGGACAGGTTTCAAACCTGCCCCCAGTGAGGTTGCGCTCGTCAACTGGGTACAGGTGTCCCGCAAAATAGCCGCCCATTGCCCCTAGGGAGTCCTCCGGCCTGCCCTACCATTAGAGCGACGTTCGCCCGCGCCTGGACTCGCGAACCAGTTGGCCCACGGATTCACAGGAGGACGTGATGAAGGCGCTCAGGATATTGATGGTGACCGGCCTGCTGTTTCTCCCCGGGTGCGCCGGGGTGTTCAAGGCGCTGGGATATGTGCCCCAGGCGGACCTCGACAGCGCAAATATCAAGATTCAGACGTTGCAGCAATCGGTGGATGCCGCCAACCAGGAGATCAGTTCGCTCAAAACCCAGCTCACCGCCACCCAGCGCGAGGCGACCCAGGCCAGGAACGACCTGGCCGACGAGCGGGAGAAGGCCGGACAACTGGAGACGGAACTGGAAGTCTGGCAGGCCATCCGCTGTCCGGGCCACACCTGGCAGGAAGCCTGGACGGTGCAGGCCATCTTCCCGTTCAAAGGCGTGCTGAACGACTTCCCGACCTCCGGGTTGTACGTTACCTTCACGCAGTGGAAGACGCAATCGGGCTGGGTGAGCGGCGCGTATTCAACCACGTTGCTGTGGGATATGGATGGCGAGAAGTCGTTCATCATCGACACCGAAGAGGACTGCATCATCATCAACCCGGATTTCAGCGAACTGGGGCGGTAGCCGCTGCACTCTCCGGGAAAACAACCTGTTGGGGTCGCTGGGTGGCTTGAGGGTTGCCGGCCTTTTGCCGGGCGCGCGCCCGGCTGAATTTGCTTTAAAATAGCCCCCGGATATGGAAAACCTCCCTTCAGCATCCGATCTCGTTCTGGTCGCCTTTCTGCCGGAACCGCGTGACTTTGACATCGCCCGCCTGTTCGGCTGGTATCGCATCCCGCTGCGCACGGCCCCCAAGGTGGTGGCGGTGGACTGGCTGGCCTTTTACCAGCCCGCCACATTCGGCGAGGGCCACAAATGGCGCATCGAGTACGTCGCGCCGGTGATCGGGCATGAATTGAGCGTGCGCGCCGAGTTGTTCAAGGACGAGCCCGACCACCCCCACGCCCGAGAGGAATATTTCAAGATCCAGCTGGGGCCGCTGGCGGCATTGCCGCGGCCCATCCCGGCCGGCACGTGGAAGCGGGTGACGTTCCTCTACACGACCGGCGAGCGGCTGTTAAAGGCCGAAACGATCAACGACCTGACGGTGTACGACGATGAGCGCGCTGTGCTGTGGCGCGCTCTGCGCGAGCGGGCGCTGGAACGCCAGCAGTATCACGTGATGAACTACCCGGAATTCCCCATCCCGCCGGAGGTCATCGCCATGTTCGGGTTGATGGGGAGTGGGGAGCGCTTCGAAGAATGAGCGCGCTCCTCCTCAAATCCGGCCGGCTGGTCACGCCGCAGCGCTCCTACACTGCCGATATCCTCGTGGAAGGCGAGACCATCGCTGAAGTCGGCGAGAATCTGCGCGCGCCGGACGCCGAGGTCATAGATGCCGCGGGCAAACTCATCCTGCCCGGCGGGGTGGACCCGCACGTGCACCTCGACCTGCCGATGTTCGGCACGGTATCCTCTGACGATCACTACACCGGCCACAAGGCTGCGGCGTTCGGTGGCACGACTACGGTCATGGACTTCATCCCCACGCCGGAAAGCGGCCCGCTGCGCGCCGGAATCGACGAGTGGCGCGCCAAAGCCGAAAAAGCCGCCATCGATTATTCCTTCCACATGAACATCACCCGGTTGGATGCCAAAGTGGAAGCTGAAATACCGCGCTTGCTGGACGAAGGCGTCCCGACCCTCAAAGTCTTTATGGCCTACAACGGCCGCCTGCGCCTGCCGGACGGCGACATTTTCCGTGTGCTGCAAATCGCCCGCGAGCACGGGATGCTGACCCTGCTGCATGCCGAAAACGGCGACGTCATCGACCGATTGACCGCCGAGGCGCTGGCCGCCGGGCACACTGAACCCGTCTGGCATGCCCGCACACGCCCGGCCTGGGGCGCGGTCGAGGCCGGACTGCGCGGCGCGGCGCTGGCGGCGCAGGCCGGCGCGCCGCTGTACATCGTCCATATGACCGCCGGGGGCGAAGCCGACATGCTGCGCTACGCCCGCCAGCACGGCGCCGCGGTCATGGGTGAGACCTGCCCGCAATACCTGTGCTTCACAGAGGAGCGCCTGGCCCGGCCGGACGGCGCCAGGTGGGTGTGCTCGCCGCCGATGCGCACCGCCGACGACAACGCTCGCCTGTGGGCCGCGCTGGCGGCAGGGGAGTTGCAGGTCGTCGCCACCGACCACTGCCCGTTCTTCTTCGACGGCACGACCCCGATTGACTACGAGGGGCAGCCCAGCGCCATCCCCGGCAAGGAACTGGGCGCGGCCGACTTCACCAAGATTCCCAACGGTCTGCCCGCCGTCGGCGACCGCCTGCCGGTCTTATGGAGCGAGGGGGTGGGCAAGGGGCGCATCACTGAGAGCCAGTTCGTGGCTCTCACCAGCGAAAACCCGGCGCGCATCTTCGGTCTCTACCCGCGCAAGGGCGCGTTGCTGCCCGGCTCGGATGCCGACATCCTGCTCTGGGACCCGGGCAGGACCGCCACATGGGGCGTGGCGCACAGCCGCCAGCGCACCGACTACAACCTGTGGGAGGGCGTGACGCTCACCGGCCTGCCGGAGAAGGTCTGGCTGCGCGGCCGCCTGATCGTGGATGGTGAGCAGTGGCTGGGAAGGCGCGGCGGCGGGCAGTTCCTGCCCCGGCGGGCGGGAGCGCAGCTCCTCTGAAAGCCGTATAATCAACGCCAATGCTGCTGGTATTGGCGATTCTTTTCCTGCTGGCGACCCCGCTCACGATCCTGGGTCTGCGCCGGGCGCGCGGCCGCATGGGCGCCCAATGGCTGCTGGCAGCCCTGGGCGCGTTGCTCGCCTGGGCAAGCCTGTGGTTCCTGCGGCCGCGTCTGCCGCTGAGCCTGCAACTGCTGGATTGGGGCGCAGCGGGAGCCTTCCCGGAAAGCCCGGCTCTCCTGGCCGACGACATCTCCTGGCCGTTCACGCTGGCGCTGGCCACGCTGGCGCTGGCCGTCATCCTCACCGCCATCGGCCGGCTGGAAGACCTGGAGGCGGGCGCCTGGACGGGCAGCCTGGCGGTCAGCGCGCTGGGGATCGCGGCCGTGCTGGCGGGCAACCCGCTCACCCTGGCTCTGGCCTGGACCGCCCTGGATATCCTCGAACTGGTCCTGCTGTTGCCGCGCGCCGGCGAGCCTCACCAGCGGCGCAGCGTGGTGACATATTTCGCCACCAGCATTTCCGGCACCTTCCTGCTCCTGTATGCGGACACGCTGGCGCGCGCCAGCGGCGAACTCCTTGTGTTCGAGCACATCCCGGCGGCCGCTGGGCCGACCCTGTTCCTGGCGGTCGCCCTGCGTCTGGGGGTGCTGCCAGTGCACCTTCCTTTTATCCGCGAACCGGACCTGCGGCGCGGCCTGGGGACGATCATCCGCCTGGCTTCGCCGGCCGCCAGCCTTACCCTGCTGGTGCGCGCCGCGGCCGGGGGCATCACGTTCCAGAGCGAGTGGCTGCTGCTGGCCCTGGTGGGGCTGGCCGCCCTGTACGCGGCCGCGGCCTGGGCGCGCGTGCCGGATGAACTCGTCGGGCGGCCGTCCTGGATCCTGGGCATGTCGGCGCTGGCGTTCGCCGCCGCGCTGGGCAACCAGCCGGAGGCCGTGCTGGCGTGGTCGCTGGCGGCGCTGCTGGGCGGCGGCGTATTGTTCCTGAGCGCCCGGCCGGGCCGGGCGCGGCGGCTGATGGGCGGCCTGGGGGCGGCCGCCATGCTGGGCCTGCCGTTCACGCCAACGGCCGCGGCGATGCACATCTATCAACCCGTTACGATCTTCACGCCCCTGTTCCTGCTGGCGCATGCGCTGCTTGTTTACGGTTACGTGCGGCATCTGGACCGGCCGCTGGAGCCGGTTGAAACCCCGGCCGAGCGCTGGATCCAGGTGGTTGCACCGGGCGGGCTGGCGCTGGTGCTGCTGGGTTTCCTGGCGGCCGGGCTGCCCTGGCTGGGCGCGGCCGCGCCGCGCTGGCCGCCCGTGGGCATTGCGCTCCTCGCTGGCGGGACGGCCCTGCTCGGGCGGCGCATCCGGCTGCCGGGCTTCGTGTTCGCGGCGCTTGATTCGGCCTTTTCGTTGCGTTGGCTGTTCAGCCTGGCTGGCCGGCTGCTGGAACGGCTGTCATCCGGGCTGGACGGCCTGAATCGCGTCCTCGAAGGCGAGGGCGGCGTGCTGTGGGCGCTGGTGCTGGTGGCGCTGCTCATTTCGCTGCTGGGCCAGCTGGCGGGGGGCGGCTGACGTGCTCCTCGCCACGATGGGGTTGATCCTGGTTGTGACGACGGCGCTGGTCATGCTGGCGACCTTCAACTGGCGCTGGCGGCTGGGCGCGCTGGGGTTGCAGTATCTCGGCGTGTTCCTGCTGGTAGCCCAGGTGTGGGCCGTCCCGCTGGCGGCGGTGAAGCTGCTGGCCGGCTTCATGGCGGCGATGGTGCTCGCCATCGGCCGCGCCAACAGCCGGGCGGAGTTCGACGTCCGGCGCTGGCCGGCCGAATGGGCCTTCCGCCTGCTGGCGGCCGCGCTGGTGTTCATGACGGTCGCATCGCTGGCGCCGCGTATGCTGGCCGTCGTCCCGGAGATGGGGGCGACCCAGGCCTGGGCCGGGCTGCTTCTGGCCGGCATCGGCCTGCTCAACCTGAGTTTTTCCACCCGCACGCTGCCGGTGCTGGTAAGCCTGCTCAGTCTGCTGGCCGGGTTCGAAGTGCTGTACGCGGTGGTCGAAGAATCCACGCTGGTGGCGGGCCTGCTGGCGCTGGTCAACCTCGGTATTGCGCTGGCGGGGAGCTATCTGCTGGATGCCGAAGCGCCGGAGGCAGGATGAGCGCCCCGCTCATCTGGATCGTCTTTCCGGGCGCGCTGGGCTTCCTGTTGCTCCTGCTGGCCGGCCGCCCACGGCTGGCGAACGGCCTGGCGGTGGGGGCGGCATTTCTGCTGGCCTGGGCGGCCCTGCTGCTGCCGATCGACCAGCCGCTCACCCTCGGCGGCGCCACCTTCAAGGTCGCCCAGAGCCTGTTCCTGCTGGGCCGCTCGCTCACGCTCACTCCCGCCCAGCAGCCGCTGCTGATGGGTATCTGGGGCGTAACATTTCTGTGGCTGGTGGGGGCGTTGTTCGCCCGCCCGCACGGCCTGTTTGCGCCCACGGCCTTGTTCACTATCGCTTTCCTGACCGCCTCGTTCTCGGTCGAGCCGTTCCTGTATGCGGCCCTGATGTTCGAGCTGACGGCGCTGTTCGCCGTGCCCCTGCTGGCGCCGCCGGGCAGCCGCAGTCGTCCGGCGGTGCTGCGCTTCCTGGCCTTCATGACCATCGGGATGCCGTTCATCCTGTTCGTGGGCTGGATGCTGGCGGGCGTGGCCGCCAGCCCCGGCATTCTGGTTCTGGCGGTGCGGGCGGGCCTGCTGCTCGGAATCGGGTTCGTCTTTCTCCTGGGTATCTTTCCCTTCCATTCGTGGATGCCGATGCTGGCGGAATCGGCCAACCCCTATGCCGCGGCCTTTGTATTGTTGATGCTGCCGAGCGCCGTGGGCCTGTTCGGGTTGGAACTGCTGGACCGCTACGCTTTCCTGCGCCAGTCGGAGGCGCTGTTTGCGCTGCTGCGCAGCGCCGGCGCGCTGATGGCGCTGGTGAGCGGGCTGTTTGTCGGGCTGGAGCGCCACCTCGGCCGCATGCTTGGCTTTGCGGTGGTTCTGGAGACCGGTCTCTCGCTGCTGGCAATCGGCCTGAACCAGCCCATCGGCTTCACGCTGTTCTTCGCGCTGCTCCTGCCGCGGGCGGTGTCTTTCCTGGTGTGGTCGGGCACGCTTTCCAACCTTCAGCAGGAGGTCGGCGCCAGCCTTACGCTGGCGCGGGCGCGCGGCCTGGCCGGGGTCTACCCGCTGCGTTCTGCCGGGTTGCTGCTGGCGATCTTCTCTTTGGCCGGTTTGCCGCTACTTTCCGGCTTTCCGTTCCGCTGGCTGCTGGGCAGGGAACTGGCGGCGGATTTCCCGTGGGCGGCGGCCGCCGCCCTGGCGGGCAGCCTGGGACTGCTGCTGGCCGGGGTGCGGGTCATCGCCGCGCTGGTTTCGGAACCGGAGGTCGGGACGACCGCCGCCGGCCCGCTGGAGGGCGCGCCGTCTGTCCGCATATCGGCGGCAGGCGACAGCACGATCTGGCTGTTCCTCATCTTCGGCGCACTGGGTTCGTTGCTGGTCGGGTTCTTCCCGCACTGGTTCTGGCCGTTCTTCGTCCGACTGCCGCTGATGTTCAGCCAGTTGGGGCGTTAACCGGCAGAGGTCGGCGCCTGCCTCTTTACAAATACGCGAGAATCTGTCTTAATCCCTCTAAGGCCGACGCGGCTTTGCGCGTGCTCACCACCACAGCAAGGAGGACTTCCCATGACCACCGGCTTCGATATGTCTCTCGTCCAGCGCGGCGCCCGCCTGCGGCGTACGCCGTTCCACGCCGCCACCCAACGGCACAACCCGCAGGGCTTCACCGTCTACAACCATACGCTGTTCCCCATCCGCTATCGTGACCTGGAAGAGGAGTACCATCACCTGCTCACCCACGTGACGTTGTGGGACGTGGGCGTGGAACGCAACGTGGAAATCAAAGGCCCGGACGGCTTCGCTTTCGCCAACCTGCTCACGCCACGCGACCTGAGCAAATGCCGGGTCGGGCAGGGCAAATACGTCCTCATCACTGCCGAGGATGGGGGCATCATCAACGACCCGGTGCTGCTGCGCCTGGGCGAAAATCATTTCTGGCTGGCGTTGGCCGACAGCGACGTGCTCCTGTGGGCCAAAGGTGTTGCCTGCAACCTGGGCATGGATGTGGAACTCAGTGAACCGGATGTCTGGCCTGTGCAGATTCAGGGGCCGAAGTCGAAAGAGGTCGTCCAGGCCCTGTTCGGAGACGAGGTGCTGGGCCTCAAATACTATTACTTCCTCGAGCGCGACCTGGATGGCATCCCCGTCATCGTCACCCGCACCGGCTGGACCGGCGAAGTGGGTTATGAGCTCTACCTGCGCGACAGCCGCCTGGGCGACGACTTGTGGCAGCGCATCCTGGACGCCGGCAAGCCCTACGACATCTGGCCGACCGGCCCGTCGGACATTCGCCGCATCGAGGCCGGCATCCTGAACTACGGCGCGGATATGACGCTGGAGAACAACCCGTATGAGCTGGACCTCGATCGGCTGGTGGACCTGGACCAGAAAGCGGACTTCATCGGCAAGGCGGCGCTAAAACGAACAAAGACCGAGGGCGTTTCCCGGAAACTGGCTGGCATCCGATTGGAAGGACCGCGCATCGAGTTCAACGAGACCAAGTGGCCGGTGAGCGCCGGCGGAGAACCGGTTGGGATGGTCACCTCGGCCATCCATTCGCCCCGTTTCGGCAACATCGGCTTCGCCTACGTGCCGGTTGGCCTGGCGGCACTGGGGACGTCCCTGACCGTGCACCACCCTGAACATGGCGCGCTGGCGGCCACGGTGGTCGAGAAACCTTTCGTGGACCCGGACAAGGTGATCCCCCAGTCTTAAAAGGCTGCCGTCTGCCTTTGCGTGCGACCTTTCGGGCGCGCATGCTATAATCGCGCATGTACGTTCTCTGACGGGTTTCCCGTATCTTTCATCCCCGGAGCAGCGCCTATGGACCTGGAGCAACTGGAAAAACGCGTCGAGTGGCTGGATGAGGAACGCCGCAAAGACAAAGCCACCATCGCCGAATTGCAAAAGCGGCTCTCCAAACTTGAAGGCGCGGGGGAAAAAGCCGCCAGGGAGTACAAGGAACTGGGCAGCGAGGTGACCCGGCTGGGCGTCCAGGCGACCCGGATGGAAGAATTCGACGCCGCCCTGCAGAACCATCGCAAGGAAGTCAAGGCTGAGCTGGATGCGCAGGAGAAACGCGCCAGGCGCCGCGAGCAGGACGCCAGAAAACGCACCGACGCCGACCTGGAAGCCGTCAACAAGGCCGCCGCCGTCTTCAAGCAACAGACCGCCAAAGTCGCCAAGTTCCATGAGGAACTCGTGGCCCTGCGCGACCTCACCGGCCGCATCGAGCGCGACCTGAACGAAATGAACACCCGCCTGACGGACCTGAACGCCCGGGACGCGGAAACCGACCGCCAGTTCCGGACCTTCAAGGACGACCAGCGCCAGGAAGCCAAACGGCTGGCGGACCTGCAAGGCGAAGCCGCGGCCCTGCGCAAGCGCGCCGATGAGATGCGCGCCCGGCTCGACCTGTTCGGCGATACCCAGAAGAAGAGCGACGTCCGCATCAGCGAATTGCAGGCCGCCGAGACCGAGCGCCGCGAAGCCCAGAACGCCTTCATGGACAAGGTGACCACGACACAGAGCGAACGCGACCGCACCTGGAAAGAATGGGGCAAACGCTTTGAGGAGGTCGAGCGCCAATCCGAGGAACTGGCGGCGCTGATCCAGAATGTGGGCGACACGGAGCGCGCCCTCAAGCGCGCTCAGGAGAAGTTTGATGAGATCACCGGCCAACTCAACCGGCGCATCAACGAGATCACCGAGATGCAGCGCCTGGGCGAAGAACGCTTCCGGCAGGAATGGGCCACCTTCCGGGGCGACGACCAGAAACGCTGGACGAACTATATGCTCACCCAGGAAGAAGTGCAGAAAGAAACCGCCCGGCATCTGACCCGCCTGGGCGGCCAGATCACGGATGTGGAAGACAGCCTGCAAGACCTGCGGGACGTGGTTCAGCACCTGGGCGAAGGCACCCAGAAACTGATCCAGGGCATGCAGACCATGCTGCGGGACTGGACGACCGAAAGCGAACAGTTCTCCGGCACGGTAGGCTGAACGCCGCCCGGTAAAAATCATCGCCCCACGTCCGGTGCATCCGGGCTGGGGCGATTTTGTTCAGGATAGAGGAGCCTCGTCATGCGCGTTATCGCCACCGCCGGGCATGTTGACCACGGCAAATCCACGCTCATCGAAGCCCTGACCGGAACGCACCCCGACCGGCTCAAGGAGGAGCGCGAGCGCCAGATGACCATCGACCTGGGCTTCGCCTGGTGGACCCTGCCGGGCGGCGAGGAGGTGGGCGTGGTGGACGTGCCCGGCCACCGCGATTTCATCGCCAACATGCTGGCGGGCGTGGGCGGTATGGATGCCGCCCTGCTGGTGGTGGCCGCCGACGAAGGCCCGATGCCGCAGACCCGCGAACACCTGGCCATCCTCGACCTGCTGGAAATCCCGGCGGCCGTGGTGGCGCTGACCAAGATCGACCTGGTTCCTGAGGAAGAGCGTCTGGAAGAAGCCATACAGCGGGTGCAGGCCGCGCTGGCGGCCACCCGGTTTGCGGCCGCGCCCATCGTGCGGGTCTCTGCTGTGCAGCGGGCCGGGCTGGCGGAACTGGAAGCCGCCCTGCAAGCTGCTCTTGCGCAGTCCCCGCCCCGGCCAGACCTGGGGTGGCCGCGCCTGCCGGTGGACCGGGCCTTTAGCATGACCGGCTTCGGGGCGGTGCTGACCGGCACCCTGCTGGACGGCGCGCTTAACGTGGGCGACGAGGTTGAATTGCTGCCGGAGGGCCTGCGCGGGCGGGTGCGCGGCCTGCAAACCCACAAGAAACAGGAACAGACGGCGCGGCCGGGGACGCGCACGGCGGTGAACGTCAATGGCATCCAGGCAGCGCAGGCGGAGCGCGGCATGCTGTTGGCCCGTCCGGGAGACTACCGCCCGACCCGGCGGTTGGACGCCGTCTTCCGCCTGCTGGCGGATTCCAGCCAGCCCCTGCGCCACGACGATGAGGTCAAGCTGTTCATCGCCGCGAGCGAAACGCTGGCGCGCGTGCGCCTGCTCGGCGCCGAGGAACTCAGCCCCGGCGAGCGCGGCTGGCTGCAACTGGAGACCGGCGCGCTCATCGTGTGCGCCCGCGGCGACCGCTTCATCCTCCGGCGGCCCTCGCCCGGCGAGACGCTGGGCGGCGGAACGGTGCTTGACCCGCACCCCGCCAGCCGCCACCGGCGTTTCGAGGCGGCCGTATTGGAGAGGATGGCGGTGCTGGCGGAGGGCGGCCTGGCCGCGCGGCTGGCGCTGGCGCTGGCGGAGATGGCAGTCGCGCCGCTGCGCGACCTGGCGCGCCGGGCGGGCCTGCCGTTGCCGGCCGCCGAAGAGGCCCTGAGATCCTTGCTGGACGAAGGCAGCGCCATGCTGGATGGCGCGCAGGTGGTGGATGCCGCCGCAAGCCTGAGCGCGCACACGCGCCTGCTGGCCGGGCTGCAGGCGTTCCACGCCGCCGAGCCGCTGAAGAGCGGCATTTCGCCCGCCGAACTGCGCGCCCGCCTGCATCTGCCGCAAGCGTTGTTCGACCGGGCGCTGGCCGAGGCTGGCCGGGCCGGGCAGGTGGAAGCCGCTGGGGGGTTGATTCGCCAGAAGGGTCAGGCGGTGCAGTTTTCGCCCGAGGAACAGGCGCGGGTGGAAGAATTGATGGCGCGTTTCGCCGCCGCGCCGTTCGCGCCGCCGACCTTCAAGGAGTGCGAAGAGGCGCTGGGCAAGGCGCTGTTGCACAGTCTGTTGCAGGGCGGGCGGCTGGTGCGCCTCTCCCCGGAGGTGGTGTTCCGCGCCGAGGACGCGGCCCAGGCCGAGGACGACCTGCGCGAGCGCATCGGGCGCGACGGGCCGGTGACGCTGGCGCAGATGCGCGACCAGTGGCAGACCAGCCGCCGTTACGTGCAGGCTCTCCTTGAATATTTCGACGCCCGCGGCGTGACGGTGCGCGATGGCGACGCGCGGCGGTTGAAATAGACCCGCGCGGCCTTGCCTGCTAATCTCCGGCGGGCGGGAAGACCGCCATCCTTATCTGGTTTTTGCCGGTGTTTTTGGCCTCATACATCAGGTGGTCGGCCAGTTGGATGGCGCGGTCGGGTTCGCCTGGAGATCGCAGAAAGGTCACTGCGCCGATGCTGAATGTAATGTGCACACCCAGGGAATCCAACTCGGCGGCCGCGGCTTCGCGGACGCGCTCCAGCGTTTCCCTGGCGGGCGTTTCATCCAGCTCCGGCAGCAGAATGGTGAACTCATCACCGCCAAGCCGCCCAAGCAGGTCGCTCCTCCGCAGACCGCGCTGGGCGGCGACCGCGAAGGCTTGCAGGACTTCGTCCCCCTTCAGGTGACCATAGGTATCGTTCACCTGTTTGAAGTTGTCTAAGTCGATGAAGGCCAGCGTAAATGGGTGTCCAAAGCGCGCGGCCCGATCGATCTCCCACTTCAGGAAGCTCTGAAAGTAGCGGGCGTTGGAGGCGCCGGTCGTGCCATCTGTTTGCGACAGGCGGCGCTCGGCGCGAATCGCCCGGCGCAGGTCGGCGACCAGCAGGCCGACCAGCAGGAACACGCTGGTCCGGATGACGGTGTTCCAGATGATGACCGTCTGGCTCAAGTAGGACTGGCGGGTGAGGACGTCCGCGGCTACCCACATGAAGCCGGAAAGAATCGCCATCGGCACGCCCACGCGCCGTCCGGCGTACCAGGCCGACAGGCTGATGGGGGCCAGATAGAACAGGGAGAAGGCGTATTCGTACCCGGTAAGCAGGTCTGCCCAGGCGACGACCAGCGTAAGGGGCAGCCCCAGCAGGGCCCAGAACGCGCGGCTGCGCTGGTCGAGGAAGTGGAAGAAGTGCTGGCGTCGGTATTCCAGGCCAGGTCGCCGCCGGTCGGTTGGTGTTTTCACCAACTCTCCCATGCCCACCTGCCGCCGACCATCACGGCCTGCGGTTTGATCTCTTGTATCGCCTCCGGCGGGCAGGCGAAGGGGTCAACATCCAGGACGAGCAGGTCTGCCAGAAAGCCGGGCGCCAACCGGCCCAGGCGGTTTTCCATCCCCGCGGCATAGGCCGCCCCCTGCGTGTAGCCATACAGGGCTTCTTCACGTGTGAGCCGTTGGGCGGGGTACCAGCCGTCCGGGCCGGGGCTGCCATCGCTGCGGCGGCGCGTCACCGCGGCGTGGATACCGTGGAAGGGATTGGGGGTATCCACCGGCGCGTCCGAGCCGAACGCCAGCCGCGCGCCGTGTTCCAGCAGGGTGCGCCAGGCGTAGGAGTGCTCTGAGCGCGCCCCCCAGTATTTGTCGGCCATCGGCATGTCGCTGGTGGCGTGAATCGGCTGGACCGAGGCGATGATGTCCAGTTCTTTGAACAGGGCAAAATCATCGCGATGCACTATCTGGGCGTGCTCCAGGCGGTGGCGGCGCGGCGGCAGGCCGCGTTCCTTTTCATACTCGCGCAGCAGGGCGAAGGCCACCAGCGTCTCGTGGTTGGCGCGGTCGCCGATGGCGTGCACAGTGAGGCCCAGGCGGCCGTCGGCGGCCTGGCGGCCGTATTCGTACAACGCTTCGCGGTCGGTGAAGAGCATGCCGGTGTTGTCCGGTTCGCCATTGTAGGGTTGGAGCATGGCGGCGGTGCGCGGCCCCAGCGCGCCGTCGGCGAAGATCTTGATGCCCCCAATGCGCAGGCGGTCGTCGCCGAACCCGCTGCGCAGGCCGGAGGCGATGATGGCCTCCAGACTCTCGACCGGCAGGTTCTTGACCACCCGCAGGCTGAGTTCGCCGCGCCCGTGCAGGGTTTGCAGGGCTTCGAAAGCCGGGATGCGGTCGAAGTCGTGCACGCCGGCCAGGCCCATGCCGTGCAGCACCGGCTGGGCGGCGGCGATGGCACGAACGTTGTCGTCCTCCGAAGGGCGCGGGATGGCCCGGCTGACGGCCTCCATGGCGCTTTCGTAGAGCATGCCGTCCGGCGCGCCATCCGGCCCGCGGCCGAACTGGCCGTTGGAGGGGTCGGGCGTGGCCGCGCCGATGCCCGCCCTGTGCAGGGCGGCGGAGTTGCACCAGCCGGCGTGCAGGCTGCTGGCGGTGAGGTAGACGGGGTGGTCGGGCGCGGCGGCCTCCAGGTCGGCGGCGGCCGGGAAGCCGCCCGGCCAGCCGGTCTGATTCCAGCCGTGGCCGAGGATCCAGCCGCCGGGCGGGGTCTGGCGGGCGCGTTCAGCGACTTTCGCAACGCACTCCGCCTTGCTCAGGCCGAACAGGTCGAGCTTGAGCAGGCCGAGGGCGTAGTGCTGGAGGTGGAGGTGGCTGTCCGTGAGGCCGGGGATGACGACCCGGCCGCCGAGGTCGTACTTGCGGGCGCGCGGGAAGTCGAGGGCCAGCGTTTCGGCATCGCCGGCGGCCAGGATGCGCCCGCCGTGGGGTTCGACGACCAGCGCGTTGACCTGCGGATGTTCAGGGTCGAGGGTGTGGATGGCGGCGTTGTGGAGGAGGAGCATGGGAATCTTCTCTATACGAGTAGGGGCGCAGCGGAGTTGCGAAGCAACTCATTGCGCCCCTACTCAAGAACTGGAGGCTGTTCCTTCTTCACTATCCTTCGCCCACCATCCGCTCGATCAACGCGTTCAACTCTTCGTCCGAATAATAATGCACCACGATAGTGCCGCCCTTGTCGCCGTGGGTGAGGGTGACGCGCGTGCCCAGGCCGTCGCGCAGGCGTTCCTGCAGGGCGCGGATTTCGGGGGCGAGGGCGGGCTTCTTTTTCGCCTTCGGCGGGCGCTGGCCCTTCAGCTTGCGGGCCAGTTCCTCGGTTTGGCGCACGTTCAGGCCCAGGTTCAGCACCGTGTGCAGGGCGGCGGCCTGGGCGGCGTGCGACAGCCCCTTGAGGGCGCGGGCGTGGCCTTCGGTGATCTCTTCGTCGGTCAGGGATTGCTGCACCTCTTCGGCCATTTCCAGCAGGCCGAGCGTGTTGGTCACGCTCACCCGGCTCTTGCCCACCCGGGCGGCGATCTGCTCGTGGCTCAGGCGGAACTCCTCGGCCAGGTGGCGGTAGGCTTCGGCGGTCTCCAGTGGGCTGAGGTCGGCGCGCTGGACGTTCTCGATGAGCGCCAGTTCCAACAGGTCCTGGTCGCTGGCCTCGCGCAGGATGGCGGGCACGTCGGCCAGCCCGGCCTGCCGGGCGGCCTGCCAGCGGCGTTCGCCGGCGATGAGCACGTAGTTGTTGCCCTCCTCGGCGGCCTTGACCACCAAAGGCTGGATGACACCGTGCGCCCGAATCGATTCGGCCAGTTCGGCCAGTTCCTCCGGGCGAAAGCGGGTGCGCGGCTGGCGCGGGTTGGGGAGGATGGAATCGACCGGGATGTGGAGGATGCCGCTTTCCGGCAGGGCGCTGGGTTCGCCGCTGCCGGGGATGAGGGCGTCCAGCCCCTTGCCGAGACCGCTCTTGCGTGCCATGCTACACTGCCACCTTCACGCCGTCCTGCTTGAGCAGTTCGCGGGTCAGTTCCTCATAGGCCTTGGCGCCGGGCGAATCGGGTCCGTAGGCCAGGATGGGCAGGCCGTAGGAGGGCGCTTCGGCCAGGCGGATGTTGCGCGGGACGACGGCTTGCATGACCTCAGCGGGGAAATGCTTGCGCACTTCTTCGACCACGTCGCGGGCCAGGTTGGTGCGGCCGTCGTACATCGTGAGAACCACGCCGCGCACCTTGAGCCCCGCGAACAGCGCTTTGCGTACGCGCTCGATGGTCTGCACCAGCTGGCTCAGGCCCTCCAGCGCCAGGTACTCGCACTGCACCGGGATGAGCAGGCCGTCCTGGGCGGCCACCATGCCGTTGAGGGTGAGCAGGCCCAGGCTGGGCGGGCAATCCACAAGGATATAGTCGTAACGCTCCTGGATGGGCTGAAGGGCGTTCTTCAGACGGCTCTCGCGCGCCAGTTCCTGGATCAGTTCCACCTCCGCCCCGGCCAGGTCGGGTGAGGCCGGCAGCAGGCTCATCTTCAGGCGCGGGTTGTGCAGCACGCTGGCGCCGGCCGTCCGGGCGTCCAGCAGGGCCTGGTAGGTGCCGCCCTTCACCGTGTGCTTGTCAATGCCCAGGCAGGAGGTGGTGTTGGCCTGTGGGTCGAGGTCGACCAGCAGGACGCGCTGGCCGAAGTAAGCCAGGTAAGCGCCGATATTGATGGCGGTGGTGGTCTTGCCCACGCCGCCTTTCTGGTTGACCAGGGTGTAGATGTGGGTCACGGTCAGCGCGCCTCAAACGAAAGGTTGGATTGGGGAATGCCCGCCAGGCCGATGCGCCCGATGGAATCGGCGGCCAGGCGGCTGGCGAACTCGGCTGCTTCCAGCGGGGCGGCGCCCGCCTGGAGGCGGATGAAGAATGCGGCGGCGAAGATATCGCCCGCGCCGGTGGGGTCGATCTCGGCGGCGGCGGGTGGGGTGAAGGACAGCTCTTCACCATCCACATAAATGGTTCCGGGTCGGGGGCCGTCCGTGACTGCCAGGAGGGGCGCGGCCAGCGCAAAGGCGTCCAGGCGTTGGGCGGGCAAGTCCTGCCGGCTGAGCGCCGCGGCCCGGCAGCGGCGCAGGGCGTAATCGGCTTCGAGCCAGTCGGCGGGGTGCACAGTTCCTTCGGCGTCCCAGCCGCGCAGCCAGCCCTGCGGGGTGAGGCAGACCTGAGTGGGCTCGAAGCGGCTGAGGATTCCGGTGTTCACTTCGCCAGCCACCGGCCCGAGGTGCACCAGCGCCGCGGCGCGCCACAGTTCGGGGATGTGGTAATAGTCCAGTTCGGCGGCGCGCGCCAGCAGGGTGAGCCGGCGGCCCTCCGGGCCATAGTCCAGGCGGAAGGTGGTGCTGACTTCGGCGGATAGATTGACGACCTGCAGGTTGGGATGGACAGGCAGGGGTAATTCTTCGCCCCAGGCGGTTACAAGACCCACCCGTTGGCCGAGGGCGCAGGCCGTGAGGGCGCTGTAGAGAGCGGTGCCGCCCAGGCGCGCCCCTTCCGGTGTGTGGTCCAGGGTGATGTGGCCGAGCAGCAGGTACTCGATGGGTTCCAGGCCGGGGGGTCGCAACATGGCGGTATTATACCGTGAGAGGTCAGAGACCCACTGCGCGGGAACAAAGAACGGCCAGGCATCGTTAACCTGGTATGGAGAAAAACATGAAACGAACCCTGCTACCTCTGATTCTGGCCGCTTTGCTGGCGGCCTGCGGCGCGGCGGAGACGCCCGTCCCCCTGCCCGAAGGCCCGCTGCCCACCGACCTGTTCGCCGGCGGCATTCTGGAAGTGCCGCTGGGCGAAGCCCGTTACCTGCAGGATGGCTCGTCCATCGAGTTCCTGGAGGTGCTGGAAGACAGCCGCTGCCCGGCGGACGCCATGTGCGTGCGCGCCGGCAAGGTACAGATTCGCGTGGCGATGACTTATGCCGGGGAAACGACGGCCTTCACGCTCACGCTGGGAGACCTCAGCGAAGGCGAGTCCAACGTCTACGCCTACCCGGAGTTCACCGTGACGCTGGATGCGGTGGACCCGTACCCCGGCACGGAAAATGACGACGCCACCCCGGTTGCGACCCTGCGGGTGGAACTGGTAGAGCCTTGAGCCTGGCCTGACTTTTCCCAGCCCTGCACACAATCAAAAACCGGCGGCACTCACGCCGCCGGTTTCTATTTTCCAGTAACGAATAACCAGTTACCAATTGCTCTGTTGCAATCATGGTCAACAAGCGAACTTGTCATTCCGAAGGAGGGTGCAATCTCCGACAAATTCGCTCCAACCTCCAAACCCGACTGAGGAATCTCGACAGACATACTTCTAATCCGACGTCACATCGCCGCAAACACGGCTTCTTTCGCGAGATTCCTCGGTCGCGGGTCAAGATGGCCCCAAGTTTGAAGCCGGGCTGACCGCTTCCTCGGAATGACAGTTCCTCTTGTACGCGTCCTTGCAACAGAGTGGTTACCAATTGCCAATTACTGCTCACCCTCATCCGGGATGATCACCACTTTGCGCTTCGGCTCCTCGCCGGTGCTTTCGGTGCGCACGCCTTCCATGTTTTGCAGCTCAAGGTGGATGATGCGGCGCTCGCCGGGCGGCATCGGCTCCAGCGTCTGGCTGTGCCCGGTTTTCAGCGCCTGCTGAGCCATGCGCTGGGCCAGTTCACGCAGGCCGCGCTCGCGGCGTTCGCGGTAGCCTTCCACGTCTACGATCAGGTTCACCCCGCCGCCGACTTCCTTGCCGACGATGAGGCGGGTGACGTATTGAAGGGCGTTGAGCGTCTCGGCGCGCTTGCCGATGAGGATGCTCAGGTCGTTGCCCTGGATATCCACGATGATGGGGGTCTGGCCCTCTTCGTCGGCCGCGCCGACGCGGCAACTCACTTCGGCGCGGATGCCCATGCGGTCGAGCAGTTCGGTGACGGTATGGCTGGCGATGGACATGGTGTTGTCCATGTCGGCGGGCGTCTGGGCCTGGGCAGCCGAGCGCGGCGCGGGCTGGGAATCTTTCACCGTCAGGCGCACACGCGCCTGACGCGCGCCGATGCCCAGCATGCCCTTGCTGCCTTCGTCCAGGACCTCGACTTCAACCTCGTCGTCGGTCAACCCCAGTTCTTCCAGGGCCTTGTCAATGGCTTCATCGACAGTCGGGGCGATCATTTCCAGGGTGGCACGTGATTCGGTCATACATCCCTCGCTGTTCGGGCTCGTTCAACACGCCGCCAGGCGTGCTTTATTTTTTCGTGCGGGCGGGCAGCAGATTGCTGAAGTTCAGTTTGCCCATCAGGCCGTATTGCACGATGCTGATGAGGTTGCTCGCCACAAAGTATAACGCCAGACCGGCCGAATAGGCGTAGGAAAGCCAGGCCATCAGCAGCGGCATGTAGATGGTCATCATCTTGTTCATCTGGGCGGCCTGGTCGTTCTGGCCCGCGCCGGTCGGGGTCATCAACTTGGTCTGGAAATACGAGGTGATGAAGACCAGTACGGCCAAAACCGGGATGCCCTGGCCGATGACCGGCAGGCTGGCCGGGATGAAGTCCAGCACCAGCCGTTCCGGCTGGCTGAGATCCATCCACAGGAAGGTATTGTTGATGGGCAGCAGTTGGGCGGCGTCCGGCAGGCGCAGGTCGTTGATGAGCGTGAGCAACTGAGTGGGCGAGGCCGCCAGGGCGCGCGTCACGGCCCAGTACAGGCCGATGATGATCGGGAACTGAATCAGGGTGGGCAGGCAGGAACCGAGCGGGTTGATGCCCATTTCCTGATAGAGCTTCACCTGCTCCTGCTGGAGCTTCTGCGGGTCGCTCTTGTATTTCTTCTGCAAGTCCTGCCACTTCTTGCTGGATTGCATTTCCTGCATCTTTTTGGTGCTGTCCATCTGTTGTTTGGTGAAGGGCTGGGTAGCCAGCCGCACGAGCACGGTGAAAATGATGATCGCCAGGCCAAAGTTGTGGCCGAGCAGGTCATAGATGAACACGATGGCGTTTACAAACGGGATGACGATGAAATCCATGGCTTCTCTCTTTCCGTCCCGATCAGTTCTCGGGGACGAATACCCAGCGGTCGTTGAGGTTGCGGTCGTAGGCGATGAGCACCTCATCGCCGTTCACCTTGCCGACCAGAATCAGGTCGCCGACCAGGAGGGGCGTGCCCAGCAGCAGAACTTCGTCGACCGTGTCGGTGTAGCGGATGACGCCGTCCAGGTCCAGGGCATAGAACTTGCCCGCGCCGGTGCCAATGTAGAGCGAATCTTCGGTCACCAGCGGCGCGCCGGCGATCTGCCCATCCAGGGGGGTTTGCCAGAGCGGCTGGGTGCTGCCGCCGGCTTCAAAAGCATACAGGTTGCCGTTCAAGTCGCCCAGGTACAGGACGCCATCTGCCAGGGCGGGCGGACCCCAGATCCAACCCTCGGTTTCGGCCTGCCAGGCGATGCGCCCGGAGCGCAGGTCGAGGCCGAGCAGGTCGCCGGCGAAGTTGCCCACATACAGCAGGCCGGTTTCCGGGTCGAGCAGGGGAGTGCTCACCAGCGCCGCGCCGGTATCGACGCTCCAGTTCTCGCGCAGCGTGCGCGCGGCCAGGCTGTAGACGCGCCCATCCATCGAGGTGAGGTAGATGGCGCTGCCATCCGTGGTGGGCGTGGCCCACAGGCCCTCACCGGTCTCGAACTCGGCCAGTTTTTCGCCGGCCATGTTCAGAGCGTATAACGTGCCGTCGGCGTTGGGGGCGTAGATCACGTCATCCAGCACCAGCGGGCTGGCGATGAAACGGCTGCGGGCCTCGCTGAATTCCCAGAGCAGGGCGCGGGTGGCCAGGTCGAAGCTGTACAGGCGGTTGTTGTAGGCCGCCGCCAGCAACTGGCCGTCCTCGGTCAGCACCGGGGCGGCGTAGTAGGACGCGCCGCGAATCGGCTCGGCCGGGTAGATCTGCTGCTGCCGGCCAGTGACCGGGTCGAGGACGTAGATGCCCAGGTTGTTGGCGACGTACAGGTTCTCGCCGGATTGCGAAAGGGTGAGCCCGGCCCAACTGGTGGGCACAAAGCCGCGCCCGCCGCAGGCGCTGAGCAGGAGCGAAAGGCCGGCAAAGGCGGCCACGAGCAGGAGAGTTCGTTTTTTCTTCATCGATTCCTTTGGTTGTTTCGGATCTCGAGACTCAACCCTTGAGGATTGACTCGCCAGACCCGGAATCGTGCTATGGCACCGGGTCGTACCCGCCCGGGTTGAATGGGTTGCAGCGCAACACCCGCCACACAGCCAGCCAGCCGCCTTTGAACAACCCGTGCTTGTAGATGGCCTGGTAGCCGTAGTGCGAGCAGGAGGGGTAGAAACGGCAGGTATCGGCCGGGAGGGCTTTGGAGAACGTCATCTGGTACAGGCGGATGAGCGCTAGGGCGGGGATGCGCGCCAGATTGCTGAAGGTCAGCGGCAGAGCGCGCAACGGCGGATCGCGGTGCTCGTGAATCTGCGGGTGGACGTGCGGGGCAGGCCGGGTGGTCATCGTCTCGGTTCCAGCAGTTGGGCGCGTGCCAGGCAGTTCCTGAGGGCGGCCTGCACCTGGGGGGTCTTTTCGGCCAGTATCGCCGACCGGGCCACCAGCACCAGGTCGTAACCCTGGGGGAGTTCGGCCAGCAGCGGCCGGATGGCGGCCCGCAGGACACGCTTGGCCCGGTTGCGCTGGACCGCGCCGCCCACCCCGCGCCCGGCAGACATCCCTACGCGCAGGCCGCCGCCCGGGTTGGGGCAGACGGCCACTACGACAAGCGGGTGGGCATAGGTCTTCCCGTCACGCCGCACCCGCTCAAAGTCCGTAGACTTCGTAAGGCGAAACCCGCGCTCCACCGGCTGCCAGCGCCAGGCCGCAATTCCCTCCGGCCTAGGCCTTCCAGTTGACCTTCTTGACGTGGTTGTTCATGCTCACGGTGAGCTGGGCGCGGCCGCGCGCCCGGCGGCGCCTGAGCACCGTGCGGCCGGCGCGGGTTGCCATGCGGGCTCGAAAGCCATGCACGCGCATCCGGCGCCGGATCTTCGGTTGGTAGGTTCGTTTCGTCATGACGTTTCCTTTACGACTTGATAATGACCGGCGGATTATACCCCGCAGATGGGTATTGGTCAAACGAAAATTCGTTAATCGCGCCTCAGAATCCGGCTGGCCTGCAATTCATTGGCGGCGAATCCATAAGCAAATTCAATGGCCTAATCTTGTCCGCTTTGTCACAAATTGCTATAATAGCGCAACGTTTGAGATTCTGTGTGAGGAGATCGTATGATGACCGAAATGGAAGGCAGCCAGACCGGAACGGGTTACGGAGTGGGAGACAAGTTCATATCCGCCCTGGCCGGGCTGATCGTGGGCGTGTTTGTGGCCGGCGCCGTCGTGGTGTTTGTGGCGATCATCCATGCCACCGCGCCGCCCGGATTCACCATCAAGGAGATCTTCGAGCGGGCCTACCTGCTGCCGCCGCCGGTGCCGCCGGGCATCGACCTGGGGGCCATCCGCATTCAGATGGCGCCGCCGGCCAACCGGACGCTGGCGTATGCGATCGAGGTCGTGCTGCTCAACCTGCCGTGGGTGACCGGCCTGCTCGCCGCCGCCTTCACGTATTTCCGCGTGTTGCGCATGCCGGCGGATAGATAACCAGACTGTCTCTGCTAATCACAGCGGGCTTCCTGTTCAGGAGGCCCGCTATTTTGTTAACCACAGGTGAACACGGATAAACACAGATAGTCACAGATGAATGTTCATGCACCAGGTGAGCCGGGCGCGGCCTCATTCTTCATCGCTTGTATCTATCCTGCCCGGCTGCTGGACTTCCAGCACCTCGCCGTGGACGTTGATGCGAATCTTCAGGCCGCTCATGCCGAGGAAGGCGCGGGCTTCCTCCGGGATGCCGGAGGCCAGCACCTTCTCCATCTGTTCGTCGATGTTCTTGAACTGCTGTTCCAGCATGGCTTTGCTGAAGATGTCTTCCACGCCGAGCATCTTGGCGGCCTGCTCGGAGAGGATGTCTTCGTGGCCTTCGATCTGGCTGGTCATCCAGGCCAGCACAACGCGGTCGACCTGTTCGGCGGGGATGTGACGCAGGAAGCCGCCGTCGTTCACCACGTACATGGCTTCGCCACCGACTTCGGCGGTGGTCACGGGCTGGTCGTATTCATCCACGACCAGCCCGGCAAAGAGGGCATGCTGGCCGGGCATGGGCTTATCTTACAATGGTTTGGGGTTGAGGGGGTAAGACTTTTGTTAGAACGTGCTGCGTACGCTGTGATCCGGATCACGCCAGAATATCCACGCGGGTGCCGAAACTCTCGTATTTGTGCTGGCGGTCGAGCGGCACATCCGGCTGGGTCCAGCGGTAGACCCAGCGGGCTTCGTCCGGGCGCATGTTGATGCAGCCGTGGCTGCGCGGGCGGCCGAAGTCGTTGTGCCAGTAGGTGCCGTGGAAGGCGTGGCCCTGCTCGGTGATGTAGCACACCCAGGGCACGCCGGGCAGGTCGTAATCGCCGAAAGCCAGGTTGCCGGCAGCCATGTGGCGCGAGGGGCGCTTGTAGTAGGTCTGGAAGCCGCCCAGCGGCGTGCGCCAGCGCGGGTTGGCGACCTCGTCTCCGGTGGCGACCTGCGCCACCAGCACGGGCTGATCGTATTCGTAGGCCACCAGCAGCTGCTCGGCGATGCGCACCTCCAGCCGCTTGGCCTCCAGCGGCAAGGAGGGGCTGATGGGGGCCAGTTCGCGGTCCGGGAGGAGGCGCAGGTGCCTGGCCTGGGCGTAGAACACCTGGCGGTGGTCTTTGTCGTCCTGAATGCGGTACCAGGCAGTCAGGTCGTCGGCGATGATCAACTGGCTGACCCAATGGGTGCTCTGGTAGTAGTAGCGGTAGATGGGCTGGGAGCCGCCGTGCGGGGCTTCAAACGCGTCGCTGTAGGGCACGGTCACTTCCGCCAGCCGCCCCCACCAGGGCAGGCCGTCCACCGGCTCGTTGAGCACAAAGTCCACGGGCTGAAGGGCGGCGCTGTGGACGTACATGCCGTCTTCGATGCGGTGCCAGGCGGCGTTGTGGGCTGGGCCGTCCGGGCCGGTGACGGTCTCGGCGACGGGCAGGATGTCATCCAGCGCAAAGGTGCGGGCCATCCCGCTGTTGAAGGTGGGCTGGGAATACGCCGCCAGCGTTTCTTCCAGCACCCGCCCGAACTTCACGCTCTCCCGACGGCGGGGCGCGGCAAGACCCAGCAGTGCCAGCCCGCCGAGATTCAGGAACTCGCGGCGCGAAAGCCCGGCCGCGGGGTTACTGCGAAGCATCCTCATTGTAGAGATAGCACAGGATGCCGGCGGCGATGCCCTGGGCGACTTTGGCCTGCCCCTGGGTGAGAATCTGGCGGTCCAGGTTCATGAAGCCGGTCTCGATGATGACGGCGGTGGTCTCGTTGTGGATCTCATCGAAGGCGTGGTAGTTGGTCATGTCGCGGGTGATCGAACCGGCGTGGAAGGGCAGGCCGGTGGCGGTCTCGTAGCGGCTGCGCAGGCAGGCCACCAGGCGGTTGGCCTTTTCCGGGAAAAAGGTGCCCAGCGCCGGGGCGATCTTGTAGCCGGTGGCGTCGTTGCTGATGAAGTCGCAGGTATCGGCGTGGATCGAGACCAGGGCCAGGGCGCGATAGCCCTGCAGGCGGTCGTCGAACTCGCTGAGCAGGTCGACGTCGAAGCCTTCCCCGATGAGCAGGTCGCGCACCTGGGTGGCGATCTCCAGGTTGAGGTCGGCTTCGGTCAGGCCATCGGCGCATTGGGCCCCGGAATCGTTCTGGTAGTGCCCGGCCACGATGCCGAGGCGCGGGCGCGGCCGGGGCGTGGCGGTGGGGAAGACCAGCGGGTTGGCTTGTTCTTCGGCGTTGAACAACCCGGCCAGCTGCTCGGTGAGGCCGAAGGGGATGAGCCCCAGCGGAGTCCAGGTGGTGAACAGGGTGGCCATGATCGCGCCGACGACCAGCACATTCCACACGATGCGCAGGATGTTGAGGCGGGCGGCCGGGCGGGCGCGGCGGCCGGTTTCGGGGAGCAATTGGTGCATGAGTCTAATTTACCATTTTCGCGGCGGGCGCGCCGCCAAATGGCGGGGCGGGGAATCCTGTTCCATCGTACAGGCCGCCGGACTGCCTTTTGGCTTGCAACTCGCGTGCCCGCCAAGATACAATACCCGAACCATGCCGCTCCAACCGGAAAAGCAAACCCACCTGACGACCAACGAGTTGCGCGACGTGCTGCGCTTCTGGGCCACGGGCGTGTCCATCGTCTCGGCGGCGCATGGCGGTGTGCAGCATGGTATGACCGTCAACTCGTTCACTTCGCTCAGCCTGGAGCCGCCGCTGGTCTCGGTGGCGTTGGAACGAATCACGCGCACGCACGGGCTGGTGGACCTTTCCGGGGCGTTCGGGGTGAGTTTCCTGGCGGAAGAGCAGAAAGCGGTGAGCGAGCGGTTCTCCGGGATGGCGACAGAGTTGCAGAACCGCTACGCGGGCTTGAAGGCGTTCACCATGGAGACGGGCAGCCCGCTGCTGGAGGGCGCGTTGGCCTGGCTGGACTGCCGGGTGACGGAACGCCACACGGCCGGGACGCACACGGTGTTCTTCGCGGAGGTCATCGCCGCCCGCTTTGAGGGCGATGCGCCGCCGCTGCTGTACTTCAACCGCGGTTACCGGAAACTGAGCACGTAGCGCCTCCGCCGGGGGAAATGCAGATACCACAGATGAACACAGATTCGGAAGATGTAATTGGTAACTGGTAACTGGTGATTGCTCTGCTGCCTGCCCTACGGCCCCCACTGCGGGTTGAAGGCCGAGGCGGCCAGAGGGCGGACGGGGCTGCCATCCATGGGGATGAGCAGGAGCGTGCCGAAGAGCAGGGGCGAGCCGCCCGAGCCGGGCGCGGCCTGGATGCCGAGCGCCAGGCTGGCATCCGACGCCCAGAGGACATCGTCGAGCAGCCAGGTCTCGGGGCGCAGGATGGCGAAGGCGCGCACGTCGCCAACCGGGGCGCGCACCGCGATGAGCGGCACGTTGCCGTCCGGGAAGGTGGGCGTGTTGGCGAAGAAGTACGTCAGGCTGCCGCCGGCTTCGTGCGGGAAACCGGCGAAGTTGAGCGTGCCATCCGGGTTCTGGGAGGGCAACAGCACGTTCTGCGCGCCGGTGGCGGCGTCGTAACGCCACAGGCCGGGGTCGATCATGCCGATGTAGGGGCTGGCGACCAGGACGGTGCGGCCATCCGGGGACCAGGCGGCGTGGCAGCAGGCGTTGTACTGGCTCTGGAACTGGGTGAAGGACCCGGCGGCGGCATCCCACACGCCGAAGGTGCCGCCCTCGTAGAAGCCGAGGAACACCAGCAGTCTGCCGCCGTCGGGCGACCAGGATTCGGGGAAGAAGATGCGGTCGGCGATGAGCAGGCCGCCGGTGTCGTGGGCCTCGTTGGCGAGCACCAGGCGGGATGTGCCTTCGAGGATGGAATAGAGGTTCAGGCCGCCGCGGCCGTAGGCCAGCGTCAGGCCGTCGGGCGACCAGGCCAGGCGGTTGATCTTCTCGAACAGGAAGTAACGGTCGGTCTCGGCGGGCGGGCCGCCATCCACGATGAGGGCGCGGGCCGTGCCGTCGGCCAGGACGGTGTAGATCTGGTTCTGGACGAGGTAGGCGACCTCGCCAGCCGGCGAGACGGCGAAGTCTTCGACCGGCGCGGCTTCATCGGTGATGCGTGTGAGGGTGATGCTGTCGCGTTCCAGCCGCCAGACCTGCGAGCGGCCGCTGGCCTCGCTGAGGAAGTAGACCGCATGCGGCAGCACGCCGCCGGGGTCGGTGGGCGCGGCGGTGGGCAGGGGTTCGTCCTCCGGCGCGGCGGTGGCGGCGGGCGCGCCGCCCAGCCCGGCCTGGACGGTGGCGGCCACGGAGGTGGCGACGCTATCTACTTCGGGCGAGGCGGGCAGGGGGCCGTTGAAGCCGCAGGCGAGGGCGGCGGCGGCAAGGATGGCGATAACAAGGTAGAGGGGAGTCTTGGGGTTCATGGGGCCTCAGGGAAGTCGCGAAGTCAGGAGGTCGGGAAGTCGGGAACGTGAATGATGTAGACAAGCATACCATTACGTTGACTGGTTGAGGACACACCCACACCCCCTGTCCGCGGGGTGTCTTCGCCGCGTCCGCGGGCGGGTGGGGTGTGGCTGCGGCGCGGCGGGCGATAGAACACGCCCACAAGGGGCCAGGCTACTGGAGGGAGAGGGGAGCAGTTATCGATAGGCGCGGCCAGGATAGCGTGGGAGGCAGGGGGAGGGATTACTCACCGGATATCGCAATTCGCCAGAGATCTGTCGCGCCACTCAAGGGCAAGTCTGCTGCCAGGCGCCAAGTTCTCGATCCTTGAGAATGAGGCTGAAATCCAACGCCTCGGCCTCCTGACACAACTGCTCAATGGTTACTCCGGTATCCGTATATTCCGCTGCAAAAACGGGCTTTCCCATTTGAATGAACGGCATCATCTCTTCACACCACCCCTCGGCAAAGCAGTCCTCGGTCAGCGCCCAATCAAAATAGGGCAGAAGGTCGGCTACCTGGTCGGGATCGTTTTTCAGCCCGATGGACAAGCCGCGGGCGTGCGCCTCATCCGCCAGCCAGAGGTTGTACCTGATCTGGTCCTCGTAAGTCAGCGGAAAGCCGGTGTCGTTGGTGTAAGCGTCAATGTTGTCCGGCTCGATGCCGTCGAAGCCTTTGTCCCTGCACAAATCCAGCCGGGCGCGCATCACGGGCGCTAACAATTCGATCTGGCGAATGTCCAGCCAGCTTTCACCCGGCCAGCCTTCATAATCCTCGCCAATCACTGAAGCGGGGAATTGGTCCGCATCCGGGCGCCAGTCTTCCCAGCTGCCGACGCTCACATAGCAGACCACTTTGCGCCCCTGTGCATGCAACGCCGCTATCACGCCGGCATCGTTTTCAAACACATCAATATCGTACATGTCAACATCCATGCTGAGGTCAACCGGGATATCGCTCAACTGCCATTGCCAGCGCAAGCCGACCGAAGGCGTCCACCAAACGCTCTGGCTGTCCTGGAATCCGGGAGTTGCTCTACCCGCCGATGGCGTTTCGAAAGGGTCGGGAGGTGGCGGTGTTGGCAGATTGCTCCTATTGCAGGCCATAAGCAATAGCACCACAAATACCACCCATCGCTTCTGATGCGACCTCATAGGGGTAACCTTCCCGGGTGACAATGCATACCGAGTGTGCCTGACCATCGAGCCGTCGAACGTCTTGGTGTGCGGCGGGTGGGTGGGACGAGATAACGCCACTTTGAGGGAACCAACTTGGAGCCCGGAGACCTGCTTCATCCTCACTTCTCCGTGAACCCAGTATACAGAAAAACCGATCGAAGTAAAGCATGATGCTATGACGACAAAGCCCAGCGGGCCGACTCGTCGGCTTCGCCTCCGAGGTCGGCCCCTACGGGGGGACAGCGAGGCTCAGTCCTCCGCGCAGCGGAAGCCGTCGCCATCCCCAATCTTCACGCACTCTTCGCCAGCCCCAGCCGCATGAACAGCCACGGCGCGCCGGCGGCGATCCAGAAGCCGAGTAGGGCGTAGCGCAGGTAGCGCAGGGCGTAGGCCAGCAGGTTCTCGCCGCCGGGGAAGACCGCCCCCAGCCCGCGCCAGATGAGCAATGCGCCCAGCGCGCCGAGGACGAAGCGCGCCAGCATTGGGAACGGCTTGCCGCGCGGGTCGTAGCCGCCGCGCCCGGCCAGCCAGTCCACGCCCAACGCCAGGCCGAACAGCGCGCCCACATAGGTGAGCGTGTCTTCCAGCGTGCTCGGGTTGATGGCTTCCTCGGGGTGGGCGGCGGCGGCGTTGGCGGCCCATTCGGCGGGCAGGGCGAAGCCGCGCAGTTCGGGGCGCAGGGCGGCGCTGGCCAGCGCCGCGGCGAGGGTGAAGGCGAAGATGAGCGCGAGGCGGCGCGCCCGGGACATGCCGCCCAGCCAGCGGATGACCGGCGCTTCGTATTTGAGGATGACCGCCAGCAGCGCCAGGCCGAGCGCCCACCCGGCCAGCACGTCCAGGGCGTAGTGCAGGCCGAGGGCGACGCGCGAAAAGCCGATGAGGAAGACGAGCAGGGCGGCGGCGACGGTCGCCCAGCGCCTGCGCAGCGTGACGGCGAACAGGCCGTAGATGCTGGCGGGTAACTGGGCGTGGCCGGAAGGGATGCCGAAGGTGGTCTCGGCCTCGCCGTAGGTCTGCACGGCCGGGTCGGCCCAATAGGGGCGCGGGGCGGCGAAGAGCAGTTTGAACACGTCGTTCACCCAGCCGTTGAGCAGGAGTACCACGCCCATGCGGATGCCGAGGCGGTAGTCGTACAGCCAGATGAGGGCGGGCATGATGAGGATGTAGAAATCCGCCTTGCCGAGGAAGGTGAAGAAACGGAAGAAGGCGGCGTAGGGGCCGGCCCAGGACTGCACCCAGTGGGTGAATTCAAGGCTGGCGGCGAGCAGGTTCTCAAGCATGGAACTCCTCCTGAAATATGCACCACAGATGGACGCAGATAAGCACGGATGAAAACCGGAACCCTGGAATTAATCCGGCGGAACCAGATGGACGAATTCCGTCACCAGGTCGAACACCTGGGCGGTGTCGCCGTCGCGGGTGAGGATATGGTTGCAGCCGGTGACCCAGAGCAGTTCCTTGCGGGGCGAGCCGAGCCGGGCGAGCAGTCTCTCGCCGTGCGAGGGCGTGACGTAGGTATCGTCACGCGAATAC
>JACPVG010000005.1 GCA_016191875.1 Chloroflexota bacterium
CGAGATGGTCATGCCGGGCGACAACGTCAACCTGCTGGTCGAGTTGATCATGCCCGTGGCGCTCGAACAGGGCTCCAAATTCGCCATCCGCGAAGGCGGCCTCACCGTCGGCGCCGGCGTCATCACCAAGATATTGGAATAGGTTCACCAGACAAACCAGACGGGGCATCCCGCCCGCAACGCGGGATGCCCCCAGGATACTGAACAATGAGTGGCAAAAAAGGCAACCGGCCCGTGGTCACGCTCGAATGCACCGAATGCAGAGAGCGCAACTACACGACCGAAAAGAACAAGCGCAACGACCCCGGGCGCATCGAATTCAAGAAATTCTGCCCGCGCTGCCGCACCCACCGGCTGCACCGCGAGACGAAATAAGCGGCTGGTGCGTGCAGCCACACGGCCGCACCAGTTTTTCGTTTAGGCGCGTAGCTCAACTGGCAGAGCACCGGTCTCCAAAACCGGGGGTTGCGGGTTCAAGTCCTGCCGCGCCTGCTGAAACCCAGGGCCACGCCGCGCGAGCGGCGTTTTGGCCGTAAACCGAACTGTGCAACGAGGAGCAAAGCGTGGCAAAGAAGAGCGTAGCCCGTAAGGAACCCGGCGCCGTCGGCCGCTTTTACCGCGAAACCACCGGCGAACTGCGCAAAGTGAACTGGCCCACCCGCCAGGAAGCCGTCCGCCTCACCTGGGTGGTCATCCTGGTCATGGTGGTCTTCGCCATCTTCCTGGGCGGGCTGGATTACCTGTTCCTCCAGTTCTTTGCCTGGCTCTTCCGCTAGGCGGCGGGCGCCCGGCGTGCCGGAGCGCGTCGCTCCGGAAAGGTGAACGTGCATGTTTTCTGATGATGTAGACCCGATGGCGATGGCCGACCCGGAAGATTCGGCGGAGATGGACGCGCAAGAAGCCCCCGCGCCCACCGCAGCCGATTCCGATTCGCCGCCTGAAACGCCCTCCCCGCAAGGCGCAGAGAGCGCCGCGCCTGAGATTCAGGCCGAAGACCAGCCCGCTGACACCCCGTCGGGCGAAGCCGCGCCCAGCGAGCCGGAGCCGGCCGAGCAGCCTGCCGGAGGCGCCGCGCCCGAGATGGAACCTGAGCCGGTCGAATCCATGCTGGCCGAAGAAGAAACCGCCGAGCCGGAACCCATTGAGGAACCTGCAGAAGATGAGCCGCTTGAGTCCATACTGACTGAAGAAGCCGAAGAGCAGGAACCCATCGGTGAACCCGTGAAAGCCGCCGCGCCCGAAATGGAACCGGAGCCCGACGAGCCGGTTGTGTCCGTGATGACCGCCGAAGAGGTCGACGACGGCCGCCACTGGTACGTGGTGCATTGCTATTCCGGCTACGAAAACAAGGTGCGCCACAACCTGGAACAGCGCATCGAATCGATGAACATGAAAGACTTCATCTTCGATGTGGTTGTGCCCACCGAAGAAGAGATCGAGGTCAAGGAAGGCAAGCGCCGCACCATCGAACGCCGTGTCTTCCCCGGCTACATCCTGGTCAACATGATCATGAACGAAGAATCCTGGTACGTCGTGCGCAATACCCCCGGCGTCACCAGTTTCGTGGGCATGGGCAACGACCCCACCCCTCTGCGCCCGGAGGAAGTCTCGCAGATCATCAAACGCATGGAGGCCGATGCCCCGCGCGTCAAGGTCACTTTCAAGCAGGGCGAGCGCGTCCGCATCGTGGATGGTCCCTTCAACGACTTCCGCGGCACGGTGGACGAGATCGATATGGAGCGCGCCAAGGTGCGCGTCATGGTCAATTTCTTCGGCCGCGAAACGCCGGTCGAACTGGATTTCCTCCAGGTGGAGAAGGCCTGAGCGCCCCTCCGCTGGAGTCGAGGCTTTAGCCGAGACAAGAACGAACGCGAACAAGTGGGAGGGAGGGCAAGGATGCGCAGCATCCCGTCCGTCCCGCCAGCGGCTCACGGATGTGAGACCGTCCACCACTTCAGGAGAGCAGATATGGCAAAGAAAGTCACCGCAGTTGTAACCTTGCAGATCGAAGCCGGCAAGGCCACCCCGGCCCCGCCCATCGGCCCGGCGCTCGCCAGCCATGGCGTCAACATCATGGCCTTCACCAAGGATTACAACGCCCGCACCAGCAACCGCATGGGCGAGATCATCCCGGCCGAGATCACCGTCTTTTCGGATGGCTCCTTCACCTTCGTGCTGAAGAGCTCCCCGGCCGCGGTGTTGCTGCGCAAGGCCGCCGGGATCGAGAAGGGTTCCGGCGAACCCAACAAGGTCAAGGTTGGCAAGGTTACCCGCGCCCAGGTGCGCGCGATCGCCGAAGCCAAGATGAAAGACCTGAACGCCATCAACATCGAAGGCGCCATGCGCCAGATCGAAGGCACCGCCCGCAACATGGGCATCGAGATCGAAGACTAGACTGACGATGGTGGGAGGGCGTTGGGCGTTGCCGCGCAACCCCAACCGCGCCCGCCCGCGTCGCCCGGAAAGCGGCGCCCACCACCAAGGAGCTACCATGGCTACACACGGAAAGAAATACCGCGCCGCCGCCGCCAAACTGGACCCGGACCGGCTCTACACCCCGGCGGAGGCTGTCGCACTGGCGAAAGAATGCGCCAGCGCCAAGTTCGACGAGACGGTCGAAATGCACATCGTCCTGGGTGTTGACCCGCGCCAGGCCGACCAGCAGGTGCGCGACACCGTCGCCCTGCCGCATGGCCTGGGCAAGGCTGTGCGGGTGCTGGTGTTCGCGCAGGGCGACGGCGCCCGCCTGGCACGCGAAGCCGGCGCGGATGTCGTCGCCGACGACGATGAGATGATTAACAAGATCGCCGGCGGCTTCACCGATTTTGACATCGCCATCGCCACCCCGGATATGATGGGCAAGGCCGGCCGCCTCGGCCGCGTCCTCGGCCCGCGCGGCCTGATGCCCAACCCCAAGGCCGGCACCGTGGTGCAGGAAGAGGACCTGCCGCGCGCCATCAACGAGTTCAAATCCGGCCGGGTGGAATTCCGCGTCGATAAGACCTCCAACCTGCATGTCGCCATCGGCAAGGCCTCGTTCGAAGCCCAGATGCTGAACGAAAACCTGGCCGCCCTGATGAACGCCGTCAAGCGCGCCCGGCCAGCCGGCGCTAAAGGCACCTACATCAAGAAGGTCGTCATCACCACCACCATGGGCCCGGGCATCAAGATCGACCCCAACCTGGCCCAGGGGCTGGACGCAACCGACTGAATTTCGGGTATAATCCGGGCCGTCAAGCCCGGCTTGACCCCCAGAGGAAACTCTGGGAGCCTTCGCCAAAGACAGCAGGCGGCGCTCAGCGCCTTAATCCCCTGCCGAGGTGGAGACCAAGCAGAACGGCAACTCGCGCCGCACGCGCGTGCCTGAAAGCGAAGTCTTTGCCTCACCGGAGGCAAAGACTTTTACTTTTCAGGAAAGGAGGTAAAGCCGTTGGCCCTTACCAAGGAACGCAAAGAGGAAGTCGTTGCGCAATACCAGGCCTGGGCGGAACGCGCCGAGGCGGTGGTCTTCACTGAATACACCGGCCTTAGCATGCTCCAGATCGACAAATTGCGCGGCGCCATCCGCGAGGCAGGCGGCGAACTGCACGTGGTCAAGAACACGCTCGCCAAGCGCGCCTTTGAAGCCGCCGGGATGCAAACCCCGGAGACCCTGTTCACCGGCAGCAGCGCCATCGGGCTCGCCTTCAGCGACCCGCCGGCCGTCGCCAAAGCCATCGCCGACGCCGCCAAAGACAGCGAGTTCATCAAGATCAAGGGCGGTTTTCTCAACGGGCAGCTGCTGTCCGCCGAGGACATGCAAGCCCTGGCCGAACTGCCGCCGCTGCCTGTGGTGCGCGCCCAGCTGCTGGCCGTCATCAACACGCCGGCCACCCAACTGGCCCGCCTGCTCAATGAGCCTGGCCGCCAGGTGGCGCAGGTGCTCAAAGCCTACGCCGATCAGGGCGGCGCAGCCGCGGCGGCCTGATCCGCTGGCTGCGACCACCCGCCTGACACACAACACATACCGAATCAAGGAGTAGTAAAAATGGCTGACCTCGAAAAACTGGTTGAACAACTCGGCAAGCTCACCGTGGTGGAAGCGGCCGAACTGGTGAAGAAACTGGAAGAAGCCTGGGGCGTTTCCGCTGCCGCCCCGGTGGCCATGGCCGCCATGGCCGGCCCCGGCGCCGCGGCCGAAGCGGTTGAAGAGAAGACTGAATTTGACGTGGTCCTCAAGGATGCTGGTCCCAAGAAGATCGAAGTCATCAAGGTTATCCGCCAGCTCACCAACCTGGGTCTCAAAGAGGCCAAGGATATGGCCGAAGCGGCCGGCTCCAAAGTCCTGGAAGCCGTCGGCAAAGATGCCGCCGAAGAGGCCAAGAAAAAACTGGAAGAAGCCGGCGCGGTCATCGCCCTGGCGTAACAGCGACCAGCCTGAACAAAAGAGAGGTTCCAGTGGAACCTCTCTTTTTTTGCCCGCCCGCCTGGAGAAGTGTCTAAGATTTAGACCCAAATCTTCCCAGAATCTCCGCTAAAGCGTCGACTCCAAAAACCGGGGGTTTCGTTTTTAGACACCCCGCGTCCGGAACACGTGGTCAGGCCGCCCGGAAAAGTGTTTTAATAGGGTATGCTCCCGCATCACCTCACGCCATTGGCCTGAAAGGACCTGATCTATGAACTCTCGGGTGCTTATCATCGAAGATGACGAGGCCATCGTCAATTTCCTGCGGCGCAGCCTGCTCTTTGAGGGGTACACGGTGGATGCCGCCAAGGACGGCCAGGGCGGACTGCTGCTGGCGCACGACAACGCGCCGGATGTGGTCGTGCTGGACTGGATGCTGCCCGGCATGGATGGGCTGGAAGTCTGCCGCCGGTTGCGCGCCAGCGGCGGCGCGCCGATCCTGATGCTCACCGCCCGCGACACGGTCAGCGACCGCGTCCAGGGCCTGGATGCCGGCGCCGACGACTACATGGTCAAGCCCTTCAACCTGGACGAACTCCTGGCGCGCATCCGCGCCCTGCTGCGGCGCACCCAGCCCATTCGCCCGACCGTCTACGAATTCCTCGACCTCACCCTGGATACCGGCACGCGCCAGGCCACGCGCGGCAAACGCACGGTTGACCTGACCGCCAAGGAATATGAGCTGCTGGAGCTCTTCATGCGTCACCCGCGCCAGGTGCTGACCCGCGAGATCATCTACGACAACGTGTGGGGCTACGACTTCGGCGGCGACAGCAATATCATCGAAGTGTACGTGCGCTACCTGCGCCAGAAACTGGAAGCCGGAAAGGCCAGCCGCCTGATTCACACCGTGCGCGGCATGGGTTACGTTCTGCGCGAGACCGAATAATGTCGCTACGGGCGCGCCTCACGCTCTTCACCGCCCTCTTCCTGGGCATCATGCTGCTGCTGTTCGGCACGGCGGTGTACGCACGCGTGAACTCTGTACTGCTGGGTGGCGTGGACAGCCTGCTGAGCAACGCCGCGGATGCCGCCGCCCGCAGCCTGGCGCTTACCCCGCAGGGGACTTACACCCTCACCAGCCGTACACCCCTGACGGAAGGCGCGGTCGTCCAGCTCTGGGATCTGGAAGGCAACCCGATTCGCATCCTGGAGAGCCTTCAGCGCCAATCCGTGCCGCGGCAGCCTTACACATCCGAGGCCCTCGCCGCCGAGACCGCCCGGCTGGAGAGCATCCGGCCCTCGTTTGGCGGGCATTTCCGCGTACTCACTGTGCCCATCTTCGGGCAGGAGGGCCGTCTGGCTACAATGCAGGTTGCTGTCGATTTGAGCGGCCAGGACATCGTCCTGCGCAATCTGCTGCAATCGCTGGTGCTCACCGGCATCGTCGCCCTGGCGTTTGGCGCCGGCGGCGCGTGGCTCATCACCCGCAACCTTCTGGAGCCGCTGTTCTCCCTCACCCAGACGGCCATGAGCATCACCCGCGCCGATGACCTCTCTCTGCGAATCGCCCAGAAACACTCCTCCGATGACGAGGTCGGCCGCCTGGTGCAGGCTTTCAACACCACTCTGGTGCGCCTGGAGGAGCTCTTTAACCTCCAGCGCCGCTTCGTGGCTGATGTGAGCCACGAACTGCGCACGCCGTTGACGGTGATGAAAGGCAACGCCGGCCTGATGCGCAAAATGGGGCACATGGATGAAGAATCCCTTACCGGAATCGAGACCGAGATCGACCGCATGACCCACATGGTCGATGACTTGCTGCTGCTGGCCCAGGCCGAAGCCGGGCGCCTGCCGCTGGATTACCGGCTGGTGGAACTCGATACGCTCCTGCTGGAAGTCTTCCAGCAGGCCAATATCCTGGCGGGCGGAGCCAAACACCTGGTGGTGGAAGAGATCGACCAGGTGCAGGTGTGCGGCGACCGCAGCCGCCTCAAACAGGTCTTTCTTAATCTGCTCAGTAACGCCATCAAATACACGGAACCCGGCGCCAACATCCGTCTGCGCCTCACCCAGCATCAGGGCCAGGCATTTGTGGCCGTCATCGACGACGGTCCCGGCATCCCGGAGGAAGACCTGGCCCACATCTTTGAGCGCTTCTACCGCGCCGAAAAGGCTCGCTCGCGTTCCGATGACGGGTCGGGGTTTGGATTGGGTCTGAGCATCGCCTATTGGATTGTGCAGAATCATGGCGGCCGCATTACGGTGCGTTCACAGGAGGGCGGCGGGAGCACGTTCATCGTCAATCTGCCTCTGGCGAGCGGCGATTGCCAGCCGCCGCTCCGCATTCCCCCCCAACCCGAACGATTCGCCGAACCTTTGCCGTAACTTCTCTCAAGGATCCAGCCCAAGGCGCTCCGCCGCCTGAGCGCACAGGCTCGCGCCGCCCGCATTCAACCATTCTTCCAACGTTGGGCTTGCTTTCACCCCATCGCTGGCCTCTTGGTAGATTCCTGAACCCCAATACGCATAGCGCACGGTCTCAGCCGGCCAGGTGTATTCCGCCCGGCTGGCGGTGCGAATGCCGCCGTTGTAACCCGCCAGCGCCAGCCGCGTGGTCAGGTGTGTCTCCAGCGACTCATGCAAGTAAGCCAGACCACGCAGGGCATTCGTGGCCGGATCATAGGGCTGCTCGCCGGCCGCGAAATGATACGGCATCACCTGGAACAGACCCATTGCGCCGGAACGCGAACGCGCCAGCGGGTCACCGCACGATTCGATCTGCATCACCGTCGCCGCCAGGTTCGGGTCAAGGCCCCATTCGGCCGCCCACTCCAGAATGCGCGCCTCCCAGTACAGCACTTCGCGGGTGAAAGCCCGCGACAACCGCCCACGGCCAGGGGTCTCTTCAGGCGCATCGGTTTCGGTTGGCGGCCCGGTTTCCGGGGCCAGCGTCTCCACAGCGGGGTCTTCTTGCTGTGCTTCGGCGCGCCGTTCCATTTCCTGGCGCAGCATCATCGGGCTGGTAGTCTGGCCGGTCAGCGCGATCGTGAACAGACACGACAACGCCGCCGCCGCGACCGGGATGAACGCCAGCGTAGAAAAAGCGCCCCCACCGTCGGAGGTGGAGGCGCTTCTGCGGCGGGCGTACGGTCGTCTGGATGTTCGTTGGGTTGCAGACCGGCTCATCCGCTTTCCTTTTGGCGGGACAGGTTAGCCCATCGGGTCGCCATAATTCGTAGAGTTGCCCTGGCCGGAAGAGCGCCCGCGGGCGTTCACCGGGTGGTAGGTCGGTTCCGGGCGCTTGGGCACCGGGCGGAAGCTGGCCTGGGTGGCCGGCCGGCCGGCCGGCGCGGGGCGGCTGTAGCCGGTGCGGGCCGGCCGCTGCGAGGCGGTCCGGCGTGGCGCACTGCCGTAGCGGGCGCTGCGAGTGTGGTCCTGGCTGAAAAGGCGCTCCCCGGCTACCGAGAACGTTCCGATGATCAGGACCCGGATGAGCCAGACCATAAGCGCCACAAAGATGGGGACAGCCTTTATCAGCGTCTCGCGGGCGATGATGGCGCTGCCGAGCGTGTCGTGGGAGATGATGGCGATGGAGACGCCCCACCAAGTGAGCATGGCGTTCATCGTCGCCGCCAGCAGCCACGCCCCGAACAGGTACCAGACTTCCAGCGGTTCTTCATTGCCCTGTTCCGGCGTGAACAGCCGGGCGATGCCGGCGAAGTCGATGCCGCAGAAGGCGATTGCCAGGATGGTCGCCCAGCGGACGCCAAGGAAGCGCAGGTCGCCCAGCAGGTCGGTCATGGCGAAGTCGGTGGTGCTGTAGTTGAAGACCTCAAAGGCAAACAGCGCCGCGATGATCAACAGGCCCCACACCAGCCCGCGGGTGGGGCGTCGGCCCTGAATCATCTGGATAAAACTGTTGCGTGCCATGTGGACCTCCTTTAGTCCCATTTGATGCGGTTACTACTCCGAGCATGTGTTAGAACACATGTTCTTTGGCTGACCTGAGTATAGAACAAACGTCCTATGCTGTCAAGATGCAATTTTCAAGATTTCATGACAGATTCGAGGCCGCGCGCAGGAGGGCGGGACGCTTCTCCTTCAGGCTGCCTGATGCGCCTCCCTCTGTTCTTCTCATAGGTGAATGAGAATTCTGGATAGTGTCCACCTTCGCGTGGGTATTGCCGCGGAGTCGAGGCTTTAGCCGAGTGTGTGGCGAACTCTCCGCGAAAGCGTCGACTCCCCCCACCAGACCTGGACATTCCCGAATTCTGATGTACCCTGTCCGGCTACAGAATTGCCCTTACAATTCCCCCATGCTTTCCGACGACCCGCTCGGCCTGGACGGCCTGTCCCCTCCGGAAACTCCCATCCCCATCGTCCTGCTTACCGGTTTCCTCGGCGCAGGCAAAACCACCCTGCTCAACCACATCCTGACCGCACCGCACGGCCTGCGCGCCGCCGTGCTGGTCAACGACTTCGGCGAGGTGGACATCGACGGCAGGCTGGTTGTAGATGTGGAGGGCGAAGACATCATCAGCCTGGAGAATGGTTGTGTGTGCTGCACCATTCGCGGCGACCTGTTGGCGGCGGTGCTGCGCCTTCTGCGCCGTCCCCAGCCCCCGGAAGCGATACTCATCGAAGCCAGCGGCCTGTCCTACCCCTCTGAGGTCGTCAAGACGTTTTCCCTCGCGCCCCTGCGGCCGTTTCTCAGCGTGGACAGCGTGCTGGCCGTGATCGACTGCGACCAGGCCCTGGGCTACCCGCTGGAAGCCTCCGAACTCGCCGCCGAGCAGGCCGGCATGGCCGATGTCGTCCTCCTCAACAAGGTGGATCTGGTGGATGGGGTAACGCTGGAGTCCGTGCGCGCCTGGGTGCGCGGCATCGTTCCGCTGGCGCGGCTGGTGGAAACCACGTACGCCCGGATTCCTGTTGAAGCCCTGTTTGGATTAGGGGCGTCGGCCGTCGACCGTACGCGGGATGAGCCGGGAGAAGTTCACGTCCACACGCTGGACGACCTGCCCCATGACCACCCCGGCCACATCCGGACGTTCTACACCTGGACCTACCGGGACGACGAGCCGCTGGCCTTGACCGCCCTGCGCGAAGTCATCGACACCCTGCCAGCCCACATCTTGCGCGCCAAGGGCTGGGTGCTTCTGGCTGACCTGCCCGACGACCGCGCCTTGTTCCAGCAGGCGGGGACGCGTTCCAACCTGCGCCTGGCCGGGGGCTGGGGAGCGCAGCCGCCGCGCACCGAACTAGTTTTTATCTCCCTCTCCCCGGATTTTGACTCCGCCGACCTGCGCCTGCGCTTTGAATCCTGCCGTGCTGCTAATGCCGGCGTGCCGTTGCTCTCACGGGCTGAAATTGAAAAATGGATGGAATTTCAGAGGTAATTGGCAATTCGGGATGCGGGAATGAGGAGGGATGAATCGTCCCGTCGTTGTTCGTCACACTTCAGCACCCCCGCACTTCAGCACTCCTTTGCCTCTACCCTCGGTCTTCAATCACCAACTGCGTCTGTTCCTCCGTTTGCACTGCGCCGGGCAGGTACTGACGCACATACTCGATCGCCCGCTGGCCGTTCAGCCGCAACAGCCGCCGGGCCATGAGCGCCAGGAACGTTCCCGTGCGCCCCAATCCGGCCAGGCAGTGCACGGCCACATGCTTTCCCGTGAGCGCCTGGGCAATGGCCGCGTTGAGCGCGTCGTTCAACGCCTTGCCGTCCTCCGGTGTTGAGAAATCCGCGATGGGCAGGTGGATGACCTGCAAGCCCGCCGAGTCGTAGAACTTGCGCAGGTCGCGCCCGGATTGCTCCATGGCCTCGGCGTCCGGGGTGAGCATGACCACCACCTGGATCCCGGCGTCCTGATATTCCTTGAACGCCTTGCCGCCCGTGTCGAACTGGCTGAACGGCATCGGGCTGCGGTACACTTGGCCGGGTGTGCCAAGGGGGATGTGGGTTAAGTTCATGGTCGGGAAGTCGTGAAGTCTTGAGATCGAGAAGTCCGTAGTCCTGTGTCCAGCGTCAAAGTGGTATGAGTGCCTGAATGCTCATTTCCAGACAGGCTTGATTCTACCGCGTGGGCAATGCAGATGAGCTTGCCGGTTGGCAGGCCCTGTCACCCTGCCTGTCCTGAGTGTGCGAAGGAAGCGAAGGGTCGCGAGTCGTTGGATCATTCAAACGTGCTGGCGGGAAACCGGAGAGCCTATTCCCAGGCGTGGTCTGCGCTGCCGGGCAACCCCGGCTATTTCTCCTTTCGAGGTTTCCTGGGAAGGCGTTCCGAGCCGGAATTAAGCTTCACAAGTTTCTGCCAATCTATCGCCCCATCAGAATTGCAGAATTCGGAGATAAATTGGGCGGTGAATCTGTTCAGAATCTTTGAATATTCCTCGACGAATTCATCGTTTCTTTCTTTGGCTCTGTGCCCCAACGGTTCAATGATCTCCAAATAGAGATTTTCATTGCCGGAAATAAGTGACCAAAAAGATTGACCACACAGTTTCAAATAAGTGCCCTTATCTTTTTTGGAATTCCTCCCATAACAACACCCATTTATGGCGCGCACGTTCGCGTTGGGGTTGTTTGTTCTGAGGATTCTCTGAGCTTGAACAAAGTTTGCCTTCATCTTGCTAATCTGATCGCTATTCCCCCAGTTTGGCCCAGACTTTATTGCAATGAGATATATAATTCCATCCACTTCCATCTCTAAATCGATGCCAACGGCGGCGGATTTCTTTCCTCCGAAAACTCTCCCGGCGACGAAAATTGCCAGTCTTTCAAGAAATTCGCCAAATATAGTTTCTTCTTGAGAAGAGAGATGGGCATCAAGCAGCACCTTCACTAATTCCCCCGCCGCCAGAATATTCTTGGCCTTGAAAAGATATGGGTTCTTCCTCTTTAGAACCTTTTCAAGCTCGAGTTTTTCCAGACTTGTAAGTCGTTTGCCGTGGAAATCCCCAATGTTATTCTCAACGAACTCGACCACCTCCCTAATATCAAGGGGTCTCATACCGCCCTCGTTCCTCAAATAGCACAAGTTGCTTCTGATCCACCCGCCCTTTGGCTACACCAAAGTACTCGTCGGTGATTTCAACGCCGATTGAATTTCGTCTCATTCGTTGCGCGACCAAATTGGTGGTGCCCGAACCCATGAACGGGTCAAGCACCCAATCGCCCTCTTTGGTAAACAACTTGATGAACCATTCCGGCAGGGCCTCCGGGAATACGGCGCTGTGATTCTTGTTGCCTGTCTCGGTTGCCATGTGGATGACGTTGGTCGGATAGACCTTTTCGCGCCCCACCCAGTTCGAGACGTTCTTGCCAAAGCCGCTGCCGACCTTGCTGGGGTCTCTGAGCTTATCCACCTCGCTCAGGTTATTCAGCCGGGATTTGGCCCACTTGCCGACTGGAACCATGACCTCTTCCTGGTACATCTTGAAGCGTTTGCTCTTGTTGAACTGAAGCAGCCGTTCCCATGAATCTCTGAAACGGTTCGGCCATTTGCCGGGGTAACTGTTCTTCTTATGCCACATGAATTCTTCCGTCCACAACCACCCTTGTTCGCGCATGGCAAGAATCAACTCGATGACGTAAGTGTGCCGTTCACCGTTGACGACCCGCTCCTTGATGTTTAGCACGAACGTCCCAGATGGCTTGAGCACGCGCAGGAATTCTGCGCTTCTTGTTAAGAACCACTCAACGTACCTATCGGGGTGAACACCGCCATACGTTTCCACTCGTTGGTCGGCATAGGGCGGCGACGTAAAGATAAGGTCGATGGAGTTATCCTCGACCTCTTTCAAGACCTCTAGACAGTCACCCAGATACAATCGTGTTTGTGCTTTACTCGCCATGGATCTTTCCAAAATACATCTTCAATCAAATTTGCATGAACATGTAGATGTTCTAATTGTACGCGTGAAGGTGGTCGTCTACTTCAAATGTCCTGTTACATTTCTTGCAGGACACATAGAGAGTAACACCAATTTCTCGATTGTACCCTTTACAGTCTGGGCAAATCCATTCATAGCCGGAGGCGATTAGATCGACGGAATCGAGGGGTTCTTCTTTCCCGGTCTGTTCTTTACTTTCCCGAAGAATCTTATCTATGTGGGATTCGGTCATAGGGCTAGTTATTCCATTTCTTTATAAGGTCAATAATTGATCCTATTTGCTTTCTTAATTTGGCATCCATGTCAGAAACTGAGAAGTGCTCAACTAACTCATAGGCAAATTTGATCTTGTTTGAAGAGTAATCTATTGAGTTTATGTTCATAGCTGAAGCAATGCGCATTACAGCATCTTCAAATCTATCGTAAGCACCAAATCCCTGCTCTGTTGCAGTCTCAGGTTCCACATTTGCCCTATATGCTAGCCACCGAGTTACTGTTTTCAGCGCTATGTAGTTCTCAATCTCTCGACCCTCTGTAATCCAACAGTAAGAATCAGAATGTTCGCACTCTTGCCTGATGCGAAGTTTTGTTTTCCCCAATTTCCTTCTTGGGGCATCTTTATCGCTATCCATTATTACAATTGCGCGTTGGTTAATCTTTAGCAATTGAATTAACCCTTCGGGTACAGTTTCAAAATCAACTGAGAGGTGACTAGCCAACCTGCCTCCATAAAACATTATCGAATAGTGTCTACCTTCGACCAGATCAGAATCGATTAGGCTGATCCACTTATTGATGAATGTCCTGTCGCTTGGACCTTCGACCCAAATCACACAATTGCATTGCAATAGATCGCTGGGTTTGACACCCAATTCGCGCACTGCCGTGATTACCTGATCCCTGTCTACAATGGGACCTCCCACTGTAGACTTGTCAATTCTCTGCAATAGGAAGACTTGGATCTTAGAAGAATTCCCTGATGCAATTTCCAATTGAGAATTTATGAACGTTGGTGAATGAGAACTTATCAGGTACTGATTGTCAGTTTCCTCAATCAAGAACCTCAGAAACTCTCGCTGAAGAATTGGATGAAGATGTATTTCGGGTTCCTCAATGCAACAAAGTGAACTATTCAGTGAAAGAACCGCTGTAATTAATATTACCAGCTCATGCACGCCTGTCCCATAGGACGAAAGTGGAAGCCTCAATCCCTCGTTATTAATTATGATGTGATCGTGGTTTTTTGGAATTTCGAGTGATGCGTTAGGCAAGTTTAGGAGCCTTCGAACTGCATTTTGAATCTTCCTAAATTTGTCTTGGTCAGGGTCCTGGCCGATTTCAGGAACCCGATAATTGCCGAGAAGTTCGATTAATCCTTTTCCGTTAAACTCATACTCGCCACCCGGCTCGCTTTTTCGGAATTCAGGAATTGTTTCTATCTTCTGTGGGAGAGCAGAGCGAAAATATTTGTCGAATATCAGCTGACCACTTTTATCCGTAAACTCCTTAAATATTACATCTTTGTCTACATGCTGGTTCCAGTGTGACTGGACTAACGCCCGCAAAAGTTTATTGGCTAGATTGAAATCTTGTACTTCTGCAAATGTGTTATTTGAAACAGCAAAAGAGTTCTTTCCGTTTTGCCCAAAAGTGAACTCAAAATAAATGTTGCTGGTTCCTAATAGATTCCTAACTTCAGGAAGTTCCTTATCTTCGATGCTGAAAAATATACAGAATGTAACTGGGGAGTTCTCATCACGATTGCGGTAATCCAGGCCATCAAGTTGATGTTCGGGTCTGAATAACCTCTTGATCAGGTGATCCATACCCTTAAGGACGTTTGATTTACCAGTGTTGTTTTGCCCCACAAGAATATTGCACTTGCTCCAGGGGTCAAGTAAGACACCTTCAGATCCGATGCTCCTGAAATTCTGAATTTTGAATCCCGATAATTTCATCTTGCCTCAAACCTTCCTCAGATTATCGCGGCCACTTTCGCCTCGTTGATCTTCTTCCGCACTAAAACCCCAATTCCTTCTTCCGCTCTTCCTCACTCTTCTTCGCCGCGCCGGCCTTCTTGCCCAGCAGTTCTTCCCAGAAGCGGTCGTCGTAGCGGCGCGAGCGCACCGGCAGCGGCATCGGCACGCCCCAGCCCATCAGCATCACTTCCTCTTTCGGTTGCAGGCGCGCCAGCATCCCGCGCAGCGCCTCGCGCCCGGCCAGGCCGGAGAGCACCGCCCGGATGTCGTCGTCGTCGCCCAGCCAGCCGGAGATGCGCGTCCCCAACTGGCTCATCACCTCATCATAGATCTGCGAGGGCCGCTGGTCGATGATCAGCAGGGTCACATAATACTTGCGCAGTTCGCGCGCAATCGTGCTGAAGGTCGTCTGCGAGGCCATCTCGCGATTGAGCAGTTTGTGCGCCTCCTCCACCACGATCACCAACGGACGCGGCTTGTTCTTGTCCGTCGAGCGGTACTCGTTGGTGCGTTCCTCCCAGCGCCGCCGGATCAGGCGCGTCAGCAGGTTGGTCACCAGTAGGTAGTCCAGGTCGCTGTCGTTCTTGCCGAAAGAGAGCAGGACGTGTTGCCCGGCCTCCAACGCCTTGATGATTTCCTGGATGCCGTCCGAGGCGGGTTCGTCCACTACGTAATCCAGGCTGAACAGGCGGCGCAGTTTGCTGTGCAGGCCCTCGGCGGCCATCACGTTCACGCCGTTCTCGTTGGCCCAGTAGGCCACGCTGCCCGGCGCGGGCGCCTTCTTGCCCTGGTCGTTTTCGACGACCGTCCCAACCGCCATGTCGCGGAATTCGCGCAGCCAGTTCTGGTGGCCGAAGGTCGTTACCAGCGCGTCCAGCGTGGTGGGCGTGGTTTCTTTCAGGTTCAGTTCGCGGGTCAACAGTTCCACGTCCTGCGGCTGGATGTCGCTGGTGGCGATCTCCAGGTTGAAATCCGGGTTCTGGCCGCGGATGAGCGCGCCGCGCCCCAGCCCAACGATTCGCACCTTGCTGCTGAACTTGTTTTTCAGGCCCACCACCTTCTGGCCGGTATCCGAAGCCACGTCGTCCAGGCCATACTCGTTGTGCATGTCGAATACCAGGATCGAGGCTTCGTCGTAATGGATCAGCCCCGCCAGCAGCAGGCGGGTGAGGAACGACTTGCCGGTGCCGGTTGCACCGAACACGCCGGATGACCGCTGGACGAACTTGTCCATATCCAGCGCCACGGGGTGGCCCTGCTCGCGCGTGTGGCCGATGATGAAGTTGGCCTTCTTCGCCGTGTCGCCGAAGATCTCGGCGATGTCGCCGGGCGTGGCAAGGCGCACGCGGGAATGGTGCGGCGGCACGGTCTTGACCGGAATCGGGCGCGGCTGTTCCTTCAACCCCGCATCTATCGCCTTCTGCCATGCTTTGTACTCCGGGCTGTCGAGGTCCGGGCCGCGCTCCATCATCAGGCTCGGCAGCACTTCCAGGTTGGTATAGAGCGTCTGGCCGTAGAGCAGGTCGGCCAAATACGGGGCCACGCGGTTGCCCATCGGCTCATCGGCAAAGCGCGGGTCGGTCGCGCCCAGCATCAGGTCGGTCACCAGGCCGTAGAACAGCCAGTCCCGGTTCTCGACGATGACGAACGCACCCTCCTGCACCTCGTTGGCCGGCACTTCCAGCCGCACCACGAACGACTCCTTCAACCCGCCGCCGACTACATACCCAATGAATTTCTGATTTTCGATTGCTGATTGTTGATTGCTCATTCTCAAGCGCCCTTTCGCAAGTTCTTGCGTGCTGTTTTCACTGTGGCCGTTAATATGGCAACCAGTTCGTTGGCTTCTTTCATTAGGTCTTTTAACTTCTCTTCACTGACGAGTTTGGCTTCGGTGAGTAGTTCCATCCAATAGAGGGATTCATCTGCTTCTTCAATCGCAATCCCGGCCTTGGCGACAAATTCCGCCTTGGAGCGTCCGCGACACGCAGCCCGGTAGTTCGCTCCCACAGATGTAGCTGACCGCATCAATTGCTGACCAATGTGATTCGCTGTGCGGCTGGTTGGAAGCACATCCACCAATCGGATGACCCGCAACCCGAAATCTTTGGTGCGCTTTTTCAAGGCATCAGCATTCATGGATCTTTATAGACCTCGCCAAGTAGACCTCGATTGCTATCGGACAATCAGCAATCTTCAATCAACAATCTAAAATGCCATTGCATCGCCAAGCGCGCTAAGTACAGATGTGAGGCTGGAATAGTCATCTCGAAGTAAGGTGATCAATTCTTGCGCCGCCCGCTGCGCCCAACCATCATCCCCGTGCGCCGCGTGCGCCGCCTTCAGGTGCGCGGCCAGCAACTCGCCCACCGGCACGTTCTCGGCGCGCAGGATGTGCCGGAAGTAGCCGAAGCGCCCGGCGGCGGTGAACTCGGCCACTTCCTCCGGCGGGCACAACTCGATCACGTCCAGGCTCAGCGGCGGGCGCGGCGGCAGCAGGTGCTGGATGCGCTCATTCTTGTGCCCGACCACCAGCACCGTCATCTCGATCGGCACGTTGCGGTTCAGTCGGTTATCGGCGATGATGGATTCTTCGACCGTATCGGCCGTCACCAGTTGGCGCACCAGGCCGTCGTCCTCGATGCTGATGGCGCTGATCAGGCCATAGACGTGCAGGCCGTTGCCGAGCGGCGCGCGCACCAGCGCGCCGAACTCCGGCGCCTCCAGTTGCGTCACCTTGCAGCCGACCACGAACTCGGTGGTGCTGCCGCGCAGCATGCGGCCAATTTCGTATTGTTGGCTCATTTCCTACTCCTCTGGGTGTCCTTGAAGCGCCCCTTGGCCGACTGCCGGCCGGGTCTTACGCCATTGTTGAGCAGTTCCTGGGCGATCATGCGCTCCACCTGCTCTTTTTCGTCGCGAGTTACCACCGCGATCTCGTGCGCCCGGTGCAGCAGGTACGGGTACGAGATCGTCCCGGCGATCTGGCACTGGCGCGCCAGCACAGCCTGCAGCGTATCCAGCATGGCCGCATCCTGCGCCACCCAGGCCGGGATCTCGACCCGCACCAGCCAAGCAGCATCCGCTTTCATTGAAACATTCAAATAGAAGAAATGCAGCGCTAGCCCTTCCTTGTACTTGCTGGCAGTCTTGGATTGGATGCCAAACACCGCCGAGCGCTCGCCCGGCCCGAGGATGTTTTCCAGCAACCCCCGGTCGGTGACGCCGCGCAGCGGGCGCTCTTTGTCGGCGTCGCCCATCCGGCCCTCATCCAGCAGGGCGATCTCCAGCAGGCGCACCAGCAGGGCGCTGGCGGGTTTGTCCACATAGCCGGCAGTAATTGAATCCATCACCTGCAGGGCGCTCAGGGCTTCAAGGTATTCGTCGAACTTTCTGCTGTCCAGCACGGCCTCGTCGCGGCTCCACAGTTCGAGCGGGCCATCGGTGAGGGTCAGCACCGGCGCGGGCTGCCCGGCGGCCAGTTGGATCAGCACCTGGCGCTCGCGCAGGTCGCGGATGAGCGCCACCTGGGCTTCGGTCAGCAGGCCGTTGTCGGTGTAGATGTCCGGGTCGTAGAACAGGTCGCTCTTAATCTGCGTCGCAGGCGCATCCGTGTCGCCGATGTGGGTGAGAATCGAGCCGACGTTGACCAGGCAATACTCGGTTTCGGCCTGGCGGTCGGGGTTGATCTGCGAGCCATCGGCGGCGATCAGCGTGGCCGCCGCGGGCGCGGCGGGCAGCGGCTGGGCGTGGTTCAGCGGCTCGCCTGTGGGGACGGCGCAGCGCAGGTTCTTGCTCACTGTTGCCGCCCGGCCCACTTTGTCGCGCAGGCCGTCCAGGTTTCCGGCGTGGTCCGCCAGCAGGCTACTGGCCTGCTCCTGCAGGGCGCGCAACCTTTGGGCGCGCGCCGGGGCGGTCTCTCCCAGTTTCTTTACCTGTTCACATACCTGTTGGAAATCGAGCGACATGCAGAGCCTCAGAACATTTGTTTGATGTATTGTACATGCAAAAAGCGTGGTGGGCAAATCTTGAGGCAGGTCAACGAGGTAATCCGGGGATCACACAACTCTCCATTTAATCGGTTCTTTGCCTCGGCAACTCATTGACCCATTCCTCGATGTCCTGTTTGTTGGGGAACCAAATCGTTCCCGCCAGCGTTAATCATCGTGAACGCTTAGAATAGGAGCAATCGTATGCGCCAACTCTTCACTCTGTGGCTGGCCGCCGTCCTGCTGGCCGCCTGCGTCGCCAGAACCAGCCAGCCCGAACCGCCCACGCCCACGCCATACTCTGGCGAGGTAAGTTGGGAGACGGCCCTCAGCCTCCTGCCCACCGGTCAGGTGACCCAGGTGGTACAGTTGCACAACCTCACCGTCACCCTGTACCTCGAAAACGGCTCGATTCTCGAGACTGTCGAACCGGAGATCGACGCCATTTTCTTCGCCATCGAGCAGTGCGGCGCGCCCTGCGCGGATATCGCCATCGCGACCGAGTAACCCCACCCACCAAGGAGTATTGCATGAAGACCCGAACCTTCGCCCTCATCCTCATCCCCCTGCTGGCGCTGGCCCTGGCGGCCTGCGCCTCCGGCGGCGGGCTGACGACCACCCCGGCCGAAACGCCGCGCACCATCAGCGTCAACGGCACGGGCGCCATCACCCTCACGCCGGACATGGCTACCATCCAGATCGGCGTGAACACCGAGAACGCCAGCGCCGAGCGCGCCGTGGCCCAGAACAACCAGCAGGCGGATGCCATCCGGGCCGCGCTGGATGGTTTTGGCATCGCCGCCGAAGACATCCAGACCAGCAACTTCAGCATCTACCCGCGCCAGGACTACGACATCAACGGCCAGATCACCGGCGTTTCCTACGTCGTCCAGAACACCGTCACCGTCACCATCCGCGACCTGGAGAATTTTGGCCGTGTACTGGATGCGGTAGTGCAGGCAGGCGCCAACAACATCTATGGCATCTCCTTCGATGTGGCCGACCGCGAAGCCGCCTACGCCCAGGCGCTGGAAGCCGCCATGCAGAACGCCCGCGCCCGCGCTGAGATCCTGGCCGCCGCCGGCGGCGTGACGTTGGGCGAAGTGCAGACCGTCAACGCCTATGTGGGCGGCGGCGGGGTCGTCCAGCCCTACGCCGAGGTGCGCGCCCTCGATGCTGCCGGCGGCGCGGTGCCGGTGGCCCCCGGCACGCTGGAGATCACTCTGGATGTGCAGGTAACCTTCGAAATCAAGTAATCGCACACGAAAGAGGCTCCCGATTCTGCAATGAATCGGGAGCCTCTTCATTTGTATGTAAACTGTCCTGTCACTACTTTTCCTGATTGGCATACACATGTAAGGGCGCAATGAGTTGCGAAGCAACTCCGCTGCGCCCTTTTCCCCCAGACAGCGGGCTTCAGCCCGCTGATTTCTTGCCCACCCCCATCGCCCCGCAAACCGGCGGCTCCCAGCCCAGCGCGGCGTGTCCGGCCAGCAGGCGGTCATAGCCCGCGGCCACCTCGGGCGGCAGCGGGCTTGACCGGCGCGTGCCCATGTCGATGTGTACACCGACATATTCCAGCGTGGCCGCCAGCGCACCGTCGGTTTTCGCCATGAAATGCATGGCATGCAGCACCTTTTCTGAGCGCGCCAGCGCCCGTGAATACACCTTCACGCCATCGCCGGCCCGCACCTCGGCCAGGTGCCTCACGTGGCTTTCCAGCGCGAACGAACCGCAGCCGGAGCGGCGGTGGTAGTCCTCGCCGAAACCGAACAGGTCATAGAAGCCCCAGGTCGCCAGGTCGAAAAGGTGCGTATACCACATCACGTTCATGTGGTCGAGAAAATCCAGGTATTCCGTGGGTATAACGGCTTGCGCCGTGACGGGCAGGTCGCTCAGGTTCATGCCGCGATTATAGCCGCACCGTCTGCCCGGCCCGGGGAACGGCTGAGAACGCTGGCCATTGGGTTGGCAGACATCGGCTATCCCAAGGCAACCTCCCGGGATGGGCAGAATCAAACGATGGGAAGGCAACCTCCGGGAGGTCTGTTGGCTGGCAGAGGTGGCGAATACGGTAAGGAAGACAAGAGCCCGCTTTGCTATCCTAAACGAGCCGCCGAATTACAAATCCAGTGTAAAATCAATACGTGACTTGCAGATTTGTTAGGTGCAAAACCGCGCGATACGTTGTATCATCAGGTTGTATCATCAGGTTGTAGTCTGGATTGGACAAGGAGAAGGGATCATGAGGAAATTACGCGGCTATCTACTGCAATTGCTCATATTTGCGCTGGTGATCTGGCCCATCATCAAGCCGATCATCCAGCCGTTGGTTTCCTGGGCCGGATAGGTCTTACTCGCCGCTTCTGACAACCAGATAACCTGTTCCCTGGAGCGGGATCTTTGTCATCAAAGCCAAGGATATACATTGGTCTTGTAATCCTATCCGGCGCGGTTTTACTTGGAACCTACATACTTGGTGATCAAGCGGCAATCCTGAATCAACTCGGGTTGCTGCTTTTTCTTTGCGCCCTCGGCTCGATTGGGCTTATCTTCAACGTCTATGGTTTCACGGAGCACTCCCACTTCAACATCAGTTTCCTGGCGTATAGTTTTGCCCTGTTTAACCTGGGGGTAGGCGCGGCGGGTCTCATCATCCTGGTCTCCCATCTGGTTGAGTGGCCGTTTGGCAAGTACAAGTTTAAGGTGCAGTCCTTCAACATCGGCCAGTACGTGCTATCGCTGGGGGCGAGCGCGGTTGTTTTCGCGCTGTCCGGTCAGCAGTTGCCTTTGGTTGAGCCAATCTCTTTTGGACTGATCAACGTCATCATCCTCTCTCTGGTTGTGTTTGTCCTTGCCAACCACGTATTCGTGGGGACTGTGATTCGCCTGACTTCCGGAGAGTCGTTCAAAGAGTCCGGCATCCTGAGCTGGTTCCCCCTGGTGCTCGACTTCACCTTCCTGACCCTGGGCCTGATCGCCGCCATGCTCTGGATCGTCAACCCGTTCCTGAGCCTTCTGGCGCTTGTCCCCGTGTATCTGATGTATTCCACACTGCGAGTCCCGGCGCTGGAGCGCGCCTCCGAAGTCGATCAGAAAACCGGGCTGTTCAATGCCGCCTATTTCGCGTCGGCGATGCAGGCTGAGATTTCCAGGGCCAAACGTTTCCAGCATCCCATCAGCATCGTGATGGCGGATATGGATTTGCTGAGAAACATCAACAACTCCTACGGCCATCTGGCCGGCGACCAGGTGCTCGTCGCGGTGTCGGGGATTTTGCGGGCGAATTTCCGCGAGTATGATGTCGTCGCCCGGTTTGGCGGGGAAGAGTTCTCCATCATGATGCCTGAAACGGACGCCGCAGTGGCTTTTGAGCGAATTGAAAAAGTGAGAAAGCAGATCGAGGAGCACGAGATTTCCCTGAAGAATTATCCGGAACCCATCCACGTTTCGCTCAGTTTCGGGATTGCCAGCAAACAGGCTGACGAACTGGATGCCATGGATCTTATCCATCATGCGGATATCGCCCTGTATCTGGCAAAATTATCCGGTCGTAACCGCACAATCATGTACGGCAGCCAGGAGTACGACTCGCTGGTCAAGGAATTTGCGCTGAGCGATTCATTCCCCAAACCCGCCAGCATCGAAGAACGGATTGGGAAACCCGCCGCTGCCAGGGCCGCAACAACCCGCCGCGAGAATTGACCCGATTCCGCCGGGGCAGTTCAGGGATGCAAGGCGTCCAGCCGGCCGCACGGGGGAATGGAAGCCGCCCGCCGCAGTACAATCCAGGTGATGACCCTTGATTTCTCCGCCCCCGACCCGGCCGCGGCCGGCCTGGCGCCCGAAGGCGCGGCTCGCATCCGCCAGGTCTTCGAGCGCCAGTACGCCCAAGGGCTGATGCCCGCCGCCCAGCTGGTGGTGCTGCGCCGCGGCCGCCTCGCAGTGGATCTCGCCATCGGGGCCGCCCGCAGCAAGCCCGTCACCCCCGAAACGCCGTTCCTGGTCTTCTCGTGCTCCAAGGCCTTCACCGGCATCTGCGTCCACAAACTCATCGAAGAGGGGCAAGTGAGCCTCGACGCCCGCGTGGCGGACTATTGGCCCGAGTACGGCTGCCGCGGCAAGGAGGCCACCATCATCCGCCAGGTCTTCCTGCACCTGGCGGGCATCCCCGGCCGTGACCTCTATCGCCAGTTGCCGCTCTGGCCGTTCTGGGGCGCGGCCACCCGCCACGTAGCGCGCCTGCACCCGGAGACGCCCCCCGGCGCGCAGATGGCCTATCATCTCGTTAATTACGGCTGGATATTGGGCGAAGTTGTGCGCCGCGTCACCGGGCAGAAGATTGACCGCTACTTGCACGAGAACTTCCTCGCCCCGCTCGGTCTGCGCCGCACGTGGTTCCGCCTGCCACGCCGCGAACTGCGCCACACCCCTCCCACCTCCGCAGCCTGCGCCGACCAGAAGCACCTGCCCGCTTTCTACAACCTCCCCGCCATCCGCCGCGCCCTTGTCCCGGCCGCCAGCCTGCACAGCACCGCCCGCGACCTCGCCGTCTTCTATCAGATGCTTCTGCAGGGCGGCGAGTACCGCGGTCATCGCTACCTGATGCAGGAGACCATCGCCGCCGCCACCACCCTGGGCTATGAAGGCTACGACGCCATGTTCGACCGCCAGGTGCGCTTCGCTTACGGCTTCCACCTCGGCGGCCTGCAGCCCGCCCCCGGCGACCCCGGCCCCTCGATGGGCCACGGCAGCAGCATCCGCACCTTCGGCCACTTCGGCAACCGCACCTGCATGGCCTGGGCCGACCCGGAGGCCGAACTCGTCGTGGCCTTCACCACCAGCCGCCTGCTCGCCAACCGCCCCAACCGTGCCCGTTGGACCGAACTCAGCAACGCCGTCTGGGACGCGCTGGCCTGAGCCCACTTTGACTTTGCCTGTGCGCTCGCTATAATCAAGATATCTACCGCGGCCTGCGACTATCGATTCAGCACCAGGGAGGGTACCATGCGTCTTCGCGCCGTTCATCTGATTCTCCTGCCGTCCCTCCTTCTGGGGGCCTGCGCCGCCGGCCCGGAGGCGGTTGGCGAGTACCCCGAGTATTCCGACGATTACGAAACCTATTCTGACGAGTACGCCGAAGACCCCGATGGCGCAGGCGACTCCGCCGCGCCCGGCCTCATCACCCAGCCGGCGCTCTCGATCACCCCGCCGCCCGGCGCTACGGTCGCCGATATCCCGCTCATCCAGCCCGGTGACATCACCTACCTCGGCGCGTTCCGCCTGCCGGACGATTTCGACTACGAACGCGGCTGGTACTACGGCGGCAGCGCCCTGGCTTTCTTCCCTGAGGGCGACCCCGGCGGCGGGACGGATGGCTTCCCCGGCTCCCTGTTCGGCACCGGCCACGACTGGAACCAGTACATCGCCGAGGTCACGATCCCTGCGCCGGTCATCTCGGCCAGCCACGATCTGGCCGACCTTCCCATTGGCGAGTTCATTCAGCCCTTCACCGACGTGCGCTCGCAGGCCTTCCCCGAGACCACCTACTGGGAATTGCCGCGCGCCGGTCTTGCCTACCTCCCGGCGCAGGCCGGGCAGGACGGCGGCAAACTGTATTTCGCCTGGGGGCAGCACTATCAGGAGGAAGGTCCCTACACCACTCATGGCTGGATCAGCACCGACCTGACCGACCTGGCGCTGGCCGGTCCCTGGTATATCGGCGGCATCTCCCCCTACGCCCTCAACGACTACATCTTCGATATCCCGGCCGTCTGGGCTCAACAATATGCGCCCGGCCTGCTCCTGGCCACCGGCCGTTACCGCGATGGAGGCTGGGGCGGCCAGGGGCCTTCGCTGTATGCCTTCGGCCCGTGGCTTTCCGGCAGCCCGCCGGAAAAAGACGCCCAGCTGCCTGCCCTGGGCCTCATCCAATACGGTACATCGCTTGAGGAGAGCCCGCTCACGCTGGAGGATTACCACCACTCCGACGAGTGGGCTGGCGGCGCCTGGCTCACCCTGGGCGATGCACAGGCGGTTATCTTCGCCGGGACGAAGGGCGTGGGCGAGTACTGGTATGGCTTTGGCAACGGCGTGGTCTGGCCGGACGAAGAGCCCTTCCCCGAGATTCCCGCTCCGCCCTACGATGTGCGCGGTTGGTGGTCGGACTCCTTCGTAGCGCAGCTCATCTTCTACGACCCGGCCGACCTCGCCGCGGTTGCCCTCGGCATGCTCGCGCCGCACGAGCCCCAGCCCTACGCGGTCCTCGACCTCGACCGTTATCTCTTCAGCCTGACGGACCCGCAGCAGAAGTATCGCATCAGCGCGGTGGCGTACGACCGCGCCAACAACCTGCTCTACATTGCCGAGCCGCTGGCCGACGAAGACAAGCCCATCATCCACGTCTTCCGCATCGGCGGCTGACCTGCCCGTATTCAACGGAGTACTTTGCTCGCGCGCGCTGGCGGCGGGGCTATAATATCCGGGCTGGGCTTTGGCCTCAAACAGCCCACCGCTTTATGCTGAACGCCGCATCGGCATCCAGCCGGACGACCCGGTAGACCTGCGCCTCCAGAAATCCGGGCTTGATGCCGGATGTGGTCGCGTGGTCGGGCCGCGCTGAAACCTCCCGGAGGTTGACTGACATTCACTCGCTTTTGCCAGTCCAACCTCCGGGAGGTTGATTCAAGCTTACTGAATTGGGAAAATCTCTGGACGGCCGGCTACAGGTCCGCGCCGCAGTGCGGGCAGTGCTTCCAGCCCGGCTGCACGCCCCGCCCGCAGGAAGGGCAGGTCGCGGCCGCGCCGCCGCCGCCACCGCTGCCGCTCAGGGTGCGCACCAGCCAGACGATGCCCGCCACCGTCAGCGCGAAAAAACCGATGGGTATGATCCACATGAAGAGCATCCCGAAACCTCCCAGGGGGCTGAAGCCCCAGCCGCCCATCATCCCCGGCCCCATCATCCCCCAGCCGGTTGTCCCGCCCCGGCTGCCCAGGCTCACCCCCACCTGGAGCACAACCAGCGCAAGGACGATAAAAACCGCCACGGCAATCCAATTCGTTCTGTTCATGAGTTGCTCCTGTTCATCGTGTTCAGTGGCGCGCCGCAGTAGGCGCACGCTTTCCAGGCGGCTTCCACCGGCTGCCCGCAGGATGCACAGGCGGCTTCGTCCAGCCGCATTCCGCAGCCGGGGCAGAAGCCAAACCCCGCCCGCAGCGAAAACCCGCAGTGGGGGCAGGTCCGTTCGGCCGCCGCCGCGCCTGCCGGAGCAGTCTGGGGATGGGCCTCATGGTTCATCGTCGCGTGCATCAACATACATCCACACATAGTTACTCCTTTCATCGGAGACCATCTTCACCCTGATTGTCCCCTACGCCTGCAAAGCGAGAGTGAAGCATTTGTAAAGAAAGGGTAAAGGCGCCGCGCATTCAGAAAACCAGCGCCTTGTCCGCCGCGGCGGTCCATTCCCCTGCGAGGTCCATATTGCCGCGTTCCACGCCTTCGATCAGCCGTTCGGACTCGAACCCGCGAGCCTCCATGCAGGTCCCTCAAGTTGCCACCTTACCCCGCTTGGCCAGCGATTTCAGCATTCGTTCAACGTTATAGTAGCCATCCGGGGTCTTCTGCCCGGCCAGGGCGCAATTCACGCCGTCGCCCATCAGAAAGATGCTGACCAGACTGCCGGGCCGCCTGACCAGGTTCAGGGCCAGGCGCAGGGCGTTGTAGGGGCGTTCATTGCCATACGGCGCGTCGTTGATGATGATCAGGTACCTTGTGGTTTCGATGTCGGTCATGGTGTGGCCTTTTTTGTTTTGGCCGGTCGCAAGACCTCCGCGTCGCCCTCCAGGCTTTCCAGCAGCACCTCGCGCATCAACATGCAGGCGCGCACGATCTTCGGGCTGGCGAGCCGGTAATACACGTTCAACCCGTCCCGCCGCGCCGTCACAATCCCCCGCTGGCGCATGACGCCGAGGTGTTGCGATAAATTCGCCTGGCCGATCTGCATCGCTTCGGCAAGTTGCGAAACGGATTGTTCACTCCCCTGCAAACGGTCGATGATTTCCAACCGCTTGGGGTTTGCCAGGATCTGGCAGATGCTGGCGTGCAGTTCGTAGAGTCGCGTTTCGTTCATGGCGCAGATTATACATTACAATTGATGAATATTCTAATATACTGATTACCTCCATCAACCGCCTTCCCATTGCGTTTCCCTCCCCTTTGGTATAATCGCCCATCGGAATGCGGTGTAATTGCTGCGCAATAAGCCTTCATTTGGCTACCAGGCAACGCCGGGACGTTCCCGGTGTTGTTTTGTATACTGGCCCGGACGATTTGGCCCCACCTCCGCCCGGATCATTGATCATGGTCATCTTACGCATCGGAGTCATCACGCATGAAAAAAGAAGAAGCCCTTGACCTCTACCGCCAGATGGTGCTCATCCGGCGGGTGGAAGAACAGGCCGCCCTGCTCTACCAGGCTGGCAAGGTCGGCGGGTTCCTGCACCTGTACATCGGCCAGGAAGCCGTCAGCACCGGCCTCGTCGCCGCCCGCCTGCCGCAGGACCGCTTCATCACCGCCTACCGCGACCACGGGCTGGCGCTCAACGTCGGCCTGACCGCCAACCAGGTGCTGGCCGAACTGCTCGGCAAGGCCACCGGCACCTCCAAAGGCAAGGGCGGCTCGATGCACATGGCCTCCGTGGAGCACAACTTCTGGGGCGGGCATGCCATCGTCGGCGCGCACCTGCCCATCGCCGCCGGCCTGGCCCTGGGCGACCAGTACGCCGGGCGCGACGGCGTCACCGTCTGCATGTTCGGCGACGGCGCCACCAACATCGGCTATTTCCATGAGGCCGTCAACCTCAGCAAGGTGTGGAAACTGCCCGTCCTGTGGGTGTGCGAGAACAACCAGTACGGTATGGGCACCGCCGTGCCGCGCGCCTCGGCCGTCAGCGAGATCCGCCAGAAGGCCGAAGGCTACCTGATTCCCAACAGCCGCGTCGATGGCATGGACGTGATGGCCGTCAAAGAAGCCGCCGCCGAAGCCCTCGAGTATGTCCGCAAGGGCAACGGCCCGTATTTCCTCGAAGCCATCACCTACCGCTTCCAGGGGCACTCGATGGGCGACCCGGAACGCTATCGCAAGCCGGAAGAGATCAAGCAGTGGCAGGAGAACGACCCCATCGGCATTTACCGAAAGTTCCTCACCGGCGGCAAAAAGGCCACCGCCAAAGAATTGGACGCCATTGAGGCCGCGGTAGTCGAAGAAGTTGCCGCCGCCGTCAAGTTCGCCGAGGAAAGCCCGAACCCGGCCCCCGAAGCCCTGTTCACCGACATCTACGTGGAGGCGGCATAACATGGCAGCCATCACCGTACGTCAGGCCATCTCCGACGCGCTGCGCGAAGAAATGGAGCGCGACGAAAACGTCTTTATCCTCGGCGAGGAGGTCGGCGTGTGGGGCGGGACGTATGCCGTCACCCGCGGCTTCTACGACCAGTTCGGCGAAAAGCGCGTGCGCGATACGCCCATCGCCGAGGCAGCCATCATCGGCGCGGCCATCGGCGCGGCCCTCACCGGCCTGCGCCCCATCGCCGAGATGATGACCATCAACTTCGCCTTCTCGGCCTTCGACCATATCGTCAACGAAGCCCCCAAACTGCACTACATGTTCGGCGGGCAGTTCCGCGTGCCGATGGTGATTCGGGCGGTGGGCGGCGGCGGCCGCCAATTGGGCGCGACGCACTCCCAGACGCCGGACGCCATCTTCGCCCACTTCCCCGGCCTCAAGGTCGTGGCCCCCGCCACGCCCGCCGATTCGAAGGGCCTGCTCAAAACCGCCATCCGCTCGGATGACCCGGTGCTCTTCATCGAACATTCCACCCTGTACCAGTGGCGCGGCGAAGTGCCGGACGGCGAGCACCTGGTGGAAATCGGTAAGTCGAAAATCCAGCGCCCCGGCCAGCATGTCACGCTCGTCACTTACAGCAAAATGCTGCAACTGAGCATGGAAGCCGCCGATGCGCTGGCAAAGGAAGGCATCGAGGCCGAGATCGTCGACCTGCGCTCGCTGCGCCCGCTGGATATGGGGCCGGTGATCGAATCGTTCAAGAAGACCAACCGTTGCGTGATTGTAGAGGAGGGCTGGCGCTCGTATGGCGTCGGGGCGGAAATCGCCGCCCGCCTGTACGAGGAAGCCTTTGACTACATCGACGCGCCCATCAAGCGCGTGGCGCAGAAGGAAGTGCCGCTGCCCTACAACCGCGAGTTGGAGCAGCTGGCCCTGCCGCAGGTGAAGGACATCATCGCCGCGGTGAAGGAGGTGCTGTAATGGCTGACGTTGTTACGATGCCCAAACTCGGCTTCGACATGGCCGAGGGCACCATCTCGCGCTGGGCGAAAAAGGAAGGCGACGAAGTGCAGAAGGGCGAACTGCTGGCCGAGATCGAAACCGACAAGGCCACCGTCGAAGTCGAGTCGCAGTTCAGCGGCGTGGTGCGCAAGTTGCTGGTGGGCGAGGGCAGTATCGTCCCCGTCAACCAGCCCATCGCCATCGTTGGCACCGCCGATGAGACGATTGACGTGGAGGCGCTGGTGGGCGCGTCCGGCGGCGAACCCGCCTCCGCCCCGGCCCCCGAACCCGCCAAACCATCCGAACCCGCCGCCCCCCAGATTCAGACAGCGGGCTTAAGCCAGGCGCAGCCTGGCCGCCCGCTGCCTTCCAACGGAGACGGCAACCTGCCCGGCGGCGTGCGCGCCACCCCGCTGGCGCGCCGCATCGCCGAGGACAAGGGCGTGCAACTCGCCGCCGTCTCCGGCTCCGGTCCGCAGGGCCGCATCGTCCGCAAGGACGTCGAAGCCGCCGCGAGCGGAATTCAGACAGCGGGCTTAAGCCAGGCGCAGCCTGGCCGCCCCCTGCGCCCAGCCGCCCCCGCCTTCGGCCCCGCCCCCGCCGACCAGCGCGTGCCGCTCTCGCGCCTGCGCCAGGCCATCGGCCGCCGCATGGCAGCCGCCAAGCAGGCCGCCCCGCATTTCTACGTCACCCATGAGTTCGAAATGGAAAACGTCCTCGAGATGCGCAAGCAGGCCAACACGATGCTCGAAGGCACGGGCGAGAAACTCTCGGTCAACGACTTCGTCGTCAAGGCCGTCGCCCTCGCCCTGCGCGAGTTCCCCAACCTCAACGCCAGCCTGGATGGCGACGCCATCATCCATCACGGCCGCGTCAACATCGGCAATGCCGTCGCTGTCGAGAACGGCCTGCTGGTCGTCGTCACCCAGGACGCCGACCGCCTCTCCCTGCGCCAGATTTCCCTGGACGTGCGCGACAAGGCCGCCCGCGCCCGTTCCGGGGTGGTCCAGCCCGCCGACGTGGAAGGCTCCACCTTCAGCATCAGCAACCTGGGCATGTACGATGTGGACCATTTCAGCGCCATCCTCAACCCGCCGGAAGCCGCCATCCTGGCCGTCGGCTCGGCCCTCGAAGTGCCGGTCGTCAAGAACGGCGCCATCGTCCCCGGCTGGCGCATGAAGGCCACCGTCTCGGTCGACCACCGCGTCAGCGACGGCGCCGAAGCCGCCCAGTTCATGCAGGCCGTGGCGAAGTATCTGGAGAACCCATTGGGGATGGTGTTGTAGGTGAAGCAATATCCCCCTGAGAGATTTGGGAAAGGACTATCTCGGTTGAAACGAAGTAAGCGGTGATATTTGAAGTGCCTTAGAACTCCAACGATAGTTTCCCGGAACACAAGTGGACGGAAAGTATTTTGATTCAAATCTGAAGCATGATAGGATGAAATAGAATCCGATCAAGTTAGGTGCATGTAGCTATAGTGAGCCCGGCATCAATTAAAAATGGGAGGCTAGAATGTCTTCGAACGCACACATAACACTAAAAGGAATTTTGGAGAGGGAGAGAAATGAAACCTCGCCAAATCTCTCAGCTAGCGATTTCTTCGAACTCTTCTCTGCTGAGCAAATTCTAAAGAATTATGGCTTGGCCTATGACGAAATTGAGGGAGGATTAGTTGACCTCAAGGGCGATGATGGGGGCATAGATGCTATATTCACCTTCGTCAATGGAGTGCTAGCGCAAGAGGACGCAGATTACACGAATATTCGGCAAAGTGCGTTAATCACATTGATAATTCTTCAATCAAAGACCACGAGTGGGTTTTCGGAAGATCCGATATTGAGGTTGGAATCAACAACAAAAGATCTATTGGATATCAGCCATGAATTGTCAGATTATTCTGATTCTTACAATGCAAACCTTATCCGCGCGGTTAGCATCTTTCATCGCGCATATCGGGAACTAGCAGTCACATCCCCCGTTCTTGAGGTTAAGTTCTACTATGTAACAATGGGTGACCAAGTTCATCCTAATGTTTTGAGAAAGAGTGAACAACTCAAAAAGGTGATCAGTCGGCTTTTTTCAGATAGTGTTCCAGAATTCTCATTTGTGGGCGCGGAGGAATTGCTCGCACGGCGTCGAAAATCGGCCAAGAAGACGATAGAACTTAACTTGTCCGAGGCGCTTTCCACGCCATCAATGGGAACTGTTTGTCTTGTACCACTCAAGGAGTATTATGAGTTTATTCGGGATCCAGATAATAATGAACTCAAAGGCTGGCTCTTTGAAGAAAACATCCGTGACTACGAGGGACGAAATATAGATGTGAACAAAGGAATAAGGGGAACTCTAGAATCTCCAGTGGAAGGGCAGGATTTCTGGTGGCTCAACAATGGAATAACGATAGTGGCCGCAAGTGCCCCTCTGGCTGGCAAGACTTTATCAATTTCTGACCCAAAAATTGTGAATGGGCTTCAGACTTCTATCGAAGTTTATAACTTCTTTAGTAATAACCCGGACACACCTGATACAAGAAATATCCTCGTTCGAGCTGTTGTGACAAATGATGAGAAGACGCGCAACGATATTATTCGCGCAACAAATAGTCAATCCACGATTAGACCTGCATCACTCCGGGCTTTTGATCCAATCCACTATGCCATAGAAGAATTCCTGGGGCTAAATGACTTTTACTATGATAGACGAAAGAATTTCTATAAGAATCAGGGCAGGCAAAAGGACAAGATAATCAGTATCCAATATCTTGCTCAAGCGGTAGCAGCCATACTGCTTCAGCGTCCTAATGATTCACGAGGGAGACCCATCAATCTAATTACAAACCAATCGCTATATGAACGAATCTTTAGTGAAGACTATCCCATAAGGCTTTATTTGGAGTGCACCAAGTTTATGAGGGAAATTGAAAAATTCTTGAATTCGGGCTTGATACCAGACCATATTAGGGGACATGAAGTAAACGTCCGGTTTCAATTGGCGATGTTTGCATCGGCAGTGAAGATAAAACGACTGAGGCCAACGACTTACTATATCAATAAGTATGGCATAGGCGATGCGGATGAGGAATTCTTGACTAAGTGTTTGAATCATGTATGGGAGGTATTACAGTCACTCAGGGGACCTGATAAAGATATCGATGAAGATAAAATGGCCAAGTCAGCTGATTTTGATGAAGCCCTGAAGAAGCAAATTCGACTCATCGTTCAGCAGAAAACCCTCTCACTCTAGTAAGATTTATAGTTTTTTCCTGTTTGGCAAATTAGTGGTCGTCCACAGCATCGTGTTCGCGGGCTCTCCCTATTTTCCCCCACCACCTTCTGCCAGCCCCCTGCCCGTCGTAGGGGCGGGGCTTGTCCCCGTCCACTTTCGCCTCATCCCCCCCTCACGGCGCGTTCGCCTCGAACCCCACTTCCGGATACTCCGCCGACGGCCCCGCCAGCAGCGCCGACGGCTCATCTTTGAGGTACTGGTCAAAGAACGCCAGCAGATACGTGTTGATCACCTGCACCGTCCGCCGCCCCTCCATCGCCCCGCGCTCCGGCAGCAAACCGTTCACCGGCGACAGCAGCGGATAATCGCCAAAGTCAAAATGCAGGATGCCCGCCAACTGGAGATGAAACGCCGGTCCCGCCGCGCCCTCAAATAACGCGTCCAGCCGCGGCAGGTTGTCGCCCTGCCAGCGGTCGGTGTCGCTTTGCATGAACAGGAACGGCTGGCGCAGCGGCTGCGCTACCAGCGCCTCCGGCAGCGGCTCGTACCAGCCATCCTGCACCAGCCCCGCCTTGCAGCGCGCATCGATCTGGCAGGCCCACACGATGGCCCCGCCGCCGGCCGAAACCCCCGTCAGCCCGATGCGCTCAACGTCGATTGCGCCTGTCAGGCCGGACTCTATACTGCCGTCGTTCAGCCGTTCCAATTGATTCATCACATACTGCACATCCGCCGCCATCGTCGCCTGCATCTGTTCGCGCGTTTCCTGGTCGCCCGGTTCGTTGCGCCCGCCCGGCGGCAGGCGGTCCGGGTCGTACAGCGTCACCCGCCCGTCCGGGAACACCGTGAACGCTGCCGCATACGGATGGTCGATGGCGACGGCGATATACCCGGAACTCGCCAGGGCTTCCATCTGGGCAACGCTGGCGGTGCGGTAACTGGCATAGCCGTGGGAATAGATCACCACCGGGAAAGGCCCCGCGTCGCCAACCACCGGCGCATTCTCGGTGGCATGCGTGCGCACCAGCCGCAAATGCTCCAGCGTGAAGGCCGGAACCCCCAGGGTATCTGCGAAGGCCGGAATCGCCACGTCAAAATTATCCAGATAAGGGGCGGGCTGCGAATCGCCGTCCGCCTGCGCCGGATACCAGATTTGCACCATCATTTCGCGAAAATCGTCCGGCTCCGCCGAATACGCTTCCGCGCGTGCCGTGTCCGTCCAATGGAACAGCGCCGACCCCACCGCATACGCGCCGGGCAGCGCCGGCAGGCGCGGCACCGGCAGGATCACCGGCACGGCCGCGGCCGCCAGCCACCATACCAATCCAAACCCGCCCGCGGCAAACGCCAGCGCGCCGCGCGCCGGGGGTGCAACCGCGCCTGTGCGCATCCGCCGCAGGCTCACGACAAATAGCGCCGCCGTCAGCAGATAAGCAGGCGCCATCTGCCAGCGATACCCCTCCACGCCCAGATGCGCCAGCGTGACGACGACGGTAACGGCCGGCAGATAGGCCAACCCGCGCAACGCCGCGCGCAGAGGCAAATAGAGCGCCACTACGACGACTATATTCAATAAGAGGATAAGGATTTCAAGCGTTCGCATCGTTCGGCCCGCCTCTTTCCACGGACCACAGCATGAACGGCCCCAACTCGTCCTCGCCGTCCTTCTCGTGGTGCATGCCCATCCTCGCCGCCACCTTCTGCGAAGCGACGTTGTTGTGATCCACCATCGCGATCAGCCGCGTGCGCCCCAGCGTATTGAAGCCGTATTCCAGGCAGCCGCGCGCCGCCTCGCTGCCGTAGCCCTGCCGCCAGTGGTCCCGCGCGATGGTGTACGCCACTTCCACTTCGTATACCCCGTCAATCGTCCACGGTAGCAGCCCGCACCGCCCGATGAACGTGCCGGATTCCTTGTGAATCGTCGCCCACAGCCCCAGTTCCGGGTGCTCCGGATGGCCGTTCTTGTGCCAGTCCAGTTCTTCCTTGGTCTGCTCGCGGTCCAGCGTCCCTTCCGGGAAGAACTTGCGCACTTCGGCATCCTGATACAGCGCGTACAGGTCGTCCAGGTCGTCATCCGTCAGGCGGCGCAGCAGCAGGCGCGGGGTTTCAAGGATGTTCATTGGTGAGTAGTACTCCTCCAAAGGAGGGCTGTTCAAATATGGCACGATTGTACCCGTTGTGTGAAAGCTGAATGGTTCTCAATAGGAGAAATTGTTCGGGTATCGCTTTGTTGATCATTTTGCCTTCTTGCATGACCTTCTTCCTTATCTCAAACATAATTTCATCTGCCGATACAAGCATTCCACCTGCGAGCGTGCTCCTGCCTTTTGGGTGATCTGGAAAAATAGCGAATTGTCTTATTGGGGTTGCGGGAGGCAACCAGGCGAATATGGCAGTGAAGATGTACTTTCGGCCCGCGTCGAATTTCTTCCTGTATCGGCTTTCCCTCTTTGGCCAACTATCCGCGTCCAATGAGGGTTCAAGATGCAGCAGATCCCCGGTGATCGGGTGATGCCCTACTAAGTCGAGTTCCATTTCCCAACCACCCTTGGCGCGTCTTCCAACCTTGATATTGCGCTTCACAAGATACCCTTGCCAATCCAGGTATTCGTAAAGCAAGTCCTCAAGATGAGACATTAGTATCCTCCTTTAACGGGTTGGCTCACCATAGTTTATCCCTCTTTGATATCTCCCGTATAATTCTTAGATGCGTCCCGCGTTCCTGCCGCCCATCAAGGTCCGGCCTCAGCGCGCCGTCGGCCTGCTCGTCGTCGCTATGGCCGTCGTGCAACTCAGCGCCATGCTGTTCTCCGAGCCGGACACTACGGGCGCCTACCCGCCGGTCTGGATGGCCGCCGTGCTCGTCAGCGCCTTCCTGTGGGTCGGGCTGGGCATTATGGCCGGGGAAGGCAGCCGGGCGCAGGGCATGTTCTTCGGCCTCACCCTGTTCGCCTTCCTCGGCGGCATGTTCCTGGTGCTGAACTGGGTTGCCTTCACGTCCGGCCCGCTGGATTGCAGCAGTTCCATTTCCATCCCTTTTGTTCAATTTAATCGCTTCGCGGCGGGTTGGGAATGCCGCTTCGTATTCGGTTCCGTCGGTGTCCTCATGGATGGTCTGCTCGTCCTCGGTCTGGCGCATTTCATCGCCTGGTCATGGGACTACGCCCCCTGGACGGCCTGGCTCATCCGCGCCGCCCAGGTCGTGGCCGGCATCGCCGCCCTGCCCCTGGCGCTGCTCCTCCTGGTGGGCATTCTGCTGGCGAAATCCATCGAGTTCTGGCAGGGGCAGTGGCAGAGACTGCGGGCGCGCCTTCGATCATCCGGCTGACGCCTGCCCCGCGCGCATCCCACACCTCCCGTTGTACAATACGGCCATGACCCAGTACGATTTGCGTTACGTCCAGGCCGCCCTGCCGGAACTGAAGAACTACCTCTTCTCCAGCGAACTGTTCTGGGCCGCGCCCGCCAGCGCCGCCCGCGGCGAACCGGCCTACACCGGGCTGACGCTCGGCAACCTGCTGCTGCACCTGGCCCAGGCCAAAGCCCTGGCCGGGCGCGAGGCCGCCGCCGCCGAGAAGGAAGTGGACGCCCTGCGCAGCCAGTGGCGCACCCACTGGGACGACAAACTGCGCCGCGAGTTCTCCTCGCGCCTCAAGCAGTGGCTGGGCTACCTGAACGACCTGGCCGACCGGCCGCGCGACCACGCCGCCGCCTACCCCAGCCAGGTGCGCTTGCGCGCCCTGCTGGCGGTGATGGCCGAGGCGCTGGGCAAAAACCTCCCACCTGATGCCAGCCTGCTTTCCGCCGCCGACGCCAAACTCAAAGCCCGCCTGGCCCCCGGCGTTTTCCTCTGGTCCCCCGCCCTGCAAAAAGCCTACCCTAAAAGTAAATACTGGTTCCTGTACGGGAAGATCAAAAACCATTAACCACAGATGGACTCGATTTTCCGCGTCCATCCGTGGTTATCTGTGGTTAGCATTGCCTCAGTTCAGCCGCCCTTCCGGCCCCTCTTTCGCTTTCGGCGCTTTCACCAGCGACTTCAACAGGACGACTTCCTTCTTGTACAACTTCAACGTCTCATCAACGAGGTCAAAGGCCGTGTCGGTCTCCAGCAGAGTCTGCTTGTCGTGCGGGTCGGTCTGCAGGAGGTAGGCCGCCAGGTAGGCCAGTTCCAGCGGCTCGACCGGCAGGTGGCTCATATCCGCCTGGATGACGTGCGCCCGGGTGAGGATGTTGATGTACGCCCGCACCCACGGCCGCAGCGCATCGGTGGCCGGGGCCAGGGCGGTCACATCGTCATCCTGGGAGGGCAGGAACTCCACATCCCCCACCAGGTAGTTGTCCGGATGTTCGCCCAGCGACACGATGGTGAAGCGCTCCTCCCCCACCGTCAGGATGTTCATGCGTTCATCTGCCAGGCGCTCCACCCGCAGGATGCGCGCCGTGGTGCCGGTGCGGTGTGGGTCGGCCAACGGCCCCAGCGCCTCGCCGCCCTTCTTGATCAGCACCACACCGAAGGGTTTGCGCGTCTCCAGGCAGGCGTTCACCATCCGTTTATAGCGTTCCTCGAAGATGTGCAGGTTGAGCGGCATTCCCGGGAACAGCACGGTATTGAGCGGGAACAGCGGCAGTTCGATCATTTTGCCGCATAGTCTATCATGCGTAGATTAGTGAAAGACGGTAATTGGGGCGTGATACGATTCCGCCGGCATGAACAATAACTGAGATTAACTCTTCTCGCCTTCCGCGGGACGCGGCGCCAGCCGCCGCTCCAGCCGCGCCCGGCGGTAGAGCAGGTCGTCTTCCCATTGGATGCGCTCATGGCGCGGCGTTCCCGGCTGCCGGATGAGGGCCAGGGCGGCATCCGTCCATTTGAGCGCCTCGCCGGGGTCCTTGTGCTGGTGCTCGTAGAACTTCGCCAGTTCCACATGGGCGTAGACCTCGCGGTCGGCGGCCGCCTGCCACCACAGGCTGACGGCGTTGGGCAGTTCGCCGCGCCGCCGGTGCAGCCGCGCCAGCCGCCGGGCGGTATCGCGGCGCGTTTCGGGCGGCAGGTCGTCCTGCGCCAGCCCGCGTTCGTAGATCTGCGCCGCCAGATCCAGGTAGCCCAGGTCTTCATGCAGCCGGGCGATGCTCACCAGGTCGAGCGTGTGCGTCTCGCCGTTCAGCGGGTCGGCCAGCAGGTGGCCGATGTGCTCCATCAGCGCCGCCAGGCTGAGGATGTCCATGGCGTTGTGGTAGAACACGCCCTTCAGCGGCCGGGCGTCGCCGCTGCGCAGGTAGTCGAAATACAGTTCGGGGATCAGCCAGCCCGGCGTATCGTCGGCGGTGCGCGTCTCGCCCAGGATGTGCTCTTCCAGATAGCCCAGCGCCCGGCTCGGCAGGCGCAGCCGCCACAGCCGCCGCGCCAGATGCAGCAGGTCGAGTTGCGCCAGGCCGGCCAGCGGCGAGGGCGCCAGGTTGGTGATGTAACGCCCGTGCATCAGCGGCACATCGAACGACTTGCCGTTGAAGGTTACCAGCGTCTGGCACGGCGTCAGAAACGACTCCAGCGCGCTGAGCATGGCGGGTTCTTCGGCCGGGTCGCGCAGGAAGTACTGCGCCAGGTGGAAGCCGGTCTCGTCGAAGCGCCCGACGCCCACCATGAAGGCCAGTGTGCCGCCCCCGCCTGCCAGGCCGGTGGTCTCGGTATCCAGGAAGGTGAAGCCCGGCGCGGCGCACTCCGCAATCCGGCCGTCGCCGGCCCACTCGGCCAGCAGGTTCAGCGGGGCCGTCAGCGCCAGGTTGCGCCCGCCGTGGGCGTGCCCTAACTCATAATGCTGTTCGACCACGAAGGCCTCGCCCAGCGGCGTTTCCTGGATTCGCCCTTCCATCACCTGCTCAATCGGGGCGCGGCGCGCCGGCCCGCTGGGCGCGGGTTTGGGCGTCAGGTCCCCCGCGCCGACGGTGACGCCTAAGGATTTGAGCCGGTCAGATAATGAGGAGGGCATGGGGGAAGTCAGAAAGTCTGGTGGTCAGGTGGTTGGTTGGTCAGGAGATTATATCGTGACGGGCAATCGTTCTTCAAAAGCCCAACCACAGATGAACACCGATGCACTCAGATATCCATCCTCATCCGTGCTTATCTGCATTCATCTGTGGTTAATTGCCTTTGTTCTTCTCTGTGCCTAGTGGTTAGAACGATTTTGAGGGCTACCCCGCCTTCAGCGCCGCCAGCATCGCCAGCGTCTCGGTTTTGCCGCCTTCGCCCTGCTCGCCGCCCGGCCCCACGCACGAAGGGCAGCCGTCGGCGCACTCGCAGGCGGCCACCAGTTCCCACGCCCGCAGCATGATCTCGTCGTGCAGCTCAAACAGCCGCTCGCTGAAGCCGATGCCCGCCGGAATCTGGTCGTAGACCACCACCGTCGGCGCGCCCTCGGTAATCGGCGAGGCCGGGTCCGAGTGCACGCCCAGATCGGCCGTGTCGCACATCAGGAACAGCGGCGCCAGATGCCCCAGCGCATACGCCAGCCCGCCCAGCCCGGTGCGCACCTTCACCACCGTTTCGGCGCGCCGGTGGCAGGAGGGGCACAGGGTGATGAGGTTCTCCAGCCGGTTGGCCTCCGCCGCGCGGGCGAACGCCCGGAAGGGCGTCTTGTGGTGCACGTCGTGCGCCCGGCCGCTTTCCTTCGCCCCGCACACCTGGCAGGTGTAGTTATCGCGTTCGCGCACCGCCGTCGTAATCCGTTTCCAGTCTTTGCCGTAATCGTTGACGCTGCTGCGCCACACCCCCGCCTCCCGCAGCGCGTCCACCGTCGCCTCGTCCAGCGCCAGCCAGTAGCCGGTGGTCTGCAACTCGCGCAGCGGCATCTCCAGCGGCCCCATCCCCAGCCGGGCGTGCGTGTGCCACTCGATCTTCTGGTAGCCGGTCACCTGGCTGGTGATGCTCAGTTCGCCGTAGCCCGCCCGCGCCCCGCGCCGCGGTTCCTCGGTCTTCGTCTCCAGCCGCGTGACGGTGCTCTCGCGGCTCGGCTCGGTGTAGTAATCCACAGCCGCCGGTTTCAGCCGCGCCACATACTGCTCCAAATCCAGCGACTCGACCACGTACTGCTGGCCCTCATGCAAATACACCGCCTGCGGATGCACCAGCGCGTCGGCGCTGGCTTCGTCCACTTCGCCGACCACGCGCCAGCCGTCTTCGGTCTCGGCCTGCAACACCACCGTATTCGGCGACGCCGAGCGCAGGCTGATGCCCTGCGCCGGGTACTCGCTCGCCATCCAGAACGACTTGCCCCCCGAGCGGTGGATTTCGCCGCCCTCTTCCATCACATGCAGGTAGTCCTCGACGACCTCCGGCGGCACGCGGCCGAAGCCCTCGCCCGGCCCGAAGGGCAGTTCGAACGCCGCGCAGCGCAGATGCGCCAGCAATATCAGTAAGTTATCCGGGTTGATCAACGCCTGCTCCGGCGACGCGCCGAAGAAGAAATCCGGGTGGCGCGCCAGGAACTGGTCGAGCGGGTTGGCCGACGTCACCAGCGCCGCCAGCGCCGGTTCTTCCGTGCGCCCGGCGCGCCCCGCCTGCTGCCACGTCGCCGCAATCGTGCCGGGGTAGCCCGCCAGCACCGCGGCTTCCATCCCGCCGATGTCTATGCCCAGTTCCAGCGCGTTGGTGCTCACCACCGCCCGCACTGTGCCCGCCCGCAGCCCGGCTTCGATCTCGCGCCGCTGGCGCGGCAGGTAGCCGGAGCGGTAGCCGCGCACCTGTTCGTTCCCCAGCCCGCTGGCTTCGCGCAAATAGTTCAGCATCACTTCCACCCCGCGCCGGGCGCGCCCGAACACGATGGTCTGCACGTCGTAGGCCAGCAGGTCGGCCGCCAGCCGCACGCTCTCCTGCAGCACACTGCGCCGGATGCCGAGGTCTTCGTTCACCACCGGCGGGTTGTAGATGACGAAATGCTTCGGGCCGCGCGGCGCGCCGTCTTCGTTCACCAGCGTTACCGTCTCCTCCACCAGCCCGCCCGCCAGCTCTATCGGATTCGCAATCGTCGCCGACGCCAGCAGGAACTGCGGCCGCGCCCCGTAGAACGCCGCCACGCGCTTCAGCCGCCGCACCACGTTTGCCACGTGCGACCCAAACACGCCGCGGTAGGTGTGCGCTTCGTCCAGCACCACGAACTCCAGCCGCGCGAAGAACTCCGCCCACTTGGTGTGGTGCGGCAGGATGCCGGTGTGCAGCATGTCCGGGTTGCTGATGAGGATGCGGGCGTTCTGCCGCACCGCCGGCCGCGCGCTCTGCGTCGTGTCGCCGTCATACGTCGCCGCCGGGATGCGCAAAGCTTCCGGTAAGGCCGCGTTCAACTGTGCCAGTTCGTCCTGCTGGTCCTGCGCCAATGCCTTGGTGGGGAACAGGTACAGCGCCCGGCTCTCCGGCAGGTGCATCAGCCGTTGCAGCACCGGCAGGTTGTAGGCCAGCGTCTTGCCGCTCGCCGTGCCGGTCACCACCACCACATGCTCGTTATTCGTCGCCCGCCGCCACGCCTGCGCCTGGTGCGTGTACAACTGGGTGATGCCCCGTGCCCGCAGCGCCGCCGCCAACGCCGGGTTCAGTTCCTCCGGCAGCGGCTCGCCCTGCGCCGCCCGCGCCGGTATCGTCTTCCACGCGGAAACGTTCCCCCCGACGGTGGGCTCGGCGCGCCACATCGCCAGCAGGGCGTTCAATCGCGAGGGAGTGGGGGAGACAGGGGACACGCCCGCGATTTTATCGCGAAATCCGGACGGGTGTTCTAACATACCTTTGAATCTCGTGGTAATATCGTAGTACAGTTTCGCCATCGATAGGAGAAACGTATGGAATCTGTAAAAGTCTCACCTAAATACCAGGTTGTTCTGCCCAAGCAAGCGCGTCAATTGCTGGGGCTGAAGGTTGGCCAGAAGATGGTGGTCATCGCCTACAACGACCGCATCGTTCTGGTGCCCGACCGCCCCATTCAGGAGGCGCGCGGGTCACTGGAAGGCATTAACACAACCATTGAGCGCGATGAGGATGACCGGGTATGAACGTAGTCGATTCATCCGGTTGGCTGGAATATTTCAATGGCGGCAAAAGGAGTGAGTTCTTCGCTGCGGCCATCGAAGATACCGACAATCTGCTTGTGCCGGTGATCTGCGTCTACGAAGTGTTTAAGCGGCTGCTCTCAACCGAAGGGCTGGCGGTCGCCGAAACGCGCATTGCTGATTTGATGAAAGGTCAGGTGGTGGAACTTTCTCAATCGCTGGCGTTAAGCGCCGCCGCGCTTTCCGTGGAACACAAATTGCCCATGGCCGATAGCATGATTCTGGCCGCCGCTTATCAGTACGGCGCAATCCTTTGGACGCAGGACGAACACTTCAAGGCGATTGAAGGCGTGCGTTACATCGCGGGAAATTAATAGGCGAAAGACAAGCACCGGTGAAAAAGATGAGCATTAATCAGAGAATTGAAGACGCGCTATTGCTGTGGGATCAAGGAAACTTTGAAGGAGCTTTTCTTCTTGTGCTAGTCGCTATTTCAGCAACCTCTCGTCGAACCTACCCGAATCGGAAGAGATTTACCGACAAGGAAGCCTTCGAAAAATTTCTTGCTCAGGGTGTGTTTGAACGCATTACAGTTGAATACCGTGGAGAACTGCAACCCGTCTATCACATATTCTATAAGTGGCTTAGATGCGAATTAATTCATGAGGCGACGTTACCCATTGATATTGAATTCATGCCAGATGAAGGAAGGGGGACATTAAGTATTCGCGCAGGAGGGTACCCCGAATATGTCTTGAAGATCTCATATAACTGGTTCTTCGAGTTGATCCACGTGGTAAAAGAAGCCCCAGCAAATCATGATATTTTCCCCCAAGTTCATCATCCCGATGGTTGACTATCAACTGATTTAGGGATGAATTGATGTCAGTAACTTCTTTTAGCTCAGTCAAATTCACCGATGACGCCATGCAGGTAACCCTGTCCGACGGCCGCGAAATCTCCGTCCCGCTGGAGTGGTTCCCGCGCTTACGGCAGGCCACCCCCGCCCAGCGCGCCCACTGGCGGCTCATCGCCAACGGCATTGGCCTCCATTGGCCCGACCTAGACGAAGACATCTCGGTCGAAGGTCTCCTGCGAACCCGCTAGTCACCGCCCCTTCACCACATCCCAAATAGTTTGTGTGTTCTCCGCCGGCGCGGATGCAATTGCAGGCGACGGCGTGGCGGAGGGTAGGGAGTATGGGAATAAAGACGGGGTATGTCACCGACCGAAAATACAACTTGATAGCGGGAAATCAAACACCAATTTCATAACAGTCAATCCGGACAAATTATTGAAACTATGTGCTAAATCCCTTATTGATTTCCTCAATTCTTTCTTCTAATAACTCCAAGTTTGGCTGGTTCACCCACCAAGCTTTCGTAGCGATTTCGAACAAATAGTTTTGCTGCTTTCGGTCAATCCAATCCACTGCAGAAAGTACTGAGGCCATTACAGAAAGTTGTAACACTCTATCCATTTGCGGCAGTAATGTGAGTTGGTAACCAATCAGGAATTTCACCACCGAAATCTCTTTTGCGTCATTTGTGGAAAACCCCTTGAATTTTGGGAAGAACTGGGGTATTAGCGCATCCTTGCTTTGGAGTAACTTAATCTGCACACTTCTTAGGGCTGAATCAGAAAACGCATCAAGAGGTATTAGGCCCTTTCTTAGGTTCTTATAGACGGTAGCAACCTGCCTTTTGAACATCATTCGGTAACTGGGTCGCAGGGTTACCATCTGATGTAATGATATAAGAGGAATACTCAAAGCCATTACATTTAGTTGATCTGTATTTGACAACGACAGCCTTGAATTGAAGGATAACTGCACTCCTCCATCTGAATCCGGAAATACAGTAATCGCAAGAGGTAGCTTCGACTTTATCGAGTTTGGCAAATCCTCGATTTCATTCTTTCTCATCTGATGTTCGATAGGATATGCCCGGATTCGTTCAAAGCCGAGCCTATAGTATTTTAGGAATAATAGAAATATTAGTTTGTTGGTCTTGCCCTTAAGCTTATCTATCTCTTCCGAGCTAAACAATTCCTTAATAAAGATGATGTCAAATCTTGCTGAGATTGGAAGGACAAGCTGCACAATCATGTTCCACGTTTTGGCGCTTGCGGATTCAAAATCTGCCCCCTGAGAATTTTCCCCAATAGCCAGGCCAATTTTGAAGGCTGTTAAGTTCCTGCCTAATTTGAGATCATTCATCAAATCTTTAGCCAATGACACCCAAATTTCACTTCCCGACAGTTCTTCAACATGTATCTTCTCTGAATCGGCTATCTCTCCTAATGCTGTGCAAATGTCTATAAGCCCGCTACGTACCTTCATCGAACCTATAGCTGAAGGACTTCGAACATCTCGATGATGATATGCATCCCACTGCTTATCAATAGCTGTTAGTTGGGTCAATAATTCCGAGTCATTGATGAACTTTACGTTCTTATAGATTTCTTCGTATTTGGCTTCAATAGCCTTTTCCTCATCCCTTATGGAGGTAAGCAAGTCTTCAAAGAGTCTAGAAATCTTGTTGAAGTTGTCGCTTAGTGCAATTTCCTGTGGTGGAGTTACCTTCGCAACTTTGCCAACTTTGTTTGCTAATCTCCCCTCCTCTGGCTGGGTGGTTGTTTCTAAGTTTTTGGTCTTTGACAAGACTTGTTCATATCCTGGCAGTTCCCGACCACAGTGTTTGCAGACAACGGCGGCTTCCTTAATCTCTTCAGCACAATAGGGGCACACTCTAGTTTTAGTTCCCAATTTCCCATCTCCTGCATATAAGAGGAAAGGAAGTCAAGTTTCTGAAGTTCCCTGGCCGGATTTTAGCATATGATTAGTTCAATCGTGATGGGCATTCAATCCTTGCAAGATCATCTGATCATTTCGAAAAACGCTGCCCTCAAAATGCCGATCTCGTCCTGCCTCGCCGTTGTCCCGTTCAATATTTACCGCCCCTTCACCACATCCCAAATCGCCTGCGGGTTTTCCGCCGCCACCTGCAACAGCACGCGGTATCATTGCCCCCAACTATGGAACATCAACGCCTACTCATTGCCACTGCCGTCAAATTCACCGCCGACGCCATGCAGGTAACCCTGTCCGACGGCCGCGAGATCTCCGTCCCGCTGGAGTGGTTCCCGCGTTTACGGCAGGCAACCCCCGCCCAGCGGACCAACTGGCGCCTCATCGCCAACGGCATCGGCCTCCATTGGCCCGACCTCGACGAAGACATCTCGGTCGAGGGTCTGCTCAGAACCCGCTAACCCCGCGCCCCACCGCACTCCACAAGTTCTCCGCGCGCCTGATTCCCGGACCGCCTCTTAGCCTTCGCCTTCTTCCTGGTCCGCCGGGATGTAAGGAATCAGCCCCTTTTCAAAGGCAATTACCTGCACCTCGCGTGGCATAGTGCGTATGTCCACGATGTAACCATTGACCATCAACATCCAGACCAGCAGGTTGTCATCCACGTTTGAGGCCAGGGTGTAGCGCGGGTCCATCTGGAAAATATCCAGCGCCTCGCGTATCTGGCGCGCCTTGGGGCTTACGCTCGCCTGGGATACCCCAAAGGCCGCGCATAGCTCCGAAGCCTGCATGTGCGGGGTTTGGGAACTGTCAAACAAGAAGTTCACTTGTCCCAGCACGTACAAGACGGCCCCGGCCCAAGACTTGGCCCTTCCTTTCAGGATCAGCCCGGGTTGCTCCTTGGCAATGTCATCCACCAGAGCGTCAACCAGGTCGGCATATTCCTGGCTGAGGCGTTCGGCAGCGAATTCCCGCGCCAGTCTCTTGACCTCGTCGAATTCCCCCTGCAATTGCTTACGGATTTCTCTCTTGTTCATACGCGCTCTCGTTTTGTCCTCTACGCTGCCTTCGCGATCCATCGCTTGCGCGAGCCTGCCTTTATCGTCCCTTCACCACATCCCAGATCGCCTGCGGGTTGTCGGCCGCCACCTGCAACAGCACCCGCGCCGCGCCCTCCGGGGCGCGCCGGCCCTGCTCCCAGTTTTGCAGCGTTTTCACGCTGACCCCCAGCAACGTGGCAAACTCCGCCTGCGACAAATCAAAGCCCGCCCGGATTTTCTTCACGTCCGGCGTTTCAACCTCAAACACGCGCGCCGCCTTTGCCTTGCCGCGCAGGATTCTCCCGCCCTCGCGCACACTGGCAACCAGTTCGTCAAACATCTCTTCCTTCATTTGAACTCCCCCACTATACGCCATTGGCGTACTTTTGTCAATCTGTTCTTTGCTTTCCGCCCAACGACAATACCGCCGCCCGGCGCGCCAACTGGCGCCTCATCGCCAACGGCATCGGCCTCCATTGGCCCGATCTCGACGAAGACATCTCGGTCGAAGGTCTGCTCAGAACCCGCTAAATTTCTTGTCTCCCAAATCTTTTCTTTGCGCTCTTTGCGTTCTTTGCGTGAGCCGGTTTTCACGCTGTTCCGGGTTTTCTCCGTGCCTTTGTGCCTCCATGGTGAAATGGTATACCCCGCGCCCTCGCCGCTTCGCGTGAAACTGCCCCTCCTCGCCCTGCTATAATATCTGTCTATGCTGCGCCGCGACCAGAACCGCCGCCGCGGGCTGTGGTTCCTCCTCTCCCTGCCCCTGCTGTGCATCGTCCTGTACGGCCTCTACCGCCTCCCGCCGGTCTATTCGCGCCTCTCCTGGCGCGTGGATGAGGTCGTCACCCGGGTGCGCTATTATTTCAACCCGCCCGACGAAGCCATCTTCACCCCCGCCCAGCAGCAGCAACTGGGGCTGATCGTCCAGGCCACGCTCAACGCCCTCACCCCCACCGCCCCGGCCGCCGCCTCCGCCACCCCCGAACCCGGCGCGCCCACCGCCGTCCCCACCGCCACCCTGCCGCCCCTGCCGCCGCGCGTCGTGCTGGAGGGCGTCACCTACGTGGACCAGCACAACCGCTGGAACTACTGCGGCCCGGCCAACCTGACCATGGCGCTCAACTTCTGGGGCTGGCCGGGCGACCGCGATGATGTGGCCGCCGTCGTCAAGCCCGGCGTCAACGAACCCGGCATGGACTTCATCACGCGCGGCAAGCCCGACAAGAACGTGATGCCCTACGAGATGGTCGATTTCGTCAACGACCACACCGACTACCGCGCCCTCCAGCGCTCCGGCGGCGAGCTCGACCTGCTCAAGCGCCTCATCGCCGCCGGCTTCCCGGTCGTCATCGAGAAGGGCTACTACGAAGCCGACTACACCGGCAAGGTGGCCTGGCTGGGGCACTACCTGTTCGTCACCGGCTACGACGAAGCCGAAGGCTATTTCATCGTGCAGGACGCCTACCTCCAGCCCGGCAAGGACCTGCACAGCCCCTACGACAAATTCATCGAAGGCTGGCGCTCGTTCAACTACCTGTTCATGGTCGTCTACCAGCCGGAAGACGAAGCCCGCGTGCTCGAACTGCTCGGCGACTGGGCCGATGAGCAATGGGCCATGCAGCACGCGCTGGATATCGCCAACCGCGAACTGGACCGCCTGACCGGCAACGACCAGTTCTTCGCCTGGTTCAACAAGGGCACCAGCCACGGCGGCCTCCAGCAGTATGTGGACGCCGCCTTCGCCTACGACTACGCCTTCCTGCTCTACGCCGGGTTGGGCGGCGGCGACGCCCAGCGGCCCTACCGCATCATGTGGTATCAGACCGGCCCCTACTGGGCCTACTACTACTCCGGCCGCTACCAGGACGTCATTGACCTCGCCAATACCACGCTCTACGATACCGTCTCCGAGCCCACGCTCGAAGAGAGTATCTACTGGCGCGGCATGGCGCGCCTGGCCCTGGGCGAGACCGGCAACGCCGTCGCCGATTTCCAGCAGACCGTCTACCTCAACCCCAACTTCTCGCCCGGCTGGGCCATGCTGGAGCAACTGGGAGTCTCCCCATGAGCGCCGTCAAGATACTCCACTTCGCCGACGCCCACATCGACATGGCCAATTTCGGCCGCCACGACCCGGCCTCCGGCCTGCCGGTGCGCGTCATCGACTTCCTCAAATCGCTGGATGCGATCGTGGACGCCGCCATCCAAGAAAAGGTTGATCTGGTCATCTTCGCCGGCGACGCCTACAAAGACCGCAGCCCCCAGCCCACCTTCCAGCGCGAATGGGGCCGGCGTATCATGCGCCTGGCGAATGCGGATATCCCCACCCTGCTGCTGGTCGGCAACCACGACCTCAGCCCCAGCATCGGCCGCGCCCACGCCCTGGAGGAGTTCAAGACCCTCGAGGTGCAGAACGTGTTCGTGGCCGACGAGCCGCAGTTCTACCGGGCGGGCGAACTGGGCGGCCTGCCCGTGCAGGTGATGGCCCTGCCGTGGATCTCGCGCAGCGGCATGATGGCCTTCTTCGACCTCAACGCCAGCGACCCGGCCGCCATCTACGCCGAACTGGAAGGCAAGATTCATGAACTGGTCTGGGAGTGGATTGAGCAGGCCGACGACTCGCTGCCGACCATCTTCACCGCCCACGCCTCGGTGCAGGGCGCGGCCTTCGGCGGCGAGCGCACCGTCATGCTCGGCAGCGACCTGGTGCTCTCCGGCGGGCTGGTGCGCAACCCGGCCTTCGACTATGTCGCCCTCGGCCACATCCACAAGCCCCAGAACCTGGGCGGCGGGCCTGGCCCCGGCGAGCCGCCCGACACGCCGGGCGCGGCCGGCCAGCCGCCGGTCATCTACCCCGGCTCCATCGAGCGCGTGGATTTCGGCGAGGCGCAGGACAGGAAATACTACGTCATCGCCGAGGTCGAGAAGGGCGCGGCGCGCGTGCACTGGCGCGAACTGGCCGGCATCCGCCGCTTCTACGACCGCCGCGTGGCGCTGGAAAGCGATAAGAACGTCACCGACCGCCTGCGGGCCGCCCTGCCCCGCCCCGAAGACATGCACGACGCCATCGTGCGCCTGAGCATTGACTACCCGCGCGACTGGGAGGCGCTCATTGATGAAGTCGCCCTGCGCGAACTCGCCCAGCCCGCCTTCGAGTTTCACCTCGTCAAACGCCCGCAGATGGAAAGCCGCATCCGCCTGCCGGAAGACCAGAGCATCGGCAGCCTGGCCCCCGCCGAACTGCTGGACTTATACTGGAAGTCCGCCCATGTGGAAGGGGAAGACCGCCGCGCCCTGCTCAAACTGGCCGAAGACATCATCCAATCCGTCAACGGCGGCGGAGACGACGCCACCGGGTAGCGACGGACTCAAGTCCGCGGCTACCCGTATCACATCCGCGTCACCATGCCTCGTAGCGTCTCACTTCTGCTCCTCCTGACGCTGGTGCTGGCCGCCTGCGCCCCGGCGGCCGCCGCGCCCACGGCCACCCTGTTCCCCCGCCCCACGCGCACGCCCAGCGCCACCGTCCCCTCGCCCACGCCCGGCCCCACGCCCGCCCCCACGGCGGTGCCGCCGCTGGCCGCGCCGCCCGGCGGCGCGCTCGCCCGGCCCGGCCGCCTCGCCTTCACCTCCGTCGTGGAAGGGCGGCGCGACATCTGGAGCGTGTTCGCCAACGGCGCCGGCCTGGCGCGGCTGTTCAATGGGGCGGGCAGCGACGAAACCCAGCCCGCCATCGGCCCGGATGGGCAGGTGGTCTACACGGTCGAGCAGGATGGCCAGCCCGGCGTCTGGGGTCTGGACGCGGACGGCGCGCCGGAACCGCTGGCGGAGTCCGCGTCGCAGCCCGCCCTTTCGCCCGACGGCCTGAGCCTGGTGTTCGCCGGCGGCGCGGAGGGGGAACGCGACCTCTACCGGCTCGATATCGCCACGGGCGAAATTCGGCCCATCGTGGAAAGCGAAGGCGACGACCGCTCCCCCGCCTTCACCCCGGATGGCATGCAGGTCATCTTCGTCTCCGACCGCGACGGCCAGCCCGACCTCTACCGCGTTGACCTGGCGACCGGACAGGTTGAGCGCCTCACCGACACCCCGGCCGCCGAGGAGGACCCGGCGGTCTCACCGGATGGCGGCTGGCTGGCCTACGCCAGCGACGAAAGCGGCGCGCGCCAGCTCTACCGGCTGCGGTTGTCAGACGCCGCGCCGGAGGCGCTCACCGACGCGCCCGGCGCGTCGTGGTCTCCCGCCTGGTCGCCGGACGGCGCCCGCCTGGCCTTCATCTCCACGCGCGACGGCGAGCAGGAACTCTACGTGATGGACGCCGGGGGCGGCGAAGCCCGCCGCCTCACCGCCGACCCCTTCCCCGACGCCGACCCGGCCTGGATGCCCAACGGCTGGCAGATCCTGTTCGCCTCGCGCCGCGAAGGCTCCTGGGGGCTGTACGTGGTCAACGCCGACGGCGACGGGCTGGCCAACCTCACCGGCGGCCTGCCCAACATGTACGCCGAAGCGCCCGACTGGTCGCCCGACGGGCTGTCCATCGTCTTCGACGGCGAGCGCGGCGGCAACCGCGACATCTATTTGTTCCGCATCGGCGGCGGCCCGGACGACCTGGTGCGCCTGACTGACAACCCCGGCGACGACTGTTACCCGGTCTTTTCGCCCGACGGGACGAAACTGGCCTACCTTTCCGAGCGCGACGGCAACAAGGACATCTATGTGCTGGATCTGGAGGATGGCACGGAACAGCGCCTGACCGACGCGCCGCTGGAAGATTACGAGCCGGATTGGTCGCCGGACGGGACGCAGATCGTGTTTTCCTCCCGGCGCGGCGGCAACAGCGACCTTTACATTATGAACGCCGACGGCTCGGACCAGCATCCCATTGTCCAGGCCCAGGGTCTGGACTGGCGGCCGCAGTGGTCGCCCACCGGCGAGTGGATCGCCTTTGAATCGTGGCGCGGCGGCAACGCCGACCTGTACATCGTGCACCCCGATGGCAGCGGCCTCACGCGCCTGACGGACGGCCCGCTCGACGAGGGCCACCCCACCTGGTCGCCGGATGGCGCCTACATCGCCTATCACTCCAACAACGATGGCTATTGGGAGTTGTACGTCCTTGCCCTGAGCGACCCGGAACACCCCCTGCTCATCAGGACCATCAGCCTGCGCAACCTGCTGCCGGCCTGGGAACCCGCCCGGCCGTAGGGCAGGGAAAACTCTCATCTTTCGCCGCCTCGCGGCTCTTGACAACCTGCCCATCCATCATTAAAATCCTCTCATAATTAGTTGCGCGCGCAACAGTTGATTAAGGGACTATCCTTTGCGCAACGAGACGCCATGCTCACAATGAAAACCCCCGACATCCAGAAACAGTATCGCCTCATTCATGACGTTTACGTCTTGATGGACTACGGCGATACTGTTGTCTTAAGCGAGTACAACCTCACCGCTTCGCAGATGTCCGTCTTGCGCCAGCTGGACGTGGAAGTTGGCTGCCGCCTCACCACGTTGAGCGACCGCGTCTTACGCTCCAAAAGCGCCATCACCCGCATCATCGACAGCCTCGAAGCCAAGGACCTGGTGGCGCGCGTCGGCGACCCGGAAGACCGGCGCGCCCAGCGCGTGGTGCTCACGGAGAAGGGCGCCCGTTTCCGCGAAGAGGTCAACCACAAACACGTCGATTCGCTCCACGGCCGCTTCGATATCCTGGCCGCGGAAGAACAGCAGCATCTCACGGCTCTGTTGGATAAACTGCGCCTCGGCCTGGTGGACCGTCTGGGATTGAGATAGCAGGCGCCCCGGTTGCAGCGGCGCACACGCGTGCCCCGCTGCAAGGGCGGGAAGCATCGGCAGCTTCCTGCCCGGCAAACCAACTTCTGCTACCTAAATCTAGGAGGAAGCAAGATGAAAAACAAGCTGTTTGGGCTGCTCGCCCTGCTGGTGGTCGCCAGCCTGGTGCTCGCTGCATGCGGGCCCACGGCCACCCCCAGCGAAGAACCCGCCGGCGAAGAGCCCGCCGCGGAAGAACCCCCCGCGGAAGAACCTGCCGCGGAAGAACCGGCTGAAGAAGCCGCGCCGGTGACCGTTACCCTTTGGCACTCGCTCAAGGATTCGGAAACCGCCGGCCTGAACGAAATCATCAACGCCTACACCGCAGAGAACCCGAATGTCACCATCGAGACTCTGTTCGTGCCGTTCGATGATTTGCGCAACAAGTACGAAACCGCCGCCGCCACCGGCGAAGGCCCCGATATCCTGATCGGCGCCGACGACTGGGGTCCGGCCCTGTACGACGCCCTGCTCGTGGCTGACCTGTCGGATGTGCCGACCGACAATGTCAACGCCGCCGCGCTGGCCGTCGGCCAGTACAACGACGCCCAGGTGGAACTACCCTACGTGCTCAAGGGCGTGGTGCTGTTCCGCAATACGGCCATCCAGCCCGAACCGGCCGCCAGCTGGGACGACCTGAAGGCCAAGGCCCAGGCCGCCACCAGTGGCGATACCTACGGCGCGCTGCTGGAGATCGGCAACTTCTTCTCGTTCGCCCACCTGTACGGTCAGGGCGGGGCGCTGATGAATGCCGACGGCACCCCGGCCTTCAACACCGAAGCCGGCGCCGCCTGGCTGGCCATGCTGGCCGACTTCAAGGCCCTCGGGGCGGACTCCTGGTACAGCGACAACGACATCAACCTGTTCAAGGAAGGCAAGGTGGGTTGGGTCATCGACGGCACCTGGAACCTGGCCGGTTTCTCCGAGGCGCTGGGCGACAACCTGGCGATCGACCCCTGGCCGGCGGGCATGAGCGGCTTCGTTCAGACTGGCGCCATCATGCTTAGCGCCAATGCCGAAGGCGACGCGGCCCTCGTGGCCAAGGGCTTCATCGGCTATCTGCTCACCTCGGAAGCCCAGGCTGCCTTCTACGCCTCCGACGACGCCTTCATCCCCAGCAACACCACCGTGGCTGTGGATGACCCGCTGCGCGCCCAGGCCCTTGCGGCCTTTGGCGGTGGCACGGCCTGGATCGTGACCCCGGCCATGGGTTCCTACTGGGGCCCGACCGAGACCCTGATCAAGACCGTCATCGACGAAGGCACCGACATCACCGAGGCCCTCAACACCGCCGAACAGGCAGTGCTGGACTCGCTCAGCCAGTAGTCGTGAACCGTACGTTGTAGGTGCAGTACGTTGTTCCAGGCAGGTGGGCGGCTCCGGTTGCCCACCTGCCTTGTTATAATCGCACAATTCATCGAATTAGCAGCCGCCTGAGCATCACCGCTCCGGCCCGTTTCAAGGAGGACCATCATGGATGTACCGGCCCCGAAGCCCAGTCTTGCCCCTCCTCCGGGTAAGACTGGCGGCAAGAACCGCTGGACCGAGTCGTTGCGCGCCTGGGCCTACATCCTCCCTGCCGGGCTGCTCATGCTGGCCATCACGTTCTTTCCCCAGGCCTACCAGGGCTGGATGGCCTTCACGGATTACCGTCTGGCCAATTTGCGTTTCAATGTCTTTGACCAGGGGACGTGGGAGAAATTCGCTCCGCCGCTGGTCGGGTTTGATAACTTCGTCAAGGTGCTGACCAGCAACTTGGCCATCGAGAATTACGATTTCGTCCGCCTGCTTAAGTTCAACATCGCCTGGACCGTCTCCAACGTCTTCTTCCACGTCCTGCTCGGCATCGTCATCGCCCTGGCGCTCAACAGCAAGAACCTCCTTGGCCGCCGCTTCTACCGGGCGGTCTTCGTCCTGCCGTGGGCCATCCCCGGCCTCATCATCGCCTTCACCTGGCGCAACATGTTCGACCGCCGCTTCGGGGCCATCAACCAGATCATCGGCCGCTTCAACGCCGCCTTCGGCACCGCCTTCCCCACCGATAACCGCTGGCTCGATGCCACCGAGCCGCCGGCGGGCGGCAATATCGGCCTGGCGCTGGCATCGGTGGTGCTGGTGCCGCTCCTGCTCTGGGGGCTCAATGCGCTCTTCCGCGCTCGCCTGCCCTTCTGGCTCAAGCTGCTGCCGCTGCCGGTCATCGCCTGGGCCTTCGTGGAACTTCTCAACATGTACCGCGATTCGCCCATGGCCTTCTGGGCCGTGCTCATCACCAACATCTGGCTCGGCTGGCCGTTCATGACCGTCATCGCCACCGGCGCGCTGCAATCTATCCCGGAGGAACTGTACGAGGCCGCCCGCATGGATGGCGCCACCGGCTGGCAGCAATTGGTGAACATCACCCTGCCGCTCTTGCGGCCAGCCATGATTCCGGCCGTGATGGTCGGTACCATCTGGACCTTCAACAACTTCAACGTCATCTACTTCATCACCCAGGGCGGGCCCTTCGGCCGCACCGAACTGCTGGTGACCCAGGCATACAAACTGGTCTTCACCCAGCGCCTGTACGGCGTGGCGGCGGCCTTCAGCATCGTGGTGTTCTTCGTGCTGCTGATCATCACCATCCTTCAAAACCGCGTCACCCGCGCCACGGAGGCCTACTATGAATAACCCGCGCCTTCAGGCCCTCGTCAAGCAGGTCCTGCTCCAGGTCTTCCTGCTTTCGGTCACCCTGGCGGTCATCTTTCCCATTCTATGGATGGTCTCCATCGCCGTGGATCCGCGCAACATCGACAAGCCGCTGGAACTCACGCTCATCCCGCCCGGCGCCTCGTTCGAATCCTTTCGCCAGGTGCTGTTTGAGCCCAGTCCGCTGCTGTGCAGCAACCCCGGCGATGTCGCCACCTGCATGACCTTCGGCAAACTGCTGGTCAACAGCCTGTATGTCTCCCTGGGCACGGCGTTTTTCGCCGTCATCCTCGGCGCCTCGGCAGCCTATGCCTTCTCACGCTTCCGCTTCATCGGCCGCCAGGCAGGTATGCTGGCCTTCATCGCCCTGCTGATGCTGCCCGCCACCGCCACGGTCACTCCGCTATATGTGCTGCTCGGCCAGGTCAAGTTCGCCAGTGAACCGCTGCGCACCACCCTGCTCGGCCTCGCCATCGCCTACACCTCCGGCACCCTGCCCTTCGCCATCTGGAACCTCAAGGGCTACTTCGACACCGTGCCGGAGGAACTGGAAGAAGCCGCTCTGATCGACGGCGCTTCCGTCACCCAGGCGTTCTTCCGCATCATCCTGCCGCTCTCGCTGCCTGCTCTGGCCGTCACCGTCCTGCTGGGCTTCATGACCGGTTGGACGGAATTCGTCCTGGCCTGGCTGTTTCTGGACAACCCGGCCCGGTTCACTCTGGCGATGGCCCTGCGCTCATTGCAGGGGCAGTTCACCACGCCCTGGTCGATCTTCTTCGCCATGGCCCTGCTCATGAGCATCCCGCCGGTGCTGTTGTTCTTCGCCCTCCAGCGTTACATCGTCTCCGGCCTCACGGTCGGCGGGGTGAAAGGCTGACGGTGGGAACGATCCGGCGACGAAACTCCAAGAGGCCCTTGCACAAGGGCCTCTTTGCGCTGGCGGCGCTGGCATGGCTGCTGGCCGCCTGCCAGCCTGCGCCGGCCCAAACAGCCACCGCCGCCATTCCCGCGGCCACCGCCGCCCCGATCCTCATTCCATACCAGAGCCCGGAGTGGTTCAAACACGCCGTCTTGTATGAGGTCTACGTGCGCTCGTTCTACGATTCGGACGGCGACGGCATCGGCGACCTGCGCGGCGTGGAGATGAAACTCGACCACGTCCAGAGCCTCGGGGCCGACGCTATCTGGCTCATGCCCATCTTCCCTTCGCCCTCCCTGCACGGCTACGACGTGACGGACTTCTTCGACATCAACCCGGAATACGGCACGCGGGCCGACCTGCAAAGCCTGGTCGCCGCCGCTCACGCCCGCGGCCTGCGCATCATCCTCGATTTCGTCCCCTCGCACCTCTCCGAGCAGCATCCCCTGTTCGTTGAAGCCTACGCCAACCCGGCCTCCGAACACACCGACTGGTTCGTGTTCACAGACGACGAGAACACCCGCTACGCCGGCTTCGCCGACAACACCGAGATGCCGCGTTTCAACCACTACAACCCCGAGGTGGTCGAATACCTGATCGAAGCTGCCTTGTTCTGGCTCGACCTGGATGGCGACGGCGATTATTCCGACGGCATCGACGGCTTCCGGGTGGACAACGCCACCTTCCCGCCCCAGGAATTTTTCATCAGCCTGCGCCAGGCGGTCAAGGCCGCCAACCCGGAGGCCCTGCTCCTTGGCGAAACCTGGGTGACCGACCCGCGCAGTCTGAGCATCTACTACCCGGACCAGTTCGACGCTTTGTTCGACTTCCCCCTGTACAGCGCCCTGCAGGGCGGCCCGAACAGCCCCGGCGACGGGGTGCTGAACGGCAAGGGCTTTGCCAGCCTGCTCGCTTCGCTGTTCGAGGAACAGGAGCAGCGCTACCCGGCCGAAGGGCTGCGAGTGCGCTTCTTGAGCAACCACGATACTGACCGCATCGCCACCGAGGTGCGCCGCGATCCGGCCCGCCAGCGCCTGGCGGCCAGCCTGCTGGCCTGCCTGCCCGGGCCGGTCATGCTCTATTACGGCGAGGAGATCGGCATGCCGGGCCAGAAAGGCACCAGCCCGTGGTGGGACGCCTACCGCCGCGCCCCGCTGGACTGGTACGCCGCCGAAGAAGGCCCCGGCCAGGCCACCTGGTTCATGCAGCCCGACCGCGGCAACCAGCCCTTTGACGGCATCAGCGTCGAAGAGCAGGATGGCGACCCGGCCAGCCTGCTCAATGTGTACCGCGCCATACTGGCCCTGCGCAGATCCACGCCCGCCCTGCTCACAGACGCCATCGCCTTCCCGGCCGCCGACGGCCTGGGCAAGACCGGCGTGGTCTTCCAGCGCAGCGCCGGCGCAGCCGCCATCCTATGCGCCTACAACTTCGGCGAGGAGCCGCTGGAGGTTGCCCTCACCGGCCTGCCCTTCGCGGCCGGCCCGCTGACCGACCTGCTGACCGGCGCGCCTCTGCCGGTCCTCTTTGACTCCGCCCAGGTTTATACCCTCGCGCTGCCGCCCCTCACCGCCTTCTGGCTGGCGGGCGAGTAGGTGAATTTCGCCTATCACGCAATCCGTGATGCGTGACCACCCGACTTCAAGACCACGAGACCTCAGGACTTCATGGAAGATTTCATTTTCGGCACCGTCGCCACTGACGAACTCAAACTCCTCAACCACCGCGCCGCGCAGGAGGGCCTGCAGCACATGCACCGGCTTTCCCCGGCCATCCCCCAGCCCGGCATGCCGGTCACGCTCACGGTCGTCACCGGGCCGGACCAGCCCGCCGAGCGCATGGCCGCCTACCTGACCACCGACGGCCGGGAACCGCGCGGCGGCCGCGGCGCGGCCGAAACCGGCATCGCCGTTCCCTTCGCCCCCGGCCGGGTGACATGGAGTACGCTCCTGTGGGGCTATCTCCAGGAATGGCACGCCGACCTGCCCGCCCAGCCGGACGGCACGCTGGTGCGCTACAAGATCAGCGCCTGGTGCGAACGCGGCAGCGAAACCTACGCCGACTGGCCCGAAAGCAAGACCCGCATCGAGCTCGCCACCGACGCCTGGTTCAAGGGCCAGCCCTGGCCGGACACAAAACCCGGCGACCCGGCGCGCGGCAAGGTTTTCTCCTACATCGTCGGCAAGGCCAAGGCCCCGGCCTGGGCGCACTCCTCCGTCATCTATCAGGTCTTCGTGGACCGCTTCCACCCTGGCCAGGGGCGCGCCTGGCTGCCGGCCCGCGACCTGCACGACCGCCACGGCGGCACGCTGTGGGGCGTGGCTGAAAAACTCGACCACATCCAGCGCCTGGGGGCGGACGCCCTCTGGCTCAGCCCCACCTGGCCCAGCCCCTCCCATCATGGCTACGACGTGACCGATTACGAACGCACCAACCCCCGCCTGGGCGGCGACGAGGCCCTGCGCGCCCTGCTGGCCGAGGCCCACCGGCGCGGCATCCGTGTCATCCTCGACCTGGTGTGCAACCATATTTCAAATCATCATCCCATCTTCGCCGAGGCGCTCGCCAACCACGCCAGCCCCTACCGCGGCTGGTTCACCTTCGACGACTCGCCCGTCGGCTACCGCTCGTTCTTCGGCACCCACCACATGCCGCAGGTCAACCTGGAGCACCCCGGCGCGCGCCAGTGGATGCTGGATGTGGCGCAGTTCTGGCTGCGCGAGTTCGATGTGGACGGCTATCGGCTGGACCACGCCAACGGCCCCTCGCCGGACTTCTGGCCGGAGTTCACCGCCGCCTGCCTGGAAGCCAAACCGGATGCCTTCGTGTTCGGCGAGGTGGTCGAACCGCCCGATGTGCAGAAAGCCTATGAGGGCCGCCTGCACGGCCTGCTGGATTTTCACCTGTGCGACCATCTGCGCAAGGCCTACGGCTACCGCAGCCTGCCCGAGGAACAGTTCGAGACCTTCCTCCAGCGCCACCGGGCCTACTTCCCGGACGACGACGAGTTCGTCATGCTGACCTTCGTGGACAACCACGACATGGACCGCTTCAGGTTTATCGCCGGCGGGGATACCGCCCGGCTGAAAAAGGCTGCCGCCGTGCAGTTCGCCCAGCCCGGCACGCCGGTCATCTACTACGGTACCGAGCTCGGCCTGAGCCAGCAGGTGAGCATCAAGGACGTCAAGCAGTTCGACGCCAGCCGCGCTCCGATGGTCTGGGACGAAGCCGCGCAGGATTTGGAGTTGTTCGAGTTCTATCAGGGGTTGGTGGCGGGGAGGGTAGGGAAGAGAAGTTGATCCAAATCAATCCCTTGCTATAATCTCCCCGCGCAGCAACAATCCGCCGCCACGCCGCGACAGGAGACCTCATGTTCAAAGACTTCCCCGCCGACGCCCGCGCCGCCCTGACCTGGGACTGGCACCAGTTCCAGCCCTACTTCGACGCCTTGCGCGAACACGATCTGAGCGCCGCCACCCTCCAGGAATGGATGCACGCCTGGGACCGCCTCCAGCGCCTGCTGCACGAAGTGCGCGAACGCCTGTACGTCGCCACCACCCTTAACACCGCCGACGAAGCCGCCGAGAAAGCCTTCGCCGCCTTCTACGAAAACATCTTTCCCCACAGCCAGGTCGAGAACCAGAAACTGAAGCAAATGCTGTTGGCAAGCGGGCTGGAGCCGCCTGGTTTCGCGGTGCAGATGCGCAACCTGCGCGCCGAGGCCGCCCTCTACCGCGACCAGAACGTTCCCTTGCTCGCCGATGAACAGAAACTCAGCAACGAATACGACAAGATCGTCGGCGCCATGGCCGTGACCTGGGACGGCCGGGAAGTGCCCCTGCCGCGCCTGCTGCCCGTGCTGGAAGAGCAAGACCGGGCGCGCCGCGAACTCGCCTGGCGCACCTATACCGGCCGCTACATGCAGGACGCCGCCAGACTCAAAGACCTGTGGACGCGCTTCATGGACCTGCGCGCCCGCATCGCCGCCAACGCCGGCCTGCCGTCTTTCCGCGAATACCGCTGGCAGCAGATGCTGCGCCTGGACTACACCCCCGAAGACTGCAAACGCTTCCACGCCGCCATCGAGCAGGTCGTCGTCCCGGCCGCCAGAGCCCTGCGCGAGAAACGCCGCCAGAAACTGGGGCTGGAAACCCTGCGCCCATGGGACACCGAGGTGGACCTCACCGGCCTGCCGCCTCTGCGGCCCTATCAGACCGCCGACGAGCTGAACGCCAAGGCCGCCGCCATCTTCCACAAGGTCGATTCTGAACTCGGGGCCCAGTTCGACTGCATGCGGGCCGAAGACCTGCTCGACCTGGAAAGCCGGGTGGGCAAGGCCCCCGGCGGCTACTGCACCGACTTCCCCCTGGCAGGCCAGCCGTTCATCTTCATGAACGCCGTCGGCCAGCACGGCGATGTGCAGACCCTGCTCCACGAGGCCGGGCACGCCTTCCACGCCTATGCCGTCTACCAGCTGCCCTACTATCCGCAGTTGCAGATCAGCATGGAGATCGCCGAAGTGGCCTCGATGTCCATGGAACTGCTGGCCGCCCCTTACCTGGCCGAGTTCTATACCGAGGCCGAGGCCGCCCGGGCGCGGGTGCAGCATCTGGAAGACAGCCTGCTCTTCTGGCCCTACATGGCCGTCGTGGACGCCTTCCAGCACTGGGTCTACGAGAACGCCAGCCTGGCGCGCGACGCCGACAGATGCGATGAGGCCTGGAATGAACTCTGGGATCGCTTCGTGCCCGGCATCGACTACTCCGGCCTGGAGAAAGAGAAGGCCGCCCGCTGGCTGCGCCAACTGCACATCCACCAGGTGCCCTTCTACTACGTGGATTACGGCCTGGCGCAACTCGGCGCGGCCCAGGTGTGGGCCAACGCCATTGAAAACCAGGCCGGCGCCACCCGCCAGTACCGCCAGGCCCTCGCCCTGGGCGCCACCCGCACGCTCCCGGAACTCTACGCCGCCGCGGGCATCAAACTCGCCTTCGACGCCGACACCCTCGGCCGCGCCACGGATTTGATAATGAGCACGATTGAGAAACTTGAAGCCGTGGGGTAAGGAAGCCAGGTGATCGGGTGACTGGCTTTAATGGCGCCCTGGACGATACAGCCCGCAAATTACCCCTGTAGCCTGGCCCCCTTGTGGGCGGGGCATTGAGGATTGTCTTATGCCCATCTTCCCCTCGCTTGAAGGCTTCGGCCCCACCCGCGACACACTGCATCTCTACGCTCAGGCGGTGGATGTCTTTCCGCGCGCCCACGCCGCCGCGCACCCCAAATGGTGGCACATCGGCCTGTGCTGGCAGCCAGGCGGCTTCACCACCGCCGAGATGCCCCTGCCCGGCGGCGGCGTTTTCCGCCTGGTCATGGATTTCCGGGCCCATCGGATCGAGCTGTACGCCCGCGGCATGGTCGCCGCCGCCTGGGATATGAGCGCCCGGTACACCGGCACGGCGCTGGGCGACTCGCTCATCGCCGCCGTGGCCGGGCTGGGGGTGCGCGGCGAATACCTGCGCCAGCGCTTCGAGAGCCGCGCGGCGCGCGCCTACGACAAGGCCCACGCCGCCGCCTGGTTCGCGGCCGCCGGCCTGGCGCGCGCAGTCTTCGAGCAGCACCGCGCGAACGTGGGCGAAGAGTCCGGCCCCGTGCATTTATGGCCGCACCACTTCGACCTCACGGCCGAAGTCTTCGGCTCGCGCCGGGTGGAATACGAAGAGCATGGCCAGGTGCAGTCTTTTCCGTCCCAGCTCAACCTCGGCTTCTCGACCGGCGACGCCAACCACCCTTCCCCGTACTTCTACTCCAACCCGTTCCCCTTCGAAACGAAGAAACTGCTGGGCAAGCCCCTGCCGCACGGCGCCCGCTGGCAGACTGCGCCTTGGCAGGGCAGCATCCTGCCCTATTCCGAGGTCGCCGGCCGCAACGATGGTCCCACACGCCTGCTGGCCTACGTCCAAGCGGTCTACAAAGCTGCCCGCCCGATTCTGGAACGGTAATCCCTCTCCATCGGATTCCAGAAATCCGATTGCCCGTTGCGTCGCGCACCCCAAGCGAGAGTCTTGTCATTCCGAGCCCCGACAGGGGCGAGGAATCTGCCCGGCAGCCTCTTTCAGGATCGTGCATATCAAAGGATTCAAGGATTCAGGCGGATGCCCCTTCGACACGCTCAGGGCAGGTCCGGCCTGACACGACTGTCTGCAACTTGCCCGTTGCAACAAAGCAGTTACCCATTACCGGTTGCCAATTACCCAATACTCGAATCTCAAAATTCCCTCTTGCTTTTTTTCCAGGTTTTGTGTACAATTGTTCTATAACCGGGTGCGTTACCAACCCCAAACTCGGACGGCGTTCGTCTGAGACCAGTACACCAGCCGCACACGGTAAGGAGTCCCCACATGCAGAATCCCATAGTCCTCGATGGACGCAAACCCAGGGATAGCTTCGGCTGTCCTGCTTCACATTAACCGCAGACCGAACCAGAAGAGGAGCAAGACCATGACCTACCACAAGATCACCATCGTCGGCAACCTGGGGCGCGACCCGGAGATGCGCTACCTGCCCAGCGGGCAGGCCGTCACCTCCTTCTCCGTCGCCACCAATCGCACCTACACCGCCAGCAATGGCGAAAAGGTGAAGGAAACCGTGTGGTTCCGCGTTTCCGCCTGGGGCCGCCAGGCCGAAACCTGCAACCAGTACCTCAAACAGGGCAAGCAGGTGCTGGTGGAAGGCCGCATGACGGCCGATAAGGAAACCGGCAACCCGCGCGTCTGGACCGGCCAGGATGGCGCCCCGCGCGCCTCCTACGAGGTCTCCGCCGACCGGGTGGTGTTCCTCGGCGGCCGCGAAGAAGGCGCCCCGCCCGCCCACGATGGCGGCGCCTCGCCGGACTTCGCTGAAGAGGACGAGATCCCCTTCTAGCGAGCCGGGCACGCGCGACGAATGCTGCCACTTTTAGTGGTCCGTTAGTCCCATAGCGGATAGGCGGCGCGGCGGTGGCTCCCCGCGCCGCCTGCCCGGCTTTCCAAGGAGCAAACATGGCCGACCCGAAAACGCCCCCCAAGACCCCGCCGCCGCTGCCCAACCTGCACCTCCCCGACGGGCTGGAAGCGGTCTACGCCAACCTGGTGCGCATCGCCCACACGCCGGCCGAAATCGTCTTCGACTTCGCCCGCCTGCTGCCCGGCGACAAACTGCCCACCGTGCAGGCGCGTGTGCTGATGTCCCCGTTGGGGAGCAAGCTGTTCCTGCGCGCCCTCACCGAGAACCTCGCCCGCTACGAGGCCGCCTTCGGCGAGATTCACATCCCCCAACAGCACAGTCTGGCAGATTTCCTCTTCCGCCCGCCCCAGCCCGGCGACGACAAAGGCGAAGACAAGGGCCCCAACGATGGATAAGCTCGACCAGATCGCCGACCGCATTCACACCGCCTTCGAAGCCCACACCCAGGCCCGGGATGCCGCCCTGGCGCACGCCCGCACGCTTACCCGTCACTGCGCCCACGCCATCCGCGCCGTGCACCGTGAGGAGCGCGCCAACGCTGAGACTGAATTGGCCCAGGCCGCCCAGCTGGCCGCGCATCTGCGCGCCGTCCAGGTCGAATACCCGGCCATCTACTACGCCGGCTACACCCAGGACGCCCTCAAAGAATACGCCGAGGCCAACATCGTCCTCAGCCTGATCCTGGACGGCGGCCGCCTGCCCAACCCGGAAGACCTGGCCGTGGAGAACGACACCTACCTCAAGGGCCTCTCCGAGGCCGTCGGCGAACTGCGCCGCCGCTGCCTCGACCTCCTGCGCCACGGCTACTCCCACGAAGTCGAACGCCTGCTCCAGCACATGGACGATATCTACAACGTGCTGGTTACCATGGATTACCCCGACGCCGTCACCGGCGGCCTGCGCCGCCTGACCGACATCGCCCGCTCGATCATCGAGCGCACCCGCGGCGATGTGACCCTCTCCATGCGCCAGCAGCGCCTCCAGCAGGCCCTGCGCCGCTTCGAGCGCAAATTGGGCGCGGCCGGCGAAACCAAAGACCAGGGCGAGGGCTAGGCCGCATGCGCACCATCCGCGCCTCCGAGATCGGCTCGTTCCTCTATTGCCGCCGCGCCTGGTGGTATCAGCAGCAGGGCACCCCCTCCCAGAACCAGGCCGAACTGGCGGCTGGCAGCGCCCTCCACCACCGGCATGGCCGGGCGGTGGTCGTCTCCGGCCTGCTGCGCGCCCTGGCCCTCCTGCTGCTCCTGGCCGGGCTGGTCTTCCTCGCTGCCCACTTCACCCTGCAGGCGCTCTAGCCGTGTCCTCCCCGCTGGCCTTCGGCCTCCTCCTGCTTCTGCTGGCCCTGCTGTTGTTCTGGCAGTCCGGCCGCCAGCGCCGCTCCGCCGGAATCCCCGCCGGGCGCATCGTCTATTCCGATACCGGCCGCTGGGAAGCCGCCCCCGAACCGTTCTTCGACCCCATCACCCAGCTCACCGGCAAGCCCGACTACCTGGTGCGCCAGGGCCGGGCGGTCATCCCGGTGGAAGTCAAGAGCAGCCGCCCGCCCGAAGCGCCCTACGACTCGCACATCTACCAGCTGGCGGCCTACTGCCTGCTGGTGGAACGCGAGACCGGCGTGCGCCCGCCCTATGGACTGATTCACTACGGCCTGGGCCAGAGCGCCCGCACCTTTGCCGTGGAGTACACCCCCGCCCTGGAGGACGGCCTGCTGGCCCTGCTCACCGAGATGCGCCGGGCCGACCTTCAGGCCAGCCTGGACCGCTCCCACGACCAACCCGGCCGCTGCCGCGGCTGCGGCTACCTGAGCCTGTGCGAACAGAGGCTATAATCCCCGCGATGAACACCGCCCTGCCCGTCCTTGCCAACGTGGCCGTGCTGGCCCACCCCGGCCTGCCTGAGGCCGTCGAACAGGCGCGCCGGGTGGCTGTTTTCCTGGAAGGGTGCGGCCGTCAGGCCAGCGCCGGCAGCCTGGACGACCCCGTCCTGCGCCAGCGCATCGCCGCCGGCGATTTCAACCTGGTGGTCACGCTGGGCGGCGACGGCACGGTGCTGCGCGCCGGGCATCTGTGCGCCCCGCTCGGCCTGCCCATCCTGCCAGTAAACTTCGGCCATTTCGGCTTCCTCATCGAAGTGCATCGCGACGACTGGCAGAGCGCCCTGGAGTCGCTGCTGGCAGGCAATTACTGGCTGGAGGAGCGCCTGATGCTACAGGCCCGCCACCACCGCGGCAGCCAGCCGCTGGGCGAGTGGGAAGTGGTCAATGATGTTGTCATCGGCCGCGGGCGCCAGGTGCGCCCGCTGCATGTGGCCGCCAGCCTGGACGAACAGCCGCTCACCACCTACGTGGCCGACGCCCTCATCGCCGCCACCCCCACCGGCAGCACCGCCTACGCCCTGGCGGCCGGCGGGCCGATTCTGCCGCCCGAATTACGCAACATCCTGCTCGTGCCGGTCGCGCCGCACCTTTCGATCGACCGGGCTATCGTGCTGTCTGAAGGCGCCGTGCTCAGCCTCACCCTGCTCTCCAGCCAGCCGGCCGTGTTGAGCGTGGACGGCCAGCCCTCCGTGGACCTCGAGGAACACGACTGCATCGAGGTGACCGTGAGCAAGAATGCCCTGCGCCTGGTGCGCTTCCAGGAAGCCGGCTATTTCTACCGCAACCTGATCTCCCTGATGGACCAGAACCCCTCGGTGGGCGAGGCGAAGTAACCCATGACCGACGCGAACACGCTCTATTGCGCCAACCACCCCGACCGCGCCACGACGCTGCGCTGCAACCGCTGCAACAAACCCATCTGCGCCTCTTGCGCCAAGCGCACCCCCACCGGCTACCGCTGCCCGGAATGCATCCGCGAATTGAGCCAGGTGTACATCACCGCCAAGTCGCAGGACTACGTGGTCGGTTTCCTGGTGGCGGCCATCCTGTCGGCTGTCGCCGCGCTCGTGCTCGCCAACCTGGGCTGGTTCACCATCTTCCTCTCGCCGCTGGCCGGCGGGGTCATCGCCGAGGTGGTGCGCCGCTCGGTGGGCCGCCGCCGCGCCCCGGCCCTCTTCCGCCTGGCGGCCGCCGGGGTGGCCCTGAGCGGCCTGACTCCCATTGTCCCCTATCTGCTGCTGTTGTTCCTGGGCGGCGGCCTGGGCGTGCTGATGGCCGGGCTGTGGCCGCTGGTCTACGTCGTTCTGGCAACCTCGGCCGCCTACGCCTCGCTGTCGGGTATCCAACTGTTCAGGTGAAACGCCATGCTGGTTGAACTGCGCATCGAAAATTTCGCCATCATCGATGAACTCGCTCTCGAGTTCGGTCCCGGCCTGATGATCTTCACCGGGGAGACCGGCGCGGGCAAATCCATCATCATCGACGCCGTCGAGACCCTGCTGGGCGTGCGCGCCGACGCCACCGTCATCCGTTCCGGCGTGGACCGCTCCAGCGTGGAAGGCACATTCAAGATCGCCCCGGACATCCGCGCCGCCGTGCACGAGATCCTCAAGCGTGAAGAACTGCTCGACGACCCGGACTACCTCACCCTGGGGCGCGAGTTCCGCCGTGAAGGCCGCAACACCGCCCGCGTCAACGGCCGCACTACCACCCTCAGCCTGGTGAAGGAACTGGGCGAACTGCTCATCGACCTGCACGGCCAGTCCGAGCACCTCTCGCTGCTGCGCGTCCCCAGCCACCTCGGCCTGCTGGACCGTTTCGCCGAGACCGGCGATTTGCTGGCCGATTACCGCGCCGTTCACCAGGAACTCCAGGACGTTCGCCGCGAACTGCACGCCCTGCGTCAGGCGGAGAAAGACGCCGCCCGCCGCGCCGAACTGCTGGCCTTCCAGGTCGAGGAGATCACCGCCGCGGCCCTCGCGCCGGGCGAAGAGGATGAACTGAAGGAAGAGCGCAACCGCCTCGCCAACGCCGAGAACCTCGCCAACCAGGCGAACATCGCCATGAACGCCCTTGATTCCAATGACCCGGATTCGCCCTCGGCCGTTGACCAGCTGGGCGCGGCCCTCAAGGCCCTGGAAGCCCTGGCGCAGATCGACGCCTCCCAGGCCGAACTGGCCGCCCGCATCCAGGAACTGTTCGACGGGGCCGCCGACCTGGCCCGCGACCTGAGCGCCTACCTGGAGAGCGTCGAGTTTAACCCCAAACGCCTCGAGCAGGTCGAGGAGCGCATTGACCTCATCAACGACCTCAAGCGCAAGTACGGCCAGACCATCGAAGAAATCAACGCCCACGGCCAGAAAGCCCAGAAGGAACTGGACGACATCACCCACGCCGAGGAGCGCATCGTCGAACTGGAAGCCAGCGAAGGCAGGCTGCTGGCCGAGGCCGCCCGCCGCGCCCTGGCGCTCTCCGAGCGCCGCCATGCCGCCGCTGGTGAGTTGGCCCGCGCCATCGAACAGGAACTGAAGGACCTCAAGATGGAAGCCGCCCAGTTCGGGGTGGACTTCCGGACACGCCCTGACCCGGACGGCCTGGAACTGCCCACCGGCGAGCGCGTCGCCTTCGATGCCAGCGGCCACGAACAGGTCGAATTCCTGGTGGCCCCCAACCCGGGCGAAGGCCTCAAGCCGCTGGTCAAGATCGCCTCCGGCGGCGAGACCGCCCGGCTGATGCTGGCGCTGAAGAACGTGCTCGCCCGCGCCGACCAGACCCCGACCCTGATCTTTGACGAGATCGACCAGGGCATCGGCGGGCGCGTGGGCGCGGTCGTGGGCCAGAAACTGTGGAACCTCGGCCGCCGCCACCAGGTGCTGTGCATCACCCACCTGGCGCAGCTGGCCGGTTACGGCGAGCAGCACTTCAAGGTGGAAAAGGTAGTGAAGGGCGGGCGCACCATCACCGCCGTCCACAAACTGAAGGGCGAGGAGCGCCTGATGGAGTTGGCCCAGATGCTCGGCGAGGTGAGCGCCGGCACGCTGCAATCCGCCAGCGAGATTCTGCAATCCGTCAGTCAGGCCACCGCCGCGCGCTAGCACCTCCGTTGGTTTTCGTAGGGGCGCAGCATGCTGCGCCTGCGAAAACAAGCCGCCTTCCGCAATGAAACCTGGTTCATTGGTAGAATCCCCCGCATGCGCACCCTCCTGCGTTCCAAAATCCATAAAGCGCGCGTCACCGAAGCCAACCTGGGCTATATCGGCAGCATCAGCATCGACCTCGATCTGATCGAGAAGGCCGACCTATGGGTGGGCGAGAAAGTGCTGGTGGTGAGCAACACCACCGGCGCGCGCCTGGAAACCTACGTCATCGAAGGGGCACGCGGCAGCGGCCAGATCACCATGAACGGCGCGGCCGCCCACCTGATTCAGACCGGGGAAGAGATCATCATCATGGCCTTCGACCTGGCCGACGCGCCCATCCGGCCCACCCAGATTCTGGTGGACGAAAACAACAAATTCGTGCGCTATCTCTAACGGCGTGCGGAAGTGCTTTGGTGCTGAAGTTCTGAATCAGAACGGGCGGCCTCGCGACCACCCGTTTTTTCTTCCTGCTGCCACTGCCTACTGTCTACTACCTGCTGCTTACTGGTGCAACGGATGCCCCGCCGCGTCCTCGGCCGCTTCCAGCAGCGCCTCGGTCAGCGTGGGGTGGGCGTGCACGTTGCGGGAGATCTCATCCGGCGTCAGTTCCATCATCTGCGCCAGGGTTAGTTCCGGCAACAGCTCGGTCACTTCCGGCCCGATCAGGTGCGCGCCCAATATCTCGCCGTACTGCGCATCGGTCACCAGTTTCACCCAGCCGCCGTAGTCGCCCAGGCCGAGCGCCTTGCCGTTGGCCTGGAAGTTGAACTTGCCGACCTTGACCTCGTAGCCCGCCGCCTTCGCCTCGTCCTCGGTGTAGCCGAAGGACGCGATCTGCGGGTGGCTGTAGGTGGCGCGCGGCATCATCTTGTAGTTCAACGTGATGGTCGGATGGCCGGCGATGTTCTCGGCGCACACCACGCCCATCGCCATTCCGACGTGCGCAAGCATCAGTTTTCCGGTCACATCGCCGATGGCCCAGATGCCCGGCACGTTGGTCGCCATGCGTTCGTCGATCTCGATGAAGCCGCGCTCGGATAGTTTGACGCCGGCTTCTTCCAGCCCCAACCCCTTGCTGTTGGGCGTGAACGACGCCGCCATCAGCACCTGATCGGTCTCGACGGTCTGCGCGCCTTCCTTCGTCTCGACCGTGACCTTGACCTTGGTCTTGAGTTTCTCCACGCCGGTCACTTTGCCGCCGGTGATCATCGTTATACCGTTCTTCTGGAAGACTTTGGCGAGTTCCTTGCTCACGTCCGGGTCTTCGTTGGGGACGACGCGGTCGAGCATTTCCACCAGCGTCACCGGCACGCCGTAGGAGTTCCAGATGGTGGCGAACTCCACCCCGATGGCGCCGGCGCCGATGATGACGACCGATTTGGGCAGCGTCTCCTGCAGAATCGCCTCGCGGTAGGTCACGACCTGCTTGCCATCCACTTCGACGCCTGGAATCTTGAACGCGCTGGCGCCGGTGGCGATGATGATGTTCTTCGCCTTAAGTTCGCTGGTCTTGCCTTCGGCGTCAGTCACCTCAACCGTGTCTTTGGCGGTGAGTCTGGCCGTGCCCATGTGCACGTCGATCTTGTTCTTGCGCATCAGGAACCCGACGCCCTTGACCAGCCGGTCGGAGTTCTGGCGCGAGCGTTTGACCGCCACGCCGTAATCCAGTTTCAGGTTGTCGAACGAGAAGCCGAATTCCTTGCCGCGCTCGCGCAGCGTGTGGGCGACCTCGGCGTTCTTCAGCAGGCTTTTGGAGGGGATGCAGCCGATGTTCAGGCACACCCCGCCCATGAACTCTTTTTCGATGATGGCGGTCTTCTGCCCCAGTTGGGCGGCCTTGATGGCGGCCACATACCCGCCCGGCCCGGCCCCGATCACGATGACGTCATAGTTGGACATGGATGCCTCTTATCAGGGTGAGTTGCAGTCGAAGAATTCCTATTGCAGGCAACTGGTAAATGGTAACTGGCAATTAGCCGCTGGCTCGTTTCCGCGTTGGCCTTCGCGCAGGTTTCGACCTGCGATGGAATTACCACTTACCGGTTACCAATTACCTCTTTTCTACGCCCACTCCTCCAGCGCCTTCTTGACTGTGCCGAGGAAGTAGTCCGCCACCGCGCCGTCCAGCATGCGGTGGTCGAAGGTCAGGCCCATATACACCATCGGCCGGATGGCGATGGCATCGTTGATGACCACGGCGCGCTTCTGGATCATGCCCACGCCGAGGATGCCGCACTGCGGCTGGTTGATGATCGGCGTGGCGAACAGCGAGCCGCTGGTGCCGTGGTTGGTGATGGTGAACGTGCCGCCGCGCACCTCGTCGGGCGTGAGTTTCTTGGCGCGGGCGCGCTCGGCCAGGTCATTGACGGCCCGGGCGATGCCCAGCAGCGACAGGCCGTCAGCCTGCTTGATGACCGGCACGATCAGCCCGCCGCCTTCCAGCGCCGCCGCCATGCCAATGTTGATGTCCCCGTGGATGGCAATGCCCTCTTCCGTCCACGACGAGTTGAGGATGGGGTACGCTTTCAGGCCCGCCACCACCGCGGCGACGAAATAGGCCGTGAAGGTCAGGTTGGCGCCGTCGCGGGCGAACAGGTCCTTGTTCTGGGCGCGGTGCCGGGCGACCGCGCTCAGGTCGGCTTCCATGATGGTGGTGACGTGCGGCGAGGTGTGCTTGCTTTCCACCATGTGTTTGGCGATCGACTTGCGCATGGTGTCCAGTTTCATCAGCGTGCCGGGGAGCGGCTGGCCGGCGGCCGGGCCGACTGTAGGAGTGGGCATGGCCTGTGCCGCGGCTGGAGCGACGGGCGCGCCCAGCGGGTCAACCCCGCCCGCGGCCACAACGCGCTCGATGTCTTTCTTGGTGATGCGGCCTTCGAGGCCGGTGCCAGTGATGCGCGCCAGGTCGAGGGCGTGCTCGCCTGCCAGCCGCGCCACGGCCGGGGAGATGAACGACGCCCGCGCGCCTTTCGCCGGGGCGGGGGTGGTCGCAGGCTGTGCAGCCATCGCCGTAGCGGGTCCACCCCGCCCGCCGCCGCGGATGTAGTTCTGCAAGTCTTCCCTGGTGATGCGCCCGCCCATGCCCGTGCCGGGCACGTTGCGCAGGTCGACCTTCATCTGCGCCGCCATGCGCGCCACCAGCGGCGAGGCGTAGCCCCCACCCGCGCCGCCGTTGGATGCCGGGCGCGGCGCCGGCGCGGCGGGTGCGGGCACTGAAGTGCTGCGGGGCTGAGGTTCGGCCGCGGGCTGGGGCGCGGGCTTCTCTGCTTTCGGTGGAGGGGCCGGCGCAGCGTCTCCGCCGCCATCCGCCGGGATTTCTTCGCCCGGCTGGCCCACCCAGCACAGCGCTTGGCCGACGGGCACGACCTGCTCCGGCGCGGCCAGTATCTTCAATACCGTGCCTGCCGCCGCGCTCGGCACTTCCGAGTCGACCTTATCGGTGTTGACCTCCACCAGCGGCTGGTAGAGTTCCACCGTATCGCCTTCCTTCACCAGCCAGCGAATCACCGTGGCCTCGATGACCCCTTCGCCCATTTCGGGCATGATGATTTTGGTGGGCATTCATCCTCCGGAAAGCAGACAGCAGGCAGCAGAGAGCAGACAGCAACCTACTTCTTGGGCAGATTGGCGATCAGGCCAAATATCATGCGATTCAATTCTAATACTAAATCGCCCAGGGAGGCGATTTCGTCATCTTTGACGTACTTCAGCCGCGCGGCGATCTCCAGTTGGGTCTCAAGTTCCGACAGCGACCCCAACGCAATATACAGATAGCGCCGGAACTCCGCATCGTTCTTCCGACCGTGTCCCTCCGCAATATTCGACGGCACCGAAACCGCTGCCCTCTGAATCTGATTGATCAGCCCGAATTGTTCGCTCTTTGGGAACGTCCGGGTAAGCCCATAGACCCCCTCCACCAATTCCATGCCTTTCTGCCAGACAAGCAGGTCGCGAAAATTCCTGACCGTCACTCTCTGTTCTCCTCCTTGCTATTTTCTTTCCGCTTTCTGCTATCTGCTTTCTGCTTCCTGCTTCCTGCTACTTCATCCTCTCCGCCACCACCTCGGCCACATCCTTCACCGCCATCTGCTGGCCGGCCGCCTTGCTGGCATCGGTGAGCATCACCATGCAGAACGGGCAGCCGACGGCCAGGGTCTGCGCGCCGGTGGCCTGCGCCTGGGCATAGCGGTTGGCGTTCACGCCTTCGTCGCCGTGTTCTTCTTCCTTCCACATCTGCGCCCCGCCCGCCCCGCAGCAGAACGACCCGGAGCCGCGCTTCTGCATCTCGACCAGGTTCGCCCCGGCGCTTTCGAGCACCTGGCGCGGGTCGATCAGGATGCCGTTCTGGCGGCCGAGGTAGCACGGGTCGTGGAAGGTCAGCGTCTCGGCGGTCCCTTCTTCGAGCGTCAGTTTGCCCGATTGAATCAACTCGTTGATGAGCTGGGTATGGTGCACGACCTCGTAGTTCCCGCCGAAGGCCGGGTATTCGTTCTTGAGCGTGTGCAGGCAGTGCGGGCAGGCGGCCACGATGCGCCGGGGCTTGACCTCGTTAAGCAGTTCCACGTTGGCTTTCGCCATTTCAAAGAACAGGTACTCGTTGCCGGCGCGCCGGGCGCTGTCGCCGGTGCAGGTCTCGTGCTGGCCCAGCACGGCGTAATTCACGCCCGCCTTGTTGAGGATGCTGGCGAAGGCGCGGGCGGTCTTCTGGGCGCGGGCGTCGGTGCTCGCCGCGCAACCCACCCACCACAGGATGTCCGGGTCGGGGTTCTGGTCGATGGTCTTCACGTCCAGTCCTTCGGCCCACTTCATGCGCTCGGTCGGCGGCACGCCCCAGGGGTTGCTGGTCCGTTCCATGCCGCGGAAGGCGTTCTGCCACTGCTCCGGGAACTGGTTGTCCATCAGCACCAGGGCGCGGCGGATTTCGAGGATGTCGCGCATCGGGTCATTGCCGACCGGGCAGATTTCGGTGCACGCGCCGCAGGCGGTGCAGGCCATCACGGCTTCTTCGGTGATGGCGAACTCCAGCAGGGTCTTCGTGCTCACCTCGCCGCGCGCCAGCCGCCCACCCTCCTCGTTGAGGAAGTAGCGTTTGTTGATTTCCAGCGCCGCCGGGGAGAGCACCTTGCCGGTGGTGTAAGCCGGGCAGGCGTCCTGGCAGCGGTTGCACATGATGCAGGCGTAGGCATCCAGCATCGAGTGCCACGGCAGGTCTTCGATGCGCGTCGCCCCGAACTGCGAGATGCTTTCATCTTCGAAGTCGATGGGGGTCAGCGCGCCGGGGGATTTGAAGCGCGGCCGCAGCAGGTAGTTGAGCGGGGCCATGAACAGGTGCACGTGCTTGGAGATGAGGAAGTAGGGCATGAAGGCCATGATGACGCCCAACGCCACCCAGAACCCGACGTGCACGCCCGTTTCCAGCGCCGCCGGACTCCAGCCCCCCCACAGCCCCCCCACCAGCGAGGCGAACGGCTGGAAGGCGTCCGGCTCCAGCCCGACCTCGAAGGACTTGCCGAGGAAGCGGAAGCCGATGTGCACCAGGATGAAGACGCCGACGATGAGCGAATCGCGCTGTTTGCCGAAGGCGGCCTTGGGGTGCAGCAGGGTGGTGGCGCGGGTGTGCAGGGCCGGGTCGCGGCGCACGAAGCGGCGCACCAGCAGCAGCGTCATGCCGACCAGCACGCCCACGCTCAGCACATCGACCAGCAGACGGTAGAAATCTCCGACCGCGCCCGCGCCGAGCATGTGGAACTCCGGCAGGTAGCCTTCGAGCACGTCGCCCAGGTTGACCAGCAGGTAGAGCGTGAAGCCCCAGGCCACGAGGGCGTGGAACAGGCTGGCGAGCGGGCGGGTTTTCCAGGTGGGGGTGAGGCCGACGAACTTGACCGCCACGTCAACCAGGCGGCCGGGGATGATGCGCCAGTCCGGCCTCCCCTGGCCGCGGCCGATGGTGCGGGCGATGCGCCGGGCGACGAACAGCGTGACGACCGCGGTGGCAAGCGCGGCGATGGCGAAGATGATGCGTTCAATGGGAGAGAGCATGCGGACTCCGTGTGGATGAAAGGGTCAACGAGTTGCCGTGTCAACGCGTCGATGAGGAAAGGCGCTCTCCTCGTTGCCTCTGCGTTGATTGTGAAAAGTTTACCATGAGGGGCCGCCGGTGCTATACTTGTGCAAACCAGAAACGGGGTGTGCATGGCCCACGACCGGCTGAAGGTCTTCGTCAGTTCCCGCATGGCCGAATTGAACCGCGAGCGCCGCATCGTGGATGAGGCGTTGCGCGCCCACGGCTTCGATGTCTGGCTGTTTGAGCGCGACGCCGGGTCCCGGGATGGCAGCATCCAGGACACCTATCTGGAGGAACTGGACGATTCGGATGTGTACCTGGGCCTGTTCTGGACCGGCTACGGGGACTATACGATAGAAGAGTACAAGCACGCCAAAGCCCTCGGCAAACCCAAAATCATCTTCGAGAAACGCACCGGCATTGAAGACCGCACGGCGGCCCGCGACCCGAAACTCCAGGCCTTCCTCGACCCATTAGGCAAAGTGGAAACCGGCGGCACGCTGCAGTGGTTCGGCGTGCCGGAGACGGACATCCACCCGGAGACGCGCCAGCCGGTGGCCAGCGACACCGCCCTGGCGTTGTTCGTGCAGCGCGCCGTGCACCGCCTGGTGAAACAGGCCGTCCCGGAACGTTTCGGCGGGGCGCGCGCCGCCGCCCCCGCGCCGCGCGCGGTTCACTTTGTGGACCGCGGCGAAACCCAGGCCGATGTGCGCCAGGCCCTGTTGGACGGCAAACAGACCGCTCTGGTGGGCGTGGCCGGGATGGGCGGCGTGGGCAAGACCGAACTCGCCATCCAACTGGCGCGCGAGATTGATGCGCAAGCCCCCGGCCGGGTGGTGTGGGTGGAAGTGAGCGACAGGCCGCTGGGGGCGGTGCAGGCCGAACTGGCGCGCTGCGCCGGGGCCGACCTGCCGCCCGGCGGCGACGCCGCCAGCCATGCCGCCATCCTGCGGGCGGCCTACCAGCGTCTCGGCAAAGTGGTGTTTCTGGACAACATCCGGGCCGCCTTCCTGCCCCACCTGCCCCACTGCCTGCTGCCCTGCCCCATGCTCATCACCTCGCGCCAGCGCAACCTGTCGCTTCCGGCAGGCCGGGTGATCCCCCTGGACGTGCTGGACGAGGCACAGGCCGTCGAACTGCTGGCGAACATCCCGCAATTCGCCGAGTGGGCGGCGGCCGAGCCGGAAGCGACACGGAACCTGGCGCGCCTGTGCGCCCGGCACCCCCTGGCGCTAAGCCTTGCGGCGCGGCGCTTCCTGGCCAACCGGCCGATAGCAAATGGCGCGTTAACGTCATTTGTCTCCAGCCTGGGCGACCGCATGGGCGGCCTGCACATGGCCCCCAGCCCGCAGGATAGTTTGCAGGCCAATTTCGAAGATTCCTACGAGCAGTTGACCCCGGAAGACGGGGCATTCTTCCGCCGCATGGCCGCCTTTGCCCCCGGCGGCTTCGGCCCGGCGGCGGCCGCGGTTGTGGCCGGCCTGCCCCTGGCGCAAGCCAACGCCGCCATCCTGCGCCTGGCGGATGCCTCGCTGCTGGACCCGGCCGAAGGCCCCGGCCGCTGGAAACTGCACGACCTGCTGGCCGAATATGCCCGCAGCCTCACCCCTGCCGAAGAAGCGGAGGAAGCAAAACGCGCCCTGGCCGACTACCTGGTCAACTTGTTTGAGGCAAACTACAGCGCAGACCCGATTGACTCTCCTGGTGTTGCCCTGGAACAGGACAACCTGCTGGCGGCGGCCGCCTGGGCGCGGGGCGTGGGGGACGCGCAGCGGCTGGCCCTGCTGGCCACCCGGCCGCGCAACTGGCTGGCCCTGTGGGGGCTGTATGAAGTCTGGCATGAATGGTTGCGCATAGCCCTTGAATTGGGCGGGCTGGATCATGAACTGGAGGCCAACACCCTTCAGGCCATCGGCGACGTGTTGCGCTTTCGGGACGAATACGGCCAGGCGCTGGAGAAGTACGCCCAGGCCCTCGCCCTCTTCGAAGCCGTCGGCGACCGCCTCGGCCAGGCCAACACCCTGCGGGCCATCGGCGACGTGTTGCAGTTCCGCCAGGACAACGACCAGGCGCTGGAGAAGTACGCCCAGGCCCTCGCCCTCTTCGAAGCCGTCGGCGACCGCCTCGGCCAGGCCAACACCCTTCAGGCCATCGGCGACGTGTTGCAGTTCCGCAAGGACAACGACCAGGCGCTGGAGAAGTACGCCCAGGCCCTCGCCCTCTTCGAAGCCGTCGGCGACCGCCTCGGCCAGGCCAACACCCTGAAGGCCATCGGCGACGTGTTGCAGTTCCGCCAGGACAACG
>JACPVG010000008.1 GCA_016191875.1 Chloroflexota bacterium
GGCTCTTCGCATGCGTATACTGCGGCAAGGTCTTTTGCGCCATTTGGTAGGCTATTCGGGCCACTCGGACGTAACGACTTTCGCGTTTCATAACCTATGATTTACCATATCTCTTCATCTTTGCAACAGAGCAAGTGGTAAATGGTAATTGACTGACTGCGCTTCCTACTCTTTGCGATGCGTAGCCCTGAACGCCATAGACAGGCAAATCGCGCCGAGAATGACCAAGAGGAAACCAAAGTTCATGACGGTGTCAAGCCCAGTGTTCCTTTCCTGAGCCATTCCAGCCGGAATTGTCAGGACTATCCCCGCAACATAGAGGACGTATCCCAAGGCAGTGAATGCCGACTTGCGACTCATCGAGGTGCTGGCTTTCTGGAAATCCGTCTCATCATTAGGGTTGCTGATCACACCGATGCATCAAACCCACCAAGGTTGTCGAGTTACCAATTACCCCTTTCCCCCCATAAACTCCTCGAACGCCGCCAGCAGCGCCTGCACGTCGGCCACCGTCAGTTCGCCCATGTGGCCGATGCGAAAGGTGGTGTCCTTGATCTTGCCATAGCCGCCGGCGATGCGCATGTCGCGCTCCAGCAGGAAGGCCTTCAATCCGGCCATGTCTATGCCGGGCGTGTTCACCAGCGTGGTCACGGTATGTGAGCGGTAACCTTCCGGCGCGTACAGGCCAAAGCCGTGCGCCGCCGCCCAGGACTGGGCGCACTCCGCCATCGCCCGGTGGCGGGCGAAGCGATTTTCCAGCCCCTCGGTCATAATGCGATCCATCTGCACATCCAGCGCATACACCAGCCCGATGGCGGGGGTGGCGGGGGTGGTGTCTTTGACGCGGTGGGTCTCCAGCCGCACGAAGTCGAAATACCAGCCGCGGTTTTCAACCGTTTTGGCTTTCTCCAGGGCGCGGTCGTTCACCGCCGCCAGCGAGAGGCCCGGCGGCAGGGCCAGGCACTTCTGCGAACTGGTGAGCACAAAATCGATGCCCCAGTCGTCCATGCACATCTCCACGCCGCCCAGCGAAGAGACGGCATCCACCAGGATGAGCGAATCGGGGCTGGCCTCGCGGATGGCCGCGGCGATTTCGCGGGCCGGGTTCATCAGGCCGGTGCTGGTCTCGTTGTGTACGAAGGCCACGGCCTCGTAGCCCTTGCCCTTCACGGCTTGGCCCACGTGTTCCGGCAGGATGGGCGATTGCCAGTCCACATCCAGCAGGTCGGCGTCTTTGCCGTTGCTCACGGCCACATCGTGCCAACGTTTGGCAAAAGCGCCGTTGGCGCACACCAGCATTTTCTTGTGGACGAAGTTGCGCACGGCGGCCTCGTGCAGGCCGCTGCCGGAGGATGCATTGAGAAACACGCGCGCCTGCGTGCCGAAGATGGCCCGCGATTTGTCGGCGGCGCGGTGGAAGATGGCTTCGAATTCCCTGGCGCGGTGTGGCAGCATCGGGCGGCTTTGGGCCGCCAGGATCTCGGGGGCGACGTCCACCGGGCCGGGCACGAACATGGGTGGCATACAGGTTCCTCCAGGCAGGCTTGAGTTTCAGGAAGATTCTAACAGGGATTGCAGACGGCCCGGCGCAGGCGAATCCGGTAGAATGGGTCAGGTAGTTGGCCGTAAGAGTTTGAATTCCGTCGGAGAGAAACAGCGGCTAACTATTGAAGTAGCCCATAGGCATCTTACGAGGACAGCCATACTGGAGAGTCGGAGTCCTTTGCAAAAAGACTTTTGGTGGGCTACTCAGCACACTTTGGCCTGTGGAAAAATTTGCCTGGAGGAGGCGACCTGTGAAATCACCCATCTTCATCAGCTATTCGCGGCGCGAGGCGCCGTTCGTCAATGATCTGGTAGACCACCTTGAAGATGATGGCTTTTCGGTCTGGCTGGACTACCGCAGCATGGTGCCGGGCAAGCTGTGGGCCGAGCAGATCGAAGAAGGCATCCGCGGCGCGGACGTCATTCTGCTGGTCGTGTCGGATGCCGCCATGGGCTCCAAGTGGGTGGAAAAGGAATGGCGCAGCATGCTGACCTATGGTAAGCGGGTCATCCTCATCCTGTTTGAGGCCAACGACCTGCCGCCGGAACTGGAAGGCTTTGAGTGGGTGGATTTTCGCGGCAACCACCGCAAGGCGCTGGCCGAACTCTATTCCCAACTGGAGCAGGCGCAGGCCGAGGAAACGCCCCCGCCGGAGAAAGGCTTCAGGGTTCCCGGCATCGTGTGGGCCGCCTTCGCCCTCAGCCTGGGGGTGGCGGCCTTCAGCCTGCCGACCCTCTGGACCGGCCTCACCGCCATGTACCTCCTCCCGCTGCCCTATCGCATCCTCAGGCGCGATTTCGATTACGCCCGGGTCCAGGCCTCGCTCTTCCTGCTGCCGCTGGCGTTCCTGGTGACCTCCGATCTGTTCGCCAACGATATCGAACTGGATAACCTGATGTATGCGCTGACATTCATCAGCGTCATCCCGGCCGGGGCGCTCTGGCTGCTGCTGCGCTCACCCGGCATGCAGCGCTGGGGCAAGCCGGAAGCCTCGCGGCCGCGCTTTGCCAATCCGGCCGCGCCGGATGAGACCGCCCCGCGCCCGGTGGACTTCATGGTCGAACACGCCCCGGAAGACGCCGCGGCCGCCGCGGACATCGCCGCCGCCCTGGAAGCCCACGGTCACCGGCGGGTGGGCGCGCCCGCAGAGGCCGAGACGGTGCTGACCCTGGTCTCGACGTACAACACTGCCACCGCCGCCGACCCGCAGAAACAGGTCGTTATCCCGGTGGTGCTGGACAACACCTTGGAGATCGCCCCCAACCTTCAGAAGGTGCAGTGGATCGACTACCGGCGCGGCCTGGCCAACCTGGGCGCGCTCGCCAAACTGCTGCCCGACCCGGCCCGCATGCTCAAGGCGCTGGGCATCATGCCAGCTGGCAACCAGGTGGTCATGCCCGCCGTTGTGCAGGCGCTGGTGTATTTCCTCGGCCTGCTGGGCATCGCCAACCTGGCAGGCTGGGTGCCGTATTTCATCCAGTTCGCCGATGACATCGCCTATACGCCCGGCCTGGGCGGCACGCTGCTGCTGTTTGCGGTTCTTCTGGCGGCGTTCCTAGGGCTGGTGGTGGCGGGCATGCGCGCCCTCATCCGGCGGCGCGGCCGGCTGGCTTCCTGGTGGGGTCTGCTGGCGGTGTTCGCCCTGCTCGGCATCCTGCTCTACGTCCAGCTTGACACCTCCTTCTTCATTGAAGACATGATTCTGCTCGACCTGGAAAACGACTTCCGTGGGCTGACCGGCACCATCGGTCTGGACCTTTACACCTATGGCGGCATCCTGCTGGCTGCCTTCGCGGCCTTCAGGCGCCATGACTTGCGGCGCTGGCTGCCGGTCCGCCGGAAAACGACTTGAGACGCTGCGGCTACAATCCAGACATGTTCAACCGCAGTAGCGCCCTGCTGGCAGTTGCCCTGCTGACCGGGTTTATTCTTCCCGCTGTCCCATCTGCCCAATCTGCCTCCGTCCACGCCAAGCAGGCCTCGGAAGACGGCCCCCCGCCGGGCTTTGAACTACGGCTGCTGCCGGAAGGCGGCCTGGCGGCGGGCGACCGCGTCTCGTTCATTTTATTGCCTCCGGTTGAGCTGGACATGGAAGGCCGGGAGTTCAGAATTACGCCGCCCGGAGCGGAGGCTGTTCCCCTCGGCCCGGCCGGGTTCGGGGCGTTTGGCATCGGCGGTGAGACGCGCGCCATCCTGCAATGGGCCTGGGATACAGCCACCCTGCCGCCCGGCAAGTACCGGCTGTCGTTCAGCATCCAGCCGGGCGACCTCGCCTGGCGTCAGTGGCTCACCCTGCGCCCGGCCGAGACCCTGCCTGCTGCCGTACGGGCCTCCGCCTGGCAGAGCATCCAGACCGAATGCTGCCTGGTGTTCTTTGCCAGCGGCACGGCCAGCCAGCGCGACCTGGAAGACCTGCTGGAGGTGGCTCAGGATCAGTCCGCTAACGTGGTCGGCCTGATGCAGGCAGAGTTCGTGGAGCCGGTGCGGCTGGTGCTGCTGCCGCGCGTGCTGGGGCATGGCGGTTTCGCCACCGACGAGATCTACATTTCCTACCTGGACCGCAACTACGCCGGCAACGACCTGGGCCAGGTGCTGCACCATGAACTGGTGCACATCCTGGATGCGCGCCTAGGCGGCGGGCTGCGGCCCACCATGCTGGTGGAGGGGCTGGCGGTATACCTGAGCGGCGGGCATTTCAAGCCGGAACCGCTCCTGCCGCGCGCCGCCGCCCTGCTCTCGCTGGGCTGGTACATCCCGCTCGACCAGCTGGCGGAACGCTTCTACTTCCACCAGCACGAGGTCGGCTACCTGGAGGCCGCCGCGCTGGTGGAATACATGATTGCGCGCTGGGGCTACGCCGAATTTGACTCTTTCTACCGCGGCATCCAGCCGGTCAGCAACCGCAGCCACGCCGAAGCCATCGACGCCGCCCTGCAAGCGCATTACAGCCTGACGCTGGACGACCTGGAGCGCGAGTTCTACGCCTACCTGGGATCCATCGAACTCGACCCGGCCGACCGGGACGACGTGCGCCTGACGGTGGCGTTCTTCGACAGCGTGCGCCGCTACCAGCAGGCGCTGGACCCCAACGCCTATTTCCTCACCGCCTGGCTGCTGGACATCGACGACATGCAACTGGAGGGCATCACCGCCGACTACGTGCGCCACCCGGCTGGCGCGGCCAACCTGGCTCTGGAAGTCCTGTTGATCGAAGCCGAAGAGGCCATAAGGGAGGGAGACTATGCGGAAGCCGAGCGCGCCATCCAGGCGGTGAATGCCGTGCTGGATGCCGACGCTCTGGGCGCGGCCGACCCGTTTGCCGCTCATCCGCTGGCCGCCGACGCGCTGGCCATCGTGCGGGCGTTGCTGGCCCGCGGCTATGTTGTGGAACGAATCGACTTTGGCGAAGGTCAGGCGGTGGCGCTGGTTTCCCGCCCGGAGGCCGCCCTGCTGGCCTTGACCCAGGTCAGCCTGGTGCAGGACGGCGCGACCTGGCGTATCCAGAGCAGTACTGAATAGCGTTCAGTCGGGCTGGCGGTACAGCCCCCGCCGGGCGATGACCGCCGCCACCGCTGCGGGCAGATAATACAGATACGGCCGCCCTTCGGCGATGCGCCGACGGATCTGGCGCGAGGAGATTTCCAGCAGCGGGGCGCGGATGAACTGCACCTTGCCGCCGATGCCCGGCAGTTTTTCTTCAAGGGCTTTCAAGTCAAAACGCTGGTAGGGGCGGCGCATCACCCCCAGGATGTCGCAGGCGGCCACGAAGTCATCCGCCCGCCGCCAATCGGGCAGGTCGCGCAGCGAGTCGGCCCCCATCACGAAGGCCAGGGTGGAATCCGGGTAGACTGCCCGCACCAGGTGGACGGTGTCGGCGCTGTAGTGCGGGCCGGGGCGTTCGATTTCGATGTGCGAGAGTTCAAAGGCGGGGTTGGCGGCGATGGCGGCCTGGAGCATCTCCAGACGGGCCTCCAACGGGGCAATCAGGCGGTCGCCCTTGTGGGGCGGCTGCGGGGTGAGCACGAACAGCAGCCGGTCGAGCGCCAGTTGGTGGCTGGCCTCGGCGGCCAGGATCAGATGGCCGAGATGGGGAGGGTCAAACGTGCCGCCGAAGATGCCGATGCGCATGGGGCCGAGCCTGTGTGCGGCGTTCAGGCCGCTTCATGCCCCAATGGTATCACCTTCGTTGCAGCGAGCGAGTTACCAATTTCCAATTACCGCTTTTGGCTCAATCCTCCCACTCCAATTCGTATTCGCCGATCAGCACCGTATCGCCATTCCGCACGCCGGCAGCCCGCAGAGCCTCATCCACGCCCAGCGCCTCCAGGATGCGCTGGAAGCGCCGGATAGACTGGTCGTGTTCCCAATAGGTCATGCTGGCGGCGCGCTCGATGGCCGCGCCGACCACGCGATAATACGCCTCCGGCGTGCGCACGATCTTGAAATCTTTGGGGTCCTCCTGCGGGCGGTACACCGGCAGGGCCGCGGCCGGGGCCGGCGGCGGGGCTTCTTCCAGGCGGGTGTGCGCCTGGTAGAGCAGGGCGCGCACACCCTCGCCGCTGGCGGCGGAGATCAGGGTAGGCTGGACGCCGCGCTTGGCCAGGGCGGCCTGCACCTGCGGCCAGCGCGCTTTCACTTCCGGCAGGTCGGCTTTGTTCAAAGCCACTACCTGGGGTTTGGCGCCCAGGGTCTCGTCGAAAAGGGCCAGTTCGCTGTTGATCTGGGCATAGTCGGCCAGCGGGTCTTCGGCCAGTCCGTCCAGCAGGTGGATCAGGACGCGCGTGCGCTGGATGTGGCGCAGAAAATCGTGCCCCAGGCCGATGCCCAGGTGCGCGCCTTCGATCAACCCGGGGATGTCGGCCATCACCAGGCTGGCGTCATCGTCCAGAATAGACACGCCCAGGTTGGGGGCCAGGGTGGTGAAGGGGTAGTCGGCGATCTTGGGCCTGGCGTTCGAGGCCGCCGCCAGAAGCGTGGATTTCCCGGCGTTGGGCGCCCCGACGATGCCCACATCGGCGATGAGTTTGAGTTCCAGGCGCAGCGCCCGTTCCTGGGCCGGTTCGCCCTTTTCGGCGATGCGCGGGGTCTGGTTGCGGGATGTGGCGTAGTGCTGGTTGCCGCGCCCGCCGCGCCCGCCGCGCGCCGCCACCAGCCGCTGGCCCGGGCTCATCAGGTCGGCCAATACTTCGCCGCTGGCCGCGTCGTAGACGATGGTCCCCGGCGGCACGGGCAGCACCAGGTCGCCCCCGCCGCGCCCGGAGCGCTGGCTGGGGCCGCCGGGCCGGCCGTCGTTGGCCTGGTGGCGCTTCTTGCGCTGGTAGGCGTTCAGGGAGTTCAGGCCGGGGCTGACCTCCAGAATCACGTCGCCGCCCTTGCCGCCGTCGCCGCCGTCCGGGCCGCCGCGCGGCACATATTTCTCGTGCCGGAAATGCACCATGCCGTCGCCGCCCTTGCCGGAGCGCACCTGGATGGTGGCTTCATCAATGAACGTCATCGCTTGTTCTTATCCTCGTTGAATGTGAAAGTCAATTATATCATCCGGCCCACAGCCCCGATTGTGCGGATGTTGTGTGTGAATGCACAAGGTATGGTAGACTTGCGCCATCGTTAGTACGAAATTTTACAATCGGAGTGTACTCCCGTATGGCGCATAAGAATATCCCGGATATTGTCATCGGCCGCCTGCCCATCTACCTGCGTTCGCTGCAGCGCATGGCCCAGGAAGGCCGCCAGGTGACTTCCTCGCAGGAACTGGGCGAGCGGCTGGGTATTTCTGCGGCTCAGATTCGCAAAGACCTTTCGCAGTTCGGCGAGTTCGGCAAGCAGGGCACCGGCTACAACATTGAATTCCTGTCCAACAAGATTCGGGATATCCTGAACGTGAACCGGAACTGGGATGTCGCCATCATCGGCGCCGGAGACATCGGCGGCGCCCTGGCGCGTTACAACGGCTTCAACCAGCGCGGCTTCACCATCAAGATGATCTTCGACAATAACCCCAGCAAGATCGGGATGAAAATCGACAACTTCACCGTGCTGGATATCGCCAACCTGAAGGAAGAGATCGCCGGCGCCGGCGTGCAGGTGGCGATGATGGCCGTTCCGGCCGCGTACGCCCAGGATGTGGCCGACCGGCTGGTGGCAGCCGGGATCAAGGCCATCCTTAACTATGCACCGGTGAACCTGAACGTGCCGGCGGGGGTGCGCGTCCAGCACATTGACCCGGCGGTGCATCTCCAGCGTATGACGTACTATCTGGATTGAAGGAAACGACCGGATAAAGAAAGCCCCTGGGAAACCAGGGGCTTTTTATTCACTTAGCGGCAGGCGGGAATCAACCCGCCGAACACGTCGCACCACAGGAAGTTGGCGTCGATGTACCAGAACATGCCGATGAGGATGCACGCGCCCAGGAGCAGCAAGGCCGCGCAGCCGATTGCCAGCCAGCGCAGGCTGGAGCGGCTGCCGGGCGGCGTCAGTGTACCGGTGTGGGGCGGACTATCCGGGATCTGCCCGGCGTAATACCCGGCCGGGGGCGGCGGGGCGGGCACGTAGGCTTGCTGCTGGGCAGGCTGCACCGGCGGCTGCATCGGCACTGCGCCCTGCTCGGCGGAGATGCGTTCGGCGCCGGAAGCCAGAGTGGCCTGCGGGTCGTAGCCGACCATTTCGTAGGCCAGCACCACGTTGTCGCCCATGCGAATCAACTGGCCGGGGTTAAGCATGGCCTGGCCGGCAATGCGCACTTCATTGATGAACGTGCCGTTGGTCGAGCCGAGGTCTTCGATGGCATAGCCTTCAGCCACCCGCACCAGATGGGCGTGCTTGCGCGAGATCTCCGAATCGTTGATGGCGATGTCGCACGAAATGTCGCGCCCGACATAGATCTCGGTCTTGGCGAGGGCGTAAATCTTGCCCGGATTGGGGCCTTTGCGCACCACAAATTGGAATTGGCTCATCGTCTCTTCTCCGGCAGGCGGGATGTCTCCGCCCTCCATTATATTGCAACTCAGGGCCGCCAATAGGTTGCAACCCGCGTGCCTGTCTAAAGCAGAATCACGCCCTCGTGCCCGACCATTTCGTAGCCGAAGACCTCGCCAAAGGCGCGCCCCACGACCGTGGCGACCTTATCCATGTCTGGTGGCGGCTCGACCAGCATCTCCAGGCTGACCTTGTTCTGGTTCTCCAGCCCGCACGCAAGGATGCCTCCCCAGTAATCCATGTCCGGGGCGACGTTGAGCGCGAAGCCGTGCCGCGAGACGCCGCGCGCATCCACCTTCACGCCGATGCTGGCGATCTTGGCCGGGGCCTGGCGCACCTCCGGCGGGCAGTGGCGGCAGCGCGAGAGCACGTCCGGTTGCACCCACACGCCGGTCTGGCCGCGAATCTGCCCTGCGCCGATGCCGAACTTCGCCAGGCTGATGATGAGCGTCTTTTCCAGGTTGCGCAGGTAGCCGATGAAATCCGCCTGCGGCAGGCGGGGCTTGCCGGTCTCGGGGTCGGTTTGCAGTTCGCCCTGCGCCAGCGGCAGAATCGGATATCCGACCAACTGGCCGGGGCCGTGGTAGGTCACATCGCCGCCGCGGTCGGTGTGGTGCAGGGCGATGCCGCGCCGGGCGCATTCGGCCTCGTCCCACAGCATGTTCTCCGGTTTGCCCTGGCGGCCAAAGGTGTAGACGTGGTTGTGCTCCAGCAGAAGCAGCGCCGGCCCGCGCTCGCCGGCGGCGATCTGCGCCGCCAGCTGGTTCTGGAGGTTCCAGGCTTTCTGGTATTCGATGACGCCGAGGCGGAATATCTGGCACTGCAAGGAGGTCAATCCTCCTCAATCAGAATGACTTTTACAGGGACGGCCGGGAAGTGACGCTTGAGTCGCTCGATGTCATAAATCAGTTGTTCGCCGTACGAAACCCCGCTGGACATCTCCCGTGACAACGTATGTGCAGGGACGATCTCAACGCCGACATCAGCCTTGTTCTCATTATAAAAATACTGGAATTTCGCCATGTCGTAGAACATGAAGGCATACTTGCCAAACTGAACTTCGACAAGGACCTTCTTCTTTACAAAGTCGATCTGCTTGTATGCACCGGGGATTTTCACACTGTGGTTGGGAATCTCTATTGTGTAGGTGTCTTTCAATTCTTCGAATCCCCGAGCGGAGAATTGTTGTTTGAACTGGTCATTCATATCAATTGGTGAATAGAGCATCTTCCCCTGTTTCATTTTCTCTTTGCTTTCCTTCAGCCGTTGGGCTTTGACGGACGAGATCACCTCAAAGATCTCCGCATCGATTTTCGGGTAATGCACCATCAATATCTCCGCCCCGCCCAAGTGCGAATACTCATAGACAATCCTCACTTTTTCTTTCCCTTTCCACCGTACCTTGCTTTTGATTCAAAAAGCGTCTTTTGTTCCGGCTTGCCCAACCTTACCGTCCTCGGGGGGACGTAAGTCTCCTGATCGTTGGGGTCAAAAACGGGCCGTTCCATGGGGCGAATTCGCAGTTCGCCCTTTTCGGCCTTGTGTATCCGTTCCTGCGCTATTTTAAGGTAATCGGGCATAATTTCGGCTCCCGCTGCTTTGCGGTTATGCATCAAAGCAGCGATTGCAGTTGAGCCGACTCCCATAAACGGATCCAACACCCAATCCCCCTCTTCAGTCATTGAAAGCACCAGGCGTTCGACCAATTCAATAGGAAACTGGCATGGATGCTCGGTCTTCTCGACGTGATTGGCCTTAACATTCGGGATTTCCCAGATGTCAGAAGGATTCTTTCCAAGCGGATTGCCGGACAGTTCGCCCTTCTTAGGCCCTTTGAAGTACTTCTTGTTCGGGTATTTCTGAGGAATTCGGATTGGATCAAGGTTGAAATGATATTGATTGCTTTTCGTAAACCAAAGAATAACCTCGTATCTTCCAGAGAAACGTTTGCTGGCATGCAACCCATGCCCGAATTCCCAGATAATTCGGTTCCGCAGCTTTAGACCCAGAGAGGCAAAGACGGGATAAAGGAGGATATCGATAGGGATAATCTCGCCGTTGTCTACATAATTCCCGACCTGCCAGCAAATACTGCCTTGCGGGTGTAATGCCCTTACACAAGCCTCAATGATCTCGCGTTGCTGGGCGACGTACTCCTCCACGCGCAGGCGTTTTTCATAGTCCTTCCCAAGATTATAAGGAGGTGAGGTGACAATCAGTTTGAAATGATTGTCAGGAACAGTCTTGAGAAACTCGCGGATATCTCCACCGAAAAGGACGACATCAGCGGCCTCATCAAACTGACTAGCAATTCGCAGATTATTCTTCGCTTCCATCGGTTCCCAGTATAGACGATCCAACTATCCATCGCTTACATCTTGCAAGGCGGTTCAGCGGACCTCGTATTTCTCCTCTTTAGTCTTGAAACACCTTTGATACAAGTCGGTCTGCAAAATGCCGTGCGGGTCGGTCTTGCGTTTCAGGGCCCTGAATTTTGCGATAGCATCGTCCCCCAGGTACGCCCGCGCGTCCGCTGCACTCAGGGTGCTGTCCTTGGCGAAGTAGAAGCGCCCGCCGGCCTCAAGGGCGATGCGATTCAGGTCGGCGGTGAGGGCGCGCAGTCTGTGGCGGTTGCGGTCGGTGACCTTGAAATCCAGCGCCAGCGAGAAGCCGTCCAGCGCGTGGCTCAGCAGGAACTTGTCCGGCCGGTGGCGCTTAACCACGCCGAGGTAGGACGGCAGGCCGCGCCGCTGGCACAGGCGCAGCATCTCGCGCCAGGAGTCCGCCGCGGCCTCTTTGGGCAGGAAGGTCTGATATTGGATCAGGCCGCCGCGGCCGTAGCCGCGCTCCCAGTCCGGCACATAGTCGAGCAGGAAGTTGAACGCCACGAAGGTCTGCGGGTAGCGTTTGTCGTGGCCGAGGGTGCGGTTGAGGGTGTATTTGGCGGTGTTCACCAGGCGCATGCCGGGGTTGTGGAAGGCGAGTTTCATGAACTGGTGGATGACCGAGCGCGGCAGGATGCCGAACAGGTTGGGCGAGAGCGCCTGATATTCTGCGCGCAGCGATTGCGCCGGGTCGGGGTCGGCGCCGGGCGGCAGGTAGTCGGCGCTGTGCATCTGGCCGCGCCCCAGGCCGCGGCCGCCGGCGGTGCAATCCACCCAGCCCACGATGTAGTCATGTTCCTTGTTCTCGTCGGTGGCGGCCAGTACCCGTTCCAGGTCCGGCTCGGCCCAGGCGTGCACGTCCAGGTAGCCGGAATACACTTTCTTGAGTTGCAGCGTTATGGAGGTGAAGACGCCCAGCAGGCCCATGCCGCCGATCATGGCGTGGAACAGATCGGCGTTCTTCTTCGGCGTGCAGGTCACTTCTTTGCCGTTGGGCAGCAGGGCGGTGAACTCCAGCACGTGCTCGCCGATGGGCCCGGCCTGCCAGTTGTTCTTGCCGTGGATGTTGGCGGCGAGGCAGCCGCCGAGCGTGGGGAACATCGTGCCCGGCATCACCGGTCCCCACCAGCCGTCTTCGAGCGTGTACTGCCACAGGTTCTGGATGGTGAAGCCGGGCTCCACCTTGAGGATGCCGGTCTGCGGGTCCCAGGCGAGGGCGCGGCGCATGCGGCTGAGGTCCAGCACTGCCTGGCCGCGGTTGATGGCCGCATCGCCATAACTGCGCCCGGCGCCGCGCAGGCCGATGCTGAAGCCCTCTTTGCGGGCGGCCTTGAACAGGTCCGCCACCTGCCCGGCGTGGGTCGGGCGGAAGACGTATCCCGGCGCGGCCAACGAGTGGCCGAAATTCTCGACCCGCGCCAGCCGGTCGGCGGGCAGGGTCGGGGTGCGGCCATTCAATTTGCTCAAAACTTCAGCCTTCGAAAAACGAACGAGGGCGTGTGGATGATGGCGAGCATCAGCCAGCGGTACCAGCCGGGGATGTAGACCACCTGCTTACGTTTGTGCATGGCGCGGGCGATGGCTTCGGCGGTCTTGTCAGCCGGGTACAGTCCGCGGGTGATGCCCGCGCCGCGCATCATCTCGGTGTCCACCCGGCCGGGCTTGACGGTGAGCACGTTCACACCGCGGCGCGTCAGCCGGTTGCGCAACGATTCGAGGTAAGCGCTGAACCCTGCTTTGGAAGCGGCGTAGCCGGGGTTGAGGACGCGCCCGCGGTCGCCTGCCGCCGAGGAGATGCCGACGATCTGGCCTTCGCCCATGCGCTCAAACAGCGTCGCCGCCTGCCCCAGCCAGGCCATCGCCCCCAGCAGGAGCGAGTCGGCCATCGCCTTGTCTTTATCGAAGTTGTATTCGGTGAAGGTCACCGTGGGCATCACCCCGGCGGCATATACCACGCTGTCGATGCGCCCCAGGTCGGCCAGCAGTTTCTGGAACAGGCCGGGAATCAGTTCGTAATCCGTCACGTCGTGGGTGTAAGCCGCGGCGCGCGTTTCGCCCGCCGCGGCGTTGAGTTCCTGGCACAGCGCGTCCAGCGCGTCGGCGCGCCGGGCCAGCAACGCTAACGCATAGCCGCGCCGCGCCAGGCTGCGCGCCAGCGCCGCGCCGATGCCGGACGACGCGCCGATGATCACCGCCCGCCTGCGCGGCGTGAGGGGAGATTCGTCACGAATGAGAGGTTGGCTCATCAGGGCGATTATACTGCCTGCCCCCTTTGCCGCCGCGCACCTGAATCCTTGCGCTTCATCCCCATCTCGCCACGTTCGGCTCCCCTCTCCAAGAATTCCGAAGGAATTCCGGAGAGAGGGACGGGAGTGAGCTGGAACCTCGCTGCCCCGGCCGGTGTACTACAGATAAACCAACGAAAGGCAGGAACACCCATGAACCGCGTACTCTGGATTCCGATCGCCGCGCTGGCTGTGGCCGCCGCCGCCCTGGCCGCTGCCTGGCCGCGCCCGGCCGAGACCCGCGCCGCCAACCCGGCGTCTCCCTCCGTTTTCCTGGCAGTCGACCGCGGCTGGATCACCGGGCAGACGAAGTTGCGGGTGCTGGCCGCGCCGCAGGTGGTGGCCTGGCCGTTCGGGAACAAGATCCCGTCGTGGACGGCCGAAATGGGCTTCATCGTCAGCGCCGTGCTGGATGCGCAAGGCGGCCGCCTGGTTGTTTTGGAACAGCGCAAGGCGGGCCAAGCCAGCCTGCAAGACCTGCAATACGCCGCCGACGAGACCTACCCGCCGGATGAAGACTGGCCGCTCTACATCACCCAGGTGGATGCCGCCACCGGGCGCACCCTGGCGCGTGAAGAAATAGAAATCCTTGACCTGCCCAAAGGGGTGTTCTACACGACCGCCTGGCAATTGCAGGGCGTTTCAGGCGACCAGCTGTTCCTCTGGTCGATGACCGAGGGCGACCGTCTGATGGTCTATGACCTGGCGCGCGGAGGCTTTGAAGACCAGACCTGGGTGCTCTGCCAGGGCGGCGCGTTTCCGGTCCAGGTGGCGCTGGCGTTCACGGCGGGCGAGGCGTACGCCCTGTGCCATAACTACTCCACCGGCATGGCCGCCCGGGTAAGCGTGACTTCCTTCGAAGATGGCAGCCAGTGGGAACTGGACATCCCGCCGCTGGGCGAGGAGGACTACATGGTCGGCAACGGCCTTGTGCTCACCCTGGATGGCCGCCTGCTGGTGCTGGACAGCGACGCCGGCGCGCTGGCCGAAGTCGACCTGGCCGCCCGGACCCTCAGCCAGCCGGTGCAGTACCGGGCCGAGGCCAAAGCCCAGGCAAAACCCTGGTGGGAGGCGTGGTTCGGTGTGCGGGATGCAACCGCCAAACGCTGGTTCGCCTTCACGGCCCTTTCGCCGGACGGCCGCTGGCTGGCGGTGGATGACGGCATCCGCGACGGCCATGACCTGCGCTTCTGGCTGATCGACCTGGCCACGCTGGAAGCCGTCACATCCGTGGAGGTTTCAGGCTACCCGTTCACGGCGGCCTTTGACCGCGACGGCGTGCTGTGGATCGTGACCGAGAAACGCAACGCCAGCCAGCCCACCCCGCTGGTCAGTTTCGACCCGGTCAGCGGGGCGCGTGGGGAAACCCTGGCCGAACTGGGCGCCTGGCCGAGCGACATCTTCCTGTTGCCCTAGGCACACGCGCCAAAAAACCCCCGATTCTGACAGGAATCGGGGGTTTTTGCGTTCAGAGGTAGGCGCCGTGCCGCGCTACGGCGTGCACAGCCGGGCCTCGTCCCAGCCAAAGAGCAGGCCGGTGAGGTCTTCCATCTGCAGGCCGCACAGGTCCGGCCGGGTGAGGGCGAACTGGGCGTACGTGAACAGCGGGATGGCCGGCAGTTCGTCGGCGAAGATGGCCTGGGCGCTCTGGTGCAGGGGGGCATGCGCCGCCTGTCCGGGCAGGGCGGCGCGGGCAGTCTGGCAGGCGTCGTCGAACTCGGCGTTCTGCCAGCCGGTCACGTTCCAGCCCGACCAGCCCAGTGAATGAGCCTCGCCTTCCGCCCCGGGGATGGAGTTGCCCAGGAACAGGTGGCAGGCGGGTTCCAGCGAGGTATCCACCGACCAGGTGTACTGCGCCAGATCGAAGCCGCGCCCAAAGAGCGGCGTGCCCTCGCCGGTGGCGTAGTAGTCAGCGCGCGGCAGGGCGGTCACCTCCACCTGCACGCCGCAGGCCCGCAGGTCTTCAGCCAGCAGGGCGGCAACTTCCTCATTGATGGGGTTCTCGGCCACATAGTAGCGCAGGGTCAGCGGCGTGCCGTCCGGCACGTTGAGCGCGCCCTGGGCGCGGCGCAGTCCGTCGCCGCCGGCCGCCCAGCCGGCTTCTTCCAGCAGGGCCATCCCGGCGGCCGGGTCAAACGGGTAGCTGGCCGCCTCCGGGTTGTAGAGCGGGTTGCCGGCTTGCAGGTAGGTGTTCATCACGCTGCCGCTCCCGGCGGTCGCAACCTCCAGCAGGGCGGCCCGGTCCAGGCACAAGGCCAGCGCCCGGCGCACGCGCACGTCGCCGAAGTAATCCGGCCGGTCGCTGGCCGGGTTGTAGCCGTCGTCGTACGCGGCCGGGACGATGCCGAAGTACAGCAGTTCCCAGGCTCCGGCGTTGCTGGTCAGCAGGCTGGCCTGGCCCTGCGCCTGCAACTCCTTGAGGGTTTCCGGTTCAACGCCCCGCAGGCTGCTGGCGTCCAGCACGTCGCATTCGCCGCTCAGCAGGCGCGCCACGTTCTGCGGGCCGTCCGTGCCCACCACCTGGAATACCAGCGGGGCGAATCGGCCCTGCGGGTTGGGGCCGCTGTAGTTCGGGCTGGGGTAGAGCATAAAGGTGTCGGTATCCCAGTTTTCGAGTTGGTACGGCCCGTAGCTGGCCGGGACGATCAGCGCCAACTGCGCCCCGCCGCTGGTGACAACCTCTTTGCCTTCCCACAGGTGCTGCGGCAGGGGCGTCCAGAAATAGGTCATGTACGAGCGCGGCAGCGTGCCAGGGATGCCGGTCCAGACCAGGGTGGCGTCATCCGCGGCGGTGTAACTGGCGGTGTACGCCGGGCGGGTGTTGCCGGCGGTGGCGAAGTTCTGCTGGTTGTACTGGAAGGCAAAGACCGAATCGGAGGCCGTCAGCGGCTGGCCGTCGGCCCAGGAGAGGCCGGTTTGCAGTTTGAAGGTCACGGTCATCTGGTCCATCAGCAGGGGCTCGTTGGGGTTGAAGAGCACGGCGCAGCTGGCGCTGTGGCAGCCGGCCGGGCGGACGTACAGCCCCACATCCAGCGGCTGGGGCGTACCGTCGGCGGTCAGCACCATCTGGCCCATGGCCACCGGCACCTGGGCGATGCTGGCCGAGCCGTCCGCCAGGCTGGGCAGGCTCGCCAGCAGGCCGGGCTGGATCTGGTTGTCCACCACGTGATAGGCGGACGGGTACAGCCCTTCCTGGAACATGCGCGACCAGATGTTGGGCGCCAGGTAGGGGTGGATGGCGTTGGGCGCATCGCCCAGGCACACGGTGATGGTGGGCAGCGACCCCTGCGGTGCCGGAATCACGGTCTGGTCGCCGGAAGGCGCGCCCGGCGTACCGTCGGCTGCCGGGCCGCTGCACCCCACCAGGGCCAGCCCGGCGAGGAGGAGGATTAGGAAAGCGAAGAAAGGGTGTCTGGTGGTTGGCATTCGCTGATTTTAGCACACGGGGCGGGTTCCCCGTTGCGCGGCCGGGCGCGCCATATAATGAAGGCCCGGCAATGCCGGTGGGCGCTGAACCTTAGAGGTTGCTGAGAATTACCCAAAGGGGTTGACGGGCGGGGTAACACTCCGTGTATAATTTGTTAACCTGCGCAACACATCTCCGCTGGAGCAATTCCCACTCGATGCCCGGAAAAACCCGAACGGCATTCACTCTGGGGCTACTTCGCCCCTCTTTTCTGGATACACACCCGCGTCTCCAGTCTATACAACTGCTTTTATCCGAATTGGGATATAATTCTGGCTTGGATAGTACCCAAATACCAGGCCAAAATCCAACCATGCGCCAGTCGGAAGGAGGTGGTTGCCGGTAGACGATACCCGCTAGATGTGTTCCCCTACCTCATCTCAAACCATGTTTCTGGAGGAGAAACAAAATGTATCGAAATCGTTTAATGGCCGTGTTCGGTCTCGTGCTGATTGCCAGCATGGTGCTGTCGGCCTGCGCGACCCCGACCGAGGTGGTTGAAGACACGACCCCGCCGGACACTGAGGCCCCGGACACTGAGGCCCCGGACACTGAGGCGCCCGAAGTTGAGGAGCCGGAAGAAGTGCCTGCCACCACCCGCCACGGCGGCTGGCTGGACCAGATCACGATGACCATCGTGGGCGCTGACGCTGCGGTCACCCAGATCGCCGCCGGCGCCATCGACGTCTATGCGTCCAACCTGTCCACCCCGCAGGATATCGTGGCCGCTGACGCGGCCGGCCTGGAGCGCTCGTTCCAGTTCGGTATCTACTACGAATTCACCTTCAACCCCTCGGGTGAGTTCGAGGGCAACACCTTCCCCGCCACCGGCAAGCTGAACCCCTTCTCGAACGCCAAAGTTCGCGAGGCCATGAACTGGCTGATTGACCGCAACTTCGTCAACCAGGAAATCTATGGCGGCAACGCCGTGCCGAAGTACTTCTCGCTCGTGTCCGGGTTCCCGGAGTATGCCCGCTACGTCGAGACTATCCGTGGCCTGGAAGCCCGCTACCAGTACGACGTGGAGCGCGCCGATGCCCAGATCAGCGCCGAAATGGAAGCCATGGGTGCCACCCGCGATGCGGATGGCAAATGGACCTTCGGCGGTGAGCCTGTGGACGTGATCATGTTGATCCGCACCGACTCGGACGGCACCCGCGTGCCGATGGGCGACTACGTCTCCAACCAGCTCGAGTCGATCGGCTTCACCGTCACCCGCCAGTACGGCACCTCGTCTGAGCTCTCCGCCCTCTGGGTGGCCGGCAACATCGACGACGGCCTGTGGCACATCTACACCGGCGCCTGGGGCGTGGGCGGCATCTCCCGCAACGACGCGGGCGATTTCCAGTTCTTCTACTCGCCCAACAGCGCCTATGCCTTCACCACCCTGTGGCAGGGCTACACGCTGGAAGAGGCCGACCTGCTGCTGTACGACGACCTGGCCAACAGCAACTTCACTTCGCTGGAAGAGCGCGATGAGATGATGGCGGCGGCCCTCGAGTCGACCTTCAAATACAACTATCGTGTTTGGGTCGTTGATGGTCGTGCCTTCAGCCCGTGGCAGCCGAACGTCTCCGTGGCGTTCGACCTGGCCGCTGGCGTGGACATCAACCCGCTCTGGCCGCGCACCCTGCGCTTCGATGACCAGGAAGGCGGCAACCTCAACTGGGGTACCCCCGACCTGTTCGTTGACCCGGCCAACCCGGTCGGCGGCTCCAACTGGACGTACGACAACCAGTGGCAGCTGGCTACCGGCGACGCGGGCGTGCTGCTCAACCCGCACACCGGCATCGCGCTGCCCCAGCGCATTGAAAGCGCTGAGGTCACCATCGCCGGCGACCTGCCGGTGGGCGCCACCTACGACTGGGTGACCCTCTCCTTCACGGATGCCAACAACGTCCCGGCTGACGCCTGGATCGACTGGAATCCCGAGACCGAGACCTTCATCACCGTGGGCGAAGCCTACCCGGATGGCCTGACCGCTGTGGTCAAGAGCGTGGCCACCTACCCGGCCGAGCTGTACGACATCCAGTGGCACGACGGCAGCCAGTTCGATGTGGCTGACATCGTCATGGGCATGATCATGACCTTTGCCTCCGGCACCGAAGGCTCCCCGCTGTTCGACGAATCCATCGCCGGCAACCTGGAAGCCTTCAAGGCTGGTTTCAAGGGCTTCAGAATCGCTTCCGAAGACCCGCTCGTGGTTGAGTTCTACACCGACGTGTGGGTTTCCGATGCCGAACTGAACGTGACAACCATGTGGCCGCAGTACGGCTACGGCGAGGCTCCTTGGCACACCATCGCGGTGGCCAACGCGGCTGAAGCCGCCGGCGAACTGGCGTACACGGCTGACAAGGCCGAAGCCGCCGAAGTCGAGTGGACCAACTTCATCGGCGGCCCGAGCCTGGAAGTCCTGAAGGCCAACCTGGACACGCTGGCTGGCGCCGGCACCATCCCGTTCAGCGCCACGCTGGGCATGTACATCACCCCGGAAGAGGCTGCGGCCCGCTACGCCAACCTGGACGCGTTCTACGCCCAGTACGGCCACTTCTGGGTCGGCTCCGGCCCGTACATTCTCTCCCAGGTCTTCCTGGTCGAGAAGCAGGCCGTGCTGGTGGGCAACCCGAACTACATCGACCTGGCTGACAAGTGGGCCGGCTTTGCCGCTCCCAAGATCGCCACGGCCGAGATCGACGGGCTTGCCCGCGTGACTGTCGGCACGGAAGCCACCTTCGACGTCTTCGTGACCTTCGAAGGCGAAGCCTACCCGCAGAGCGAGATCGCCTCGGTGAAGTACATCCTGTACAACTCCGCCGGCGAGATCGTTGAAGTGGGCCAGGCTACGGCAGTGGCTGACGGCCAGTACACCGTCACCCTGAGCGCCGATGCCACCACCGCCCTGGGAGCTGGCTCCAACAAGCTCGAAGTGGCTGTTGTGGCCATCCCGGTCAGCGTACCGGCGTTTGCGACCTTCGAGTTCGTTACCGAGTAAGGTTCGCTGCGCCTAGCACCACACTGTACCAAAGACAGGGGCAAGGCCATTGGCCTTGCCCCTGTCTTGAACCTGCCGCCAGATATCCGCTGCGGTTTTGCGAAAACTTCAAACCTGAACGCTGGCTGTTGAACAGCCGCGTTTGAGGTTTTCGCAAAGCAGACGCCAACGCAGGTGCGTGTACAAAACCAGGAGAAAGAGGTTGTTGCCATGAGCGTTGAAATTCAGACCCAACCCGGCGCCGAAGCCGCGCCCCGCCGCCGTCTCAGCCCGGCGTTGCAATCCATCGTGCGCGTCGCCAAATACAGCGGGGTTAAGCTGGTGATGCTTTTCATCACGGTCGTCATCGGCGTGTACCTCACCATCCTGATCGCTAACATGGGCGGCTACGTTGACCAGATCCTGCGCGGCGAGATTCGCGAAGGCATCTCCCAGCGCCTGCGCCGCGACCCGCTCTACCGGACTCTGACCCCCGCAGAACAGAACAAGTATTTCGAGTCTGAAGTTTTGAGGGAGGAAGAGCGCCTGCATCTGAACGAACCCTTCGCCATCCGCAGCGTTGTTTATCTCACCAACGCCCTGCAGATGGAGTTGGGCCGCGCCCAGAACATGAGCAGCGACTCCGGCTCGCGCCAGGTGCGCCTGATCATCCTGGAACGGCTGGCCCCCACACTGCTGCTGATGGGCTTCTCCAACATGTTCCTGTTCTTCGGCAGCATCTTCATCGCCCTCAGCCTTTCGCGCCATTACGGCAGCATCTGGGATAAGGTGACCGTGGCGCTTTCGCCCACCTCCTCGGCCCCGCCCTGGTTCTACGGCGTGTTCTTCATCCTCATCTTCGCCGCCATCTTCCGGGTGCTGCCCTTTGGCGGCATGCTGGATGCGCCGCCGCCCACCAACAAGCTGGACTACGCCCTCAACGTGATGAAGCATCTCATCCTGCCCTCCAGCGCTATCATCATCAGCTCGCTGTTCATCAGTATCTACAACTGGCGCACGTTCTTCCTCATCTATTCCAGCGAAGACTACGTGGAAATGGCGAAGGCCAAGGGCCTCGCCAGCCGCGATGTGGAGACCCGCTACATCCTGCGCCCGACCCTGCCGACCATCATCACCAACTTCGGCCTGCTGGTCATCGGGCTGTGGACCGGCGCCATCGTCACCGAGACGGTCTTTTCCTGGCCGGGCCTGGGCCGCACGGCCTTCCGCGCCATCGGCCTGTTCGATACGCCGGTCATCGTCGGACTCACCATCATCTATGCCTATCTGCTGGCGTTCACGGTCTTCATCCTGGACTTCCTGTACGCCGTGGTCGACCCGCGCGTCAAAATCGGCGGCTAAACGAGGTAAACAAACATGCAAGCACTGAAAAGCGCATTTCGCCAACTGGCGGGTTATCCCTCCGCCCTGCTCGGCGGTATCCTCATCCTGATCCTGCTGGGGGTCGGCATCTATGCCCCCATCGCCATTCCCTACAATGAGGCCATCGCCTTGTGGCGCGGCGGCGAAGAGCATTGGCGGCAGAACCCGCGTAACGTGCCGCCGCTCTGGTACAACTGGTTCACCAAGGAAGCCCTGCCTATTTCCTTCCAGTACACCGAAGCCGACGAAAACGTCACCCGCACGGATACGCCGCGTGAAAACGGCGGCACGAACACCATCATCACCTACACGTTCGATTTCCAGGCGGATAAATTCCCCCAGGAACTGATCGTCTACCTGAAATCCGATTACGCCACGAAGAAACCCTTCATTTCCTTCACCTGGATCACGCCGGATGGCCGTGAAGTGCGCGTGACCGACCTGGGCATCACTCAATCGGAGACCTACCGCTTCGGCCAGGACACCAAATTGCAGCGCCGCCTGGGCGGCCTGCCCGCCAACCAGGGCCTGTTCGCCGACCCGAACTCCGAGGAAGTGAAGCCGCTCAAAGGCACGTATACGCTGGTGATGGATGCGCTGACTTTTGAAGACGGCGATACCATCGTGAGCAGCGAATTCGTGATGCACGGCCTGGTGTCCGGCTGGTTCGGCACCGACCATTTCCGCCGCGACCTGGGCGTGGCCATGCTGTGGGGCACGCCGGTGGCGCTGGCTTTCGGCACCCTGGCTTCCTTTGGCACGTCGGTGGTCACCATGATCATCGCCGCCATCGGGGTGTGGTTCGGCTCGTGGCTGGATGAACTCATCCAGCGCATCACCGAGGTCAACCTGGTGTTGCCCTTCCTGAACATCCTCATCATGGTCGGCGTCTTTTACTCCCGCAGCATCTGGACCATGCTGGGCGTCACCATCCTGCTCAGCATCTTCAACGCCAGCATCAAGAGCTACCGGGCTATCTTCCTGCAGGTCAAAGAATCGCCTTATATCGAAGCCGCGCGCGCTTACGGCGCCAGCAACATGCGCATCGTGTTCCAGTACCTCATCCCGCGCATCATACCCCTGCTCATCCCCGGCCTGGTGCTGGGCATCCCGGCCTTCGTGTTCCTGGAGGCCACCCTGGCCGTCCTGGGCCTGGGCGACCCGGTCCTGCCCACCTGGGGCAAAATGATCAACGACGCCAACAACAACGCCGCGCTCTACAACGGGTTCTACTACTGGATTCTGCAGCCGGCGGTGCTGTTGATGTTCACCGGTCTGTCGTTCGCCATGGTCGGTTTTGCCATGGACCGAGTCTTCAATCCAAGATTAAGAGGTGTCTAACAACATGGCAGAAAATACTCTGCTGCGCGTCGAAGACCTCAAACTGTACTTCCGGGCCGGCAAGGGCGTGGTGCAGGCGGTGGACGGCGTCAGTTTTACGATGAACCCCAACGAAGCCGTGGTGATCATCGGCGAATCGGGCTGCGGCAAGAGCTCGTTTGCCAAAGCCATCCTGCGGCTGCTGCCGCGCAACGTGGAGCACTACAGCGGCAAGATCTATCTCAACGGCGTCGAACTGATGGAGATGGAAGAGGAAGAATACCGGCAGAAAGTGCGCTGGGTGAAGATGTCGCTGGTGCCGCAGGCGGCCATGAACTCGCTCAACCCGGTCTTGCGGGTGGGCGACCAGGTGGCCGAACCCATGATTGTGCATCACGGCTTCCGAAAAGAAGATGCCCTCAACCAGGCGCGCGAGATGTTCAAACGCGTCGGTGTGCCGGTGGATTTCGCCGAGCGCTATGCTTTTGAACTGAGCGGCGGCATGCGCCAGCGCGTGGCCATCGCCATGTCGCTGGTCACCGTGCCGGAACTCATTGTCCTGGATGAGCCGACCTCGGCGCTTGACCTGCTGACGCAGGCCAACATCATGAATCTGCTCAAGCGCATCAAGCAGGAGATGGCGACCAGTTTCATCCTCATCACGCACGATATCGCCACCTCCAGCGAATTGGCCGACCGGGTGGTCGTGATGTATGCCGGGCAGATTGTGGAGGTCGGCGATTCGCGCCGCTTCTTCAACGCTCCGCTGCACCCCTACTCCGCCAAACTGATGGCCAGCGTGCCGCGCCTGCGGGCCACCATCGAACCGGAGTACATCACCGGGCAGCCGCCCAGCCTGATCAACCCACCCACCGGCTGCCGTTTTGCCGACCGCTGCCCGATGCGCTTTGAGAAGTGCGATCAAGAACCGCCCACATTCGAAAAAGAAGGCCGGCTGGTAAAGTGCTGGCTGCACGAGTAGGGCGAGGAGAGGACATGACGGTAGAGAAACAACTCAACGAAGCCACCCCGGCGGTCTTCAAAAAAGGCAAGGACCGGGAAGTACTGCTCTCCATCCGCGACCTGCGAGTGTGGTTCGAACTGCGCCGCTTCGGCTTCGGCCATGCCGGCTACGTACGCGCCGTGGACGGCGTGAGCCTGGACCTGCACCGCGGCGAGACCATCGCCGTGGTGGGCGAGTCCGGCTGCGGCAAATCCAGCCTGATGAAGGCCATCCTTGGCCTGCACAAGCCCACGGAAGGCGAAATCATTTTCGACGGCAAGAACATCAACGAGGTCGGCCAGGCCGGCCTCAATTGGTATCGCTCGCAGGTGGGCTACGTGCAGCAGGACCCCTACGGGGCGCTGCCGCCCTTCATGAGCATCGAGCGCATCCTGGAAGAACCGCTGATCATCAACGGCGTGTCCTCCAAGCAGGAACGCCGCGACCGCATCATGAAGGCGCTGGAAGAGGTCAAACTGACGCCCCAGGCGGAGTTCCTGCCCAAGTTCCCGCACCAGATCAGCGGCGGGCAGCAGCAGCGCATCGTCATCGCCCGCGCCATGATCCTCCAGCCCCGGCTCATCGTGGCCGATGAGCCGGTTTCCATGCTGGATGCCTCGGTGCGCGTGGAGATCCTGCGCCTCATGAGCGCCCTGCAGGAAAGCCACGACCTGGCCGTGATCTACATCACCCACGACCTCTCGACCGTGCGCTATTTCTCGGAGCGCATCTTCGTGATGTACGCCGGGCAGATCATCGAGAAGGCCGAGGTGGATAGCCTGCTCGCTAAGCAGATGCACCCCTACAGCGAGGCGCTGCTGGCCGCCACCTCAGACCCGGACGCCGACAACGCCCTGACGTTCAAGCAGGTGCCGCCCGGCGAGCCGCCCAGCCTGGTGAAGCCGCCGGAAGGCTGCCGCTTCCACCCGCGCTGTCCGTACATCATCGAAGGCGTGTGCGACGTGAAAATGCCGCCCGAATTCGAACCGGTCCCCAGCCACTACACACTTTGCTGGCTCCATGATCCCGAGCAGAATTAGCCCGCGCAATCTGATCCTGATCGGGTTGATCCTGGTCGTGCTGGGGTTTGTCCTGCCGTTCATGGTCGTGCTCAAGTTCATCGAAAACTCGTTCCTGCTCAGTTTCCTGGCCTATGGCGCCCAGGTTTCCGGGCTGATGCTGGGCATCATCGGCGCGGCCAACTATTCCACCGTCAACCGCCGCAACAAGGACGACGACACGGATTGGTAAGCGCCGCAGTCCCCGTCATTAAATCGCGCGCTCCCCGGCCGGGGAGCGCGTTTTCATTCTTCTGGTTCCGCCCCGGCTGGCGTGCCCAGGTCGCCTTCCCACAATCGCTGGAATTCCGCGCTGGATTGCAGGAGTTCGTCCAGCGCGCCCTGGGCGGCAATGCGGCCTTCTTCCAGGACGATGATGTGGCCGGCGCGCCGCAGCGCTGCCCGGCGGTGGCTGACCACCAGGCAGGTCTGGCCCGGCTGAACGAAGGCACGCTCCCACAGAATGCGCTCGGTTTCCACATCCAGCGCGCTGGAGAGGTCGTCGAAAACCAATAGTTCCGGCCGGCGCACAAACATGCGCGCCGCGGCGGTGCGCTGCACCTGCCCACCGGAGAGGCGCGTGCCGCGCGGCCCCACCAGGGTCTCGGCGCCATGTGCCAGTTCGGTCAGGTCGCGCTCGAACACGGCATTGTAGATCGCGGCTTCAAGGTCGACTTCGGGCAGGCCCATCAGGATATTTGCTTTCAAACTCTCGCTGAACAGGCGCGGCGACTGCGGCGTGTAGGCGCTGTGCGGCGGGGTGAAGAAAGCGGCCGCATTGTCTACCAGATTGTCGTTCCAGGTCACTTCGCCGCCATCCGCAGGCAGCAGACCGAGCAGGGCGCGCAGCAGGGTGCTCTTGCCGGAGCCGATGCGGCCGGTGATGACGGTGAACGACCCCTTCCGGATGTCCAAACTGATATCGTGTACGCCATGCTCGCTGCCGGGGTAAACATAGGTGAGGCCGCGCACGCGCAACCGCTGCAGCGGTTCGGCAGTTGCGGGTTGCGGCAGCGGCGGCAAGTCGCCCGTGAGGTGAATCGGGTTGTGTGCCACCAGTCGTTCCGGCGCCGCGCCGGGCATCAGTTCCATCAGGCGCTTGATGGAGACGCCGGTCTGACGGTAGCGAATCAGGTACGAGCCGAACATGGAGGTCACGACGGTGAGCCAGCCGAGGTAGGAGACGAAAAGCGAAAAGTCCCCCACGGTGAAGACGCCGGCCCCGCCCTGCATTGCGCTGGCCGCCACCAGCAAAAGGATTCCCGTGCCCAGATTGGCCGAGTTAAAGGTGAATGTTTCGAGCGCCTGACTGAACAGCAGGTCGGCCAGCGCGGTTTTGCGCCGTATCTCGTTGCGCTGTTCAAAGTGACGGATGACGTGCTCCTGCGTGCCGGCGATTTGTATCGCCATCACCGCGCCAAAGGTCTCGCCCAGGAAGTCGGTGACGCTGCCCGCTGCTGCGCGCGCCGCCTCGCGGTAACGCCGGATACGCTTGCTGGCGTTGTTGACGATCGCCAGCGTGATGAGAATCGGGATAACGACCGCCACTGTAATCAGTGGATTGATACTGGCGAGCGTGCTTAATCCGGCGATCATCACGACGGCCTGTCCGACGGGGTCCAGAGTCCAGGAGAGGAAAGCGGGCATGTTCTCGACATCCTCACGGAAGCGGCTGATGGCCTCGCCCGGCGAATGCGGCAGGGCGCGCGCCCCCGGCTGCTGCAGGACGAAGTTGAGCAGGTTGCGCCGCAGCAGAGTGTTGATGACGTTGTGTAGGCTGCCTTCGGTCAGTACGGCGAACAGGATGAACAAGAAGCGCCCGAACCAAACGACTACGAACAGCGTCACCAGCCCCCAGACGTCCACTGCCAGCAGGGCGCCGCCGGTCAGGCCGTCCAGCAGCCGGCGCACGATGAGCGCCGGGATGAGCGGGAAGACGTAGAACATGATGCTGGCGAAGAAGCCGGAGGCGAGATACAACCAGAGTTTGTAGCGCGCCAGATGGAAGACGTAACGCCAGGTGGGCCACTCGTGCGTGCGGTCAGTTGTGGTGGACATGGCGGGGGAGTTCAAGCCGGGGCGGTGTCGGATTCCGGCGCTGGCTGCGCTGCGCCCAGGTCGCCTTCCCACAATCGCTGGAATTCCGCGCTGGATTGCAGTAGCTCGTTCAGCGTGCCTTGTGTGGCGATGCGTCCCTCGCTCAAGACGATGATATGGCTGGCGCGCCGCAGCGCGGCGCGCCGATGGCTGACCACCAGGCAGGTGTGGCCCGACTTGGCGAACAGCCGCTCCCACAACAGGCGCTCGGTGTCCACGTCCAGGGCGCTGGAAAGGTCATCGAAAACCAATAGTTCCGGTCGGCGCACGAACATGCGCGCTGCGGCGGTGCGCTGCACCTGCCCGCCGGAAAGCCGGGTGCCACGCACCCCCACCAGCGTATCGGCGCCATGTGCCAGTTCGGCGAGGTCGCGTTCAAAGACCGCGGCGTGAATGGCGGCATCAAAATCCGCTTCCTCGCCTTCCAGACCCATCAGCACGTTGTCCTTCAGTGTCTCGCTGAACAGGCGCGGCGCCTGCGGGGTGTACGCGCCGTGCGGCGGGCTGAAGAAGGCCGCCGGGTCCTCCACCCGCCGTCCGTTCCAGGTCACCTCGCCGGCGTCCGGCGGCAGCAGGCCCAGCAGGGCGCGCAGCAGGGTGGTCTTGCCCGAGCCGATACGGCCGGTGATGACGGTGAACGACCCTCTCTCAAGGTCAAGGTCAATGCCCCGCACACCATGGCTGCTACCGGGGTAGGTGTAGGAGAGGCCGCGCACACTTAACCGTTGCAGCGGCTCGGCGGCACGCGGTTGGGGCAAGGGCGGCAGGCTGCCGGTGAAATGGATGGGGTTGTGCTCCACCAGCCGGGAGGGCGGCGCGCCGGGCATCAGTTCCATGAGGCGTTTGACGGAGACACCGGTCTGGCGGTAGAGAATCAGAAAATTACCGAACATTGAGGTGACGATGGTGAGCCAGCCGAGGTAGGACACGAAAAGGGAGAAGTCTCCGACGGTGAACGTGCCTGCCCCGCCCTGCATGGAGCGCGCCGCCACCAACAGAAGGATGCCGGTGCCGAGGCTGGCGGAGTTGAAGGTGAAGGTTTGCAGCGCCTGGCTGAACACCAGGTCGGCGAGGGCGGTCTTGCGGCGTTTTTCGTTGCGTTGTTCGAAATGGCGTATGACGTGTTCCTGTGTACCGGCAATCTGTATCGCCATCACTGCGCCGAAGGTCTCGCCGAGGAAGTCTGTCACGCCGCCTGCCGCCTCGCGCGCCGCCTCGCGGTAGCGCCGGATACGTTTGGTGGCGTTGTTGACGATGACCAGCGTGACGAGGATGGGGAGGACGACGGCCACGGTGATCAGAGAATTAATGCTGGCGAGGGTGGCAAGGCCCGTAATCATGACCAGTACCTGCACTACCGGGTCCATAGTCCAGGCAAGGAAATTGGGGATGCTTTCCGTGTCATCACGGAATCGGCTGATGGCCTCGCCGGGGGAGTGCGGCAGGGCGCGTGCGCCGGGCTGCTGGAGCACGAAGTTGAGCAGGTTACGGCGCAAAAGGGCGATTCCTACATGATTTAAGCCGATATCGGTGACGATGGCAACCACATTGAATGCATGGCGCATCAGCCAGACGCCACTGAACAGCGTCACCAACCCCCAGATGTTCAGCTCGGCCGGGGCGCTGCCGGTGAGGCCGTCCAGCAACTGGCGCACGATGAGCGCGGGGATGAGCGGGACGAAGTAGAACAGGACGGGGTTGAACAGCACTTCCAGCGCGTAGAGCCAGGGTTTGTAACGCGCCAGTTCGACCATGTAGCGCCAGGTGCGCCACTCATGGGCGCGGTCGGAGGCGGAGGTCATACGAGGGCCTCTTCCAGGCCCGCGGCCAGCAATTGCGAAAAGCGCGAGGCCGGGTCGGCGGCCAGGGCGGCGCGCGGCCCGAACTCCAGAATCTCACCCCGCTCCAGAATCATCACGTTATCCACGCGCTCGATGGTGCCCAGCCGGTGGGCGATGATGATGCCGGTGCGCCCGCTCAGCAGGCGCGTGATGGCCTGTTCCAGCAGGCGCTCGGTGGCCGGGTCCAACCGCGAGGAGGCTTCGTCCAGCACCACCACCTGCGGCTCGGAGAGGAACACGCGCACAAAAGCCAGCAGTTGCGCCTCCCCGGCCGAGAGGCCGCCTCCGCCTGGTTGCAGCAGGGTGTTCAGGCCCTCCGGCAGGCTATCGAGCCAGTTGCCGAGGCCCAGTTCGCGAATCACGCTTTCGATCTGGGCATCCGGCACGACCGGGTCAAACAGCGTCAGGTTGTCGCGCAGGCTGGCATGGAACAACTGGATTTCCTGCGTCACCACGCCGATAGAGCGGCGCACATCCGCCAGCGGCGCGGCGCGCAGGTCCAGCCCGCCCAGCCGCACCGCGCCCCCGGTGGGGTCATAGGCGCGGAACACCATGCGGCTGAGGGTGGTCTTGCCGGAACCGGTGCGCCCCAGCAGGCCGGTGACCGAACCGGCGGGCAGGGTGAAGGAGAGGCCGCGCAGCACCAGTTCCAGCGGCGCGCCGCTGGCGTTGTCGTCGTCGATGTAGCCGAAGGTGAGGTTTTCAAACTCTACCGGCAGCGCGCCGCTCTGCGGCAGGGGCGTTGTACCGCTGTCCTGAATACGGGAGCTGCGGTTCAGCAGTTCCTGCACCCGCGCCACGCTGGCCCCGGCCTGCTGCAGGTCCTGGATCTGGCGGTTGATGACCTCGATGGGTTGCAACAGGATCTCAGTGTAGCGGTAGGCGAGGTACACCGCGCCAATGGTGAGCGCGCCTTCCAGATACAGAAAGGCGCTCAACCCCAGCGCCACGCCCGTGCCGGCCATGAACAGGGCGCGGGTGAAACCAAATACGGAGAAGGACATCAGGCTGGCTTTGAGGTCGGCGCGAAACAGGCGGCGGGCGTGTTCCAGCAGGCGGCGCATCACATACGCCACGCCGCCGTTGGCGCGGATATCCTCGGTGCCGCTCAGCCGTTCTTCGATAAAGCCGTACAGCATGGCATTTGCCTGGCGCGCGTCGCGGAAATAAGGCACGCCGATGTCGCGCAGCCGGTTGAGCAGCACAAAGGTCACCAAGCTGAAGGAGGTAAGCGCCGCGCCCAACTGCCAGTGAATGCGCCACACCAGAATCAGCACCCCGATGAGCAGGAGAAAATTGCCCAGAAGGTCGATGACGAAGCGGGCGAAGAAATTGTTCAGTCTGTCCACGTCGCCGTCGATGCGCTCGATCATTTCGCCCGGCGTGCGGGCGTTGTGGAAGGCCATATCGAGGTTGAGGCAGTGCCGCGCCAGGTCGGCGCGCAGGGCGTTGGTGGCCCGCAGGCCGATGTTGGCGGCTAGGAAGGCTTCGGCCACCGTGTCAAGTTGGCGCAGCAGGGCAAAGCCGAGGAACAACCCCGCCAGTTTCAGCAGGGTGTTGAGCGGCGCGCCGGCTATGGCTTCGTCAATGAACTGGCCGAGCAGCCAGGGGTTGATGAGTTGCAGGGCGATGCCCGCCAGCAACAGGAGGAGCAGCAGCAGCGAGTGCCGCCACTGTGGCGCGAAGTAACGCCTCAGCACGACAAGAATCTTGCGGCCGGAGGATTTGACCGGCGGGGTGGGTTCGGAATCGGTCACGGGTCAGTGGTTGCGCCATCGCGGGATGCCCAGGCGCACATGTTCCACCTTGATGCAGGCATCCATCACCATCGTCAGGCCGGCGCGCTCGGCGGCTTCCCCGGCGGCTTCGTCATACACGCCCAGCTGCGCCCACACGGATTTGGCGCCCACCGCAATGGCTTCTTCCACCACACCGGCCAGGTATTCGCTGCGGCGGAAGACATCGACGATGTCGATGGGTTCGGGCACGTCGGCCAGGCTGGGGTACGAGGGCTGTCCGTCGATGGACTGCACGGCCGGATTTACCGGGTAGACCGTGTATCCGGCGCGGCGCAGGTACTGGGCGATCTGGTAGGAAGTACGATTGGGGTCGTCGGAATGGCCGACAACGGCGATGACGCGGGCGGTTTCTAGCGTGGTTTTGATGACGGCATCCGCTGGGTTACGCATGGCGGGAATTGTACCGTAGGCGGCCCGGAGGAATTCGGTGGGGGCGACGCAAGGGTTGTGCAGCAACTCCCGTCGCCCCCACTAGAACTCCCCCAAACTGCCCTTCTCGCGGGCGTGGCGCTCGGCCCCGCGGAACAGCCAATAGCCCAGCACCGGCATTACCAGCCCGAAAACGACCACGATGACGATCTCCACGTTGACGGGGGCCAGTTCGGGGAAGCCTGCCGGGTAGCCCATCAGCGTCGAGCGGAAGATATCCACCCCGTAGGCTGTCGGAATCAGGCGCGAGATCCAGCGCATCCATTCCGGCAGGGCGCCGAACGGGAAGAAGCACGCCCCCAGGATCATGAATACGAACTGGAACATGTTGACCAGCGAGTTGGCGGCTTCTTTCACCCGCAGGGTGAGGGCGGCGAAGGCGAAACCGATGCCGAAGGTGCCAGAAAGGATGAAGGCCAGCAGGCCCAATGCCAGGCCGAGGTTGTTGACCGGCAGGCTGCCGAGCATCGCGCGCATGATGAGGGCACTTGTCAGCGAGAGCAGGCTGGTCCAGATCAGCAGGTGGGCGACGCGGGCGATGAGGCTGGCGAACTTGCTGGCCGGGCTGAGGTAGAGCTGCTCCAGCGTGCCCTGCACCTGCTCGTGGCGCACGTTGAAACCGATGGTCCAGAGTGTATCGCTAACGAACATGAACATCACGAAGCCGTAGACCACCACGCCGGAGGTGGCCTCGCTGGCCTGGCCGGTTTCGCTGAAGGTCAGGCCAGCGAGGGTAAAGATGGCGACGATGATGAAGATCTGGACGAACGAAGCGATGAAATCCACCGGGTAGCGCGACAGCACGGTGAGTTCCTTGCGCACCATCGCCCAGAAGGTAGAGAACACCTGGGCGTTGGTCGGTTTTTGGTGGGTGGGGGTGATGGCGGTCATTGGGATTTCCTTTGTCCTTGCGAAGGTTGAGCTCTCAACTCCTGTGTAGATCTCATGGCGATTGACCTAAAACTGGCCCACGCCCTCGTTGCGGCGCACGCTGTTCTCGATCTTCTTGAAGGCCCAGATGCCCAGCATTGGCGCGGCCAGCATGAAGAACCACAGCACCGCCAGGTCCAGGTACCATTCGCCGAAGAAGTAGCCCACGCCCAGCATGGCCGAGCGCACGCCGTTGGTCATCCAGGTGGGTGGGAAGAGTTTGGCGACCAGTTGGGCGGCGGCGGGCATGACAGTGATGGGGAAGAACACGCCCATGAGGAAGTTGACCACCCACTGCATCAGGTTGAGCATGGCGTTGGCTTCCTTGAGTTTGAGCACCAGCGCGCCGTAGAAGAGGGTCATGCCAAAGAGCGGAATCAGCCCGCACAGGATGAAGAGGAAGGCGATGAGCAAATCCCCCTGGAAAGGGTTGATGCCCATGATGGCCGAGCCGATCAGGTAAGCCACGAACGCGCCGACGGTCGAGCGGCTGGTGCTGTAGATGCCGGTGCCGGCCGCCACGAACACCCGGTGCGTGGGCGTCAGGTAGATGGATTCGAGCGTGCCGGTCTCCATCTCCCAGCGCAGCCAGTTGGCGATATGCCAGAAAGCATTGGAGACGATGACAAATGTGGCCGAACCAATGAGCATGAACCCGACGTAGTTGGCCGTGCCGGTGTTGGCGAGGAAGACTTCGGCGGCCCGATCCCCGGCGGTGGCGCGTCCCAGCAGGATGGGCATGGCGGCCAGCACGATGGGCGTAAGGATCTCGTTGAACAATTGCCCTTTGTAGCGGCTGACGATGAGCAGGCGGGCGCGCACGGTGGCAAAGGTGGCGCTCACCAGCGTGGCCGGGCTGGCTTTGCCGGGCTTGCGGGCGGGCAGGGAGATGGCGGTCATGGCAGCCTCCTACTTCTTGGCGCCGGTTTCCACGGCGGTGTTCTCGGCCAGCGTGCGCCCGGTCTTGGCGATGAACACGTCTTCCAGGGTCACATCCTGCGGGGTGATCTTCTGGATGGTCGCCCCGATCTGGCCAAGCACTTCGATCAGGCGCGCCAGCGTATCGGCCCCGTTGTGGCTCATCACGGTCAGTTCGGCCACGCCGTCCACGCTGCCCAGGGTGGCCTGGCTGACGGCCGGCAGGGCTTTGACCGCCTCGACCGCTTTGGAGGGGATGACGCCGGCGATGCGGGTGATGTGCTCGCGGCCCAGCGAAGCCTTCAGTTCCGGCACCCGGCCGATGGCCAGCAACTGACCGTAGTCGATGATCGCCACCCGGTCACACAGGGTTTCGGCCTCGGCCATGATGTGGGTGGTGTAGATGATGGTCTTGCCTTCCTGCTGATTCTTCTGGCGCACGATGGCGCGCAGTTCGCTCGCCGAGGGCACGTCCAGGGTGTTGGTCGGCTCGTCCAGGATGAGCAGCGGCGCGTCGTTGATCAGCGACTTGCCGAAAGCCAGTTTCATCTTCTGGCCGGAGGAGTACGTCTCCACCGAACGATCAGCCAGATCGCCCAGTTCGAGCATGTCGATGATCTCCTGGGCGCGGCGTTTGCGGTCGGCGGGGGAATAATGATACAGCGCGCCAAAGTAGATCAGGTTCTCGCGGCCGGTCAGTTTCCAATACAGGCCGCGGTCGCCCATCAGCATGCAGCCGACGGTGGCACGCACGGCGTTATCGTCGGCCACCACGTCGTAGCCGTTCAGGCGGGCGCTGCCGCTGCTGGGCAGCAGCAGGGTGCTGAGGATCTTGATCATCGTGGTCTTGCCAGCCCCATTGGGGCCCAGCAGCCCGAAGATCTCGCCCTCTTCAACCTCCAGCGAGATGCCCTTGAGGGATTCCACGTCGCGCGGGATGGATTTGAACAGCCCCTTGCGTTGTTTGGTGTGATAAGTCTTGCTCAGGTTTTCGATAACTACGGTGCCAAGCATGCTCTGCTCCTTCTGGGATGATACGAATGGATGAGGACCGGCTACAGTTCCAACTGCATCCAGACCAGGGTCTGGTGGGCCTCAAAGCCAAGCCGTTGGAGGGCTTCTTCGTTGTCACCGGCCGGCAGGTCGAGGGCCAGTTTGCGGTGGGCGGGGGTGGCGCGCCGGGCCGCCGGCGCCAGCGCCGCCAGTACGTTGGCAGCGCGTTCCGGGGCGGCCGCCAGCCACAGCCAATCGGCCTGCAGGTGGGAGGACTGCCAGGCCAGCACGCCCAGCAGTTCTGTGCCGGCCAGCGCCGACCACTGCCTGAGGTCGCGATCGCTCAACAGGCGCGCCAGCGAGCCGCGCAGGCCGGGGTCAAGCGCCTTGCGGTCCAACGGAAGATGCCAGGAGACCGCTGGCGGGTAGGTCAGCGCCAGCCAGCGGCGCTGGGCGACCCAGTCCGCCCGCCGGCGCGGCTCGGTCCGGATACCGGGCGGCGTGGCTGCCGCGTCCGAAAGGTGCAGCAGATGCCAGGTGGTGCGGCGAACCTTCTCCTGGAAACCAAGCCTGCGGTAAAGGGCCTGCGCCCCCTCATTGTCCGCGTCCGCCTGCAGCCAGGCGCGGCGGATGCCCTGGTTTTCGGCCGCATCCAGGGCGGCCTCGGTGAGGGCGCGGGCGATGCCGCGCCGCCGGTGCTGCGGGTGGACAGCCACGTTGGCGATCAAATAAGCGCGCTGGCCCATCGCCCAGACCGGCAGCAGGTTGAGGTTGCCGAGCAGCGCGCCGCCCTCCTCCCACACGAAGCCGCTGAAGGCCGGGTTGACGCGTGTCAGGCCCAGCAGGGCGGGGTTGCGGGCCGCCTGGCGCATCTGGCGCACATAGCGGCGGCCGTCGCTATCCAGCCGCTCGGCGAAACACAGCTCCACCAGGTCGGCCACGCGGTTGAGGTCGCGGCTGAGGTCCAGCGGGCGCAGGTATTGGGGAAAGGAGGCTCCCAGCAGGTGGGTGGCGGCTGTCATCAGGGTTTGGCGATTTCTTAGGTCGGCCTTGATTTTCTAAAACACACCTGAATACTTTTGAAGAAAACTGAAGGCCAGTATCAATATTCTATAGCGGCGTTCAATTTTGTCAAGATGTGGTTTGAAATTCTTAATCTGAATCTCAGAAAATCGCCTCTCGGCGTACGAATTGTGCTGTCCGGTCTGCCCGCGGCTCAGGAGGTCACGTCTTTGAGCGCTTCTTTCACCGCTTCCGGCGCCTTGAAGACGCCAAAGATCTTGATCTCGGTGATGACCGCTCGCGCCAGGTCGGGGGTCACATCGTTCTCAAGAATGAACATCCCCAGCACGCGCACGCTCAGTTTCTCATTGCGGTGGCGCTTCTCTTCCAGATCGCCCTTATCATACACCAGCACGCCGGCCACGATCGAGCGGCGTTGCACCGCCTCGCGAATGGCCTGGCCGTGCGAGTCGATCTGGTTGCGGATGGCGGTGCGGATGAAATCCGTGCGGGTGGCGTAGAAACCCTGCTCCACCAACAGGTCGATGTTGCCCAGGTCGACGGGACTCAGGTTGATGGTGATCTTTTCGGTATCGGCCATGGTGGCTTCCTTTCAGGCTTCAGGGGCGCGGCCCGCACCGATGACGATGCGCACCTGGGCGGAAGCGTCCCGCCCCTGGGCAAAGGCGTTCTCCAGCGCGCCGCGTAGCAGTTCGCCCACCGGGGCAGGCGATAGCGCCCGTAGCTGGCGCAGCAAATGGTTCACCTCATCGGCGTGCAGGTCCAGCTGGATGTCGATTTCTTCAGGCATGGCGTCTCCTTTTGCCATCTGTGCACCATCTGTGTGGATGGTCTGTACCAGGATAATACCATCTGTTTGCCATCCTGTCAACATCCATGGGGATGGTAACCGGCGCGTGAGCAGGTCGGAATCGCGCCCGCCGTACCTGGAACGGTTCAGCCCAATAGCAGCGCCAGCAGAGCGCCGGCCAGCGTGGCGAGGAAATTGACGACGTCGTTGTTGAAGACCGCCCACCCGCGCGTGGGCGCGGCCTCCCGCCCCGGACGCTTTTCGGTCTCGATCCCCTTTTCCGGATGCTGGTAGATGCCCTGGACGGTCGCGCCAAGCAGCGAGTCGGTAAACGCCCCACCCAGCCCGGCCAGCGAGACCGCCGCCAGCGCCCGCCCGAACCCCAGCCCCGGCGCGACCAGCCTGGCCAGCGCGGCGATGAGCGCTGCGCCTGCCAGCGTGGCCGCCGTCCCCAGCAGGGTAACCCCGCCGGAGGTGCCGCGCGCCACTCGCCTTCCGGTGGTCACCAGGCGCGGCGTCTGGCGGCTGAGCGTCCCGATTTCGGTGGCCCAGGTATCGCCGTTGGCGGTCGCCAGGGCGCCCGCCAGGGCCAGCCACGGCCAGGCCGCGCCGGGGAACAGCGGGATGAACACCGCCGCCAGCGCCGCCACGCCGCCGTTGGCGAGTACCTGGGCCCAGTCCCGGCGGCTGCCTTTCTCGAATTTCTCGGCCAGGCCGGCCTTGCGCCCGGCAAACAGCCGCGAAAGCGCGCTGGAAGAAATGAAGAACGCCAGCAGCAGGGCCGCGCCCGGCCACCCCCCAAACCCGAACACCGTCCCGCCCACCACAGCCGCCGCCACCGCCCCGCTGGGGGCCAGCGCGCCGGCGCGCCAGCCGGCCAGCCCGGCGGCGGCCGCCAGCCCAAAACCCAGCGCCAGCTGGAAGAGGTCGATCACGGCGGGCAGGGTCATTTATCGACTCCTGGGGACAAAACCTGTGGATAACCCGGCAAAAACTGTGGATAACCCGGTAGGAGCTGGGGATAAATCACGCATTCTGCAGGATGACATACACGGCCGCCAGGAACAGCAGGCTGGAAACCAGGCTGCCGCACCAGGCCACATAGGCCAGGGGATGGTTCGCCGCCCGGCGGTGAAAGGCCAGCGCCGCCGCCGCGCCGGCTGCGCCCAACAGCAGGCTGACCGCCGGCAGCAGGAACAACTGCCCGGCTCCAACCGGGTTTTGCAGCCGGCCGGTTGGGGTGTAGCCCAACGAGATGGTTTCCAGCCCCGGCACGGCCAGCCCGACCCACACGAACAGGGTCAGATTGAGCAGGATGAGCGCCAGCAGGAGAGACCGCGCGGGCGGGATCTGCCACACCTCGGCGAACAGGAAGGCCGGGCGGGCCGAATAGGGGCGCAGCGGGCCGAGCGTGCCGCGTTCCAACTGGGTCTGGTAGGCGCGCCGGAAAGCCTCCGGGTCGCCGGGGGAGATGGCGTAGGTGCGGGCGGCTGTGCCGATCAGCACCAGGCCGGCCGCCCCGGCCGCCATGAATTCCACATCGCCGGCATCCGGATGCGTTTGCACGCCCACCAGCGCCCCCGGCCAGCGCGGCGCGGGCAGGTCCAGCGGCCTGACCAGGTCTTCGGCCAGTTCGACCCACAGCACCTGGTCGACGGGGATGTGCTCGGCGCGCAGCCCCCAGCGCAGGCGGATGCCGTCGCGCTCGATGACGTAGGCCGAGCGCAGCAGGCCGTACAGCCGGTAGAAGGTCAGCGGCAGCGGCAGCGCCAGCGCCAGCGACCCCAGCAGCGCGGCAAGGAAGACCGGCCCCAGCGCGGCGCGCGTCGCCTGCCCGAACAGCGCCAGGCTTGCCCCGCCCAGCCCCAGGAGCAGCAGCAGGTGCGCCAGCACGCCCGGGCCGCGGCGCGGCTCAAACCGGATCGAGGTGGATTCCACGTGCGTATCTTATCTGCAAGCGGGCGGGCAGGCAAGGGATGGCCGAATCCGCTCGCCGTAAGAGACTGCACCACCTTTTCGCTTGACCAGCCCGCGAGCCACCTATAAAATCCTAGATACAGTGGAAATCGCCTTGGAGAATACTCCAGAGGCGAAATTTCCGTCTTAAGGAGTCCCGGCGTGCATAGGCGCGAAAACCAACCCGAACGCGGATGGCGGTCGAAACTCCAGGCCTGGGGTCTGGAGGATGTTGCCGCGTCCCTGCTGGAGGCCACCGGCCCGCTGCACCTGGCGGCCGCCCAGCTTGTCTATCTTGGGCAGCCGCTGCTGGCCGGGTTGGTGCCGGAAGACCGGTTGAACGCCCTGGCGCGCCTGCTGGAGGACCCGCAGGAGACCCGCGCCCTGGCTCAGACCCTGCGCGAGGGGCCGGAATGAACCTCGCCATGCTGGTGGTGGTGCTGTATTTTGTCGGCGCCATGATCGCCTTCAGCATCCTTAGCCGGCGCCAGAAAGAGCGCAACCTGCGTGACATCCCGGCCTTCTACCGCTTGCAGGGCGCCCTGGAACTGGCGGTGGAGGACGGCACACGGCTGCACGTCGCCATCGGCCGCAGCGACATCACCAGCCCGCAGAGCGCTGCCGCCCTGGCGGGCCTGAGCATGTTGCGGCGTATCGCCACCGTGGCCTCGGAAAGCGACAACCCTCCCGTGGCGACCGCCGGCGATGGCGTGCTGGCGATCCTGGCGCAGGACACCCTGCGGGCGGCCTATCAGCAACTGGGCCTGTTCGGGGCCTTCGAGAACGACCTCGGCCGGGTCACCGGCCTGACCCCCTTCTCCTACGCCGCCGGCACGATTCACCTCGTCCGAGACGAAGAAGTATCCGCCAACCTGCTGGCTGGTTCATTCGGCATTGAAGCCGCGCTGATCGCCAACGCCGGCGAGCGCCGCCAGATCCTCACCCTGGCAGGCAGCGACACCCTCACCGGCCAGGCGGTGCTGTTCGCTACCGCCCACGAACCGCTCATCGGCGAAGAACTCTTCGCCGGGGCGGCCTACCTGGGGGCCGGCCCGCTGCACGATGCCAGCCTGCACGCCCAGGATCTGGCCCGCTGGCTGGTGGCGGCCGGGCTGGTGGCCGGCGCGCTGTTCGGCCTGTTCCTCGGGTTCCTGACATGAAATTCCCCGTGCGCGCGCCCGTCTCCACCCTGGTCGCCCTCGGCGGCGGCTGGCTGATCCTGCTGGCCTACATCTTCGGGCTGGAGGGATTGCGCGCCACCATCCTCGGCTGGGTCGTGCTGGTGTCGGCGGCCGGCCTGCTGTTGGGTGTGCTCAACCTGGCGGCGGTGCACTTCGGCAAGCTGCGCGGCGGCGCCCGCAACGCGTTGTATTCCTTCCTGCTCATCGTTTCGATGTTCGTCACCTTCGTCGTCACCGCCTGGCTGGGGCCGGAACACGCCGCCCCGCAGTGGGTCTTCGACTACCTGCTTTTGCCGGTGGAAGCCAGCCTGGTGGCGGTGATGGCGGTGACGCTGACCTTTGCAGCGGCGCGGCTGCTCAGCCGCCGGGTGGACCTGTTTGCCATCCTGTTCGTGGCGTTTGCCATCCTCACCCTGATGGGCAGCGGCCCGCTGCTGGGCATCAACCTGCCCATCGTGAGCGACCTCCTGCGGCCCTGGCTGGCGCAGGTGCTGGCGGGAGCCGGGGCGCGCGGTATCCTCATCGGCGTGAGCCTGGGAACCATCACCACCGGCCTGCGCGTGCTCCTGGCGGCCGACCAACCCTACGGCGGATAACCGCCGGCCGGGTGAACCTATGGGATCTGCGACCAACGACAACGACCTCCCCGATTGGCTGAAAGAGCTTGGCCCCAGCGGGGCCGGCGAGGCGCCTGCGCCGCAACCGGCCGATGAGGGCCAGCCCGATTGGCTGAGCGCCGAACCTCCGGCCGCGGCCGACTCCGGCGTGTTTGGCGTGGAGCCCGAGGAAGAGGCGGTGCCGGACTGGCTGGCGGACATCCGCCAGGCCGAAGGGCGCGCCCCGGATGAAGCCCCGCCTGTCCTGGTCCCACCATCTCCAGAACCCTCCGAAGAGTCCCCGGGTTGGCTGGAGCCGATACGGACGCGCGAAAGCGGCTCGCTGCCCGCCGAAGACCTGGAAGCGCCGGGCGACTTCATGGACCGGATTCAGGGCATGAAAGGCGGGGAGGCGGGCGAAGAAGACGCCAGCGCCGACTGGCTCTCCGGCCTCGGACAGCCGCAGCCGCCGGCCGAATCCGGCCTGTTCGGCGAGGAGAGCGGTTCATTGGCGGCCGACTGGTTGAGCGGCCTGCAGGGCGGCCCGGCCCGCGAGCCTGCGGCCGAATCGCTGGATTGGCTGCAGGATGTTGGCAAAAGTATAGGGTTGGGCGCGCCGGACGAAGCCCAACCGGGCGCCCCGGCCTGGCTGGGCGACGCCGAAGACCAGCCGCCCGCCGAAGCCGCCCCGCCCGTCCCCGATTGGGCCGCGCAGGCCGCCGAACAGGCCGGCCAGGCTGTGGCCGAGGAATTCCCCGGCCTGCCGGGCGAACCTGCCGGGACGGTGCCCTCCTGGCTGGCGGATATCGCCCCCACGGAAGGAGAATCCGAATCGGCTACTTCCGCCGCGGATTACAAAGAGGCCGCCTCGGAAGTGTTCAAGATCGACACCGGCGAACTGCCCGACTGGCTGGCACAGATATCGCCCGAAGACGCGTTGCCTGCCCCGCCGGAAGAGGAAGCCCCGCGACCCAGCCCCTTCGACGTTGCCGGGGAACTGGCCCCCGCTGACCTGCCCGACTGGCTGCAAGCCATGCGGCCGGTGGCGACCGTCGGCCCGACCGAACTGCCCGAAGAGGACCGGAGCGAAGCCGAGCGGGTTGGCCCGCTGGCCGGGCTGGCGGGGGTGTTGCCCGCCGAGCCGGAGATCGTGCAGTTTGGCCGCCCGCCCAGCATGGCAGCCGGCCTGCAATTGAACGAAACCCAGCGCGGCTATGCCTTGCGCCTGGGTGAGATGGTGGCCGCCGAGACCGCCCAACAGGCCCGGCCGCGCCCGCCGCTGGCCCTGCCGCAGCGGTTCGTGCGCGCCGCGCTGGCCCTCATCCTGATCCTGGCAGTGGCCGTGCCGCAGTTACTGCGAGGCAAATACACCAGCCTGCCGCAGGCCGCCGGGACGCGCCCGCCGGCCGAGATTCAGGCAGTGCTGGACGTGGCCGCCGGCCTGACGCCGGAAGATACTGTGCTGGTGGCGCTGGATTACCAGCCCGGCCTGGCAGGCGAAGTGGAAACCGCCGCCGCCGGCGTCATCGACCACATGATCATCCGTGGGGCGCGCCTGGCGCTGTTCTCCACCCTGCCCACCGGCCTGGGCCAAGCCGAGCACTTCATGGCGACCACCCAGCGCGCCGAGCATCCGGACTATCTGCGCGGCCGCGACTATTACAACCTTGGCTACCTTTCCGGCGGAGCGGCCGGGCTGTTGCAGCTCGCCACCGACCCGCGCGCCGCCCTCCCGGTCGCGCTGCCGGATGGCAGCAGCGTCTGGAGCCAGCCTGCCCTGGCGGCTATCTTCCGCCTGCGCGATTTCGCCGCCCTGCTGGTGCTCACCGATGACCCGGATTCTGCCCGCGCCTGGGTGGAGCAGGTCCAACCCAGCCTGGTGGACCCCATCAGCGGCCAGACCACGCCTCTGCTGGTGGTCGCCAGCGCCCAGGCCGAACCTTTGCTCTACCCCTATTGGCAGAACGAACCGGCTCAGATCAACGGGTTGGTGGCCGGCCTGCGCGGCGGCGCCTTTTATGAGGCCAACATCCGCGAGCTGCGCGCCCGCCGCTATTGGGACGCCTACAGCGCCGGACTGACGGTGGCGGTGGCCACCCTTTTGGTCGGCGCGGCCCTGGGCCTCAGCCGCAACCTGCTCGTCAGGCGGCGCGCCGGAGGCGCGGCATGAACCTGGCCGACCTGATCGGCGGCTTCTTCGCCGCCCTGTTCACCTTCCTGGTCTTCTCCTACGCCTTGGGCGACAACGCCCTGTTCCGCATGGCGGTGCATATCTTTATCGGCGCGGCGGCCGGCTACGCCGCCGCCGTGGCGCTCAACAATGTGCTGCTGCCGGCCTTCTTCAGCCAGCCGCTCACGCAGCTGGTTGTGCCGCTGCTGTGGATCGGCCTGTTGTTCACCAAGCTCTCGCCGCGCACGGCGGTTCTGGGCAACCCGGCTTCGGCCCTGCTGGTTGGGGTGGGCGCGGCCGTGGCGGTGGGCGGGGCCATCCAGGGTACCCTGCTGCCCCAGTTGGCCGGCTCCGCCAGTTTCTTCAGCCCGGAGAAGATGGGCCAGGCCTTTGCCGCCGGGCAGACCGGCGCGGCGCTGGGCTACCTCATCAACGGCGCCATCATTCTGGTAGGGACGATCACCAGCCTGGCGTATTTTCACTTTGGGGCCAAAAGCCTGCCCAACCAGATGCCGCAGCGCAACCGTATCATCGACCTGGTGGCGCGGGTGGGGCAGGCCTTCATCGCCATCACCTTTGGCGTGTTGTTTGCGGGCGTGTACAGCGCGGCGCTGGCGGCGCTCATCGAGCGGCTGGACACGCTGATCGAATTCTTACTTCGCCTGGCCGGCCTGGCCTGAACTGAGCCCCGCATGAGCGAACAGGAACTCATCCTCGAAGAAGAAGCGGCCCCCGAGGGCCTCCAGGAGCTGGAGCAGCGCCTGAATACCCCGCGCTCGCTGCTGGCCATCGACGTGGGCTCGGTGAACACGCGCGCCCTGCTCTTCGACGTCGTCGAAGGCCGCTACCGTTTCCTGGCGGCGGGGGTCGCGCCGACCACGGCCGGCGCGCCGATGCACGACGCCAGCGAAGGCGTGCGCTATGCCCTGGACACCCTCCAGCGCATTTCCGGCCGCACCCTCACCACCGCCGACGAGCAGCTGATCATCCCCAGCACCCGCGACGGGGCCGGGGCCGACAACCTGGCCTCCACGCTTTCCGGCGCGCCCCCGCTCAAAGCCGTGGCCGTGGGCCTGCTGGAGCGCGTCTCGCTCGAGAGCGCCCTCAACCTGCTCGGCACGACCTACGTCAACGTGGTCGAGACCATCAGCCTCGCCAAACGCCGCCACATCGAGCAGCAGGTCAACACCATCGTCAAGCAGCGCCCGGAACTGGTGGTGGTGGCAGGCGGGACGGATGGCGGCGCGACCCGCTCGGTGCTGGGGCTGGTGAACGCGCTCGGCATGGCGATCTCGCTCATTCCGCCCGACCAGCGCCCGGACGTGGTCTTCGCCGGCAACCGCGCCCTGGCCGAACGCGTGAGTGGTTTCCTCGAACCGCTTACCCAGGTGCACGTTACCGCCAATGTGCGCCCGGCCCTCACCAGCGAGCAGCTCGGCCCGGCCGAGACGCTGCTGGCCGATATCTTCCGCCGCCGCCACGCCAGCCGCATTCTGGGAATCGGCGAACTCAACTCCTGGTCGGGCGGCAACCTGCAGCCCACGGCCATGTCGCTGGGGCGCATCACCCGCTTCCTCAGCCTGCTTCAGCCGCACGGAGCGTTGGCGGTGGATGTGGGCGCTTCGGCCACCACGGTGGCTGCCGGTTTCAAGGGCGACCTGCGCCTGCGCACCTTCGCCGGTCTGGGCGTTGGTTCAGGCTTGCAGGCCATCCTGCACAGCCGCAAACTGGAGCAGATCACCCGCTGGCTGCCGCTGGAGATCGACCCCGGCTACGTGCTGGATTACATCCAGAATAAGATCTTGACGCCCGCCACCCTGCCGGCCGAGCGCGATGATCTGGCGATCGAGCAGGCGCTGGCGCGCGAGGCGATGCGCATGGCGCTGGAGCAAAGCCAGGCGCGCTTCCCGCGCAACGCCAAACGCCTGCACCCCGAATTGCTGCCGGTCTTCGATGCCATTCTGGTGAGCGGCGCGGCGGTGGCGCATGCGCCCACCATCGCCCAGAGCCTGCTCATGATCCTGGACGCGCTTGAACCGACCGGCGTGCAACAGGTCATTCTGGACAAGAACAACCTGGCGCCCGCGCTGGGCGCGGCCGCGCCGGTGAACCCGGCCCTGGTCATCCAGCTGATTCTGGACCCGATCTCGTTCCTCAACCTGGGCTATGTCATCGCGCCGGTGGTCAGCGCCCGGACCGGCGCGCCGGTGCTGCGCATCCGCATCCAGTATGAGACCGGTCATAGCAACATCGTGGAAGTGGCGATGGGCGACCTGAAGTTGATTCCCCTGCCCGGCGGCCGGCGCGCCCGGCTGGAGATCGACTGTTTCCACCGCGCGGATGTGGGCGCCGGCCCCGGCCGCAGCCTGCGGCTGGAACGCCCGGTGATAGGCGGCCCCTTCGGGGTGGTGGTGGATGCGCGCGGCCGCCCCCTGCGCCTGCCGGGCGACCCGCGCGCCCGCCTGGAGACGGTGCGCGGCTGGCACATGGCGCTGGGGCGCTGAAGCGGCCGCGCCCAACGTCACCGAACAGAATCCGGCATGCAACTTGCATGCATTAAGGAAGAGAGACCATGTTAGCACCCGTGACCCACATTTCTGCCCTGGCGCGCATCCGCCGCCGGCGCATGCTGCCGGTGCCCGGCAAGGTGCTCGTGCGCGCCGGCCAGAACGTGGCCGCCACGGATGTGGTGGCCGAAGGCGTGCTGGCCCCGGAATACGCCGTTCTCGATGTGGCGCGCGCCCTGGGCGTGTCGCCCGAACGCGCCGCCCAATACACCGAGCGCGAACCGGGTGAAGCCCTGAGCAAGGGTTCGCTCATCGCCCGGCGCGGCGGGCGCTCTGTCATCGCCCCGCGCGATGGCCGGGTGGCGGCCCTCAGCAACGGCCAGTTGCTCCTGGAACTGCGCAGCAAACCCTTCCAACTCCTGGCGGGCATCCCCGGCACTGTGATGGAAGTGACCGCCGACTATGGCGTGACCATCGAGGGCGTGGGCGCCTGGGTGCAGGGCATCTGGGGCAACGGGCACATCAACAGCGGCCCGCTGGCGGTGATGGCGGATGGGCCGGATGACCGCTTCGGAACCGATAAACTGGACCCCAGCCAGCGCGGCACGGTGATGCTGGGCGGCAATTGCGGCGACCGCAAGACGCTGGAAGGCGCGGCCGCCTTGCAGTTGCGCGGCCTGATCCTGGCCAGCCTGGCGACCCCGCTCATCCCGGTGGCGGCCCGCATGCCCTATCCGATTCTGGTGCTGGAGGGTTTCGGCAAACTAGCGATGAACGCCGCGGCCTTCAAACTGCTTTCCACCAACGCCGGCCGCGAGATCGCCGTGGATGCTGAACCGTTCGACCGCTTCACCGGCGAACGGCCGGAAGCGGTCATCGGCCTGCCTTCGGGCGGCCAGCCGCCCATCCCGCTCGATCTGGAGAACTTCCGGGTCGGCCAGCGTGTGCGCCTCAGCCGGGCCCCGCGCCCGGCCGGGGTGGGCGCCATCCGCCAGCTCCCGGATGGGCTGGCGCGCTTCCCCAGCGGGCTGCGGGCGGTCGCCGCCCAGGTTGAATTCGAAAATGGCGATAGCCTGCTGGTTCCGCTGGCGAATATCGAGGTTATAGGGTAAAACTAGAAAGATGCCTCCCCAGCGGCAAGTTTTGGGGGGCTGGCTGAAGGAGAACACGACCATGCTTGACGATCTGGACTTTGAAGAGACCCCCCAGGACGAGGGGCCTCCCCCAGAAGAATCTTCCAACCGCACCTTCCTGATGGTGGCCGCCGGGTTGGGCGGCTTCATGCTGCTGGCGGTGATTTGTATGGTGGTGTACGCTGTCTTCCTCCGCCCGGGCGCCGACCAGGCCGAAGACCCGGCTGTGCTGACCGCCGAGGCTCAGAACGCCCAGATCGCCCAATCGCTGACCGAAACGGCCATCGCCGCGTCGTTCTCGCCCACGCCTTCCAACACCCCGCCGCCCACCGCCACCCAGCCCGCCGTCTCCCCCACCTCCGGTCTGGGCGCTGTCACCGATACGCCCGGCGGGGGCGCCCCCGGCCCGACTGCCGACCCGCGCACGGCCACCGTCCAGGCCCTGCTCACCCAGGCGTCCATTGCCCAAACCCAGGCGGCCTCGAACATTGTCACCGTCACAGCCACATCGACCGCGGTGGGCACGCTGCCGGATACCGGCTTCCTGGACGATGCCGGCCTGCCGGTGCTGGCCGGGCTGACCGCCATGCTGTTGGTGGTCATCTTCGCCGCCCGCCGCCTGCGCGCCGCCAACGAATAGAAAATCCACGCCAACCTTGAGGCGCTCCCACCGGAGCGCCTTTTTTGTACGCCTGGAATACCAAGAAGAGGTCCGATTTACCGTTAGGGGCGCAGCATGCTGCGCCCCTACCTTCTCCTTATTTGTGGGCGCGCCTCAAGGCTTCACCTGATACTGCATCAACTCCGGGTCCTGCAGGCGGCGCGCCACATACGCTGCCAGCCGCCGGTATTGTTCCTCCACGTCGCTTTCGGCGGCTTCCGCCCCGGTGCCGTGCTCGCGCCCGGCCTTGCCCAGCAGGTCGCCCCACAGGTTCACCGGCACCGCGTCGGCCATCAGGGCCGCCACCAGCGCAGTCAGGGCGTGCTCGTCCCAGGCGTAGTTCGTCGTCAGGTCGCGCAGCGCGCCCGGCAGGTCTTCCCAGGCCGGCACGCGCCGCACCATGCTTTCCGGCAGCAGGCTGGTGAATGTGTTGCCCAGCACGATGACCGGCACGCCCGCCAGGGCCGCCTCGAAGCCCACGAAGCCCGAAAGCACTGCCACCGCCTGCGCCCCCTGTATCACCCGCGCCGTCGATTTGTCCGGGTCGATGAAGACCAGGTTGGGGATCTCGGCCATTTTCCTGTAATAGCCGGGCGGGCGCAATCCCCACGAGCGCGGATGCTCCTTCACGGCCAGCAGGCTGCCCAGCGGCAGACTCTGGGCCAGGTTGCGGGCGACCTCGATCTGGTTCAGGTGGAAGCGAGCGAACACGCTGGTGGCGATCTCCGGCTCGGTGTGCAGCGGGTAAAAGACGTACGGCTGGCGCGCCGCCTCCAGGCTTTCTATCGTCCGTAGCCGCGATCGCATAGCGCGCCGCCCGCGGGCGATGCGCGCGGCCTGGCCGAGCGTGTTCTCGCGCAATACAGCGAACGCCGGGTAGTGGTGCATGTCGAAGGGGGTGCGCCGCGCGGCGTGCAGCAGGTCCTTGGCCAGCATGGGCAGGGCATACAGCCCGAAGCGCGCCGCCGCGGCAGGCAGGCCCGGCCGCTTCCGGCGCACCAGTCCGCCCTCGTAGGTCACCCGCTGCTGACGGGCGGCGGCGATGTAGGCGCGCGCTTTGCCCACCGCCTCGTCGTCCGGCTCCAGGCGCGCCAGGTACTGGCGGTAACGCGCCTCGGTGTAGGGGTCGCGGCGTTCCAGCGGGTCGCTGCCGAGTTTGACGTAGTTGCCGATCTTGGTCGAGCGCAGGTAGAGGTAGGGGATGCCCTGCGCCCGGGCGACCCAGAAGATGAGCATGAGTTCAAAGAACGAGGGCGCGAAACCGATGACCGCGTCCGGCCTGAGCCGCTCGAAGGCCGCCCAGGTTGTCTCCAGTCCCTCGACGACAACGCCCTGCATCTCGGCCAGCGAGAGGTAGGGGGCGTAGTCCTGGCGCACCTTGGTCAGGCGGCCGTTGTAGGTGCGCCGGTCGGCCACCAGCGCCGGCCACAGGCTGGGGATGCCCAGGCGCGCTTCCCAGTCCGCCAGTTCCTGCGGGCCGGGCCGCCGGCGGCGGCCGCGTTCTACCAGCTCCCAGACCCGGATGACCTCGCTGCCCGCGGTCAGCGGAGCGTGCCGGGCGAGGTAGGCCAGGCTGTAGCGGCGGTCGCTGAGGCTGTAGGAGGCCGCCTCAACCGTCAGGTGGTCGCCCAGGCAGCGGTTGAGGTTGTGGAAGATCTCCAGCGCCGACCCCATGCAGGCGTAGAACAGGCGCATTGGCGGATTGGCTCCTGAAACAGAAGTGCGGCCGCAACTGCGGCCGCACCAAGCATAACATAGGGCAATGCGGGTTTCAGTGGGCGAAGGTTCCGAAGATCGAAGCGGCCGCGACGATCGAGAGCGCCACCGCGGCGATGCCGATGAGCCAGATGCCCGTCAGGCTGCCAAACATGCCCGCCAAGGTCAACCCGGCCAGCGTGCCCAGCCCGCCGGCCAGTTTGGCGCTGCGTCCTTCCAGCGGGCGGTGGCTGGCCAGCCACAGGCCCAGGCCGGCCACCAGGCTGACCAGCGTAACCCCAAAGAACACGCCCACAATCTGCGCCCCGCTCAACCCGGGGATGTTGACCAGCATGATGCCGCACGAACCGGAGAACGAAGGCAGGGGGGAATTGGGCACCGCATAGACCTGCACCAGAATAAGGCTTTCGCCGTAGGCGGCGTCTTCAGGCGTTACGGTCCAACTCACTTCGCGGGTTTCCCCGGCCGGTTGTTCGAACTGCATCTCTTCTTCACGCGTGAAGTTGCTCAGGCCGATGCTGATCTGCGCCCGTACGGTGCGCAGGCGCGGCCGGTCGCTGGTGTTCGAGAGGTGGGCGCGGATATGGCCGACCTCGTCGGTGTTCATCACCATCGGGCAGCGCAGGCTGGTGAGGCGCTCCTCGGCGGGCAGCGAACTGACGAATACGGCCGATTCGAGGTCGCCGATGGTGGCGACGGCAGTGAAGGCCAGGCCCAGGAGCAGGCCAATGGCCAGGAGCAGGCTGCTGAGGATTTGGATGATCTTGCTGTTCATGGATTTCACTTCTCCTCTGGGCGGTTGTGAGACTTCTTCTATTTCTTGAATTTCTTCTACCATATATTTACTATTTTCAAGATTGATATTCTTTTTATGAATATTTACTTACATATACTAGAACTATATTTTAGAAAAGTCAATATCCTGTGCCGGAATCCTCATCGGATTCTAATATTGGGCCCGGAATCGCCGCGCGAAACAAAAAACGCCCGTCACCGGGCGTTATAAGACACGCGTCGAGTTGGGTTCACGGTCTGGGAGCCGGCGCCTCCAGCCCGACGTTGAGCGCCGCCAGCAGGTGCGGCAGGCTGTAGAGCAGCAGCCAGCTGCGCCAGGCAATGCCCGGCATGAACGTATCCAGGACGAGCGTCGGGCCGTACTGCCAGATGCCCACTATCAGCGCCGCGGCAACCAGCGCGGCGGCGCTGTAGGCCCGCCACAGCAGGGCCAGCGTCACCCGCTCGGTGGTCTTGGATTGCAGCCAGACTGTGACCGCCACCAGGACGACCACCAGCCCGATATCCAGCCCCCGGCTCCAGGGGTCCGGGGTGTACCCGGGGCGGCTGGCGGCGGCCAGCAGGGCGGTGGAGGCGAAGAAACCGCCCAGCCACCAGAGCGCGGCGCGCCGCACCCGCGGGTGGGACGGTTCGGCCGGGGCCGGTGTTTTGCGGGCAGCCACCGGCCTACTTCCAGAACCGGTTGAGGAGGGTCAGCGCCAGCAGCACGGAGACGATCAACAGCGCTCCGCCCACCAGCCAGTTGCCTGCCAGCCCGGCCGCCAGGGCGGCGTACACGACCAGCGTGAGCGCGCCCATGCCGAGGCTGAAATTCTTTTCTTCATGGTTCAACCGGCCGCTCCTGGCCCACAGCCAGCCGCCGCCTGCCATGCTCAACAGGCTGATGGCGATCAGGCCGATCAGCAGCGCCTGGCCGGTGACCAGCCCGGTGTGGAACACCCACACGCCGCAGGTGGCGGCCATGGCCGGCAGCGGGTAATCCGCAAAGGCATAGATGCGCGCCAGCACGAACCGGCCCCAGGCCGCATCGCTGGCGGCGATGGGGTAGGTCAGTAGTTTGGTCTCATTGGGTTCCAGCAGGATGCGTTCGGTGAATTCGTGCACCAGGATCACCGTGCCCTCCGTGATGCGCACCCGGATTGGGCGTTCGTTCGGCTTATCCTGCAAGTTGGGCAGAGAAAGCGTGATGGCTTCCTGGTCGGCTTCGGTGAGCAGGATCGGGCAGCGCATGCCTTCCAGCAGCGCCTGAGCCCGGATGGCCGGGTCGAACTGCACGGCTTCCAGGTCCGCCCATACCGAACCGGCGGTCAGATACGTGGCGATCGCCAGGCCCAGCAGGTACAGCGCCAGGCCCAGGTTACTGCGGTGGGGGGTAATGGCTTTCATAGGGTCTCCCGCCGGGAATGGATGAGGTTGAACGGGTGTGCTCCCCATCATTAAAAGCCCTTATCGGCATTGGTGGAGAGCGTCTCACCAGATTCTAATCCATCCCGGCCGGGCGGCGTGCAACGGTATAATGGCGCCTATGTCTGCTACCCCTCGTCCCGAATCGCGCGCCGGCGATTGGAATCCATCCCTGCGCTATCTCGTGTTCGCCGCGCTGGTCATCGGCCTGCTGGCGTTCCTCTGGTACGTCCGCGCCCTTTTCACCCCCATGGTCATCGCTGGCCTGCTGGCCTACATCCTCAGCCCGCTGGTCGAATGGCTCACGGGGCGCACGCGCTGGAAGCGCGCCCTGGTCGTTTCACTGGTCTACTGGTTGGGACTCACGGTCATCATCCTGGTGCCGGTGCTGCTCCTGCCCACCCTGCTGGCCGAATTCGAGACGCTGGCCCAGGACCTGCAGGTCATCGTCACCAATCTCCAACGCCTGACCGCCCGGCCGGTGAACCTTCTGGGACTCAACCTGCATCTGGGTGAACTGATTCCCGACGTCACCTCCCTGGTTGCTGAAGGCATCACCTCGCTTTCCGCCAACGCCTTTCATCTGATCGAGAGCACCACTAAGAACCTGCTGTGGGTGCTCGTGATCCTGGTGGCGACCTACTACCTGCTCCAGGACTGGCAGCAGGTGCACCGCTGGCTCGTGAACCTGCCGCCCGCCGTCTACCGGGCGGATGCCGAGCGCCTGTATGCCGAGATCGCTCTGGTCTGGCGCGGCTATCTGCGCGGCAACCTGGTGTTGATGCTGGTCGTGGGAGTGACCTTCACGCTGGCCTGGCTGGCGTTGGGTATCCCCGGCGCGTTCGTGCTGGGCGTCATCGCCGGCATCCTCACCATCATTCCGGACCTGGGGCCGTTCATCGCCGGGGCGCTGGCGGCCGGCGTGGCGCTGGTGGAGGGCTCGCGCGTCCTGCCGATTTCCAACTTCTGGTTTGCGGTGCTGGTCTTCGGTGTTTACCTGGGGCTGATTAATATCAAGAACATCTGGCTGCGGCCGCGCGTGTTTGGCCGCAGCGTGCACATGCACGAAGGCATCGTGTTCGTTGCCATCATGGTGGCGGTGGTGCTGGAGGGTATCATCGGCGCTCTGGTGGTCATCCCGTTGCTGGCCTCGGGAGCGGTGCTGGTGCGCTACCTGTACCATCGCATGCAGGGTCTCCCGCCCTGGCCGGACGACCCGCCGCCCGGCGCGCCCGAATCCTGACCGAACATAAAAGGCCGCCAACCTTAGCGGCCTTTTAGAAGCTGTTTAAAAAGAGTTGCTGCTTACTAAAAACGGGATTTCCAGGAACGATTGATACAGCAAATCGATGCGTAAGGGCGACCTGCAGGTCGCCCCTACCCGTGTTGCTTACCCTTTCAAAGACTTCTTAAACAGGTTCTTACGTTCTAAAGGGTGCACACCGGAATCAATCGCCCGGGGCGGTGATGTACAGATTGTCGAAGGCCACGATGACGCCGCCGTTCTCGTAGATCCCCATGATCAGTCCGACGCACCTACGGCGTACTGACCACAAGGTTATCAAACGCCACATCAACCCGGCCTGCGCTGAATGTCCCCGCCATCAGGCCAACGTCGCCGCTCCGAACGTCGTTGTCCTGCACTTCGAGCAGCAGGTAGCCGTTCACAATCAGCCGTATCGTATTCCCGATGCATTCAGCCCGGATGCTGTTGGTAGCGTTGCCCTGGTTGATGACATCGCTATAGCCCATACCGTCCAGTCCGATGAAGGCCAGTTCGCCGGCGCCACGGAATCGTTTGCGGATTCCATAGTAGCCGTCGCTGGAAATGACGAGCACATAGAAATTTTCCACGTCTTGGTGGCGGCAAATCACACCGTAATTGTTGTCGTCGTCTTTGTCGACGCCTGAGGTGCCTCCAAACTTGGTGGCTTCGACCTCAACGATTACATCTCCAAAGTCGCGGCCCGGATTGGCCCAGAACAGATAGGTATCTATGAACACCGAGATGACGTAACTGCCGTTAGCATAATCGGTGCTGCCGCTGCTGTCAGTGTAGCGGTCCCACCCGCTATTGACGCTGGAAAAATCGTCAGTGAATACCACACTACCGCTGACCGGCTGTGTGACGACGGATGGTTGCGCGCTTTGCACGTTGATCTGCCCGTTGCGGGCCGCGGCGATTAACGGCAGGGCCAGGTTGATCGGCCGCAGGGCGTTGATGAAGCCGCCGGTCGGCACACAGGCATCGTTCTCATCCACCTGGCCGTCGCGGTTGGTATCGGCCAGCACCCGGCAGTCCACGAACTGGTCGTCGCCGCCGTAGCCCAGCTGGGTGGGGATGCCCACCAGCAGGCCGTTGCTGTCGGCCGCCATCCCGCCGGAGTTTCCGCCGGCGATGGTGGCGCTGGTCTTGATGAAGGCCCGGTCGCCGTAGGGCGCCTCGGAAGTAAACCCGCTGACCTCGCCGCGTGTGACCGTGACCGTCTCGCCGCCGATGCCGGGGTAGCCGATGATGGTGATGAGGTCGCCCAGGCGCAGGCTGTCGGGGTCGCCCAGCGGCACGTAGGGCAGGTTGAGGCCGCTGTGGGTGACGGGGTTGTTGTTCAGGTCAGCGATCACCCGGATGACGGCGATATCCATCGCCACATCCGCCTGGTAGACCTGGGCGAAGTAACGCGCTTCCGGCGGGCGGTCTTCGCTGGTGGTCATGGCGATGATGAGCGCATCCACCGGGAAGTAGCGGTCCGGCAGGACGACGTGAGCGTTGGTGAGGATGAAACCATCCGGCGTGATGATCGAGCCGGAGCCGGTCCAGCCGGGCTGGAGTTGGCCGCTCTCGTCGTAGTACATGGCCCAGATCTGTACAACGGCCTGGTAGGGGATGGCCGGGCGCGCCGTGGCGGCTTGGGCCGGGCTGGTGGGCGCGGCCGGCGCATCCGTACCGGCGGTGCAGGCCAGGGCGGCCAACACGAGTGTGGCGAGCAGGGCGGCCAGTTTCAGTCGGGAGGACGTATTCATAGCATGTTCCTTCGAGTTGGCAGGAACCAGATACGGTCCTGTGTAGGGATATTGTACAGGATGAGCCAGTAATCCTGATACCCGTTTTTCCCATGCCTTGCTGCATACTTGCTCAACAATCTATCTTGTCATTCCGAAGGAGGGTTCAACTCCCTGCAGATCCTGCCCAACCCTCAAACCCGACTGAGAGCCTGTCCTGAACGAAGTGAAGGAAATCTCGCGATTGGAGCCTTCTTTGCGACAATGTTGCGTCGGGTTCAAAGTATCGCTTCTCGAGATTCCTCAGTCGCATAGCGTGATTCAGGCAAGCCAGCCGGCGGGTTGGTGGCTCCTTCGGAATGACAACCCTTTTTCTCTCGCATCCTTGCAACAGAGCAACTTCAAAGTAGCGTATTTGGCTACTTCAAAGTAGTCTTGGCGGTTCTCCGAGGGCGAATATGCCGAATGGTGAGGGCGTCCTTGTCTAAAAACTTTCGGTAGACTACTTACAACAGCCCCTCCAGCGGGGTGTATTCCATCTCGAACGCTTCCGCCACCGCCTGAAAGGTAATCTTTCCTTGGAAGGTGTTCACGCCCGGCGCGAGCGTCTTATCGCCCTGCACGGCCTTTTCCAGGCCCTTTTCGGCCAGTTTGATGGCGTAGGGCAGGGTGGCGTTGGAAAGCGCGTAGGTGCTGGTGCGCGGCACCGCCCCGGGCATGTTGGTGACGCCGTAATGCACCACGTCGTCCACCAGATATACCGGGTTGCTGTGGCTGGTGGGTTTGATGGTCTCCACGCAGCCGCCCTGGTCGATGGCGACATCCACGATCACGCTGCCGGGTTTCATCATTTTGACCATCTCTTTGGTCACCAGACGCGGGGCGCGCGCGCCGGTGATGAGCACCCCGCCCACCACCAGGTCGGCGGTGGCGGTCACGTCGCCGATGTTGGCCGGGTTGGAAGCCAGGGTGAAGACCCGGCCATGCAGTACGTCGTCCAGGTAGCGCAGGCGCTCGGTGTTGATATCCAGGATGGTGACCGAGGCGCCCAGGCCCAGCGCCATCTTGGCGGCATTCGTGCCGACCACGCCGCCGCCGATGACGACCACATGCGCCGGGTTCACGCCCGGCACGCCGCCCATCAACTTGCCGCGCCCGCCGTGGGCGCGTTCCAAGTAATGCGCGCCCACCTGGATGGACATCCGCCCGGCGACCTCGCTCATCGGGGTCAGCAGCGGCAGGGAACGGTCGGGCAATTCCACGGTCTCGTAGGCCACGGCCGGCACCTTGCGTTTCACCAGTTCCTTGGTCAGTTCCGGCTCGGCCGCCAGGTGCAGGTAAGTGAATAACAGCAGGTCTTCACGCAGGTAACCGAATTCTTCCGGGCGCGGTTCTTTGACCTTCATCACCATCTGCGCCCCGCCCCAGGTATCTTCGGCGTTGGGGGTGATCTTGGCGCCGGCCTCGATGTATTCCTCATCCATGAAGCCGCTGCCGGCCCCGGCCCCGGCCTGTACCAGCACCTGGTGGCCGCGCAGGCTGAGGGTCTTGACGCCGCCGGGCGGCATGGCGACGCGGTATTCGTTGTCTTTGATCTCTTTGGGGATGCCGATGATCATTCGTTGTTCGCTCCTGTTCGCGGATGGAAAAAAGAAAACTGCGTGGCGTCTCGTGCCGGGCGCAGTTTCCAGGGATGGGTTCAGGTGACGGCGGCCGCTTCCCAGGCGTCCCGTTCGGCCAGGTAACGCAGCTCCAGCGCCGCGCCCGCTGCGGTGAGTACCCGGAAAGCACGGCCCTCGGGGGTGTGCCAGTCTGCCAGCACAGTCAGGATGTCCTGCCAGCCGCCCTGCCATTGCACGCTCCTGGGCCGCTGGGCGTAGGTGTGTCCGGAGAAACAGGTCACCAGGGTTTGAAGTCCGTTGGTCATGGGCGCTCTATCCACATTGCAATGCGGTTTCCCTACCGGTTGGCTTGAGACGGACCTTTCACTGTGCTGTCGTCTCCGACATTGATTATACCGTCAACCCCCTCCACGCTGGCGCGCTGGCCGATGAGCGAGCCGGAAAGGCGGGCGTTCCTTACCCGCGCGCCGGACTCCAGCACGCTGTCGGCGATGCGGCTGTCTTCCACATGGCAGCCCGCGCCGATGGCGACATGCGGCCCGACCCGGCTCCCGGTTATCCGCGCCTCGGGGTGAATGAAGACCGGCGGGACGATTTCGACCCCCGGCCGGGCGGGCTGTTCCGCCGAGTTGTCGCGGCCGTGCTCCAGCAGGTAGCGGTTGGTCTCCAGCAAGGTCTCGGGCAGGCCGATATCCAGCCACACGTCCACGGGCTGGGCGCGCAGGTGCAGCCCGTCTTTCAGCATCAGACCGATGGCGTCGGCGATGAAGTACTCGCCCTTGGTTTTCATGTCATGCTGTAATTGCCGGTCAATGGCGGCCAGCAGGTCTTCGCCGCGTTTGAAATAGTAGTAGCCTACGATGGCCAGGTTGTGCTCCATGGTGTCTGGTTTTTCCACCAGCCCGGTCACGTAGCCGTCCGCGTCGGTCACCACCACGCCGAAGCGGCGCGGGTCCTCCACCGGCTTGACCCAGATGACCGCGTCGGCCGGTTCCTGCCGCAGAGCGGCCAAGTCGTCGGTGATGAGGGTATCGGGGAAGATGATGAGCGTGGGCCCATGCAGGAATTCGCGCGCCATGGCGATGGCGTGCGACTGGCCTTTCATCTCTTTCTGCACCAGATAGTGGGCGTGGGCGTCCGGATGGTGGGCTTCCATGTACGGCGGCACCTGCTCGCCCAGGTGGCCGACGATGAACACGACCTCGGTCTTTTTCGGGTCGGCGGCCGGGGCGATGAAGTCCAGCACGTGCGCCAGGAAGGTCTGGCCCCCCGCGCTCACCAGCGGCTTGGGCTTGCTCCAGGTGTGCGGCCGCAGGCGCGTGCCGTACCCGGCCATGGGGATGATGATGGTGAGATTGTCTGAAGGCAAAGGGGCTCCCGGGCTGGAGTTAACTCGCCCGCTTGCGGCACAGCAGCACGCCGCTGCCGATGGGCACCACCACGCTGTCCACGCGCATATCCGCCTGCACGTGGGCCAGGAAACCGGCCAGCGCCTCGGCATGGCTGATGAGATTGTCCGCCAGCAGCAGGCCGCCGGGCAGCAGGCGCGGCGTCACCAGGTCGTACAACTCCGAGTACATTTCCTTCTCGGTATCCATGAAACAGAAGGCGATCTCGTCGTACAGGTTCACGTGGCCGCGCGCGTCGCCGTGCACCAGTTCGATCAGGTGCTCCACTTTGGCCTTCTTGAAGGTTTTGCGGGCCATCTCCACCTTTTCCGGCAGCAATTCGAAGGTCACCAGTTTGCCGCCGCGCAGCGCCATCGCCAGCGACAGCCACAGCCCGGAATAGCCCGCGCTGGCGCCCAGTTCGATGCACAGGCCGGGCGGCGCGCTGGCCGCCAGCAGCGCCAGGAACTGGCCGGTGTGCGGCGGGATCTGGCGCAGGCGCTTGTGGGCCGGCGTGCCGTCGATGCGGTCCTGGGCGTCCTGGGCTTCCAGGGCGGCCATTTGCTCGAGGATGGGTTTGGGGATGTTGTGAAACATGTGCGATTGTCCCGGACGGAACTATTTTATCGTATCTGGCATCCAGAAACCTTATTGCCCTGACGGATTCACCAATTGCAGCCAGTTGCCATCCGGGTCTTGAAACACAACGCAGTCGGGTTCGTTTTCCATCGGCTCCACCGGCACTCCGGCGGCGGCCAGCCGTTCCTGCGCCGCCGCCAGGTCATCGGAATACAGGACCAGCGCCGCGGCGCTGGCATGGTAATTATCCGGCGCGGTAGGCGGTTGCCCGCGCCGCAGCAGCACTTCCAACCCGCCGGATTTCAACCACACGAAATCCGCGCCCTGCTCTGCGGTGAATTCAAAACCCAGCCCCTCCTCGTAGAAACGACGCGCCGCGGCCGGGTCGCGCACGAAAATTTCAAGATGTCCGATTCGCATGTTCAATCCCGCCGCAGGTGCGCCACCGTCACGCCGTCGCCGCCCTCGGCGGGGCCGCCGCTTTCCTGGCGCTCCACATGCGGGTGGCCCTTCAGTTCGCGGCGTACGGCCTCGCGCAGTTTGCCGGTGCCTTTGCCGTGAACGATGCGCACGTACGGCAGCCCGGCCAGCCAGGCTGAGTCCAGGTAGCGGTCGAGCGTTTCCAGGGCCTCATCCACGCTCTGGCCGCGCAGCGAAAGTTCCACCCCCGGCGATTCGGCCTGCACGCGCGGCAGGACGTCAGCCGTCCGCTCGGCGTCTGGCTTCTTATCCTGCCCGTCGGCCAGTTCCAGGTCGTAAAGCTCCACCCGGATGCGCAGGTTGCCGACCATGATCTCGGCCTCGTCTTCGCTCAGGGCGTTGACCACGCCTTCGCGGCCCAGCGTGCGCAGCTTCACCCGGTCGCCGAGGCGGATCGGGCCGCGGGCCGGCGCGGCTTCGGCGACCCGTTGGCGGACGATGGGGGTCTCCACCTGTTCCTCGACCTCGGCGGCCGCCCGGGCGGCCTGCTCCAGGGCTTCCAGCGGCTGGCGCGCCCGCGCCAGGTCGCGGCGGATGGCGGCGACTTCTTCATTCAGGCGTTCGGCTTCGGCGGCGGCCGCCTGGCGGGCTTCGTCCAGCACGCTCAGGCGCTCGTCTTCCAGGGCTTCCAGCCGTTCGTTCAGTTCGGCGCGCAGGGTCTCGGCTTCCTTGCGGGCCTGCTCGGCCGCCCGGCGGTGGTTGTGGGCCAGTTCGCGCTGGCGGTGGATTTCGTCCAGCAGGTCGTCGGCGCGCAGTTCGGCCGGGTCGATGCCCCGTTTGGCGGCCGCGACGATCTCTTTGGGCAGCCCCAGCCGGGTGGCGATGGCGAGGGCGTTGGAACGTCCCGGCAGGCCGATGGTCAGGCGGTAGGTGGGCCGCAGGCTCTTGAGGTCGAATTCCACGCTGGCGTTCACCACACCCGGCGTGGCGTGGGCGTAGGCTTTCAGTTCCGGGTAGTGGGTGGCCACCAGGGTGGCGATGCCGCGCCCGGCCAGGTTCTCCAGGATGGCGCGCGCCAGCGCCGCGCCTTCCTGCGGGTCGGTGCCGGCGCCCAGTTCGTCGAGAATCACCAGCGCCTGGGGGTCGGCCTTCTTGAGGATCTTGATGATGTTGGTGATGTGGCCGGAGAACGTCGAAAGCGACTGCTCGATGGATTGCTCGTCGCCGATGTCGGCGTAGATGTGCTTGAACAGGCTGATGGCGCTGCCTTCCTCGGCCGGGATGTGCAGGCCGCTCTGGGCCATCAGCGCCAGCAGGCCGATGGTCTTGAGCGTGACGGTCTTGCCGCCGGTGTTGGGACCGGTGATGATCAGGCAGAAGGTGCGCTCGTCCAGGATGACATCGATGGGGACGACGGTCTCGGGCTCCAACAGCGGGTGGCGCGCCGCGCTCAGCCGCAGGGTGAGGCCGGGGTGGCCGCCTTCGGTGGGCGGGCGCAGCGGCTCCAGGGCGGGGCGCACAGCGTTGAGCGCCGCAGCGTACTTGGCTTTGGCGAACTGCACATCCAGCTCGGCGATGGCCGCCAGCGTCCCGGCCAGGGCATCGGCCTGCTCGCCCACCCGGGCCGAGAGTTCGGCCAGCACGCGCAGTTCCTCGTCGCGCTCGGCCAGTTGCAGTTCGCGCCACTCGTTGTTGAGGTCCACCACCTGCAAGGGCTCGGCGAAAATGGTCGCGCCGGAGGAGGAAACGTCGTGCACCACCGATTTGACCTTGCCCTTCGACTCGGCCTTAAGCGGCAGGACGTAGCGGCCGTCGCGCTGGGTGATGTAGGCTTCCTGCAGGTGGGGGGCGATGCGTGCGTTGATCAGCAGGGCCTGCATGCGCGCCAGCAGCCGGTCGTGGGTCACGCGTAGGTCGGCGCGCAGGCGCGCCAGTTTGTCGCTGGCCCCGTCCAGCACCTCGCCGCGCTCGGAGATGGCCCGGTTGATGGCCTCCATCAGGCCGGGCGGTTCGTACAGACCGAGCGCCAGTTCGCACAGGCGCGGGTACTCCGCCTCCTTGCGCTTGAAGGTGTGCATCAGGCCCCGCGCCGAGTACAGCGTGCTGCGCACGTCCAGCAGTTCCAGGGCGGTGAGCACCTGGCCGCGCCGCGCCCCTTCGAGCAGGGCGGCGATGTCGCGCGCCCCGCCGATGCCTGCCTGCGGTTCGAGTTCCAGCAGGGCGCGCGCCTCGGCCGTGGCATCCAGGGCGGCGCGGGCGGCGTGCAGGTCAGCGCCCGGCTGGAGGGCGCGCGCCTTGTCTTTGGAAACGCCGAACGAACACAAGGCGGCCAGGCGTTCGCGCACCTTGTCGAATTCGAGCGTGTGGAGCGTTTTGGCGTCCATAGCGCAGGAATTATAGCCCAGGGCAGTAGGCAGCGGAGAGCAGGCAGCAGATAGCCGGTAGCAGGTCCGAGATTCCTGAGTAGAGGCTTTGGCCGAAGCGGGGTGAGGCGTTTGACGACTGCCTGCAAACTTTCTATACTGTGGATAGACAGTTCCCGAACCAACAGGGCCTCCCGCGGGAGGCTTGCACGACGAAGGAGATACGATGAGCCCGAAGTATACTTACATCGGCCACGGCACGCACCTCTTGCAGACCGGCGGCCACACCCTGATCATCGACCCGTTCATCAACGGCAACCCGGCCACCACGCTGACCGTTGACGACGTGGAGTGCAATTTCATCCTCGTCACGCACGGCCACGGCGACCACGTGGGCGATGCCGTTGCCATTGCCCAGCGCACGGGCGCGCCCTGCATCGCCAACGCCAAAGTCTGCAAGTGGCTGGAGGCGCAGGGCGCGCCCAAGACCCACAACATCTACTTCGGCGGTTGGCAGACGTTCCCCTTTGGCCGCCTCAAAATGACCATTGCGTTTCACGGCTCCAGCCTGCCGGATGGCTCGGACGGCGGCAGCCCCGGCGGCTACTTGATGGAGACGAACGAAAAAGAGCGCATCTACTTCGCCGGCGACACCGCTCTGTTCGGCGATATGGCGCTCATCGGCGAAGAGGGGCTCGACCTGGCGGTCCTGCCCATCGGCGACCACTACACGATGGGACCCGACGATGCGCTGAGGGCGGTGAAACTGCTTATCCCGAAGCATGTCGTCCCCAGCCACTACAACACCTGGCCGGTGGTGGCGCAGGACGGCGAAGCCTGGGCCAAACGCGTCAAGGCCGAGACGAAGGCCACGCCGCATGTGCTGAAGCCGGGCGAGAGCGTCACGCTCTGATATCCCTGCGCCTCTGGGAATTTGACGGTTTCCCGCTTTTCTCTGTATCTAGCCCGCGATTGAGGCGGTTTGTGCAGAACGATACTCTTATTCCAGATGTAACAATGCCTCAATACCTCAATAGATATAGTTACGTTCAGAATCGGCCGATTGTATACCATGATCCAAGTGGACATTCGATCTGCGAATACCAAGAAGTTTGTGACTCTTCCGGAGGTGGAGGTGCCTATTATTCTCGTCAACGTCCTAGCTCAGAGGTCTTGGCTGAACCTGGGTCGCTTATGGAGACTGCTGTACAAACACAGAATCCCTCAGATTTTCAAGCCGCAGTTGACTATGCGGTAAATGTGTCGAACATCGACTTCTCAAACGTTAACGGACCCATTGAATACAATCCTGAGCAGATAGGCGATGCTATTACCAATAGTGATGCGCAGGTGGCCATTGGGCAAAGGGCATTTGTGGGGGCTGACGGTACTCCACATAGTCCGGGATGGCTTTTATTGGCGCTCGTTCACGAAGTTGAAGCCCACATAAACAGGCAGTTGTATGGGGGTAGATGGTACAACACCGACACCACTACTAATGGGGGAAACTTAAATGAGATAGAAGCCTACGACTTGCAGTTGGCTCTTGCATATGCTTATGGCCTAACGGACGCAGAGATCGCACTATTGCTGGAGACTCGCGGAAATCTGAATGCCTTGCTGGATCCCGAATCCGAAGAGAGGGTGAGGAATGGTAACTATACTCTACCCGAAGATGCGTCGGGTAACCCCTATGATCCAGACACTCCTGATATCCCGGTAATAATCATCACACCGCCGCCAAAGACCTATTCCCCTTTGTAGATTGCCCGAGACAGGTTACCAAGAAGCATGACTCGGAGGAAGTCATTCGTTGTTGCCGTTACAATCATCATAGTTTTCGGTGTGATTGGACTCGTCTTCTCCGAGGAATCTGTGGAACCCGATTACATCAAACTAAGCATATCATTGGCGAAATACGAAGTCCCAATAGGTGGATTCCCGGATGTGTTCATCGAGATTGAAAACGTATCGTCAAGGACATTATTCATAAACAGTGAACCCTCTTTGGGTCCTGACCCCCATACCGATGTTCCACACCGTTCACTCTATTTTTATGTTACCCCTCCGACCGGAGAATTTCTTCATCCAATCTGCAAGATGACGTATTATCTTGTACCGGAATTGCTAATCCCATTGGTCCCTGGAGAAATTTTCAGACTGAAGGTCAATTACAGATTCTGCTTTAATCTCGACAAGCCAGGTCGCTATTCTCTGCAGGCTGCATATGGCAACTCGTTTTCCCCTCCTGATATGAAAAATGTATGGACTGGTGTCGTGGATAGTAATACCGTTTACTTTTTTGTGGTTTCGGAAGAGTAGGTCTGCTTGCCAAAAAATGACCCTCCCGCTGAACTCAGCTAATCACGCCCGCATCTCGTATCTTTGAAAATAGCCTGACATGTTGTAGGCTGAAGAGATACCCCCACCATGTCAGGCAGGGGCTGGGAGAGCACGTCCCGCTTCTTCGGGCACAGACCCTGAGAATCAGATGCTGCCCCCAGCCCCATGTCCTGTTCCCGAGGTCGAACGGTATCCTGGGCTGTGAGCCCGCATAGACGAGGTTGACCCAGTGAACAGGCCGCCTGATGTCTCGATTGTACAACCAACGAGGTGCGAAATGAACAATCCGTGTCTGGGGATCGATGTGTCCAAAGCCCGGCTGGACGTGGCGCTGCTGGGCGAGGCCGGCCGGACGGACACCGCCGTGTTCAGCAATGATCGTGGCGGACATGCCAAACTGCTGCGCTGGTTGAAGAAGAAAGCCCAAGGCCAGCCGGTGCATGCCTGCCTGGAAGCCACCGGGGTGTACGCCTTCGAGGCCGCCGAGGCATTGCACACGGCCGGGTACAGTGTGAGCGTGGTCAACCCGGCGCGCACCACGGCCTATGCCCGCAGCCAGTTGCGGCGCAACAAAACCGACCGGCTGGATGCCGCCCTGCTGGCCGACTTCTGCCGGACACAGAATCTGCCGCTGTGGACGCCGCCGGGGCCGGAATTTGCCCATTTACAGGCGCTCATTCGGCGTCTGGAGGATCTGGACGGCATGCGTCAGGCGGAAGAGAGCCGCTTGGAGGCCTTCCGGCGCAGCCCGGACCTGGTGGCGGACGTGCGCGAGCATATCCGGTTTCTGGAGCAGCAGATGGACGCCATCCGCCAGGAGATCGACGAGCACATCGACCGCCATCCGGGGTTGAAACATCAGCGGGAGTTGCTGGCGAGCATCCCCGGCATCGGCGACCTCACCGCCGCCAAGCTGCTGAGCGAAGCGCCGCAGATGGAGAACTTCGACAACGCCAAGCAACTGGCAGCCTATGCCGGCTTGAACCCCAGGCAGCGGCAATCGGGCAACCGCCACAAGCGCAGTGCGATCTCCAAGGTGGGCAATGGCAACCTGCGGCGGGCCTTGTACATGCCGGCGCTGGTCGCCAAGCGTCACAATCCGGTCATCCGCGCCTTCTGCCAGCGGTTGGAGGAGAAGGATAAACTGCCGATGGAGCAGGTGGTGGCCGCCATGCGCAAGCTGCTGCACATCGCCTATGGAGTCATCAAGAATGACACACCCTTTGACCCCCACTGGGAACAAAACCATGAAAAATGGGCGGTTGCCTCTTGACTTCCAAGACGGTATCTGGTTGGACAATACCCCGAAAAAGATTTACACGGAATTTACAACCCGCCACGTCACGCAAAGCCGGGGGTGAGGCCCGCTTGACATTTCCACTCCCGCGCTTTCCCTCCCCCACCACCCATGCTATCATTCCCCTTCCGGGGGCTTCGCAGCATATGGCCTTCTCAAAATCGATTGACAAGAGAATCTTTTTGTGCTGCATTGGCTCAAAACAGCAAGATTTTGGGGGTTTTCATTGGTCAGGAAGGCCGGGAACGTAAATGGCGTAGGGACAGGTTTAAGGATGCGAAGCATCCCAACCTGTCCCTACGCGCGACTTTGAGAAAGCCATGTTCGCAGCCTGTCAATCCTTTTCATCTGTGTTCATCTGTGGTAAACCTTTCGTTCTTCTTTGCGCACTTGCGTGAGCTGCCTTTGCCCGCCCCCTCATCCCCGCCCTGTGTGGAGTTCGTCCAGAGTTCGGCTCCTGCCCGAACTCCGAACTCCAAATCGTGCGGCATTGCCGCACGATCATGGTACATCGCCCCTAAAATGACGCAGCAAACCTCCAAAATGGTACACGTTTTGCCGCTTTTGGTACACTTTCTCGGAGGGGGGAGGGGGGTTTTGTACCATTTTCCCATCTGGCCCGCGCCAGCCCCCACCCCCCGACCCCGCCCTCGTAGGGGACGGGCGGAGTTGCTTTGTAACTCATCCCGTCCCGCCGCCGCCCGCGCCGCCGGCGTTCCCAGGGACATGAGGGACATTCACGTCCCGCCAGGGGCATGCCAGGGACATGAAAAGGACATCAAAGGGACATGCGAGGGACATGGAAAGGACAGAATTGTTAACAGGTGTGTCGCGCAATGTCCCATTGTCCCTTACATCCAGCAGAAAGGAGGTGGGGCGTGTCGTCGCCAGTCTCCAATCAGCAATCAACAATCAGCAATCAACAATCTGCAATTTGCAATTTGCAATTTGCAATCCGTGCCCCTTTCCCCTTGTTCCCTTGTCCCCTTATCCGCCTTCCCACCCCGTAGTCCTTCCGTAACATTTGCACGCGACAATACCACGCTATAATTCCAATAGGATTGTGGAGGACGTATGCTCGAGAACATGTTTGGCCGCCGTGAAGATGAAGAGCGCATCAAAAAGGAGGGCCGCCTGCCGCCCGGCCAGTCGCTCACCCAAAAGTTCCCGGTGCTGCACTACGGCCCGGTGCCGCCCTTCAACCCCGCCACATGGACTTTGAAGCTCCACGGCGAGGTCGAGGAGCCGGTCACCTGGACCTGGGACCAGTTCAACCAACTGCCGCGTACCGGCGTCAAGATGGACATCCACTGCGTCACCCGCTGGAGCAAGTTCGATACGCTCTGGGAAGGCGTCTCCCTGCGCACGCTGGTCGACCAGGGCCTGATCAAACTCAAGCCGGCCGCCCGGCACGTCATCCAACACGCCGAATACGGCTTCACTGTCAACATCCCGCTCGAGGTCGCCCTGGCCGAGAACTTCCTGCTCGCCACCCACTTCGAGGGCGAACCCATCAGCCCGGAGCACGGCTACCCGCTGCGCGGCGTGGTGGGCTACATCCCCGCCCGCGAAGACCTGCCCACGCCCTACCTGTGGAAGGGCGCCAAATGGCTGCGCGGCCTGGAGTTCAAGGCCGAAGACCAGCTGGGTTTCTGGGAGCAGGCCGGTTACCACAACGAGGCCGACGTCTGGAAGGAACAGCGCTTTGCCAGATAGGCCATAAGGAGAAGAATGGCCGCCCGCATCCTGGTCATCGAAGACAACGAAGACAACCTCCAACTGGTGCGCTTCTTTCTGGAGCGCCTGGGGCATAGCGTGCTGGCAGCCTACGACGGCCTGACCGGGATGGAAGCCGCCCGCGTCGAACAACCTGACCTGATTCTGCTGGATATGGGCATCCCGGAGATCGACGGCTGGGAACTGGCCGGCCGGCTCAAAGAAGACCCTGAGACGAAAGACATCCCGCTGGTGGCGCTTACGGCCTATACCCTGCCCGGCGACAAGCGCCGCGCCCTGCAAAGCGGCTGCGATGGCTACATCACCAAGCCCATCAACGTGGCCGGCTTCGGCGACGAGATCGGCCGCTTCCTGAAGAAATAACAAATCGGGGCGGGCCTATAAGCCCGCGGCTTTCAGGGCGCGTAGATGCGCGTCTCCGGTTTGAAGGCCGCCCACGAGAACCAGAAATGGTTGATGGCCGTGGCGACCGGCGCGAGGCGCCCCCCCGCCAGCGGCCCGCCGACGGCCAGCCCGACCGAATTCCAGACCGAGCCGGTCTGGTCATCCACGAAACCATCCGCCGTCGCCGAAAATGTGAGCGCCTGGCCTTCCACCACCGCCGAGAAGGCCACGGCCGCGCCCACCTTGCGCCCGGCCGCCACGCTGCCGGCGTCCAGCGGCGAAACCGCGCCCGCCTGCCAGAACACCGCCACCGGCAGGCCGCCGACCGTGTCGTTCACCACGCCCAGTTCGGCCAGCAGGTCGTACGGATAGGCCACCGCCTCCCCGCCCAATTCCACGGTCAGGACGCGCGCCATCGGTGGCAGCGGGCCGGGCGTTTCCGGCCCGCGATACAGGAAAGGGCTGGCGTTGATGTCGTCGTAACCGGCGTACGGGTTGCGGCCGTAATCGCGGGCGTAGCCGGTTTCGCGCGAAAGCACCCGCCCTTCCGGGAAGGCGTCCTTGAATTCCTGCCACGAGATGATGGCCGCCGGGTGGAACGCCAACCGGTCGCCGGTGCGCTCGCCGGCGATGGCCTCGCCGGTGGCCTGCTGCCACCAGGACTCGGTCAGGCGGTCGTACATGATCAGGTTGCTGAAGCGCAGGCGGCCGGTGGTGCCGAAGGTGGTCGGCTCGCCGTTCACCACGCGCTGGAAGGCGATGGCCGTATTGCACAGCGGGCAGAAAGTGACCACCAGCGGCACGCCGCCCACCGTGTCGTTGACGATCTCGTGCCACATCAGGATCTGAATCGGGTAGGCTTTGGCCTCGCCGTTTGCTTCGACCAGGATGACCGGCTCGGAGGGTCTCAGCCAGGTATCGACTTCGGAAATAAGGATGAAGACCGGGTTGTCGATGGCCGGGATGCCGTCCTTGGGCGGCCCGCCGGAGAGGATCTCGGAATAGGGCACGCTATGGCGGGTGAAATCGGTGCTGAATTCCCGCGCCGCGCCGGCGGGCGGCGCGGCGCTCAGGTCGCGGGTGGGCGTGGGCAGGGCGGTCGCGGTCGCGGCGCTGGCGGTGGATTCAGGTTCGGTTGGCGCGCTCGCGGGAGGCGCGGCGACGGCTTGCCCGCAGGCCGTCGCGGTGAGCAGGAGCAGGAGGCTAAATTCCCGGCGGAAGGTCATGCCGTTTTGACCCTCCGGAGGGACAATCTCTTACCGCGCTATAATCGCCGCGTGAATCGCCTGCGCCACATCACCCTGCTGGGCCTGGCGGGCCTGCTGGCGGCGTGCGCCCCGGCCGCGCCTGCGCCCACGCTGGCCGCTGCCCCATCGCCGACCCAAACAGTGGCCTTCAACCCCCTGTCCCTCTCTTCAACTCCCACCCCTGCCGCTGAGCCGCCCCTCACTCCCACGTCGCCCGCCTGCCGGGCGGAAGGCGGGCAGGTGCTCGCCGACTTCATCCCCAGCGACCTCCTTCCCCAGCCGCTGGAGTTTCGCCTTTATCTGCCGCCCTGCTACGATATGGAGACCGGCCGCCGCTATCCGGTGCTGTATCTGGTGCACGGTCAGTCTTACAACCAGGACCAGTGGGACCGGCTGGGCGCCGACGAGACCGCCGACCGGTTGGCGGCCAGCGGCGGCCTGCCGCCCTTCATCATCGTTATGCCGCGCGACCGGGTGTGGACCCAGCCGAGCGAAGACAACTTTGGGCAGGCGCTGGTGCAGGAGTTGATTCCCTACATCGACGAGACCTACCGCACCTGCCCGGAGCGCGCCTGCCGCGCCATCGGCGGGCTCTCGCGCGGCGCGGCCTGGGCGCTGCACCTCGGCCTGAGCGAGTGGGAGGCATTCGGCGCGCTCGGTTTGCACAGCCTGCCGGTGTTCTGGGACGACGTTCCGCACCTGCGCCGCTGGCTGGAGGCCATCCCGCCCGAAGACCTGCCGCGCATCTACCTGGACGTGGGCGAACGCGACCGGGACGAGATCAAGGAATCCACTTTCTGGTTCCGCGACCTGCTGGACGAACTCGGCATCCCGCACGAATATACGCTGTTCTCCGGCTACCACGACGAAGAGTATTGGGCCAGCCACATGGAGCAGTACCTGCGCTTCTACGCCGCAGGCTGGCAGGAATGACGTCCCCTATGATTGAGATCCGCGACCTGCACAAGCGCTTTGGCGACGCTCAGGCCCTGGCCGGGGTGTCCTTCGATGTGGCTGGCGGCGAGGCGGCGGCCGTGCTGGGGCCGAGCGGCTGCGGCAAATCCACCCTGCTGGCCGTGCTGGCCGGGCTGGAAATGCCGGATTCTGGCGCGGTCCTCTGGGACGGAAAGGACCTGGCCGCGCTGCCCACCCACGAACGCGGCTTCGGGCTGATGTTCCAGGATTTCGCCCTCTTCCCGCACATGGATGTGGCCGCCAACGTGGCCTTCGGCCTCAAAATGGCCGGGCTGAATGCGGCCGCCCAGACCGAGCGGGTGGCCGAGACGCTGGCCCTGGTGGGCCTGCCCGGCTTCGGGGGGCGCGATGTCAACACGCTTTCGGGCGGCGAACAGCAGCGCGTGGCGCTGGCGCGCGCCCTGGCCCCCCGCCCGCGTCTGCTGATGCTCGATGAGCCCCTGGGCGCGCTCGACCGCGCCCTGCGCGAGCGCCTGCTCGCCGACCTCCAGCGCATCCTGGTCGCAACCCGCCAGACCACGCTCTACGTGACCCACGACCAGGAAGAGGCCTACCAGGTGGCCGGCCGCATCGTGGTGATGAACGCCGGACGGGTGGCGCAGGTGGGCGCACCCCAGGCAGTGTACCGCCAGCCAGCCTCGGCGTGGGTGGCGCGGTTTTTGGGGCTGGACAACATCCTGGAGGGCCGGGCGGCTAATGGCGTGGTCGAGACGGCCGTGGGGGCGTTCCCCTACCCCGGCGCGGCGCGCGGCGCGGTGGACGTGCTCATCCGCCCGGATGCGGCCCGGCTGGATGGGGAAGGAGAAATCGTCCTGCGCGGTGTGTTGGCCGGGCGCGTCTTTCGAGGCGGCGCGCAGGTCATCCGGCTGGAAGTGAATGGGGTGTGGGTCAAGTTCGAACTGCCGGCCGGGGCGGAGTTGCCAGAAACGGGCGCGCCGCTGGCCGTGAGGCTGGATGAGAACGCCGTGCAGGTGTGGGAAAAATGAACGAGACGGCCTGCGGGCCGTCTCGATTGGCAAATCGCTTGTGCAGGTCGCTCAGAACCCGGCGGAGTTGAGGAACTCCATCACATAATCGCCGCCGTACCAGGCCGCGACGGCCAGCGTGCAGCAGCAACATAGCAGCACCAGTACGCCCCCGCCGATGATCAGCATGCGGCGGCGGCCGTCTTGCGCAGGGGGCATTTGATCAGGAGTGATAAATTCATCGTTCATGATTGTTTCCTCCTCGCAGTAGGGTTAAGTAGCCTGAAGGCTTTCCAAGAGCGAGCATGCCGAATATTGAAACGCTCCTTGTAAAGAAACCCTGATGGGCTACTTAGAAGCCCAGCAGCGGGGCGATGAACTGGAAGTCGCCGAAGATGGGAATCAGGCACAGCGGGGCGACGGCGAAGAGCAGTGCGGCACAGATGCCCAGCGCCGCCAGCCCGATGGAGGCGTAGCCCAGAATCAGGCCGACCGTCGCCATGCCGTCACCGCCCAGCATGCCGTTGCTCTCGCGGATCTCTTTCTTTGCCATGTGGCCGGTGATCACCGCTACAATCGAGCCGATGAGCGGGACGAGCGACCAGCCGGCGATGCCAGCGATGAGGCTGACCATCGCCAGTGTGCTGTTCTGGACGGGCGGCGTCTGGTAGGGTTGGTTTGTCATTGGGGTCTCCTATGTGTGGTCAGGCGTTATGGTCTGTTCTTGTTTACGCATTTCGCGCCGCCACAGCCACCAGATCAGCCAGGCGACGAACAGCGCAGTGAGCGCGCCGATGAAGATGGGGATGAGCAGGGCGAGAATCGAGAGAAACGTCGCCAGGATGTCTTCAGCGATGCTGACGAACACGTTGCCGGCCCCGCCAGTGGTGGCGGTGACGGCCGGGCGCAGCGCGCCAGCCTTGGCCACGTGCACCGTCCCGGCGATGAGCAGCCCGGCGGCCAGCGAGATGACCGGGTGGATGTCGGTGACCACCTGGGCGCTGGCGGCAAAGGCCACCGCCCCCGCCACCGGGCGGATGAAGGTCTGGATGACGTCGTTAGCATGGTTGACGGCCGGGACCTTATCGGCGAAGAACTCGATCAGTGAAAGGAAGATCAACAGGCTGATGATCCAGCCGTTCTCCAGCGTATTGTAGGGCGTTTGCAGGTTGAGCACGTTCCAGCCGAACACGCCCGACAGGCGCGAAACGATGGCGATGACCAGCAGCGGCACGTAGGCGTTCAGGCCGGCGCTGGCCGAAAGGCCAAACGCCGAGAAAATTCCAGTGAGTAGTTCAGTCATGGTAGCCTACCTCCATATACGATTACCTTTAATACGCAGGGCGGATGCCTGCGTTGCACGCCGCGGAGGGTTGGTTCTATTCTATCATTGGCGCAGGGTTGTCAATTGACGAGTTGCGGCCCGATCGGACCGCGCGCCCTTCGGCTAAAGTCTCGACTCCTGAGTGAAGGGCTCAGGACAGGCCCGCCATCAAGGCACGGCGCAGGGCGTCCAGCACCTGCAGGCCGGTGAGGTTACGCATCGCCCAGCCGGTGAGGATCTCGCCGCGGTAATCGAACCGCCCCGGCGCGCCCTGAGTGAGGTGGAAGCGGTCCGCGTACAGGCCCTGGTCGGGCAGGTCCTGCAGGCTGGCCCAGTAGTTCCACAGCGGCAGTTCGTAGGCGCGGGCCGTCTCCACGATGGTGCGGTTGATGCTGTGATCGCCCTCCAGGTTGTTGGCCTTGGTCGCCAGCACCGGGATGACCGCCTGCGAGAGCGTGTACTGGACGATCCGCTCCAGGTTCACCCGGTAGCCCTCGGCGTCGCCGTTCCAGTTTTCTTCCAGACTGATGAGCGCGATGGATGCGCGGCTGATGCGCAGTTCGCAGGCCAGCGGGCCCTCGCCGGAGGCGCAGGCGGACGGGTCGGCCCACAGTGGAGAAAACACCGCCGCCACGTTCTGGCCGCCCTGGGCGGCCAGGCCGCCGCCGAATGAACCTTTGAACCAGTCGATGGTGTCCTGGAGGTGGGCGTAGCCCTCGCCAAGATAGTAGTTGATGTCCGGCGCGCCGTCGAACTCGGTGAAGAAATAGGTCGGGATGCTCTGGCAGTCGCCGATGACCGAGAAGCGGCGCGGGGCGCGCCCCTGCGCCAGGCCGATCTCGAACACGCGGCGTATGCGCTCGCTCACGCTCTCCGGGAAGACGGGCAGGGACTTCCAGCCTTCCGGCGGCAGCGGGTCAAGCGCCAGCGGTTGGGTCAGGGCCGCCAGGTCCGGGGCGGGCGTGGGAGTCTGGGCGGGGGCGGTCGGCGGAACGCTGGTGGGCGGCCGCGTGGCCGGCGCGCTGGTGGGTTCCAGCGCCTGCGTGGGGATGGGTGGCGCGGTGACCGGGCCGCCTGCGGTCGTCTCCGGGGCGCAGCCAGCCAACAGGGCCGCGCCGCTCAGGCCAAGCACTTTGAGGAGTTCGCGGCGGGTGAGGCCGCCGGGGGAGTTCTTAGGGGTCATGCGTTACCTCGATGATCCAAGACAGTTAAGATAGCGGGTGTAGTATAGTAGCGATTCGGATGATTGGTAAAGCGGCAATTGGTAAATGGTAACTGGCAATCGGTTCCCTTCTGCTTCCTGCTGCCCGCTATCGGCTGTCTGCTCCCTGCCGGGTAAGACGCGATGAAGCGGGCGGCGTTCTGGCTGCTTGCGGCGGCCGTGATGATGGCCTGTAACCTTGCCACCAGCCGGCCGGCTGATCTGCTGGCTCCCGGGGCGCAAGATACTGGCGGCTCCGGCGGTGGGGTTGCGCCGTTCGCCGAAGCCAGCCCAACCGCGCCCGGCTCCCAGCCGATTGCCCCGGCGGGCCAGGCTCCGCCCGCGCCCGACAGCGTGGGGCCGCGCGGCTTCCCTCCGAATGTCAACCCCCTGACCGGCCTCACCGTGGCCGACCCGGCTGTGCTGGATCGGCGGCCGGTGGCGGTGAAGATCAACAACTATCCGCGCTCCAACCGACCGCAGTGGGGGCTTTCGCTGGCAGATATCGTTTTTGAGTACTACCACAACAACGACCTGCCCCGCTTTCACGCCATCTTCTACGGCCAGGACGCCGAACTGGCCGGGCCGATCCGCTCCGGGCGCCTGCTGGATATCGCCCTGGTCGACATCTACCAGAGTAATTTCGTCTTTGGCAGCGCCGACCAGCGCATCCTCGACCGGCTGAAAGATCAGCGTTACGCTAAACGGCTGGTGTACCTGCTGGAGGGACCCTGTCCGCCCCAGCCCGTATGCCGCTATGAACCGGAAGGCGCCAACCTGCTGCTGACCGGCACCCAGGCAGTGCGCGACTATTTGCTGGAATACCGCGAACAGCGCGATGACCGGCCGGATCTGGAGGGCATGTGGTTCAACGTGGGACTGCCCCAGGGCGGCCAGGAGATCAACCGGCTGTACGTGCGTTATTCCTATGGCGCTTACCTTTACTGGCAATGGGATGCGACCCTTGGCCGTTACCTGCGCTACCAGGACACCCAGGAGGATTTCAACGGGCGCGGCGAGACCTACGAGTTGCTCACCGACCGCCTGACCCGCCAACCCATCGCCGCCGACAATGTGGTCGTGTTGCTCGTGCCGCACAAGGATTTCGTTTACCAACCGCCTGCCGACGGCAACCCGGCGGTGGAGATCATCGAGATCGAACTGGAGGGCAGCGGGCGGGCCTATGCCCTGCGGGACGGCCACCTGTTTGAGGTGCGCTGGATGCGCCTGGACGACGGCGTGCTGACGCTCACCTTCCTGGATGGAAGCCCATATCCCTTCAAACCTGGAGTCACCTGGTTTGAGGTGGTCAGCACCAAGACCAAGCCCCAGTTCAAAGACGACACAGTGCGCTTCAATTTCATCCTGCGTTGAAGCAGCCCACCGAAAGTCTCTTTGAAAAGGTTTCCGACCTTCCAGCGTGACTCTCCTCGCAGGATGCCTATGGGCCGCCTTAATAGTTGGCCGCTGTTCCTCTCCGACGGAATTCAAAACTCCTACGGCCAACTACTGAATTCGCCCGCCGCGTGATTTTCCTTTTGTCCTTCGCTATGCTATAGTCGGGCAGACCCTCATGAAACCGCGCACCTTCTTCCTGTTCCTGGCCGCGCTTGGGCTGGGCCTGTGGGCCAGTCCTGCCCTGGCCGGGCCGCAGGCGACTGCTGCTGCCTCACCCAGCGTGCCCCACACAGCCAGCCCTTCGCCGACCGGGACGGCCACACCCAGCCAGAGCGCCACGCCGACAGCCGTACTCAGCGCGACGCCATCCCCGACAGGGGGAGTCACTGGCACGCCCACGAAAACCGGAACGGCCACGATCACCGGGACTGCTTCCGAGACGCCGACCGAGACCGCCACCCCCACGGCCAGCCCCACCCCCACCGGCCCGCCGGTGGTCATCCCGCTCATCATCAGCCAGCCCACGCCGCCCGGCTACGGGCCGGACGTATTCCCCTACACGGTCAACCCCCTCACTGGACTGGAAGTCGCCAACCCGGACCTGCTCAACCGGCGGCCGTTCGCAGTCAAGATCGTCAACTATCCGCGCAGCGTGCGGCCGCAGTCCGGGCTGAGTTTTGCAGATATCGTCTACGAATATTACATGGAGCGTGGTATCTCGCGCTTCATAGCGCTGTTCTATGGTAACGATGTGCCGCGCGTTGGCCCGGTACGTTCCGGCCGCTTCTTCGACGAGCACATCTTCCGGATGTACGATGCCTTCTTCGTTTTCGGCTACGCCGACCCGCGCATCCTCGATTATTTGGAGACTCTGGGGTCGTACTGGGTGCAGAGCTTGGTGCTGGACCCCGGCGACGTCCCGGCCCAATGCGACCCGGAGCGGGCGCGCTGGTTCTGCCGCGACTTTAATCTGGTGTCCTACAACAACCTGTTCGCCAACACGGCCGAGATGCAAAAGGTGGTATCGCGCCGCGCGGTGGGCAACCACCGCCCGGACCTGACCGGCATGCGCTTTTCCAGCCGCGCCCCGGCGGGCGGCGCACTGGCACTGGACGTGCGTGTGCGCTTCTCCACGCTCATCTACTGCAAATGGGAATACGATGTGCTCAGCGGGCGTTACCTGCGCTTCGAGGAGACCGCTGGCTACGGCGACTGGTCCATCGAGGAGTACGCCCCGCATGTGGATGTCCTCAACAACGCCCAACTGGGGGCGGACAATGTCGTCGTCCTGCAGGTCCCTTACCTGTACTTTGTCAAAACGCCCACAACCGAGATCATCAACATCCCGCTGTATGGCGAAGGCGTGGCGACTATCTTCAGAGACGGCTTTGCCTATCCGGCCCGCTGGGTGCGCCCGGCCAACGGCGTGCTGCAACTCTACGGGCTGGACGGCGAGATCTTCCCCCTGCGGCCCGGCCAGACCTGGTTCGAGGTCATCAGCCTGGATAGTTTGGTGAGCAACACCGCCACGGCCTGGCGTTTTGTGCACGTGATGCCGCCTGACCCGGAGGAACCGATCAACCCCGGCGCGGAGAACCCGCCCTGGGGCATCTACGACCCGGAGGAGGTCATCGGTGCAGATTGGCTGGATGGGGGGAACTAAGGAACGCCGTGTGCAAGTATCTCCCCGGTTTGCCACATCCGGGCCGATACTCGTCGGCTTCGCCTCCGAGATCGACCCCTACGGCTGGTTGTAGGGGCCGACCACCCGCCAAAGGCGGTGTGCCTGGCCTGAACGAAGTGAAGGGTCGGCCCGAAAAAGAACCTCCCTCCGAAATTATTGCACACGGGGTAAAGTAGCCCACCGAAAGTCTTTTTCCAATGGCCTCCGGTCTTCCAGTGTTACTCTCCTCCCATATAGTTGGCCGTAAGTGATTGGAAATAGCAGTGCGCCCAAACGGCCAACTACCTTGCGGCGATTTCCATTCTCAGAACTCCCAGTCCTTCAGCGCCTCCATAGCAGCATAGGCCGTCAGGTCCAGGTGCAGGGGCGTGACTGAGACGTACCCCTGGGCCAGCGCGCCGAAGTCCGTACCGTCGTCCGGCACGCCGTCCGGGAACTCCCCGCCGATCCAGTAGTACGGGCGGCCGTGCGGGTCGGTGCGCCGCACCAGTTCATCGCGGTACACCCGCAGGCCCTGGCGGGTGACGTGGAACCCTCGAATCTCCTCCAACGGAAGATAGGGTACGTTGACACTCAAGAGGGTGTTCTTCGGCAAGCCGTACCGGATGACCCGGCGGGCCACGCGGGCGGCCATCTCCGCCGCCGGGCCGTAGTCGCGCTGGCCCTGATGGCCGGGCGGGGTGTTGAGCGACACGGCGATGCCCGGCAACCCGCCGATCGCGGCTTCCATGGCGGCCGTCACCGTGCCGGAATAGGTCACGTCGTGGCCCAGATTGGCCCACGGATTGATGCCGGAAACCACCAGGTCAACAGGCGTGTCCAGCAGACCGAGCAGGGCCAGCGCCACACAGTCGCTCGGCGCGCCATCCGTGCTCAGCGCGGCCGTGCCGTCGGCCAGCGTTGCGGGCCGCACCCGCAACGGTCGGTCCAGCGTTTTGACATGCCCGGAGGCCGACCAGTTGCGGTCCGGGGCCAGCACGCTGACTTCGCCCAGCGGGCGCAGCGCCTGCGCCAGCGCCAGCAGGCCGGGGGCGGTGATGCTATCGTCGTTCGTGACCAGGATGTGCATGGGTATTGGGATATCCGTTCCGGCGGATGGTTGCGAAACAATCCGGCTGCGAATTAGGTTATTATATCGGCTGCGAGATTGGTCCAAGGAATTCGCGCAGATGGATGTTTTGAACCTCGTTCCCCAGGATTTGGCCGCCGCCCGGCCCGTGCACGGCTGGCTGCGGCCCATCGCCGTGCATTACCGTCCCGGCCCCACCACGCCGTTCTTGGAAAAAGTGGTCGACGGCCTGCTGGCCGCGTTTGAGAGTCTGGGGCATACAGTACAGCCCGCGCCGGATGCCAGCACCCAGGCCGTGCTCACCACCGCCCGCTACGACGTCATGCTCAACTGGCGGCGCGCCCTCTTATTCACCGGCCGCATCACGCTCAAACTCGACCATAACCCCACCGTCTATACCCTCATTCACATGACCTCTGCCGAATTCGAGGAGCAAATGGCGCACTTCGCCGCCGCTCTGGCGAAGGACCCACTGGACGAAGCTGATTTTGTCTTCGAGGGCATGTCGCCGGAAGCGCCCAAAGTGCTCATCGAACAGGGGCGGCGCGGCGGGCCGATTCTCTCGCTGCTGCGCCTGCTGCAATCGCGCAGCAAGTCCATCCACATCCTCCTGGTGGTGGGCGATGACCGGCCTGAACGCATGATCCATTTCGATCTGGTGGGCGCACACCCGGTCACGTCCTACAGCCTGGGCCCCCAGGCATTCTACGCCGATGCCGCCTTGCGGCTGGTCACCTACGAAAGCACGCGCGAGATCACCCGCCACGAGGTCCTTGCAGACCTTATCCCGCGCCGGGTGTGGGCTGGGCTGGCCACCCCGGCGGCCATGGCGCGCGCCGGGCGCGAACTGGGCGAGCGCGAGTTCTTCACCGACATGATTCGCATCGCCGACCTGGTGCCGGTGCCGGCCATCACCGAGTCCATCGCCAGCCAGTATTCCGAAGGTTGTTTCGTCACCTACGAACCGGCCGTGCAGGGGTTGATCGCCACCGTTACCGGCAGCGCCCGCCCGGTGGACAAGGGCAACATCACTGAGCGCGACCTGGCCGTGATTGTGGGCGTGCGCGCCGATGGCGAGGGCGCGGTGGTGCGCCACGTGGCCGACAAGCAGAACGACCCGCCTTCGTCCGAGGCAGTCGAGATGATGGATATGGACAGCCGACTGCCGCAGGTGGACTGGCAGGGCGAGCGCGTGCCGGTGCTGCGCTCCAAACTGCACGGCCACCGCGGCGTGAAGGCTTTCAACCCCGAAGTGGTCGAATACGTGCCGCTCGACCCGCCCTACTTTCATTATCTGGTCTCATGCGCCACCGAAGCCCAGGCGCGCGGCATCTGCGCAGCCTTTGCCCGCTCCGAATCGCTGCTTGACCCCGCCGACCCGCGCCCGCTGGCATTCACCATCCTGCCCGGGCATGGCGTGGTCATCGCCGAGAAGTGGGCGCCCGGCAAAGCGCCGTTTGAATTGATCTGGGACGCGATGGATAGCGGCGACCTGGTGATCGACAATTTCGTGCCGCAGGGGCCGCTGGCTTACCGGCCGGGCGAAGATGAGCGCATGCGCCTGGTTCTGCCGGACGGGGGTTGAGCGCTCTCCGCCCGCAGGAGCGGGCAGCTTTTCCTTTGGAGTAGAATCAGTTCTGCCCTATGCTCACCCGCCGCGAGTTCCTTAAACTTACCGGCCTGCTGCCGCTGGTTTATGCCGGCGCTCACTGGCTCGGGCCGCGCCGCGCTGCGGCAGCGAATTCGCCCAACATCCTCATCCTCCTGTTCGATACCTTTACTGCCCAAAACCTGAGCCTGCACGGCTACGCCCGGCGTACCACCCCCAACCTGGAGCGCCTGGCCGAGCGCGCCATCGTCTACCACCAGCACTATGCCGGCGGCAACTTCACCACCCCGGCTACGGCCAGCCTGCTCACCGGCATGTACCCGTGGACGCACCGCGCCATCCGGCTGTTCGATCGGGTGAACCCGGCCCTGGCGCGCCGCAATATGTTCGCCGCCTTCGACGATTACCACCGCGTGGCCTATGCCCAGAACCCGGTGGCCAACACCCTGCTGGTGCAGTTCATGCGCGATCTGGACGAATACCTGCCGCTTCACAAAGGAGTCCCCTGGCGGGATGTGCTCTTCACCCGACTGTTCTCGCGCGACCACATCATCGCCACCGCCGCCCGCAACCTCAGCCTGCGCGGCGAGTTCGAGCGTTCCGCCTCGCTGTTCCTCTCGCCGCTATACAACCGGGTATGGCGCGCCAAAGAAAAGCGCCTGCGCCGCGACAACGGCGACGAGTTCCCGCTGGGCCTGCCCACGCTGGATGAAGAAAACCACATGACCCTGGATGGCAACGTGGATTTCCTGCTGGAGCAGGTCGCGGGGCTGCCGCACCCCTACCTGGCCTATTTCCACTTCTTCCCGCCGCACGGCCCCTACCGGCCCACCGCGGCCCATGTGCAGCGCTTCGACGGCGATGGCTTCGAACCGCCGCGCAAGCCCCTGCACCCACTCAAGATGGAGAGCAATGCCGGTCGCTTTGAAGTCGAACGGCGCTGGTACGATGCGTACCTCTCCAATCTGGATGAGCAGATCGGTCGGCTGTTCCAACTTCTGGAGCAACGCGGCCTGCTGCAGAACACCATTCTGCTGCTGACCGCCGACCACGGCGAGATGTTCGAGCGCGGCATTATCAAGCATTTCCACAAGTCCCTGCACCAGCCGGTGGTGCACATCCCGTTGCTGGTTTTCCTGCCCGGTCAGTCCGAACGGCTGGATATCCTCTCACCCACCAGTGCGGTGGACGTGCTGCCCACCCTGCTGCACCTGGCGGGCAAGCCGCCCGCGCCCTGGGCCGAAGGATGCACCCTGCGGCCCTTCCGCAGCGGCCCGGCTGACGCCGAACGGCCTTTCTACGCCCTGGAAGCCAAGGAAAGCCATCCGGCGCGGCCGCTGGGCATGTCTTCAGCCATGCTGGTGCGCTGGCCATACAAACTGACACATTATTACGGCTACCGCGAACTGGAAGTCGCCGACGGGCGGCTGACCGAACTGTTCAATCTGGAACAGGACCCTGAAGAACTGGACAACCTCGCCCCGCAGATGCCAGACCTCGCCAACGAACTGCTGGCGAACCTGCTGGGCCGCATGGAGCAGGCCGACGCGCCCTACCGCTCATGAACAACGCGGCCGTTTCCCCCACCCGCCCGGCGCGCCTGACCCGCGCCCAGCTCTGGCAGTTCTTCCTGTGGGTGGCCTTCCCGATTCACGCCTGGGCGCTCTACCATTATTTCCGTAGCGCCGACCGATTTGCCGGGCGTTCGAATTGGGAGGGGCTGGGGCTGGGCGGCTACGTTGTGCTCATCGCCCTCGTGGAATCGGCACTGGTGTGCGGGTTGTTCCTGCTGCTGGGGTTGCTGCTGCCGCGGCGCTGGCCCGCCGACCGGCGCATGGCGGCGCTCACCGGGCTGTACCTTACGACCGCCGCCTGGGCGCTCTTCGCCCAGGCGGTCCCCGCCGGGCTGCGCCGCGGGCCCGTCCGCTGGAACGAGCGGCTGGCGCCCATCAACCAGCCCGGCGAGGTCTGGCCGCTGGCGCTGTTCCTGACCCTGGTGCTGGCCTCGCTGGTCCTGCCGCTTTGGATCGCGCGTTACCCGCGCTGGCAGCGGGCGCTGGCCGGGCTGGCCGAACGTGTGGGATTGTTGAGCGTACTGTACCTGGGATTGGATGCCCTGGGCATCGCCATCGTCCTGATTCGCAACGTGTGGAGTCCCTGATGAAACCCCTAAGCGCGATTCTGGTTTTGACTTTCTGGCTGACGGCCTGCGCCCCCGCCGCCCCGGCCGAGACCGGGACTCTCGCCGGGCGAGTGACCATCGGGCCGCTCCAGCCGGTGATGCAGGAGGGCGTGCCCGAGCCGACCCCGGCCCCGGAGGTATACGCCGCACGCCAGGTGGTGGTGTTCGATGCGCGCGGCCAAGAAGAGCTCGCGCGCATCGCCATCGGCCCGGATGGGCATTATGAGATCAAATTACCGGTAGGGCGTTACGTGGTGGATATCAACCATTCCGGCATCGACAGCACCTATGGCCTGCCCGCCGAAATCGAGATCCGCGCCAGCGAGACCACCGTGCTGGACATCGATATCGACACCGGCATCCGCTGACGCGCGCCGCCCAGCCAACAATACTGCAAGGCCGCCAGGGCAAGGCTGGTTCTATAATGAGGTGGGAAGCAGGTTCGCCTCCCACACTTCCATGAGCATCAGCCCCGATACCCGACCCCTGCCGCGTTGGCGCAACAGCGAACTCACCGTGCTGGAAGCCCCCCTGGAATGGCTGCGCGCCTTCCAGCAGGGCTGGCTGGCGCATTACGAGCAGACCGGCGAGATGGATTGGGCGCGCTACACCCGGCCCTTCAACCGCCTGGCTCCCAGCGGGCCGGGCATCCGCCTGGAACGCAGCCGCATCCTGCTGGTCTCGTCGGCGGGCGGTTACCTGAAGGATAGCCAGACGCCCTTCGACACCGCCGACCCGCTGGGCGATTACAGCCTACGCCTGCTGCCCAGCGAAACGCCGCTGGAACAGGTGGCATTCGCTCACGCTCACTATGACCATGCCGTCGTGGATGAAGACCCGCAGACCCTCCTGCCGCTGGACCACCTGCGCCAATTGCAATCCGAGGGCTTCTTTAAGCAACTGCTGCCCGTCACGGTCTCCTTCATGGGCCACCAACCCAATGCCCTGCGCACGGTCAAGGAACTGGTTCCCGCCATTATCGAGGCCGCCCGCAGCCTCAAGGCGCATGCCGCCCTGCTGGTGCCCGCCGGCGACCTGTGCATCCAGTCGGCCGGGCTGGCGGCGCGCGCCCTGCAGGTGAACGGCGTGGCTTCCGTGCTGGTCAGCTGGAACCTGAATCTGGCGCGTCCCATCGCTCCGCCGCGGCTGGCGTTGGTGGATTCAGCCGCCGGACAGACGCTTGGCGCGCCGGGGGATGCCGCCGCCCAGCGCCGCGCCCTCCAGGCCGCTCTGACCCTGTTGGAACAGCCCGCGCCCTTGCCGCTTGAATTGCTGGATTGACGCGGCAGAGCCTTTCTGTCTTCATAGATAAAACCGGGCCGCGCAAGGCGCGGCCCGCGTGTTTTGCAGGGAATTGCCCGGCCTTATTTCCGTCGCAGCAGGAAAACCTTGGTGATCTCAGCCACAATCGCCGGCAGGAAAATGAGCGGGATGACCTCCGCCCACTGCGCCCAGCCAAGCGGCACGGTCTCGAATACCGTGTTGAGGAATGGGACATACAGCACTACCAGCACCAGGACCGCCGAAAGCAGCACCGCCCAGTTCATGCTCTTGTTGCTGAACACGCCGATCTTCAACAGCGGGTAACGCTCCGAGCGGGCGGTGTAGGCCCGCAGCAGTTCGCAGAACGCCAGGGTGACGAAAGCCATCGTGGCGGCGGTCGGGTTGAACTGGTGAGCGGCCACCGGGAACTGGCGCAGGCCGATCAGGTACGCCCCCAGCGTGACGGCGGTCTTGACGATGGTCTGGATGACGATGCCCAGCCGCATATCGCGATCGATGATGGGTTCATCGGCCGGGCGCGGCTTTATGTCCATGATGTCCGGGTCGCCCTTTTCCATGCCCAGCGCCAGGGCCGGCGCGCCGTCGGTGAGCAGGTTGAGCCACAGCAGTTGAATCGGGTTGAGCGGAGAGGGCAGATCGGCCAGGATGGCCGAGAAGATGATGGCGATCTCGGCTGTGTTGCAGGAGAGCAGGAAGAACACAAACTTGCGGATGTTGCTGTAGATGATGCGCCCCTGTTCGATGGCTGAGACGATGCTGGCGTAGTTGTCGTCGGTCAGCACCATATCGGCCGTCTCCTTGGCCACATCCGTGCCGGTGATGCCCATCGCCACGCCGATATCAGCCTGTTTAAGGGCCGGGGCATCGTTCACGCCATCCCCGGTCATCGCCACCACATGGTTGTTGGCGCGCAGAGCACGCACGATGCGTACCTTGTGCTCCGGCGAGACGCGCGCATACATATCCACTTCCGTCACGCGTTGTTCCAGTTCCTCGTCGCTCAGGGCATTCAGGTCCTGCCCAGCCAGCACGCGGCTGCCCGGCTGAACCAGCCCGATGCTTTCGGCAATGGCCCGTGCGGTATCCGGATAGTCCCCGGTGATCATCACCGTGCGGATGCCGGCCTGACGCGCCAGTTTCAGCGAATCCTTCACCTCGCTGCGCGGCGGGTCGATCATCCCCACCAGGCCGACGAAAACGAGATCCCTTTCGACCAGATCGGGCGTGATCTCCTCGGGCAGTTCTTTGACTACCTTGTAGGCCATGCCGAGCACGCGCAGGGCCCTGCCGGCCATCTCTTTGTTGACTGCCAGCACGCGCTCACGCACCGAGGCGTCCAGCGCGGCCACGCTGTCATCCAACTGTTCGTAGCATGTACACAGGTCCAGCACCACGTCGGGCGCGCCCTTCACCGCCACCACGTACCAGTCGGCGTGCGGGTCGTCGTCGTGGAAGGGAGAGAAATCTTCGGCGCGCGGCGCCAGCACCTTGTGGATGGTGGTCATGCGCTTGCGGGTCGAGTCGAAGGGGATCTCCTGGACGCGCGGGTAGGCGTCGTTGAGGTTCTGGTAATCGGCTCCGGCCTTGGCGGCCGCCACGATAATGGCCCCTTCGGTCGGGTCGCCAACCATCCGGTAGGTCGTGCGGCCATCATCTTCGTAGCGTTCCAGCAGCGCGTCGTTGTTCAGGGCGCCCACCCACAGGGCGGTTGTGGATGCCGGGTAGCGAGCGATATCCACCGGCTGGCCGTCAATCTCGAAGCGGCCTTCAGGCGCGTAGCCTGTCCCGGTGATCTCAATCTCGTGCCCATCTACAGACAGCTGGGTGACGGTCATCTCGTTCTGGGTCAATGTACCGGTCTTGTCCGAGCCGATGACCGTGGCCGAGCCGAGCGTCTCGACCGAGGACAGGCGGCGGATGAGCGCGTTGCGGGCGATCATCTCGCGCATGCCCAACGCCAGGCTGATCGTGACGATGGCGGGCAGGCCCTCCGGCACGGCGGCGATGGCCAGGCTGACAGCCACCAGGAACATCTCGAGCGGGTCGTTGCCGCGCAGCCAGCCGATGAGGAACACGAAGGCGCAGATGGTCAGGGCCGCCCAGCCGAGCGTCTTGCCGAGTTGTTCCAGCCGCTTCTGGAGCGGCGTTTCTTCCTGTTCCACCGCTTGCAGCATGGCGGCGATGCGGCCGATCTGGGTCTGCATACCGGTGGCGACCACCAGCCCGCGCCCGCGTCCATAGGAGACCAGCGTGCCCATGAAGGCGCTGTTCTTCCGGTCGCCCAGGTCAGCTTCGGCCGGCAGGCTGACGCCGGCGTCCTTCTGTACCGGCACGGATTCGCCGGTCAGCGCGGCCTCTTCCACCTTCAGGTTGATGGTCTCCACCAGGCGCACATCGGCCGGGACGTAGTTTCCGGCTTCCAACACGACGATATCGCCCGGCACAAGGTCGCGCGCTGGGATGGACTGGCGGTGGCCGCCGCGCACCACGCCGGCCTCCGGGGCGGCCAGCTTCTTGAGGGCCGCCAGGGCCTGTTCCGCCCGGCGTTCTTGGATGATGCCCAGAACGGCGTTCAGCACCACGATGGCCATGATGGCGGCGGTCTCCAGCCATTCGCCCAGGAAGGCGGAGATGACCGACGCGCCGATGAGCAGAAGGACGACGAAATCGTTGAACTGCTCCCACAATAGCGACCAGATGGAAGGCGGGGGGGCTTCGGTGAGCGCGTTGGGGCCGTAACGTTCACGCCGCTGGCGCACCTGCTCTTCGTCCAGCCCGCTGGCGCGGTCGCTGCCCAGAGCGGTCAGGCAGTTATCGCCGTCGAGGGTGTGCCAGGCCGGGCTGTCAGGTTCGACCCCCATGCGGTCGTACGCGTCGTCAGTCATGTTGGCTCCGGATGCGGGATTGCAAAAACCGGCAGGGCCGGCTTAACCTAAAGGTACTGCGCCGGGAGGCTTCCGGACATCATAGTTTCTATGATGTTTTCGGGCGAACGGCATCTTAGGTTGCGGTGATTTAGCAGGGGGAGGATGCTGAAAACTGAGCCAGTAAGCGCGAGAAGTTACCCTCTAAGATACAAGGTTGTCTCCAAAGATATCGCCCTGCGGACTCCACAAGTGAAACTCATCACTTTCAGCGTACACAGAGGTATAATTCGCAATCGTTGGCAGCCCGCAATTCGCCACCGAAAGGCGGGTTGCCAAAATAATCTGACACGGAGTGCACATCATGACACCCAACATCATCCAGGTCCCGGAAGGCGGCGCAAAAATCGGCACCCGGGACGGCATTCTGCAAGTCCCCGATAACCCCATCCTGCCCTTCATCGAAGGCGACGGCACCGGCCGTGATATCTGGCGCGCTTCCCAGCGCGTTTTTGATGCCGCGGTCGAGAAGGCCTATGGCGGCCGGCGCAAAATTCATTGGATGGAAGTCTTCGCCGGCGAAAAGGCCTTCACCCAGTTCAAGAACTGGCTGCCGGATGAGACGGTGGCCGCCTTTCAGGAATACCTGGTCGGCATCAAGGGTCCGCTCACCACGCCCATCGGCGGCGGCATCCGCAGCCTGAACGTCGCCCTGCGCAAACTGCTCGACCTGTACGCTTGCGTGCGCCCGGTGCGCTACTACACCGGCGTGCCTTCGCCCGTGCTGCACCCCGAACACGTGGACATGGTCATCTTTCGCGAGAACACCGAAGACATCTACACTGGCATCGAGTTCGAGCATGGCACGCCGGACAACGACAGGTTCAAGAAGATCTTCAAGGAAACCTTCCCGAAGGAATACGCCAAGATGCGCTTCCCGGAGACGTCCGGCATCGGCCTCAAGCCGGTCTCCAAAGAAGGCACCGAACGCATCGTGCGCGCCGCCATTGAGTACGCCCTTAAGTACAGGCGCCGCAACGTCACACTGGTGCACAAGGGCAATATCATGAAGTTCACCGAGGGCGCTTTCCGCAATTGGGGCTACGAAGTAGCCGAGCGCGAATTCGGCGACCGCATCTACACCTGGCAGACCTGGGAGCAGACCAAAGCCAAAAAGGGCGAAGAGGCCGCCAATGCCGAGCAGGACGCGGCCCTCAAGAGCGGCAAACTCCTTGTTAAAGATGTCATCGCGGATATCGTGTTTCAGCAGACCATCACACGCGCCCAGGAGTTCGACATCCTCGCCACGATGAACCTGAACGGCGACTATCTCTCCGATGCGCTGGCAGCCCAGGTAGGCGGCATCGGCATCGCCCCCGGCGGCAACATCAACTACGTCAGCGGACACGCCATCTTCGAGGCTACGCACGGCACCGCCCCCAAGTACGCTGACAAGGACGTGGTCAACCCCGGCTCGGTCATCCTCTCCGGCGAGATGATGTTCCGCTACTTGGGCTGGGACGAAGTGGCCGACATGATTGTGAAGGGCATGGAGGGCGCTATCGCCGCCAAGACGGTCACCTACGACTTCCACCGCCTGATGGAAGGCGCCACCAAGGTCTCCTGTTCGCAGTTCGGCGAAGAGATCGTCAAGCACATGTAGATAGGTAGAGAGGGAATCAGGTACCCAGGGTCAATCACCCGGGCATCCGGCAGTAGTAATTTGGGACGTATTTTCCTGGTCACCTAGTCACTGATGCCTGATTACCTGTGTCCTTTATAATAAACGCACGGCATTCCAAGGAGGCAACTGCATGACAACCCTGATCGCCTCGCTTCGCACCACCCTCTCCGGCTATATCAAGTACCGCGGTCGGGAAGGGCACTATTCTTTCCTGCTCCACCGCATCACCGGCCTGGGCACACTCTTGTTCCTTGCCATCCACATTGTGGATACCGCCACGGTGTACTGGATGCCCGAACTGTACGACCACGCCATCGCCATCTACCGCCTGCCGCCGTTCCTGCTCGGCGAGATCGGCTTGGTGTTCTGCGTCATTTACCACGGCGTGAACGGCCTGCGCATCATCTACCAGGACATGGTCAAACCCTCCAGCTGGACGATTCACACCCAGCGCCGGGCGGCGCGTTGGACGCTGGCGCTCAGTATTCTGTTCTGGCTGCCGGCGGCCTTCGTCATGTTCCGCACCCTGCTGGCTCACCTGTAAGGAGAACGCGCCATGACCACTGCAACCGCCCCGGCCCGAGTCAACCTCAAACCCAAGCCCAATTACGAGACCACTGCCTGGAAGTGGATGCGCTACAGCGGCGTGCTGCTCGTCCCGCTGGTATGGATCCACGTCGCCATCCAGGATGTCATCGTGGGCGTGCACAACATCGACATCAACTACGTCGCCCTGCGCTGGGCAAACATCGGCTGGCAGGTCTACGACATCCTGCTGTTGGCCTTCACCTTCGCCCATGGCATGAACGGCCTGCGCCAGGTTTCGTTCGATTTCTTCCAGAGCGACAAGGCCCGCCGCAACCTATCATGGATCATTTTCGTCGCCTGGCTGGTGATCTCGTTCATCGGCGCCATGGCGATCATCGGCGGGGCGCGCACGCACCTGCTGGAACCCTGAGGCCCGGAGAACATCGATGAGCACCCATCACCAACACGAAGTCGTCATCGTCGGGGCGGGCGGCGCGGGCCTGATGGCCGCGCTCTACGCCTCGCGCGGGGCGGATACCGCCGTCCTGAGCAAACTCTACCCCACCCGCAGCCACACCGGGGCGGCCCAGGGCGGCATCGGGGCGGCGCTCGGCAACATCGAAGAAGACCGCGCCGAGTGGCACACTTTCGACACGGTCAAAGGCTCCGACTACCTGGGCGACCAGGACGCCATCGAATTCATGTGCAACGAGGCTGTGCCGGTAGTGTACGAACTGGAACAGATGGGCCTGCCGTTCTCGCGCACACCCGATGGCCGCATTGCCCAGCGCCCGTTCGGCGGCCATACCAACAACACCACCAAGAAGCCGGTGCGCCGCGCCGCCTACGCCGCCGACCGCACCGGCCACATGATCCTGCAAACGCTTTACCAGCAGTGCATCAAGAACCAGGTCAACTTCTACGATGAGTTCCAAGTGCTCGACCTCATCCTGGACGGCGGGCGCGCCGCCGGTGTGGTGGCGGTGGAACTCGCCACCGGCGAACTGCACACCTTCCACGCCAAGGCGGTGGTGTTCGCCACCGGCGGGCATGGCCGCGTGTGGGAGGTGACCTCCAACGCCTACGCCTACACCGGCGACGGCGTCGCCATCGCGGCCCGGCGCGGCATCCCGCTGGAAGACATGGAATTCTTCCAGTTCCACCCGACGGGCATCCGCAAACTGGGCATTCTCATCACGGAGGGCGTGCGCGGCGAGGGCGGCGTGCTCATCAACGACAAGGGCGAACGCTTCATGGAAAAGTACGCCCCGACCGTGAAAGACCTGGCCTCACGCGATGTCATCAGCCGCTCCATCTACCTTGAAATCCGCGATGGCAACGGCATCAGCGGTAAGAACTACGTCTACCTGGACGCCCGGCCGGAGGTCATCAACCAGTACGCTGCCCTGGATGGCCGCACCAAACCGGATGGCAGCCCCTACGAGGTGACCGCCGAAGAGCTCCTCGGCAAACTCCCGGACATCGTGGACTTCTGCCGCACTTACCTGGGCGTGGACCCGGTCAAGCAGCCCATGCCCATCCAGCCCACGGCGCATTACGCCATGGGTGGCATCCCCACCAACATGTATGGCGAGGTGGTCATCGACGAGAAGAACACCGTGATGCCCGGCTTCTACGCTGCCGGCGAATGCGCCTGCGTGTCGGTGCACGGCGCCAACCGCCTCGGCACCAACTCGCTGCTCGATATCGTAGTGTTCGGCAAATATTGCGGCTTGCGCGCGGCGGAATATGCCAAGAACGCCGATTATGGCGCGTTCGCCAGCGACGCCGCCGGCGACACCCGCGCCCGCCTGGATGCCATTCGTAGCAACCCCGGCAAGGAAAGCGCCGCCGACATCGCCACCGAGATGAAAGACGAGATGATGAAGAACGTGGGTGTGTTCCGCGATGAAGCCGGGATGGCGCACGCGGTCGAAAAGATTCGTGAACTGAAGCGCCGTTATCAGGATGTCGGTGTGCAGGACAAAGGCAAGGTCTTCAACACCGACCTGCTCAATGTCTGGGAACTCGGCAACCTGCTCGATTCCGCTGAGGTTACGGCGGTGGCGGCCCTGGCCCGCAAAGAAAGCCGCGGCGGCCACGCCCGCGAGGATTACCCCAAGCGCGACGACAAGAACTGGCTCAAACACAGCCTCGCCTGGCTCAAAGATGGCGAGGTGAAACTGGGCTACAAAGACGTCAAGATCACCAAATACGAACCCAAAGAACGGGTCTACTAGGAGCGCGGCCATGGAAGTCACCCTGCGAGTATTCCGCTACAACCCGGAAGCCGGGCGCACCAAGCCCTCCTACGATTCCTGGACGCTGCAGGACGTGGACCCCACCGACCGGGTGCTGGACTTGCTGGAACATGTGAAAGGCTATCACGACGGCACGCTCTCCTTCCGGCGCTCCTGCGCCCACGGCGTGTGCGGTTCGGACGCCATGCGCATCAACGGCCGCAACTACCTGGCCTGCAAGGTGCTGGTGCGTGACCTCAACAGCACGACCATCACCGTCGAGCCGATATTGGGCCTCAAGGTCCTCAAGGACCTCATTGTGGACATGGAGCCGTTCTTCGAGTCGTACCGCTCGGTGATGCCCTACATGGTCAGCGACGAGGTCCCGGCGGATGGCAAAGAACGCCTGCAATCCATCGAGCAGCGCGAGCGCTTCGATGACACCACCAAGTGCATCCTGTGTGCGGCTTGCACCACATCGTGCCCATCATTCTGGGGCGACGGCAAGTACGTCGGCCCCGCCACCATCGTCAATGCGCACCGCTTCATCTTTGACAGCCGCGACCAGGCCGCCGGCGAGCGGCTGGAGATCCTCAACGAGCAGCAGGGCGTGTGGCGCTGCCGCACCGCCTTCAACTGCACCGAAGCCTGCCCGCGCGAGATTCACATCACCCAGGCCATCGCCGAGGTCAAGCACGCCATCACTTCCGGCAACGTAGACTGAGTTATCTGGATCGCGTAGACCCCAAAGGTCTCCACGACCTTTGGGGTCTTTTTGTTTTGGATAGCGTACCTGTGCTTAAGGCTTCATTCTAAGATGAAGACGGCGTCAGCAGAGAGTATGCAGAATTCGTTGTTGATCTGTAGGATATCCATGACGATCACTCGATATTGCCCGCGAGCATCTGTGGCTTCGGTATTCAACGTCAGAGTGGCGTTTCCATTTCCATTGGTATTCAACTCTGTGGAATAGACCAACTCATCATTTCCGAGAAAGTAAATATCGAAGCCCAAAGTCCTATTGGGCTCAAATCCGGAAATATTGAACGTAAAGGTGGTGGGATGAGCCCCGTTTGAGGGATCTACCTCCACGATTGGAATCTGTTGCGGGCAGGTGGGCAAATCTTCTTCACCCACGTCATTGCCCTGGCCCTGCCCGGCTGTCGGCGAGGGCGGCGGGGTAGGCGGTGTAACGCCCGGCACGCCGGTGGTGTCCCCGCTGGCGGTGCCGGTGTCCATCCACACCCAGCACTCCACGCCGTCCTGTACCACCACCCACCAATCCTGCGCCGGCGGCTGGCCGACGCCGATGATGGGCACGCTCTGCCCGGCGAAGACCGTTTCGCTGATGCCGAATCCGGAGGCGCTGGGGCCGCGGCGGCAATTGGTATCCTGGCTCGCGGTGAACGTCGGCGCAGCGTTTTCCGAGACCGGCTCGCCGTTGCTGCCTGTCCAGGGCGAGGTGAACGACTGGTTCTCGTCGTTGATGAGTATGTTGACGACGTTGTCGAGTACATTGCCGTCGCAATCCGCGATGTAAAAATCATGCAAACCGGCCTGGTCGGAAAAGAAGTAAACCCCGCCCGGAGATATCTCCCGATTCTCCGCCAATCGGTTGCCCGGCACTCCCGGGGATTCGATCCCGCTTTGCCGGATGCTGGCTTGGCAGATGGAAACCGAATTGTAATTCTGCAGGCGGTAGACGATTCTCTCAGAAAACGGCATCCAGGCCGCCGCGAGTACTTTCGTTCCGGCATCGATGGGGATACTTCGCCATTGGAAGAGAAGATCCTCGTCCCTCGTCCCGTCGCAGTCGAAGAAATAAACGTTGTACTCTCCAGGGTCCAGGGTTACAACAACCATACTGCCCGGCAATAACGGACCATACTCTATCCGGTTTGGACCCAGGTCTCCGGTCTGGCCGGACGGCCACATAAATAGATGGCAGATTGGGGACTCCAAATCGTTGAGGATTTGGAAGCTGACCGGTTCGCCTGAAGATGGCGTCGGCACGGCGGGGGTCTGGGATGGGGGCGGGTTCTGGCCCTGTCCGCCGGCCGCCGCCGTGGACAATTGGGCTATTTGGGCGGATTGAGTTTCCAAGGCGGCTTGCAAGTCAGCTTCGGTCCCACCGGCTACGCCGCAGGCCATAAGCAATAGGCCTGCCATAACGGCAATATTTACCAACTTGGGTGGCTTCATGGCTCCTCCTCGAACCAGGAAAAAGGGCAAAAACCCTCTTATTTGTTCTATCCATTGTGGGTGGGCTGGCTGGCTGGAAGCAGGAGCATCTGTCATGACTTGCGCGGGGCATTTGTCCTGAACATGATGCAGTTGCGATTGCTCTTGTCGAATCGCCCCCTTGCCAGCCGTTGCCCGCGCCTTTATACTTTTGGTGCAAGTTCTGCCGTAGCATTTGGACGAATGCGCGGCAGTGAAGTGGTTGGTGAGTTCTGCGCAAGCCAACGTTTGCGTTGGCCGAACTCTTAAGCAAGCGCTTCGCGCTTGCCCTGGTAGCTCAATGGACAGAGCAAAGCACTCCTAAGGCTGAGGTTGCAGGTTCGATTCCTGCCCAGAGCACACCAAAGACACCCGATTTAAGGACACGTGTGTCCCAGGACACTTGTGTTCCGAAATCGGGTGTTTTCATTTCCCTGCACATAGAAATCAAAAAGCCCTGAAGAAACCTTCAGGGCTTTGATGTTCGAAAGGGCGGTTTTAAAGCCCCTTGACCAGCGTCCCCAGTGCCAGCAGGACGAAACCCAGGCCGGCGAGGAACATCGCCGAAATACCGGCAGCCTGGACTGAGCCCCCGCAATCCGCAGACCCCAATGGTCTTTAAGACCATTGGGGCCTTTTGGTTTATACTTGCCCCGTGAGACAACCGATGCCATGAGGTTTTGCGCCACGGAACTCTTAAACGATTGCAAAGTAATCAGCATGCCCCGGTAGCTCAATGGACAGAGCAAAGCACTCCTAAGGCTGAGGTTGCAGGTTCGATTCCTGCCCGGGGCACACAAAGACACCCGATTTTGGGTGTCTTTTTTTCTTGCACATACAACCCAGAGGCTCTTAAGAAACCTTCAGGGCCTCTCTGGTTCAGTTGAGTAGGTCGTTTTGGTTTACATCCCTTTGAGCAGCGTTCCCAAGGCCAGCAGAACGAATCCCAGCCCCACGAGGAACATCGCCGACACTCCGCCAAGAGCAACCACGCCGAAGTGCATCAAGAGCCCCACCACGCCGGCAACGACCGCAATAATCCAAACAATCACTTTCGGCGGAGAAAGTCTGAGTTTCATGAGTAGCCTCCTTGAATTCTGGTGAAAATATTGGGACTTACGCAGTTCAGGCATCTCGCCCCACATATGGGGGATACTATGTAGTCCTGATCCCAGATATAGGGGCACCACCTTTCAACTGCGTAACTCCTGAATATATCAAATTCGATTATACAGTACAAACCGCTTCAAATGCTGATGACCGCTCCCGCGACCCGGTGTTCCAATCTTCGTATTAACGGTATGGAGGTATCCACCCATGTCTGAACGAACACATCATCACGTTCCCTGGTTCATCTGGCCGTTCTGGGCTATCCTGCGCCTGGTCGGCTTCATCATCGAGATGGCCGGCCGGCTGGTCGGCGCCATCCTCGGCTTCGTGTTCATCGTGGTCGGCGTCATCATCAGCCTCACGGTGATCGGGGCCATCGTGGGTGTGCCGCTGGCCGCCTTTGGCGCGCTGCTTTTCTTCCGCAGCCTGCTGGGGTAAGGCCCCTCCTACTTTCGTAGGATTTGCCGCGAAGTCCTTGACAAACCGGGACAATTGTCTATAATCTGCTCTGACGAACGTCGGGGTGCCCCCCTCACCTCGGCGTTTGTCGTTTAAACAACAAGCTAACCGGCCGGCAGGACGTCATTTGGGAGTAGGGTAAGCGTAGGCAGATTCTTATTTTTCTCTTATCGTTTTTATCTTGATTTTTTTTCTGCACAACACTATAATAATGGTGATGAACGCTGGGGTGCCCCCCTCACCTCGGCGTTTGTCGCTTTAACCGCCCTATAGGGGCGGTTTGATTCGGGGTGGACTCACCCCTCAAGGCGCCCCGCCAACCTAGACATTGTGTATAATCTTAGTCGGAAGGATTGGCCGGAAGGAATAACCTGATGGCTTTAACAGGGGACGGTAAATCGAAATGGGGGATTCTGGTTTTCGCCTCCATCCTCCTGCTTGGCTTGATGGGCGTGCCTGTCTTCGCCGCATATGCCCAGGTCACCATCCCGCCGCCGGACCAGACCGGCGTCACGCCGCTGGCCGCACCCGATCCCGCGACCACCAACCCGCGTTACCTGAGCGGATTCGGTCTCGACGACGCCTACACCATCTTCTACGAAGACCGCGGCGACACCGCCGGCTGCGCCTTCGGGGCGCGCATCTATTACAACCAGACGACGACCGGAGCCTTCGGATTCGCGGCTGCCAGCACGGCCACCAATATCTGCGACACCCACTTCGTCGTCAAGGATTGGCCGATCACCATCCCGGCGCCCGACCCCAACGCCGGCGACTACGCCTACCGCGGTTGGGGGGCGGTGGGGAACAATCCCAGCCACACGTTTTACGTCTCCAACGACCTCACCAACTGGACGCTCATCAGCGTCTTCACCTTCACCGACCCCGGCGGCGTGGCCCCCGGCGAAGGCGTCTACTACGGGTTTCATGACATTGTCGAACTGGATGGCGAATACTACGGCTTTGCCGAAATGAACTCCGGCCGCACGGTCATCGTCCACAGCCTGCTCGGCGACGATGTGTGGGAAGTGGTCGCCAGCGTGGGCGGCCTCAACCCTGCTCACGGGCCGCTCCACCTGGGTTTCTTCCCCGGCATCACCGGCCCCACGCCCACCGGCAGTTTCCTGCTCATGCAGGTCGACGGCCAGCTGGTCTATGGCAAGACCAGCATGCCGGGAGATGATTCAGGCATCTATCTGGCCATCAATCCACCCGCGGCGCAGGCCGCCACCCCGGCCGCGGCCGCGGCCGCCTTTGCCGACCCGGCCAACTGGACCTGGCGCGACGGTTCGACCGGCCTGCCAGACGCCGACAGTCTGATCCTGGGGAGCACCGCCGGCGCAGGCGGTCACGACATCCTGGAGACCTGGAGCCCGCCCATGTCCGACCCAAGCGGGGATTGGGTGCTCCTCTACACCGGCGAGTACGATGCCGGCGGCGGGCTGGGCAACCGCGCCTTCGGCTGCGCGGCGGTGACATCCGACTGCACTGTGACGATTCCCCCTTCGGCCCCGGTCATGCCCGCCGCGACAGCCACCCGCCAGGGCGGCGCGGATGATCCATTCTCTTTGCCGGAGACCGGCTTCCCGCCCGGCGTCGGGACCAGGCTCCCGGCCCGGCCGTCAGGTCGGCCCTACTGGGAGACCTCCCTGCGCCTGCTGATTCCCGCCCTGGGTGTGGAACTCCCCATCGTGGGCGTACCGCTGTTCGGTGGAGAGTGGGACGTTACCTGGCTGGCAGGTCAGGCGGGTTATCTGGAAGGCACGGCATTCCCCACCCTGCCGGGCAATACGGCGCTGGCGGCCCACGCGGTCGCGCCCAGCGGCCTCCCCGGCCCGTTTGCCAACCTTGAAAACCTGGTCTATGGCGAGCAAGTCGTCATCCTGTCTGGGGGAAGCGCCTACATCTATGAGGTGCGGGAGAACCTCCTGGTGCGGCCGGACGACCGCTCTCCCTTGCGCCACGAGGAGTACGACTGGCTGACGCTGATCACCTGCGAAGCCTATGACGCGCTGAACGGAACCTATGGCTATCGCCGGGTGGTGCGGGCTGTGCTGGTCGCGGTGGAAAGCCGCTAGCGCGACGAAGATATCTCCGCCAGCGCTTCGCCGACATTCTTCACTTCCTCCAGTGTGTTGTAATGCACCGGCCCGAGGCGCACCATGCCGCCTTTGTCTTCGACCCCCAGCCGTTCGGTAACCGCCAGCGCGTAGTAGTTGCCATCCCAGGCGTAAATGCCGCGCTTGTCCAGTTCCACCGCCACATCATGCGGGCGTATCCCTTCAATATTGATAGAGAAGGTCGGGACGCGTTCCTCTATCCGCCGCGGGTCCGCCAGCCCATACAGCCGAACTTTTGGCAGGCTGGTCAGCATATCCAGCATCGCGCGGCTCAATTCGAACTCATAGGCCCGCAGCGCCGCCAGCCCCTTGCGGAGTTGCAGGCCGTGGCCTGAGTACTTTTCGGCCAGCCGCGCTTCCTGTTCGCCGCCAAACGCCTCCCCGACCCACGCCAGGTATTCCAGCGCGCCTAGCATCCCGGCGATGCCCTCATGGTTGCCGGTGCCGGTTTCCCATTTATAGGGCGGCTGGTTGCTGGCCGGGCGCACTTTGTAGGCCGTCAGTTCGTCCAGCAGGTCGTAGCGCCCGTAGAGCAGGCCGAGGTGCGGGCCGAAGAACTTGTAGGCCGAGCAGGCCAGGAAGTCGCAGTCCAGGTCCTGCACGTCGATGGGGCCGTGCGGCGCGTATTGCACCGCGTCGATGAAAATGACTTCCACCCCGGCGGCGCGCGCCTGCTGGATGATGCCCTTGACCGGGTTGATGGTCCCCAGGGCGTTGCTGGCGTAACCGAAAGCGGCTAGTTTAGGCTGGCGCTCCAGCGCCGCGCGCAGGCTGTCTGGATTAAGCGTGCCGTCCTCCACATCGAAATCCACCCATACGACTTCCGCGCCGCGCTCCTCCGCGATGCGCGTCCACGGCGTGATATTGGCGTCGTGGTCGAGGCGCGTCACCAGCACCCGGTCACCGGGGTTCAGCCGCTGCGCCAGCGACCGGCTGAGGTGCAGGGTGAGCGTGGTCATGTTGGGGCCGAAAACGATCTCTTCCCTGCGCGCCGCGCCGAGGAAATCGGCGGCCGCCCGGCGGGCTTCGTCCAGCACGGCGTCGCTCTCGCGGCTGAGGGCGAAGGCGCCGCCCTTGTTGCTGTTGGTGTGCAATAGGTAATCCAGCATGCGGTCGGCGGATTGGCGCGCCACCTGTGTGCCAGCCGGGTTATCGAAGTAAATGGCCGGGCGTTTCTCAAAGGCCGGAAACTGGGCACGGATGGTTTCGAGGTCGAGGGACATTGGGGCTCCTGTTGAGGTAATTGGTTACCAATTACAAGTTTTCATTCATCTTTCGACCACCACCCGCACCACCCAGCGGTCCACGCCGCCGTAGCGGTACTTATACGACTCATTGCCCCGCATGAAGTCGAAGGCCTCACGGTTCTTTTCGCAGGCGTCCATCAGAGCGTGGCCCAGCAGCACCGCACCCGGCGAAAGCTCGGCGAAACGGTTTTCGAGGCCGGAGTTGTAGCCCCAGATGCGATTCTTATAATCAAAGGAGAACAAGGCTGCGGCTTTCTGCTTGCCAACGGTCAGGAAGCGCAGGTCGAGATAGCCGCCTGCCTGGGCCGCGGCGGCGATGGCTTGCATCTGGGCCGCCATCCGGGGCGTCAGGAAATCCTGCTTGCCGCGCTCCTGTACCATCAGCCGCCCGAAGTCCTCGAACTCGGCGGTCAGGCTGGCCGGGTCCTCCACTTTGTACCAGGACACCGGCACCGGGTAGCGCGCCGCATTGCGCAGTTTGCGGCGAAACTCCTGGCGCTCCCGGCCGTCGATCGAGTTTAGCCAGGCGTCGAAATCGCCATGCAGTGGGATGTAGGGCGCGGGCTGCAAGCGCGGCCGGCTGAACGCCAACCCGGCCGCGGCCGCCGCCGTTTCCAGAGCCGCCAGCGTGGGCGATTCTTCCAGCAGGTTGAGCCAGTCCAGACAGCCCCAGGCGGGTGCGTCCGGTCCGGCCAGGTACGCCAGCAGGGCGGTCAGGAAGGCAAGCAGGTCTTGCGGCCGGGCGAGCACGTCCAGAAAGTCGCTGATCTCCACGCTGCCCAGGAGGAACAGCGCCGGGCGGCCTTCTTTGTTGACGGACTGGAACAAAGGCGCGACGCCGCGCAGTGCGCCGCTTTCGTCGCGCCCGGTCACGATAGTGAGTGGGCTGTCGTCCGGCCATTCGCCGCCGCCCTTGTGCCGCCACCAGGCCAACAGGTATTCGTGGCGCAGGAACGGCACGTCGGTTGCACTGTGACTGAGCAGGGCATTCCATTCGGCCGCCAGCGGCAGCCACTCGGCTTCGTCGCGAATTACGTCGATATGCATGGATGCGGACGCTCTTTCTCGAGGTGTGGTGGATGCTGGCGGGCAGACCTCGCCGCGCCGCCGCGATTCTACCAGCACCCCGGGATGGCCTGGCCGAGCGGCGGCATTCCAGATCACATCCGCCCAACCGCTTCCTGGCCTGACAGTATAATGACCGCAAAGCGGGCGGCGACATGCGCACCGCCCCGTGCAACCCATGACAGATGCCTTTGACCTCAACCTGCTGACGCTGCACCGCAGCGGCGGCCGCGAACAAGCCGACCTGCCGGGCGTGCACGTCGCCATGCCGCCGCGCCGGGCGGCGCGCGGCCGCAAGAACGACGGGTTCATCGCCTACCTGCATGTGGAAAGCGGCCCGGCGCTGTCGCGCGAGCAGCATCAGACTCTGCTGAACAGCCTGGAAAAAACCTTCTACAGCACTCCCGGCTCGGCCACTGCCGCCCTGCGTGCCCTGGCTGAAAGCCTGAACGAAGTGCTGATGAACCGCAACCTGCGGGCCGGCGGAGAGCCCACCCTGGTCTTTCTGACCCTCATGGCGGCCCGCGACGACATGCTCTACGTGGCCCAGAGCGGCCCGGCGCACGGCTTCCTTATCACCCGCCAGAATATCGAGCACATCTACGACCCGCATACGGCCGGGCGCGGGCTGGGAGTATCGCGCACGCCGCCGATGCGCTACTTCCAGACCCGCCTGACGGATGGCGCCCTGCTGCTGGTGACCCCCAGACTCGCGCCGGGCTGGAATTCCACCACTTTCAAGGATTCGGCCGGCCGGCCGCTGGCGCACGCCGCCCAGCGATTCGTGGGCGATGCCCAGGGCGACGTGCAGGGCATCCTGCTTGAGGCTCGGCATGGCTCCGGCGCGCTGTCTCTGCTGCGCGCCCCGGCTGCTTTGCAGCGGTCTGCGCCTGCCCCGCGCCCGGCCGCCCAGCCAAAAACGGAGACTCCGGCGCTGACCGCGCCCGCCGCCCCGCGGGAAACAGAAGCCGCGCCCGAACCCGCCGCTGAACCCCGCCGCCGCGCGACGGCGCAGGCCGCCCACCCGCAGCTCCCCGAACGAACGGCTGGGAACCCGCCTGCTGCGCCCGCCCGCGCCCGGCCCGCTTTTGGCCCGGCCCTGCTCAAAGCCGGGCGCAGCCTGGGCGAATTCTCTCGCCGGGCGGGCGGCAAGGCCCGCAGCGCCCTCAGCCGCATCCTGCCAGGCGAAGATCTCTTCACCCTCCCGGCTTCCACCATGGCGCTCATCGCCGTGGCCGTGCCGGTGGTCGTAACCACCATTGCCCTGGTGGTTTACCTCAACCGCGGCCGCGCCCAGGGCTTCCAGACCTATTTCGGCCAGGCGCAGGCCAGCGCCCAGGCCGCCGCAATGGCTGAAGACCCGGAAAGCGCCGCGGCCGCCTGGCGCAGCGCACTCTTCTACCTCGACCGGGCGGATGCCTACCTGAAGGACCCCCAGGCGGAGGCCCTGCGCGCCCAGGCCCAGGCCGCCCTGGACGAACTCGAAGGTGTCTACCGCCTGACTTTCTCGCCCGCAATCGCCGGTTCGCTCAACCCCGGCGTCAAGATCCGCCAGCTGGCTGCCACCGGCACGGACCTGTACATGCTGGATATCGCCAGCGGCAGCGTGCTGCGCGCCTGGCTGACCGGCACCGGCTATGAACTCGACCCGAACTTCTCGTGCGGCCCGGCCCAATACGGGGCCTACATCATCGGACCCCTGGTGGACCTGGCTGCCCTGCCGCGCAACAGCCTGAACGCCCCCATCGTGGCGATGGACGCCAACGGCAACCTGCTCTACTGCATCCCCGGCGAGGCCCCGCTGGCCGCCCCGCTCATCCCGCCCGACAGCGCCTGGGGCAATCCGATCGCCATGGCCGTGGACGGCGATAACCTGTACATCCTGGACCCGCTTACCAACGCCGTTTGGCTCTACCGCGGCGAAGACAGCCAGTTCCGCGAGCCGCCGCGTTTCTTCTTTTCGGTCGAGGTGCCGCGCCTGGATACCGCCATCGATATGGCGATGGACGGCGATGACCTGTTCCTGCTGCATAATGACGGTCACTATAGCCTGTGCATCTTCAGCACCCTGGCGGAGGCGCCCACACGCTGCGAAGACCCGGCCATCTATACCGATAACCGCCCCGGCCGCTCCAGCGGCCCGCAGGTGGAAGGCGCAACCTTTTATCTGATGCAGCGCACCGCGCCGCCCGAACCCTCGCTTTTCTTCCTCGACCCGATCACCCGCTCGATCTATCATTTCAGCCTGCGGGTCAACCTCGTGCGCCAGTACCGCGTCCAGTCCGATTTCCCCGAGGGGCTGGCGACTGCCTTCGCTATCAGCCCCACCCGCGCCGTCTTCCTGGCGCTCAACGACCGGGTATACATCTCCTACCTGCCGTGAACGCCTTCACGCATCGCGCATCACATATCAACAGATTTTGTGTTGCGGGTTGCGAACTGGATACCTGTAGCCGCCGTGCCGACGTACGTTGAGGTCGCCGTCAACATCCCCAGCATCGCCGGGGTGTTCCATTATCACCTGCCGCCGGAACTGGAAGGCCGGGTGCGGGCCGGCCATTTGGTGATGGCGCCCTTCGGCAGTCAGACGGTCTACGGCGTGGCGCTGGGCTTTGTTGCCCGGCCCGAAGTGCCGGAGACCAAACCGCTGCTGGCGCTGGTGGATGATGCTGTCGTCCTCACCTCCCACCAGCTGGGGCTGGCCGCCCGGCTGGCCGATACAAGCCTGGCCCCGCTGGCGGCCTGCGTGGCGCTGATGCTGCCGGTCGGCATCGCCCAGCAGGCCGATACGCTCTATTCTCAAGGGGAGGCGCCGCCCGCCAGCCCGTCCCCGCTCCAGAACGAGTTGCTCGCTGAGCTGGAAAAGCGCGGCCCGCTGCGCGGCCGCCAACTGGAACGCGCCCTGCCGCGCCGGAACTGGCGGGCTGCGGCCGCGGCGCTGGTGCGCCAGGGGGCGCTGGCGGCCGCGCCCATGCTGCCCCCGCCGCGCGTGCGCGCCAAGTTCATCCGCACCGCCCAACTGAGCGCGCCCCCGGAGTTCGCGCGGGCCAACCTGCAGGGGTTGGGGGGAACCACCGCCACCCAGGCCCGCCGCCAGAAGATGCTGGAGTTCCTGCTGCGCGAGCCCGGCCCGGTGGATGTGGCCTGGGTGTATGCCGAAAGCGGCGGCAAGCTGGACGACCTGCGCGCCCTCTCCGAGCAGGGGTTGGTGATGCTGCGCGAACAGGAAGCCTGGCGCGACCCGCTGGCCGGGCTGGCCTACGACCCGGCCGTGCCGCCCGTGCTCACACCCGACCAGGCCCGCGCCTGGGAGGCCATCCGGGCTGCGCTGGCGGAGGCCCGCGCCGGGCAGATCGTCAGACCCATCCTGCTGCATGGCGTGACCGGTTCCGGCAAGACCGAACTCTACCTGCGGGCGGTGGAAGAAACCCTCCAGCATGGGCGGCAGGTCATTATCCTTGTGCCGGAGATCGCCCTCACCCCTCAGACCGTGCGCCGCTTCCTGGCGCGCTTCCCCGGCCGGGTGGGGCTGGTACATTCCGGCCTCTCCGAAGGCGAGCGCTACGATACCTGGCGGCGCGCCCGCGCTGGCGGCCTGGCGGTCATCATCGGGCCGCGCAGCGCCCTCTTCACCCCCCTGCCGGAACTTGGCCTGATTGTGGTGGATGAGGAGCACGACGCCTCGTATTATCAGAACACGCTCCAGCCCTATTACCACGCCCGCCAGGCCGCCATCGATTACGCCCGCCTGGCCGGGGCGGTCTGCCTGCTCGGCTCGGCCACGCCAGACGCTGTGACCTACCACCATGCCCGGCAGGGGCGCATCACGCATCTGGAACTGCCCGCCCGCATCCTTGCCCACCAGGATACGGTGCGCGCCTACCGCAAGCGGCTGGGCGAGGCCGCCGCCCGCTACCAGGCCGCCGGCGATCAGGCCACTGCGGCCGGGTTGCCGCCCGTGTCGGTGGTGGACATGCGCGCCGAGTTGAAGGCGGGCAACACCGGCATTTTCAGCCGCGCCCTGCACGCCGCCCTGGCAGATGTGTTCCAAAAAGGCCAGCAGGCCATCCTGTTCCTCAATCGGCGCGGCGCGGCCACCTACGTCTTCTGCCGTGACTGCGGCCAGGCGCTCAAGTGCCCGCGCTGCGACAACCCCCTTACCTTACATGGCGGCGTGGCGAAGCGCGAAGCGCTTCTCCCGAATCAAGCGGCCGGAGGTCACTTGATCTGTCACCATTGCGGCTACACCCGTCAGCCGCCCAAGACCTGCCCGAACTGCGCTTCGCCGCGCATCCGCCATTACGGCATGGGCACCCAGCGGGTGGAAGCCGAAGTGCAAGCGCTCTTTCCGGATGCCCGCACGCTGCGCTGGGACCATGAGACCACCCGCCGCAAGGGCGCGCACGAGGTCATCCTGAGCCATTTCATCAACCAGCGCGCCGATGTGCTCATCGGCACGCAGATGCTCGCCAAGGGGCTGGACCTGCCGCTGGTGACCCTGGTGGGCGCGGTGCTGGCGGATGTGGGCCTGACCCTGCCGGACCCGTTCGCGGCCGAGCGCGCCTTCCAGGTGCTGACCCAGGTGGCCGGGCGCGCCGGGCGCAGCCCGCTGGGCGGGCAGGTCGTCCTCCAGACCTTCATGCCGGAGCATCCCGTCATCCAGTTCGCGGCCGACCACGACTTCGGCGGCTTCATGGCCCAGGAACTGGAAAGCCGCCGGGCATTGGGTTACCCGCCCTTCGCCCGCCTGGTGCGGCTGGAGACGCGCGCGGCCTCACCGGCCAGCGCCCAGCGCCGGGCGGAAGACCTGGCCGCCCAACTGCGCGGCTGGATGGCCCGCGAAGAGCGCCGCGCCACCGAATTGATCGGCCCGGCCCCGTGTTTCTACGCCCGGTTGGGCGGCGAATACCGCTGGCAGATCGTCCTGCGCGGGCCGGATCCTGCAAGCCTGCTGGCCGGCCGCCCCCTGGCGGACTGGCGCATCGAAACCCAGCCCCAATCCTTGCTATAATAGGGCGATTGGCGCGCTTGTGGGGTCAGGCGCGCCGCCTGCCATCATCCGTGGAGGAGGTCGCCCATGCGCCAGGAACTTGTATCCTGGGAAGAGATCGACCGCCTGATCGACCATCTCATCATCCAATTCGACCATGATTTCGAGGCCATGGTCATCATCACGCGCGGCGGCATCATCCCCGGCGGGATGCTGGCCGAGGCGCTGGGCATCACCCACATCCTGACGGCGGCGGTGGATTTCCCGGCCGAAATCGAAGGCGAACGCTCCAAACTGCTGGCCTGGCCGCAATTCATCCAGTTCCCGGACAACGACAAAGTGACTGGCCGCCGCGTGCTGGTGGTGGATGATGTCTGGGGGTCGGGGCGGCACAGCACAGCGGTGAAGAACCGCGTTTCGGCTGCCGGCGGCATGCCCAGTACCTGTGTGCTGCACTTCAACCCGCATCGCAACCTGTTTGGCAGCGCCCGGCCGGATTATTTTGCCGCCAGCACGGATGCCTTCATCGTCTACCCCTGGGAAGCCGAGCGCGGCAGCGGCCGCATGTTGCGCGATTACTGAGCGGCGCGGGGCTAATCGCCCGCGCCGCTGAGTTGGCCGGCTTCCCGGTCTTCCGGCATCACCAGCACGCGCGTCGGGTAGGGCATCCGGATTCCGGCTGCCTCGAACGCCCGCTTCACCTCGCCGAGCCCGGCCGTCTGGGCGTTCCAGTAGCCGGTCTGGGCCATGTCGATCCAGTAATACAGCGCGCCCTCGATGGCTGAGGCGCCGAAGGTGTCGAACACGAAATCCGGGGCGGGTTCATCCAGTAGACCGGGCACCAGGCGGGCGGCCTGCAGGGCCGTGTTGCGCGCCTTTTCAAGGTCGGTGTTGTAGGCCACGCCCACGCGCAATTCGATGCGCCGCCGGGTTGTGCGGGAATAGTTGATCAGCGAACTCGTCATCACATCCCCGTTGGGAATGCGCACATAACGGCCATCCACGCTTTCCAGACGCAGGTCCCGCAGGTTGATGTCCATCACCTTGCCGGTGAACCCGTTCACCTCCACCGTGTCGCCCAGGTCGAAAGGCTGATTGAGTAGAATGAGCAGCCCGGCCACGAAGTTCTTGCTGATGTCCTGGAGGGCGAAGCCCAGCGTAAACCCGAGAATGCCTAGGCCGGTGAGCAGGGCCGAGACATCGGCGCCAGCTTGTTCCAGCGCAAGGACGATGCCCAGCGCCAGCACCGCGCCGCGCAGCAGGCGGGCCAGTAGGGCGACGAATTCCGGGTCGGTGCGGCGCGCCCGCAGCGAGCGCGCCAGCAGGTTGGCCAGCAGGCGCGAGAGGTAGGCCGCCAGCAGCAACACCAGCAGGCCGGCGAGGATGGCCGGCAGGTTGGCCTGCACATCCAGTAGCCAGTTGCTTAGGATATCGAGCAGGTTGGCGAGAACAGCATCCATAGAGCCTCCTTTGGGCCGGCAGGTTGTCTCCTGATCCGATAAGTATACCCACCCGCGCCTTCCGTCCTGTATACTTTCAGCCCATGCCTGAGATCTCCCTGCTCATGCCGTGTTACAACGCCGCGGCCACGCTGCCGGAAGCGCTGACCTCCATTGCCGCTCAGACCTTCGCCGCCTACGAAGTAGTCGCAGTGGATGACGGCTCGACCGACGCCACACCCGGCCTTCTGGCCGAGGCCGCGCGCCGCGACCCGCGCTGGCGTGTCCTGGCGCAGCCGCATGGCGGCATCCTGACGGCGCTCAACGCCGGGCTGGCCGCCTGCCGCGGCGCGTTCATCGCCCGAATGGACGCCGACGACCGGATGCACCCGGCGCGTCTGGAGGTGCAGCGCGCCTGGTTCCCCGCCCATCCGGAGACGGACGTGCTCGGCTGCCGGGTCGAGCCGCTGGGGCCGGCCCGCGAAGGTTTCCGCCTGTATTTGGACTGGCAGAACAGCCTGATGACCGACGAAGACATCCGCCGTGAGCGTTTCGTGGAAAGCCCGCTGGCCCACCCGGGCCTGATGCTGCGCCGGGAAGCCTATGACCGGCTGGGCGGCTACGAAGAGCACGGCTGGGCGGAGGATTACGACCTGCTGCTGCGCGCCGCCCAGGCCGGCCTGCGCTTCGCCAAAACGCCCGAGAGCCTGCTGGCCTGGCGCGACCACCCGGAACGGCTCACCCGCACGGACGCGCGTTACAGCCCGCACAACTTCGCCCGCGCCCGCGTCCATTACCTGGCGGCCGGGCCGCTGGCCGGGCGGGATGCGCTTATCCTGTGGGGCGCGGGCGAGAGCGGCCGCCGCTTCAGCAAACTGCTGAAGGAGGCCGGCCACGCCCCAGCCGCCTACGTGGACGTGGATCCGCGCCGCATTGGCAGCACGCGTTACGGCCGCCCGATCCTGCCGCCGGAGGTGCTGCCCGCTGAATGGGCGCGCTACCGTAACCCGGTTCTTCTGGCGGCGGTGGGCGCGCGCGGGGCGCGGGCACTCATCCGCGCCCGGCTGGAGGATTTTGGCCTGGTTGAGGGCCGCGACTGGTGGGCGGCGGCGTAAGGGGCGCGGCGCCAAAATCGTCCGAAAGGGGGAGCGCGGCGAAACGGTCTTTTGGAAGTCGCTTGTTATAATTCCGCCAATGATGAATCGGTTATCCAGCAAAAGTCCCCATGGCCGGGCTGCCTGGCGATTGCTGATGGTTTGCGCCATTCTGGCGGCCGCGGCATTGCCGGCGCGCGCCGCTGAGGCGCAGGAGGCCCCGCTGGGCGTGTGCCTGCCGGAGATCTACCGCGAGATACCGCAGACCTGCCTGCTGGCCGGCCCGGCGGCGGCGCTCACCGACCTGGCCGCCATCGGCATCACCTTCCCGCGCCGCCCGCTGCCCGCCGCGCAGATTCCCGCCGAACTGGGCGTGGTGCCTTACTATTACGCCAAGGTGAACGACGGGCCGGCCAAGATCTTTGCCAGCGCCGAGGACGCCGTGCGGGGCAAGGACGCCAAGCGCATCCTGGAAGACGGCTTCAACTACGTCACCTACATCGACTCGCTCGAGATCGACGGCAAACGCTATTACCTGATCGCCCCCGGCGAATGGATGCGCCGCGACCAGATCCAGCCCAATATCGTGTATTCTCCCTTCCGCGGGCTGGAGTTCTCCGCCACGCCGGCCAACGCCTTCGGCTGGATCCTGTGGCCGGTGCAGTCCCAGCGCGCCCCCGGCCTCAACGACGTACGCCTGACGGGCGTATGGTATGCCAAGCAGCAGGTTTTCCAGTTGTACGAGCGCGTTGAGCAGGATGGGCTGGCGTGGTACCGCATCGGCCCGGAGGAGTGGGTGGCGGCGCGCGATACGGCGGTGGTGTTCCCGAACACGGCCGCGCCGGAGGGCGTGACCAATGGCCGCTGGATCGACGTGGACCTGGAGCAGCAGACGGTGGCAGTCTACGAGGATAACCGGCTGGTCTTCGCCACGCTGGTCTCCACCGGCGTGCCGGGCTGGTGGACACGGCCCGGCCTGTTCAAAATCGAAGAGAAGGTCGAAACCACCTATATGACCGGCGCGTTCGAGGCTGACCGCTCGGATTTCTATTACCTAGAAGACGTGCCCTACACCTTGTATTTTGACCAGGCGCGCGCCTTTCACGGGACGTACTGGCACGACTATTTCGGCACCGAGCAATCGCACGGCTGCGCCAACCTTTCCATCGCTGATTCGCACTGGCTGTTCAACTGGGCGGTGCTGGGCGATTGGGTATACGTCCACGACCGTTCCGGGCAGACGCCCACCGACCCGAGCCTGTACGGCGAGGGCGGGGCATAGGCCGATTCGCCCTGCCTGTCCTGAGCGCAGCGAAGGAAGCCGCAGGCAAAGGGTCGCGAATCGGGATCTTTTTCGGGTATACCGGTTTGGAATCAGCCGGTTGAACGCGATCCCTCGCTTGGCCGAGCGCTGCTTCGCAGCGTCGCCTTGCTTGGGACGACAAGGCTCACAATGCCGCACATTTGCGGCGGAACAATTGCCAGTTACCAGTTTCCAATTACCTCCAGAATAATGCGTTTCCTCCACCAATCCGCGCTGATATTTTTCATCCTGCTGGCGGGGGGTTGCGCGCTCAGCCAGGCGGCGCGGCCCGCCAGCCCGGTTGAGCCCACGGCCAGCAGCACGCCTTCGCCCGCGCCCAGCGCCACGCCGATGGCGACGCTGACACCGACCGTCACGCTCACCCCCACGTCCACGCTGCACCCGCTGAGCATCGAGTACCTGCGCCAGCAGACCTACGCGGCGGAATTGCAGTTCGTGGAGACGCTGGAGCGCGGCGCGAACTACGAACGCTATTACGTCTCCTATGAATCCGAGGGCTACACCATCTACGCCCTGCTGACCGTGCCGGACGGCGAACCGCCGGAGACCGGCTGGCCGGTGGTCATCTTCAATCACGGCTACATCCCGCCGGAGCAGTACCGCACCACGGAGCGCTACGTGGCCTACGTGGACGCCTTCGCCCGTTCCGGCTACATTGTGCTGCGCTCGGATTATCGCGGCCACGACCGTTCGGAAGGTTCGCCGCGCGGGGCCTACCGCCACCCGGATTACGTCATCGACGTGCTCAACGGCGTGGCGGCCATCAAGAACTTCGAGCCGGCGGACCCGGAGCGCATGGGTATGTGGGGCCATTCGATGGGCGGCTACATCACGCTGCGGGCGATGGTGGTGGAACCGGCCATCAAGGCCGGGGTGATCTGGGCCGGGGTGGTGGCGGCCTACGACGACCTGACGGCGCGCTGGTTCGGTTCCAGCCGAGGACTGTTCCTGAGCCAGTATGGCACGCTGGACGACAACCCGGACTTCTGGCATTCCATCTCCGCCCATTACTACCTGGATGACCTTTCCGGTCCGATCCAGCTGCATCATGGCACGGCGGACACCAGCGTGCCGTATGCCGTCTCGCAGACGCTGTACAGCGACTTACTGGCGGCCGGGCAGGAGGCGGAACTGTATCTCTACGAGGGCGACAACCATAATCTTTCGGTGGAGTTCATCGCGGCGATGGGGCGCACGCTGAGTTTCTTTTACCGGCACGTGAAGGGCGGGGAGTGAGCGGAAGGCGGTCAGGGGGACATGGAGCAGGGGAGCAAGGAGGGAGGAGAGCAACTGATAGAGAAGGACATGGGGGAGGAAGGGGTGGATTATTGATCGCTGATTTCTGATTGGTTGAGGATAGATGCCCACCCCCGGAATTCCTACATTTCCAAACTCTCTCCCGGTTTGAGCACGTGCGGCGCGGCCATCGTCTCCGCGGCCACGCGTTTGGCCCAGGCCTCCGCATCCTGTTTGATGACGGGGAAGGTGTTGTAGTGGCAGGGAACAACGTGTTTCGGGTTGAGCAGTTTCACCGCCCGCAGCGCGTCGGCCGGGCCCATGGTGTAGTTATCGCCAATCGGCAGCACGGCCAAGTCCAATCCGTCCTCGCCATAGAACGCCATATCGCTGAACAGACCGGTATCGCAGGCCAGGTAGATGCGTTTGCCATCGTTGGTCGTTAGCAGGAACCCGACCGGGTTGCCGCCGTAGGAACCGTCCGGCAGGCTGGAGCCGTGCTGGGCGTTGGTGAACTTCAGATTGCCGAAGGCGTGCTGGTGCGCGCCGCCGATGTGCTGTTCATGTACATGCTCCACCCCCTGCCGGTACAGCCATTCGAAGATCTCGGCGTTGCAGATTATCTGCGCGCCGGTGCGCTGGGCGATGGCAATCGAATCGCCGATGTGGTCGGCGTGACCGTGGCTGACGAGGATGAAATCACAGGCCACCTCCCCGGCTTTGACCGCCGCGTGGGGGTTGCCCTCGAGGAACGGGTCTACCAACACTGTGTGGCCGCCGGTTTGAATCAGGTGCACGCCGTGGCCGAGGAAGGTGTAGGTGGTGGTCATGGGAACTCCTTACGCAGATTCAGGGATGTTCCAATCTTTTTATCATACTAGATGCTGTCTTGCGGCCTCTTTTCCCGCGCTTGTAAACGCTCTGTAAAATCGCCCGGCCGCATGCCCCCATTATAGCGGCGCGGCCGCGCTAATCAACAATCAGAATCCGTCCCGGCTGAAGCCTCGACTCCGGAGGGGCGCGCGGTATAATTCGCCTTCGCGCCGCTGTCCTCGTTGCCCCGGAATTCATCGCCCCGCCCGCCATTCTTGAAACATCCGTGCTATAATTCGGTTTGCCCGTATCCGCCCAGAAGGAAACCGTATGTCCGATAACGTCATCCGCGTGGTAGGCGCGAAAGCGCATAACCTGAAGAACCTCACGGTGGAGATCCCGCGCGACAAGTTCGTGGTCATCACCGGCCTGTCCGGCTCCGGCAAGTCGTCGCTGGCGTTCGACACCATCTTCGCCGAGGGCCAGCGCCGCTATGTCGAGTCGCTTTCGGCGTACGCCCGCCAGTTCCTCGGCCAGATGGACAAGCCGGACGTGGAGTACATCGAGGGTCTCTCGCCAGCGGTGAGCATCGACCAGCGGGCCACCTCGCACAACCCGCGCTCGACCGTCGGCACGGTGACGGAGATCTACGACTATCTGCGCCTGCTGTACGCCCGCATCGGCGTGCCGCACTGCCCGCAGTGCGGGCGCGAAGTGGTGCGCCAGAGCGCCCAGGAGATCGTGGACGCCCTGCTGGCCCTGCCGGAGGGCAGCCGCCTGCTGCTGCTGGCCCCGGTGGTCAAGCACCGCAAAGGCACGCACCAGGCCGTGTTCGAGGAGATCCGCAAGGCGGGTTTCACCCGGGCGCGGGTCAACGGCGAAATGCTGGAACTCGACCAGGCCAAAGAGGTGGAACTCGACCGTTACAAGAACCACACCATCGAGGCGGTGGTGGACCGCCTGGCGCTGCCCAAAGGCGGCGGCGAAGAAGAGGCCCAGCAGTTCGGCTCGCGGCTGAACGACTCGGTCGAGACGGCCCTCAAGTTCGGCGACGGCTACCTGACCCTCCACAACCTGAGCGCCGACCCGCCCGCCGACCTCTCGTTCTCCGAGCATCTGGTGTGCCCGGAGCACGGCATCAGCATCCCGGAGATCGAACCGCGCACCTTCTCGTTCAACACGCCGCACGGGGCCTGCCCGGAGTGCCAGGGCATCGGCACCAAACTGGAGATCGACCCGGAACTGATGATGCCGGACAAATCGCGCTCGATCAGCCAGGGGGCGATCCAGGCCGGCGAGTGGGGCGGGCCGCGCGAGTTCGGCGGCTACTACTGGCAGATGCTGGTGGGGGCGTGCGAAGAGTATGGCATCGACATGGACGCGCCCATCGAGACCCTCACGCCGCAGCAGATGGGAATCGTGCTGTACGGCAGCCAGGGCCGCGAAGTGACGGTGCGCTACACCCGCAAGAGCGGCAAGATCAGCACCTTCCACGCGGTGTACGAAGGCGTGATCCCGAACCTGGAGCGCCGCTTTCGCGAGACCCACTCGCAGTACATGCGCGAGCGCATCATGGAATTCATGAACGACCGCCCCTGCCCGGCCTGCAACGGGGCGCGCCTGCGCCCGGAGGCGCTGGCCGTCACCATCCAGGAGCGCAACATCCTGGACGTGACCGGCTGGCCGGTGGGCGAGATCCACGCCTGGGCGGCGCGCCTAGCGGGGCGCAAGTCGCCGTTGGGGGCCCGCGACGCCATCATCGCCGAGCGCATCCTCAAGGAGATCCTCGAACGCTTGCAGTTCATGGTGGACGTGGGGCTGGAGTACCTCACGCTCAGCCGGTCGGCGGGTTCGCTTTCCGGCGGCGAGGCGCAGCGCATCCGCCTGGCGACGCAGATCGGCTCGCGGCTGCGGGGCGTGCTGTACGTGCTGGACGAACCCTCCATCGGCCTGCACGCCCGCGACAACGAGCGCCTGCTGACCACGCTGATCGGCCTGCGCGACCTGGGCAACACCGTGCTGGTGGTGGAGCACGACGACGAGACCATCCGCTCGGCGGACTGGATCGTGGACCTCGGCCCCGGGGCGGGCGAGCATGGCGGCACGCTGGTGGCCGAAGGGCCGGTGGCCGAGATCATCAGGAGCAAGAAGTCGCTCACCGGCGCGTACCTCTCCGGCCGCAAGTCCATCCCCATCCCCAAAGAGCGGCGGACGGGCAACGGCAAGGCGCTGGTCGTGCGCGGGGCGCGCCAGCACAACCTCAAAGACATCGACGTGCGCATCCCGCTCGGGCGGCTGGTGTGTATCACCGGCGTGTCCGGGTCGGGCAAGTCCACGCTGATGAACGAGATCCTCCACAAGGCGCTGGCGCGCAGCCTGAACGGCGCGCGCACCATCCCCGGCGAGCACGACGGCATCGAGGGTGTGGAGCATCTAGACAAGATCATCAACATCGACCAGTCGCCCATCGGGCGCACGCCGCGCTCCAACCCCGGCACCTACACCAGCCTGTTCGACCTGATCCGGGCGCTGTTCACCGAACTGCCGGAAAGCAAAATGCGCGGCTACAAGCCCGGCCGCTTCTCGTTCAACGTCAAGGGCGGGCGCTGCGAGGCGTGCCAGGGCCAGGGGCAGATCCGCATCGAGATGCAGTTCCTGCCGGACGTGTACGTGCCGTGCGAGGTGTGCGGCGGGGCGCGCTACAACCGGGAGACGCTGCTGGTCAAGTTCAAAGGCATGAGCATCGCGGAGGTGCTGGACCTGTCCATCGACCGCGCCCTGGAGGAGTTCGCCGCCTTCCCGCAGATGGTCGACAAACTCCAAACTCTGGCGGACGTTGGCCTGGGCTACATCCGCATCGGCCAGCCGGCGCCGACGCTCTCGGGCGGCGAGGCCCAGCGGGTCAAACTGGCGAAGGAACTCTCGCGCCGCTCCACCGGCCAGACGATCTACATCCTGGATGAGCCTTCGGTGGGCCTGCACGCGGCGGACGTGCACAAACTCATCAACGTCATCCACCGCCTGACCGACCAGGGCAACACGGTCGTGATCATCGAGCACAACATGGACATCATCAAGGTGGCCGACCACATCATCGACCTGGGGCCGGAGGGCGGCGGGCGCGGCGGGCAGGTGGTGGCGGAGGGCACGCCCGAAGAGGTGGCCGAGGTGGAAGGGTCGTATACCGGCCGCTTCCTGCGCCCGTTTTTGGGGATGGGCGAGAAGGCCGTGGTGGGGCGCAACGGCAAAGCGGCTACCCCGGCTGTGCGGCGGCGCAAGGCGAAGGCGAAGTAGGCCCTGGCACCGGGCGGCGATGCCAGGCGCGCCGGTCCTGGATAAGCCGGCTGAACGCGACCCTTCGCTGCGCCCAGGGTGACAAGGGTTGTTCACTCGTCGAGTCTGGCGTTCTCGGGCCGAACCCACTCGGACACTCTGCACCTGCCCGTAGATGCTCCCCTCTTCAACCCGCTTATAATGAGGCGCGAAAACCAGACGCCCCGATGACGCACACCACACCCATGCAGGACAAAATCACCCAGACCAACATCAACCAGGTGCGCAACGCCGACCTGCGCGGCTTGATGGCCATCTCGCTGCAGATCTATCTGACGCGTTTTCCGGTCATCGCCGGGCTGGCCGCGCTGGTCAACCTGCCGGTCAATATGTACTTCGTGTTCTATGGGCCGCCGGCGCCTGCCACCCCGGAAGAGACCCTGGCCTACTATCCGTACATCATCGTCAGCAGCCTGTTCACGCTGCTGGCGGTGCTGGCCATCGCCTACGTGGTGGAACTGACCATCTTTGCCGAACGGCCGGGCATCAATGCGGCCATCAACCACGCCCTGACGCGCTGGCTGCCCGGCATCGGCACCTTCCTGCTGGCCCTGCTGGCCATCCTGAGCGGTTCGCTGCTGTTCATCCTGCCCGGGCTGGCGCTGGGCATCTTCTTCTTTTTCGACGTGTACGTGGTCAGCCTGCGCGACTTCTCGCTGATGGGGGCGCTCAATTACAGCCGCACGGTGGTGCAGGGCCACTGGTGGCAGACGCTCGGTCGGGTGCTGTTCGTGATGTTCCTGGTGACCGCGCCGAGCCTGTTCATAGCCTTCTCGATGGGTTCCGCCGGGCCGCGCATCGGGCAGGTCGGTGAGATCCTCTACGACACCCTGCTGGATGTCATCTTCGCCTTTGCGCTGGTGGCGTTCACCATCCTGTTCCTCAACCTGGATTACCGCAAGAACAGCCCCGCCGCGCTGGAAGAGGCCGATGGAAGCGCGGGCGCTTGACCTGCTGGAACGCGAAGGCCCGGCGGCGGCCATCGCCTTCCTGGAAGGGCAGATGGACGACCCCCTGGCGGCGGCGCAGGCATTCTCCGGCCTGGCGCGCCACGCTTACAACCAGCGCAAAGACGTGGACCTGATGATCCGGCTGGCGCAGGCGGGCATCGAGTTCGCCCTGCGCGCCTCGCTGGACGCAACCGAGCGCGACGCCGACCTGGCCTACGACCTGAGCGGCGCGGCCAAGGGTCTCAACTACGACCTCTCGGCCAACACCTGGCCGGGCTGGGCGGACGACGGCATCGCCCTGACCGCCGAACAGATGGCGCTGGGGTGCGCCGCGGCCCACAAGAACCTGGAACTGGCCGGCATCCTGGACAAGGGCGACCTGCCCTTGAGCCGCGCCCGCTGGCTGGTGGGGGCGCACCACCTGGCGGCAAGGGAGTTCGAACCGGCGCGGGCGGCTTTCCGGGCGGCGGCCGAGCAGGCGCGCGCGGCGGCGACGCCGGGCGAGGCGCTGCTTTCCGAAGGCTACGCGCAAATCACGAATCTGGCGGAGCGCGGCGACGATGCCGAGGCGGGCGCCGGGTTGCAGGCGCTGCTGGCCGAACTGCGCCGGCACGAGGATGGCGAGTTCTTTGCCCGGCAGTTGGAAACCGCCCGGCGCATCTTTGCCGGCGGGTGACGCCCGCCTGACGGCGGGACATCATCCAAACGTAGGTTGACGCGCCCACCCGGCGGCGGTAAGATGAACAGGTTATGTACCTTAAAGGCAGTAAATACAACTTAAAGAAACGCCGCCGCCGACGCCGCACCAACCCCGCCCTCATCATCCTGCTCCTGGCGCTCATCGGCCTGGTGTGGTATTTCAACCAATACGTCGTCCCGCCGCTGACGGCCAGCGCTTTGCCCGCCGCTACCCCCACCGCCAACGCCGAAGCGCTGGTGACCGAAGCCCAGCAGCAGTTCCAGGCCGGCAACCTCTTCCGGGCCATCTCCGCCTACCAGCAGGCCATCCTGGCCGACCCGGCCAACGCCGGGCTGCATGTGGAGTTGGCGCGCCTGCAGGTGCTGGCGGGGCAGGCGGAAGCCGCCGAGACCAGCGCCCGCAACGGCCTGATCCTCAGCCCGGATAACCCGCGCGCCCACGCCGTGCTGGGCTGGGCGCTGCATTCTCTGGGCCGCTCGGTGGATGCCGAGCGCGAGTTCATCGAAGCCCTGACCCTCGACCCTGACCTGGCCGAGGCGCACGCCTTTTACGCCGAACTGCTGGCCGACCAACAGCTCTTCGAGCGCGCCGGGGACTCTTCGCGCCGCGCCCTGGAGCTCAACCCCAACCTGCTGGAAGTGCGCCGCGCCCGCGCGTATGTGCTGGAACTGACCGCCAATTACGAAGAGGCCGCCCTGGAATACCAGGCCGCCCTGCGCATCAACGACCGCATCCCCAGCCTGCACCTGGGCCTGGGCCGCACCTACTGGGCGCTGGAGGACATCGACGCCGCCATCGACGAGTTCAACCTGGCCGACGCCCTCAACCCGCTCGACCCGCTGCCGGACGCCTACATCGCTCGCATCTACCTGCAGAACGGCGAATTCGCCAAGGCGGTGCAGTTCGCCAAGAAGGCCGCCGAAGACGAGCCGACCAACCCACGCCGCTACGCCTTGTGGGGCGTGGCGCTGTACCGCAACCAGCAGTACAACGAGGCCATCGAAGCCTTCGCCCTGGCGATCCACGGCGGCCTGACGCCGAACAACCAGCCGGTGGCGGGCCTGGCGCTGGACTATGACGTGGCCGAGTATTACTACATGTATGGCCTGGCGCTGGCGCGCGCCCGCCGCTGCCCGGAGGCCCTGCCCATCTTCCAGGCGATCATCGCCGGCATCCCGGGGCATGAGATCGCCCAGGCCAACGCCCAGGCGGGCATGGACATCTGTGAACAGCAGGCTGCCAGCCCGATCACACCCACACCGGACCCGGCTGCTACGCCCACGCCCTAGCCGCTGGGCACCAACCCGTCATGCGCGTTCCATCCAACAACCGCAAGCTCTTTGAAGCGCGTGGCCGCGACTACCGTACCTGGCTGGCCGTGGTCGGCCTGGGGATCGTCTTCCTTTTCTGGTTCCTGTCCGGGTATTTTTCGGGGCGCATCGAACCGCTGTTCCTGCCCACGCCCACGCCCACCCGGACGGCCGGTTCGTTTGTGCAGGAGGGCCAGGCGAACTTCGGCGCCGGGAACCTGAGCGCGGCCATCGCTGCTTACCAGGACGCCGTGACGGTCGACCCCCTGAATGTAGAAGCGTTCATCGAACTGGCGCGCCTGCAGGCCTACTCCGCGCCGCTGCTCACCCCGGCCGAAGCCGCCGCCCGGCTGGCGGCGGCCCGCGCCAACGCCGACCAGGCGGTGCTCCTGGATGACCTGAGCAGCGACGCCCATGCCGTGCGGGCCCTGGCCTACGATTGGAGCGCCGGCAGCACGCTGATCATCGAGGAGCGCGAGGCTTATCTGGCGACGGCCGCCCAGGCGGCGGTGCGCGCCACCCAACTCGACAGCAGCAACGCCCTGGCCATCGCCTACCGCGCCGAAGTGCTGATGGACCAGGGACAGTTCGAGCAGGCCCGCCAACTGGCAGAACTGGCGGTGTCGCTGGAGCCCAACCTGATGGACACCCACCGGGTGTTCGCGTACATCCTGGAAAGCACCGGTTTTTACAGCCGCGCTATCGAGGAGTACCTGGCCGCGGCCGAACTGGCGCCCAATTACACCTACCTGTACATCAAGGTCGGCCAGAACTACCGCCAGCTGGAGTTGTACGCCCAGGCGCTGGAGTATTTCGAGAAGGCGGCCCTGATCAACGCCGCCCTGGGCATCAACGACCCGCTGCCCTACGTCGCCATCGCCAAGACGTATACCCGCCAGGGCGAGTTCTTCATCGCCGCCCGCAACGCCGAGAAGGCCCTGGATTTCGACCCCACCAACGCCACCATCTACGGCGAACTGGGCATCATCCGCTTCCGGGCGCGCAACTACGAGGGCAGCATCCCGCCCCTGCGCTGCGCGGTGGTGGGCTGCACGGCGCTGGAGAACGAGGAGCAGGGCGTGGCGGTGCAGGGCCTGCCGCTGGATAACAACAGCGTGGCCTTCTATTACACCTATGGCTCGGTGCTGGCGGCGCTCAACCAGTGTGACGCAGCCGAACCGATCCTGAATCAGGTGCTGGCGCTTTACCGCAACGACGAGATCATCGCCGGTATTGCCCAGGAGAGCCTGAACGTGTGCCGCATTCTGCGGGAAAGCGGGGGCATTCCGACCGCCACGCCGCCCAGCGACGAGATGGACGACATGCAGGGCACACCGTCGCCCTGATCGTTTCACGTACTGCTATCTTCTGCCTTGGGGCCAGTTAACCCCGTGTGCAATAATTTCGGAGGAGGTTCTTTTTCGGGCCGACCCTTCACTTCGTTCGGGCCGACACACCGCCTTTGGCGGGTGGTCGGCCCCTACAACCAGCCGTAGGGTCGATCTCGGAGGCGAAGCCGACGAGTATCGGCCCGGATGTGGCAAACCATACTTGCACACGGCGTCAGTTAACAAAGCTCTTACGTTTTCCCCCCTTGAAATCCAGCCACACATCAGGTATTATCGGAAGTACGTTAGCACTCTAAGCATGAGAGTGCTAACGTGCCGCAAGGGTCCCCTGACCCAAAACTCTAACACGGAGGAAGACCGTATGAAACTCAAACCGCTTGGCAATCGCGTGGTGGTTGAACCCATCGAGCAGGAAGAGATGACCGCTGGCGGCATCGTCCTGCCGGAGACCGCCAAAGAGAAGCCCCAGAAGGGTACTGTTCTGGCATCCGGCCCGGGCGAACGCGATGAAGATGGCAAGCACATCGCCATGGATGTGAAGGATGGCGACACGGTGCTGTTCGCCAAGTATTCCGGCACCGAGATCAAGGTCGATGGCAAGAAACTGCTCATCCTGCGCGAGACCGACCTGCTGGCCATCGTCCTGGACTGAATTCAGTTCAATTTCCCTAAGACCAATCCAAACACTCAGGAGAATTCCGTATGGCTGCTAAGCAATTAATCTTCGCTGAAGACGCCCGCCGCCGCCTGATGCGCGGCGTGGACGCTGTGGCGCAAGCCGTTTCCACCACTCTGGGCCCCAAGGGCCGCAACGTGGGGCTCGACCGGAAGTTCGGCGCCCCGACCATCACCCACGACGGCGTGACCGTCGCCAAGGAAATCGAGCTGGATGACCCGTTTGAGAACATGGGGGCCCAGCTGCTCAAGGAAGCCGCCACCAAGACCAACGACATCGCCGGCGACGGCACCACCACCAGCACCGTGCTGGCGCATGCCATCGTCACCGAAGGCATGAAGAACCTGGCCGCCGGCGCCAACCCGATGCTGCTCAAGCGCGGCATCGAAGCGGCCACCAAGGCCATCGGCGAGTACATCAGCAAGCACTCCATCCCGGTCAAGACCAAGGAAGACATCGCCAACGTGGCGTCCGTCTCGGCTCAGGACCGCGAGATCGGCGAATTGATCGCGGATGTATTCGACAAGGTCGGCAACGATGGCGTCATCACCGTCGAGGACAGCCAGACCCTGCAATTCGAGACCGAGTACGTGGAAGGCATGCAGTTCGACCGCGGCTACCTCTCGGCCTATTTCGTGACCAACCCCGAGACGATGGAAGCGGTCATCGAGAACGTCAACATCCTGATCCACGACAAGAAGATCTCCGCCGCCGCCGACATGGTGCCGCTGCTGGAGAAGATGGTGCAGTCCGGCAAGCGTGAACTGCTCATCATCGCCGAAGACATCGACGGCGAGGCTCTGGCCACCCTGGTGCTCAATAAACTGCGCGGCATGCTCAGCGTGCTGGCTGTCAAGGCGCCCGGCTTTGGCGACCGCCGCAAGGCCATGCTGCAGGATATCGCCGTGCTGGCCGGCGCGACCGTCATCTCCGAGGAGATCGGCCGCAAGCTCGAGTCGGCCACCCTGGCCGACCTGGGCACGGCGGCCAAGGTGATTGCCGATAAGGACAACACCACCATCATCGGCGGCCACGGCGACAGCAAGGCCATTGAAGGCCGCATCGAGCAGATCCGGGTGGAGATCGCCAACAGCACCAGCGACTACGACAAGGAAAAGCTCAACGAGCGCCTGGCGAAACTGTCCGGCGGCGTGGCGGTCATCAAGGTTGGCGCAGCCACCGAGACCGAATTGAAGGAAAAGAAGCACCGCGTGGAAGACGCCGTTTCCGCCACCCGCGCGGCGATTGAAGAAGGCATCGTGCCGGGCGGCGGCGTGGCGCTCATCAACGCCCTGCCCACGCTGGACAAGGTCAAGATGGACGGCGACGACGCCCAGGTCGGCGTGAACATCGTGCGCAAGTCGCTCGAAATGCCGATGCGCAAGCTCTCCGAGAACGCCGGCAAGGACGGCTCGGTGGTCATCGAAGGCGTGCGGCGCGCCCAAACCGAGCAGAAGAACAAGAACATCGGCTACGACGTGCTGGCCGAGGACTATGTGGACATGGTGGCGGCCGGCTGGATCGACCCGGCCAAGGTGACGCGCGGCGCGCTGGAAAACGCCGCTTCGATCGCTGCCATGATCCTGACGACCGAGGCGCTCATCACCGATATGCCGGAGAAGGACAAGCCCGCGGCGCCCTCCATGCCCGACGGCGGAATGTATTAGGCCGCGGGTTTCAGAATCCCTGATGACGATGGTAGGGGCGCAGCATGCTGCGCCCCTACTTTGTTTACTCAACCCTTTGCGGACACGGCGGGGCTGCGCGCTATTCGACGATGGCGCGGTAGGCCGCCCCCAGCGCTTCCGTAAACGCGGCGGCATCCCAGGCCGCGGCGCGGGCGGCGGCCTTCTCTTCCAACTCCATGCGCACATTCTCTTTGACGATGACGGCGATAAGCCCGCCGCCCAGGTGGCGGGCATCGTTTTCTTTAATGAGGAACCCGGCCGGGCCGACCACCTCGGCCACGTCCGGTCGGTCGCTGCTCACCACCGGCACCCCGCAGGCCAGCGCCAGGCGAACCGGCCCGCCCCATGCACCCGGCGCATGGGGGTGGAACAGGGCGGCGCAGTGGCGATAGAGGGCGGCTGCTTCCGCAGGGGCGACGGGCGGCAGGATGCGCACGGTATCCGCCAGACCCTCGCGGGCCAGGATGTGTCCGGCATAGGCGCGACCATAGGCGTCCAGCCCGAGCAGCACCAGCGGGAAGTCCGCGCCAATGGGGTTGTGCGCCCAGGACCAGGCGCTGAGGACGAGGCCAAGGACCTGTGGAGTGGAAGGGCCATGCCAGAGGATGCAGCCTTCCGGCAGGTCGAAGGGCGGGCGTTGGTCCGGGGCGGGTGGATGGAAGGCGGACGGGGCGGCGAAGGGCAGGCGCAAGACACGCTCGCCAGAGTCGGGCGGGGACTGGTCATCCGGCCACAGGATGGCTGCGGCCCGGCTCAATCCTCCGGCGGCCAGAGCATCGGCCAGGCGGGAGACCGCGCCCGGCGCGCGGCGTTCCGCGCGCCCAAAGCCGGACGGGCTGACGATGAACGGTCCACCGCCCGACAGCGGTGCGCCACTCCGGGTCGTATGCAGGAGACCTGCGCCGGTCTGGCGTTTGAGGCGCGGCAGGGCGCGCTGCATCCAGACCAACCGACCTGAGGGCGTGGGTGGGGTGGGCGCGAGCACCGGCTCGAGGTTCTCGGGCAGCCAGGCGGGGGAGGGGGCGGGCAGCGCCGCCAGGCCGCGCACGCCTTGCGGAAGGCGCTCCAGCAGGCCGAGCAGGTGAAGCGCGGCCGGGCTGTCCGGGGCGTAGACCAGCGGCCAGCCGTCGTATAGAACCGTTAACGAAGTCGTCATGGTGTCCTCGGCAGGGTGGGCTGATGAAAGGCGTGCGGAAGTTCTGAAGTCTGGAAGTCTTGAGGTCTGGGTGTCTGGGGGTCTGAGATTGGCATCGTGGGGGCTGGCGCGGCCGTCCCTTTCCTGCTGGCGCGTGTATCTGTAACCCTGTCCGCCGGCTTATTATACCGGCCGGGGCGGTTTCCCTTATAATGGAGGACTGGTATATGCCTCACCCCCCGGCCCCCTCTGCGTGGAATGGAGAGGGGGAGCGACACAAATAACGAAGGCGAAGACCGCCGATGCCAAAACCCTTGAACTTCCAGGACATGATCGCCGCGCTGCACGATTACTGGGCGGCGCAGGGCTGCCTGATCTGGCAGCCGTATTACCAGCAGGTGGGCGCGGGCACCTACAACCCGGCCACCTTTCTGCGCGTCCTCGGCCCGGAGCCGTGGCGGGTGGGGTACGTCGAGCCCTCGGTGCGGCCGGACGACGGGCGCTTTGGCGAGAACCCCAACCGCCTGCAAACCCATTACCAGTACCAGTTAATCCTCAAGCCCGACCCCGGCAACCCGCAGGAACTGTACCTCGGCTCGCTGGAGGCCATCGGCATCGACACGCGGGCGCACGATATCCGCTTTGTGGAGGACAACTGGGAAAGCCCGGCGCTGGGCGCGTGGGGCCTGGGCTGGGAGGTGTGGCTGGACGGACTGGAGATCAGCCAGTACACCTACTTCCAGCAGGCGGGGCAAATCGAACTCGACCCGGTCTCGGTGGAGATCACCTACGGCCTCGACCGCATCGCCGCCCCGTTGCAGGGGGTGCGCGGCTTCCAGAGCATCCGCTGGAACGACGAGCGCACCTTCGGCGACCTGAACCTGGCCGCCGAGCAGGAACACAGCGCCTATTACTTCGACGTGGCGGACGTGGAACGCCAGCGGCAGCTCTACGCCCTGCACAAGGCCGAGGCCGAGGCGGCGCTGGAACAGGGGCTGGTGCTGCCCGCCTACGACAACCTGCTCAAACTTTCGCACACGTTCAATGTGATGGATACCCGCGGGGCGGTGGGCGTGACCGAACGCCAGGCGCTGTTCAAGGATATGCGCACGCTGGCGCGCAAAGTCGCCACCGCCTACGTCGAGCAGCGGCAACAGATGGAATACCCGTGGCTGGACGACGGGCAGCCGGGGGGCAATGGCGCGGGGGCGCAGGGGAGCGCGGGAACCGCGGCGGCGCTGACGCCATTGGAGAAGGCCGCCGACTTCCTGCTGGAAATCGGAACCGAAGAACTGCCGCCCGCCGACCTGGACGGCTACCTGGCGCAACTGAGCGAGGCCGTGCCCGCCCTGCTGGCAAACCTGCATCTGGAGCACGGGTCGGTGGCGGTGACCGGCACGCCGCGCCGCCTGGCCGTGCATGTGCAGGCGCTGGCCCCCGGCCAGCCCGACCGCGAGACGCTGCACAAAGGCCCGCCCGCCGACCGCGCCTACGACAGCCTCGGCGAGCCGACCCAGGCGGCCGAAGGCTTCGCCAAGGGCAAGGGCGTGAGCGTGAAGGAACTGACGGTCGAAGAGATGGACGGCGGCAGGTATGTTGTCGCCAGAGCCTTCGAGAAAGGGCGCGCCGCCGGCGAGGTGCTGGCCGAGGCCCTGCCGGGGCTGATCGCCGGACTAAAGGTTGAGCGCGGCATCCGCTGGAACCACACCAACGTGGCGTTCTCGCGCCCCATCCGCTGGCTGCTGGCGCTGCACGGCGGGCAGGCCATCCCCTTTGCCTATGCCGGGTTGGCGGCCGGGAACGAGACGCGCGGCCTGCGCTCGATTGAACCGGCGCAGTTCGCCGTCAGGAACGCCGCCGATTATTTCAAGAAACTGGATAAGCAGGGCATCGTGCTCGACCCGGAGCAGCGCCGCGCCCAGATCTGGATGCAGGTGCAGATCCTGGCGCGCGAGGCGGGCGGCGAAGCGGCCGAAGACCCGGCCCTGCTGGATGAAGTCACCCATCTGGTCGAGGCCCCGGCCGCGCTGCTGGGGCGTTTCGAGGAAGAACACCTGGCCCTGCCGCGCGAGGTGCTGGTTTCGGTGATGAAGAAACACCAGCGCTACTTCCCGGTGCAGAAGGACGGGAAACTGCTCAACGCCTTCATCACGGTGGCCAACGGGAACAAGGACCCGGAGAAAGTGGCGGAGGGCAACGCGGCGGTGGTGCGCGCCCGCTTTGCCGATGCGGCCTTTTTCATCCAGAAAGACCTGAAGAAGCTGCTGGCGGATTACGTGCCCGACCTGGCGGGGCTGACCTTCCAGAAGGACCTGGGTTCGATGCTGGACAAGACCCGGCGCATCACGGCGCTGGCCGACGACCTGGCCGGGCCACTGGGACTGACGGAAGCGGAGGCCGCCGCGGCGCGGCGCGCCGCCGAACTGTGCAAGGCCGACCTGATGACCAGCATGGTGGTGGAAATGACCGCCCTGCAAGGGGTGATGGGCGAGCAGTATGCGCTGAAATCCGGCGAAAGCCCGGAAGTGGCGCAGGCGATCCGCGAGCACTACCTGCCGCGCTCTACCGGCGACGCCAACCCGGCGGCGAAGGCGGGGCTGGCGGTAAGCCTGGCCGACCGATTAGACAGCCTGGCGGGTCTGTTCGCGGCAGGGTTGACGCCCAGCGGCTCGAAAGACCCGTTCGGGCTGCGGCGGGCGGCGCTGGGGCTGATCCAGGCGCTGCTGGCGGCGGGAATCGATTTCGATGTGCGCGCCAGTCTGGCAGCCGCGGCGGCGCGCCTGCCAATCTCGGCCAGCGCGGAAAGCCAGGCCGCGGCGCTGGGCTTTGTGGTCGAGCGGCAGCGCAACCTGCTGCTGGAACAGGGACGGCGCTACGACGCGGTGGATGCGGTGCTGGCGGCGCAGGGGCACAACCCGGCCGGGGCGGCGCGGGCGGTGGTTGAATTGGAAAGCTGGGTGGCGAAGCCGGATTGGAATGAGATACTGCCGGCCTATGCGCGCTGCGTGCGCATCACGCGCGACCTGCAAGAGATATTCGTTGTAAATCCGGAGGTATTCAGCGAAGAGGCGGAGCGCGAATTGTTCGCCGCCCTGCAAGCGGCCGAGGCGATGCCGCGCGCCGCCGGTTCGGTGGCGGATTTCTTTGTGGCCTTCACGCCGATGATTCCCGCCATCAATACGTTCTTCGACAAGGTGCTGGTGATGGCGGAAGACGAAACCGTGCGCGCCAACCGGCTGGGGTTGGTGCAGCGCATCGCCGCGCTGGCCGATGGCGTGGCGGATTTCTCAAAGCTGGAAGGGTTCTAAGCGGCCACCACGACCAGCTCCAAGCCCAGAAGAGCGCTATTGATTAGCGGGGGTGGCAGGGAATGGAAGTTTACGCGCCGGCTGGCTGGGTTTCGAGTTCGCTGTAGCGGTAGTCCGGCCGGGGCACCCTCGGGGCCGGGGCGCTCTGCATCAGGTCGATGTGCAGGCCCTCGTAGGCCAGCTGCGCGCCATCGTACCAGCTCTGCGCCCGGCGGCCGATCTCGTCCACCGTGGCATCGTCGTAATGCGGGTCGTAGTGGGTGAGGGCCAGGCGACGCGCCCCGGCCGCCAGGGCCGCCTGGCAGGCCATCTTGGTGTAGGAATGCCCCCAGCCCTTCGTGCAGGGCATGTCCGGCTGCAGGCCGAAGTAGTGCGCCTCGGTGAACTGGGCGTCGTGGATGAGCAGGTCGGCGCGGTGGGCAAAGCGCGAAAAGGCGCCGATGCCGCGCACGGCTTCAGGCTCGCGGTCGCTGGCATAGACCAGCGAGCGGCCTCTATAGCCGATGCGATAATAGAGGACATCGTTGGGGTGTTCGCGCGAGAACAGGCCTTCAACTCTCACCATGTCCTCCTCGCCCGAGACCGGCCGCGCTTCCTTAGAGCGCAGCAGCGGGGCGGGCAGGCCGCCGCCCAGCAACAGGACGTGGCCGGGCAGAAAATCCTGCACGCCGCACACCCCGGCCATAGCCTTCATGCTCAACGGGAAGTAGGGCGGCATGATCACTGCCTGGATGTCGTGCGGGAAGCCGTCCCCGGTGAGGTCCGGCCCGAACAGATGGATACGGTTACGGGGATTAAAAGCCGGGTAGAAGAACGGCAGGCCCTGGGTGTGGTCGTGGTGCAGGTGGCTGAACAGCAGCACGGCATCGACCCGCTCACCGGCCTGGCGGGCGCGGCACGCCAGCGAATGGCTCAAGTCGGCCAGGCCGCTGCCGGCATCCAGGATGATGGTCTGCCCGCCGGCGTTGACCTCCACGCAGGAGGTGTTGCCGCCATAGCGGAAGTGGGAGAACTGAGGCGTGGGGCGGCTGCCCCGGACCCCCCAGAAAGTGACGGTAAAGGTATCCATCCGCATATCCTTGTCTGGAAGGTGGACGAAGTGCCCAGTGCCTCATGTCCTTCCAAACGATGAGTCGAACCGGGTGTTATGAAAGTGTCTGGAGGGGGGAGTAGGTCTTTCGGGCTAGCGACACGATAGATCGCTGAACATACCTGCCTCAGAGAAACTACGGCTTGAAATAGTAGGCGCGCAGGTTGGCGAGGTCAGCGGGGGAATGCTCGTCAAGAATCGCAAAGAAGTCTTCGGCAGAAGCGATGCCCCCGGCGTGGCGGGCGGCGTAGTCTCGCAGGGCGGCCAGCAGGGCGCGCTCGCCGGTCAGTTTGCGCACGTCGTTCAGGAAGCGCGCCCCGCGCAGGTAAACGGCCTTCACGTAAGGCACGAATTCCGGCAGGTCGTAGATGGCGCTGTCCACGTAGCCTTCCAGGTTGAAGCGGTCGACGCGGAACTGCCACCACCATTCCACCTGGCTGGGGTGCAGCCGCTCGTAGAACAACAGCTCGCTGAAGGTGCACAGGGCCTCGTCCAGCCAGGGCTCAAGGGCCTGGTCGTTGCCCACCCGGCTGTACCACCACTGGTGGGCGGTCTCATGGGCGGCGATGGCGGTGAGGTAATTGCGCACCGTGCCGTCGTACTCGGCAAAGTAGGCCTGGTCGAGGAAGAAGAAGGCATCCGACTCAAGGCCGTCGGGGAAGGAGGCTTCCACCAGCGTCAGGCTGGCGTGCGGGTAGGGGCCGAACAATTCCTGGTACAAAGCCAGCGCCCCGGCGGCCGTCTCCAGGGCCGCCTGCCCGGCCTGCGCATGCTCGGGGTAGATGTAGGCGCGCACCGGGATGCCGGCGCTTTCGGCGTCCAGCCAGAGGAACGCCGGCCCGGCCGACCAGGCGAAGGCGCGCGCCCCTGGCAGGGTGAAGCGCGCGCCGGCATCCAGGTCCTGGCGCGCGCCGGGGGCCATCAGAACCAGGCCGGGGTCGTCCGGGCGCAGGGTGACTTCGAAGTCAGCGGGCGCGAACGAGAGGTGCTCCCCCACCAGGCCGGGCGGGTGAATCAGCCAGCCCCGGCCGGGAAGGTAGGGCGGCAGGTAGGGGTACCAGTTGGCGGCGTGAATCTGGCGCCGGGTGGCGCTCAGTACGCCGGGGTTTTCAGGAAGGCGGAGGGCGTAATCCAGTTCCAGGTGCAGAGCAGCGTCGGGGGCCAGCACCTCGGGCAGGGCGATGGTCATGACCCCCTGGCTGAAGGCGTATTGCGTCCAGGGCTGGCCGCCCACGCGCAATTCTCCCAGTTCAAAGGCATCCACCCAACGGGCGGCCACCACCAGGGGCAGTTGGCGCAGGCCCATGCCGGTCGGGTTGGTCAGGATAAGGGTCTGGCGTACGTCCAGCCGGGCGGCGGAGTAGTGGATGTCCACGTCCAGGAGGTAGCGCGGTCGTCCTTCGGGGGCGTCCCACGGCGTGGGGCTGGCTTCAGGCGTGGGCGTTGCGGAGAGAGGCTCGAGCCGCGCGGCAGTCGGGATGGCCGGGGCGGGCGCGGGCGCTCCGGCGGGCGCGGCGCAGGCGGCCAGCAAGAGGGCGAACGCGGCAAGGGCGCGTTGCATCAGGCAGCGCAGGGAAAGCGCCCCGGGCGGGTATTCTCTGCGACTCTGTACCTCTGTGGTTGGCATTTTTCAGGGGGTCTGCGTTGTTTCCGGCGGGGGCTTGAGTGCGAACGTCCGGCGGTGGATGGCAGTGTAGCCCAGTTCACGCAGCGCCCGGCGGTGGGCGGCCGTGCCGTAGCCCTTGTTGGCCGAAAGGCGGTAGCCGGGGTATTGCGCCTCCAACTGGCACATCAGGTTGTCGCGGGCAACCTTGGCCAGCACGGAGGCGCAGGCGATCGAAAGCGAGCGGGCGTCGCCCTTGACCAGGGGTGTTTCCGGCAGGCCGACGCCCGGCAGGGAGAGATAGTCGGTGAGCAGGTGCTGGGGCGGCTGGCGCAGCCGGGCGAGGGCGCGCATGGCGGCCAGACGGGTGGCGGGCAGGATGCCGAGGTCGTCGATCTCGTCGGCGTCGGCAAAGCCCACCCCCCAGCCCAGCGCGGCCACGCGGATGGCGGCGGCCCAATGGGCGCGCGCCGCCGGGCGCATCTCCTTGGAATCGCGCACGCCGTGGAGGATTTGAGCGATGCCGGGGGAGGGCGGGAGGACGACGGCGGCGGCCGCCACCGGCCCGGCCAGGGCGCCGCGCCCGGCCTCGTCCACGCCGGCCAGGCGCGCCAGCCCCTGCGCCCACAACGCCTGCTCGAAGGCCAGGTCGGGCGCGGGCGGGATCAGGCGGCGGTCAAACTTTTTTCGGACCATAGCGTCCGCGCAGGGCGTTCAGGCGGATGACCAGCAGGTCGCGGAACAGGCGCAGGGCGTCGGGGATGGGGCGCACGTGGCTTTCGGCGGCGAAATTCCAGGGGATGGGCTGCTCGGCGATGGCGTAGCCGCGCCGCCGAGCCAGGAAGAGAATCTCAGCGTCGAACGACCAGCCGGTGAGGGTCTGGTCGCTGAACAGGTCTTCGGCGGCGTCGGCCCGGAAGAGTTTGTAGCCGCACTGGGTATCCTGGAGGCCCGGCAGGGCGAGGACGCGAATCATCCAATTGATGCCGCGCCCGCCCAGGTGGCGAAATTGAGGCTCGTTGTAGCGCACCGCGCCGGGCGCCTCGCGCGAGCCGATGACGATGGGGGCGCTGTGGTTGGGCGGCAGGAAACGGGGCAGGTCGGCGATGGACATGGAGCGGTCGGCGTCGCACATGAAGCGGTAGCGGCCGCGGGCGGCCAGCATGCCGGCGCGCACGGCGCCGCCCTTGCCGGGCTGACCGCGGTGCAGGGCGCTGAAGCCGGGGTGGGTCTCGGCGTAGGCCCGGGCGATGGCGAAGGTGCGGTCGCGGCTGCCGTTCTCCACCACCAGCACTTCGGCGGCGTAGTCCTGGCGCGCCAGGAAAGCGGCGATCTCATCCAGCGTTTCGGCCAGCCGAGATTCTTCGTTGTATGCCGGGATGATGATGGACAGATAGGGCGCTTCGGCCACGCGGCGTGCCTCAGAACTGGGATTTCAGCGGGCGGTTTCGCCCGGTGTGTTGTTCGCGGTTGTCAGATGCGCATTATATCTTTGCTTGTTCTGAGAGATCGGCGAACCGCATGGAGAATTTCAGGCGCGATTCGCCACAGATGAATGCAGAGGGACGGGCTCAGACGAGGAAGAATCAGAACGCCACCAGGGCCAGCAGGATGGCCGCGGCGATGAGCAGCAGGAGCACCAGCCCGCCGACCAGCAGCCAGCCGAGGGTGACTCCACGCGGCCCCAGCGGTTTGGTCTCAATTTCGGTGGAGGCCGGGCGCGGGCGGCTGGGCGGGTTCAGGCTGCCCGTGGCGGGGCGCGGAAGGGTTGGCGTGCGGCCGCGCGCCAGGGTGGTGTTCACCAGCAGGAGCCGTTCCTGGTTCAGCAGCGCCGGCGTTGCTGAGAGGCTGTAGACGTATTGCTGGATGCCGGCCCGGATGACCACCCGCGCCCGCGGCCGGGCGGTATCCACCGAGATGGTCGGGTCGGTGAAGAGCATCACCGGCTCGACCACCTGCACCGACAGGCCGCGTTCGTCCAGATACTTGCGCACAGCCACCGCGTAGGCGACAGCGCGGGCCACCAGGTTCTGGCGCGCCGGCACGAAGGCGCGTTTGTCGATGTTGTAGACCAGCCAGTCCATGTCGCGAGCCCGGTAGGAGCCGCGCAGGTCGAGCGGGGAGATGACGTGGATACCCGGCGGGCCGGTAAGGATGAGCGGGATGTGAATGTCGGTGCCCGCCAGCGGGTAATTCACCAGCAGGATGAACTCGTCGCTCAGCCGGCTGGCGAAGTCCGGGAGGATCTCCGGCAGACGTTTCTTGAGCGCCGCCAGCGGGCCGCGCGCCAGCGGGCCGCCCCTGGCCCCCTTGAACGAGGCGTGTTCGTAGACTTTCACCGGGTTGGAGCGTTTGCGAGGGTCCTGGTGACCCATTGGAGGCTGGCCGCGATCAGCCGCTGGCGGTATTCTACCAAGTCCTGGCGGGGGACGTGGGAGAACACCTCGGCTTCCAGGCGCTCTTCGGAGTGGAGCAGGTCGGAGAATTCCTCGGGCGAGAGTCCCTGACGCCTGGCGAAAACCTCCACGGTGCGGCTGGCCGCGCCCGGATGCAGTTGGGCCTGGAGGTAATCGCGCCATTCGCCCAGGTGGCGGTCCTCCACAAAGGGCAGCCAATGCTCGGGCCGGGCGGCGGCCAGGCAACCGGCGATATCGTCCGGCAGGCCGGACAGCACCTGTTCATCCAGCCAGGTACGCAGCACGTTATGGATGTACAGGCGGTGCGGGAAGGTGCCCCAGCCGGCCTGGACGCCAAACACGGGCAGGAACAGCGTGCGAATCCACTCAAAATCGGCCGCCAGGTGGCACAGGTAACCGGCCAGGAAGGCCGCCTGGGCCGGCCGCAGGCTGGCGGTATCCGCCAGGGCGGGGTATTCGGCCAGCAGGCGCTCGGCGGGGCTGGTTTCGTCGCGGGGCGGCACCTGGAAGAAGTGGGTGGACTCGCGCTTGTGACCGGAGACCACCTGTACATCCGGGGCGGTGTTGCCCAGCAGGAAGGCGGGTCGTTCGGCATGCAGCCGCGCCCGGACGTCCGGCGGCAGCGCCGGATGGGCGAGCAGTTCCTCGGCGATGCTCAGGTGGTAGAACGGCGTGGGCATGCATAGATTATACGCCCCGTGCCCGACCGCCTGCGTGATATACTGAATCTTCAGGCGATTTCGCGCCAAAAAGGAGGCGTGCGCATGGTTGACATCGAGCTGACCTACTGCCATGAGTGAGGCTACACTCCGCGCGCCGTGAGCGCGCTCACCCAACTCCTGTCACAAAAGGCGCTCGAAGAACGCGTCGCCCGTTTCACGCTCGTCCCCTCGCACGGCGGCGTGTTCGAATTCAAGGTGAATGGCGAGCTGCTTTTCAGCAAGAAACAACTGGGCCGCCACGCCGAACCGGGCGAACTGCTCACTCTCTTACAACACTTCATGGAAACGCATGGATGACCGATAAGAAACGACTGCTCACCGGCGACCGACCGACCGGCAAACTGCACCTGGGCCATCTGGTTGGCTCGATCTACAACCGCGTCCGCCTGCAGGACCAGTACGAGACCTTCATCCTGGTGGCGGACCTGCACATGCTGACCACCAAGAACGCCCCCGAAGACATCGCCGAGATCGACAAAAACGCCCACGACATGCTGCTGGATCAGATCGCCGCCGGGCTGGACCCGGAAAAGGTGACGTTCTACATGCAGTCCGGCATTCCGGAGATCCACGAGATGTACACGCTGTTCCAGAGCCTGGTGACGGTGCCGCGCCTGGAACGCCTGCCCAGCCTGAAGGACATGGCGCGGGACGCCAACATCGAGATGCCCTTTGCGCTGCTGGGCTACCCGGTCTTGCAGGCGGCCGACATCCTGTGTGTGCGCGGCGACCTGGTGCCGGTGGGCAAGGACAACGAGGCGCACGTGGAGATCACGCGCGAGATCGCCCGGCGGTTCAACTTCCTGTATGGCGAGACGCTGCCGGTGCCGGATGTGATGATCGGCGAGGTGCCGACGCTGGTGGGCACCGACGGCCAGGCCAAGATGAGCAAAAGCCTCAATAACGCCATTTTCATTTCTGATGACCCCAGGACGGTGGAGAAGAAAGTGGCCGGGATGTACACCGACCCCAACCGGGTGCGGGCGGATATCCCCGGCACGGTGGAGGGCAACCCGGTGTTCGACTACCACGACGCCTTCAACCCGGACAAAGCCGAAGTGGACGACCTGAAGGCGCGCTACCGCGCCGGCAAGGTGGGCGATGTAGAGGTGAAGGAGAAACTGGCAAAGGTCATTAACACTGTGCTGGAGCCGATGCACGAACGCCGCGCCCGCTATGAGGAAAGCGGCCTGATCGAGGAGATCATCGTGCGCGGCACGGACAAGGCGCGCGCCGAGACCCAGCAGACCCTGTTGGCGATGAAGAAAGCGATGGGTCTGACGGGCGTGTGGAACCGCATCCGCCGCAAGGTGGAGAAGCGGGGCAAGAAGAAGGGGTAAGGAATCCTTGTGCCTGTGGTTTGCGCAGGCGAGGATCAGGAGTATCAGGGGTCGTTGGGCCCCCGTCAGAATGAGCCAAAAAACCCCGGATTTCGTGAGATTTCCTTCACTTCGTTCAGGACAGGCTTTCAGTCGGGTTGAGGCAGGCTGTAATTGAGCGCGGGCAGACCCTCCTTCAGAATGACAAAACGATAGGTGATTTCGCAAACGTGGCCTCTTGAATTTCCGCATGCTGTTCCCCTGCGTTCTTCTTCCCGCCGCCTTTGAGCCAGGCTTTATCCCATGCGCCTGCTGATCCAACGCGTGAAATACGCCAGAGTGAGCGTGGCCGGCCGCACGGTGGCCGAGATCAGCCACGGCGTGGTGGTGCTGGCCGGGGTGGGGCACGGGGATGGCGAGGAACAGGCCGCCTGGCTGGCGGAGAAGGCCGCCAACCTGCGCATCTTTGCCGATGCCGAGGGCAAGACGAACCTGAGCCTCCTGGATGTGGGCGGGGCGGCGCTGGTGGTCTCGCAGTTCACGCTGTATGCCGATGTGCGCAAGGGCCGCCGCCCGTCGTTCACGGATGCCGCCCTGCCGGAGGTGGCGGAACCGCTGGTGGCACGATTTGCCGAGTTGTTGAGCGGCCACGGCGTGCCGACCCAGACAGGGGAGTTCGGGGCGGAGATGCTGGTGGAAATCCACAACGACGGGCCGGTGACGATGTGGATCGAAAGGTGTGTGGTAACTGGTAAGTGGTAAGTAGAGATTGATCTGCTGCAAAGATGTCGGATTGGGGGTTTTGTCCAAGGTTTCGCGTTCAGGGGTTTTCTTCCAGACCGGCAGGACTGCAACAGGCACAGCACAATTGCCAATAACCAGTGGCTTTGGTGCATGAATATTTTCCCGTCCCACTTTCATCTCGATAGCGACGGTTTCTTGGGCGTAGCGCCCCACTTTCGGCCGATCTTGGCCCTTTCTGCGGGATTACACCCTGAAAAATCCGATTCATGCACCAAAGCCATAACCAGTTGCCAATTACCATTTCCTCATTTCGGCACTACAATTAACGCGTGCATATTCTGCTGACCCACGAACAGGCCGATTTCGACGCGCTGGCCTCGCTGCTGGGCGCGGCCCTGTTGGACGAAAAGGCCGTGCCGCTGCTGCCGCGCCGCCTGAACCGCAACGTGCGCGCCTTCCTCACTCTCTACGGCCTGGAACTGCCCTTCATCGAGGCTGATGACCTGCCGCGCCGCAAAGTGGCGCGCATCACGCTGGTGGACACCCAGTCGCTGACCTCGGTGCGCGGGGTGCACGACGGCACGGCCGTGTTCGTCATCGATCACCACGAGCGGCGCGACGACCTGCCCAACGACTGGGCCTTCACCTACGAGCCGACCGGCGCGTGCGCCACCATCCTGCTGGAAGCGCTCCAGGAGCGCGACGCCCGGCTGAGCGCCCCGCAGGCCACCCTGCTGCTGCTGGGCATCTACGAAGACACGGGCGGGCTGACCTACACCCGCACCACGCCACGCGACGTGCGCGCGGCGGCCTTCCTGCTGGAGCAGGGCGCGTCGCTGCACGCGGCGCAGAAGTTCCTCAACCACCCGCTCACGGCCGAGCAGCAGGCCATCTACGACCGGCTGCGCCAGAACGCCGGGGCGCACACGATTCACGGCCATAGCCTCATCGTCGCCCAGGCCGACGCCAGCCAGAGCGACGAGGAACTCTCCACCATCGCCCACAAACTGCGCGACCTGCTCGACCCGGACGGGCTGATCCTGCTGGTGCAGACCGGCGGCGGTGTACAGTTGATCGGCCGCACCACAACCGACAACGTGCTGATGGACAAACTGATGGAGCGTTTCGGCGGCGGCGGGCACCGTCGGGCGGCGGCTGCCCTGGCGCGTGATACGTCGCTGGAAGACCTGCACGCAGAAATCCTCAAGATCCTGCCGGACTATGTCCAGCCGGCCGTGACGGTGGCCGAGATCATGTCGCGCGGCCCGCACCTGCTGGACCCGGAAACGCCGGTGAAGACCGCCGCCGAGCAGATGCAGCGCTACGGCTACGAGGGCTACCCGGTGGTCGAGCGCGGCCGGGTGGTGGGCCTGCTCACCCGCCGGGCGGTGGACCGCGCCCTGAGCCACCGCCTCAACCTGCGGGTGCGCGAGCTGATGTCCGCCGGGGCGTTCACCGTCCACCCGGGGGATTCGATCGAGGCTCTCCAGCGGCGCATGACCGACAGCGGCTGGGGGCAGGTGCCGGTGGCCGACCCGGAGACGGGCGCCATCGTCGGCATCGTCACGCGCACCGACCTGCTGAAAACGCTCACGCCGCAGGCGGCTGAGAGCGGCCGCCCCAACCTGGCGGCGCGGCTGGAGGCCAGCCTGCCGCCCGCCCGCCTGGCCCTGCTGAAGGCCGCCGCCCATTGCGCCGAAGACCACGGCGACGGCCTCTACATCGTAGGCGGGTTCGTGCGCGACCTGCTGCTGGAACGCCCCAGCCCGGACCTGGACCTGGTGGTGGAGGGCGACGCCATCGGCCTGGCCGATGCGCTGGCCGCCCGCTACGGCGGCAAGGTCACCAGCCACCGCCGCTTCGGCACGGCCAAATGGCAGACGGCGGGCGTGGCCGGCCAGCTGGCTGAGGCCCTGGCGGATGAGTTCGGCCTGCGGCTGGCGGCCGCCGACCTGCCCGATTCGCTCGACCTGGTGAGCGCCCGGCGCGAGTTCTACTCGCACCCGACGGCGCTGCCGACCGTCGAGCGCGGCAGCATCAAACTGGACCTGCACCGGCGCGACTTCACCATCAACACGCTGGCGCTGCGCCTGGATGGCCGCCATTACGGCGACCTGCTCGACCATTGGGGCGGCCTGACCGACATGAAGAGCGGCACGGTGCGCGTGCTGCACTCGCTGTCCTTTGTGGACGACCCCACCCGCATCCTGCGGGCGGTGCGTTTCGAGCAGCGGTTCGACTACAAAATCGGCAGCCGCACGCTGGAACTGCTGCAAAACGCCCTGCCGCTGCTCGACCGCGTCTCCGGCGACCGGCTGCGGCACGAACTGACCATCATCCTTCAGGAAGAGAAATGGGAGCAGATGCTGCGGCGGCTGGCCGAACTGGACGTGCTGGAGGCCATCCACCCCGCGCTGGGGTTCAACGCCCAGACCCGCAAGCGCCTGGCGGCCGCCCGCCGCGCCCAGCCCGGCCCGGAATGGGGGCTGGCGGGGGCCTTCGACCACACGCCGCAGGCGCTGGCCCTGGCCAGCCTGGCCTGGCTGCTGCCGCTGGAAAGCGTGCAGGCCGCCTCGGCGGCCGGGCGGCTGCGCCTGCCGGGCTGGCTGACCAAGGCTCTGCTGGCCGCCTGCCGCCTGCGCCCGGAACTGGACGACCTGGCCGGGAAGCCGCCCAGCGTTGCCGCCGCCCGCCTGGATGAAGCCCCGCCGCTGGCGCTTTACGCCCTGCGCCTGGCGGCGGCCAAAGAGGCCCGTAAGATGCTGGATGCCTATGCCCAGAAGTGGCGGAGCGTGCAGCCGCTCACCAGCGGCCACGACCTGCGCGCCCGCGGCGTCCCGGCCGGGCCGCGCTACCGCCAGATCCTGGCCGCCCTGCGGGCCGCCTGGCTGGATGGCGAGGTGAGCAGCGAAGCCGAAGAGACCGCCCTGTTGGAGAGGCTGCTGGATGGCTGACGCCCCGGCCCTGCGGGCGGCCGCCCGCCTCCCGGATTGGCGCGCCGGCGTACAGGTGCGGCGCGTTCGAGAAGCCGACCTGCCGGAAATGGAGTGGGAGGGCGAATACGCCCACTTTCGCCGGGTGTACCGCCAGGTGTACGAGCGCAGCCTGAAGGGCCGGGCGTTGATGTGGGTGGCCGACCTGCCGGGCATCGGCCTGGTGGGGCAGGTGTTCGTCCAGATGGATGGGCGCAAACCGGCCTACGTGCACGGCTTCCGCGTCCGCCCGGAGTTTCGCGGCCAGGGGCTGGGCGGCCTGCTGATGGACGTGCTGGAAGACGACCTGGCGCGGCGCGGCATCCGATTGGCGGCGCTCAATGTAGTGGATGGGAACGCCGGGGCGCGCCGTTTCTACGAGCGGCGCGGTTACCGCGTGGTGGCGGCCGACCCGGGCCAGTGGACCTACATCGACCAGTACGGCGTGGAGCAGGAGGTGAATGAGCCGGGTTGGCGGATGATGAAGAAGCTGGGAGACGGCAGATAGCGGGGAGCAGAAAGCTTCGCGCGCCCCTTGTCAAGTTGCCCGCTTCGCGCTATAATGATATCAGTAGGTTCAATATGGACGGCGACGAGAAGTGGGCAACCCCCACTTTTCTTGTTGTAACGCCCAAATTCCCCTAAAATCGACACAATTGCGAACCTACTTTGGAGTAGTTTAATGGCAAAGCAAGAATTCGAACTGGCTTTCAACGAGGTACTCGACTCGAAGCAGTTGCCCAAAGAGATCGTCCTGGAAGCCATCCAGGCGGCGATGGTCTCGGCCTACCGCAAGACGGTCAACGCCTCCAGCGCCCAGCACGTCGAAGCCCGGCTCGACGCCGAGACCGGCGCCATCAGCATCCACGCTGAAAAAGAAGTCGTCGAGGAGGTGCAGGACGACCGCACCGAGGTGACGCTGGAAGACGCCCGCCTGGTCGACCCCGCGGCCGAACTCGGCCAGATCGTCGTGGTGCCTTCCACCCCGGCCGACTTCGGCCGCGTGGCTGCCCAGACCGCCCGCCAGGTGATCCAGCAGCGCATCCGCGAAGCCGAACGCCAGGCCCAATTCGATTATTTCCACAACTTGCAGGGCGAGGTGGTGAACGGTGTGGTGCAGGCTGTCAACCCCGGGTTCATCACTCTGGGGCTGGACCGCAACGCCGAAGCCTCCATGCCGCGCAACCAGCAGATCCGCGGCGAACGTTTCCGCGTCCACGACCGGGTGCGGGCGCTGCTGCTGGAAGTGAAACTGGAGCCGCGCGGCCCCAAGATCATCCTCTCGCGCGCTCACCGCAACTTCCTGCGCCGCCTGCTGGAAGAGGAAGTGCCGGAGATCTATCACGGCCTGGTGGAGATCCGCTCCATCGCCCGCGAACCCGGCTACCGCAGCAAGGTGGCCGTGGCCGCCCTCCAACCAGGCATCGACCCGGTGGGCGCCTGCGTGGGCATCCGCGGCGTGCGCATTCAGGCCATCGTGCGCGAACTCAACGACGAGAAGATCGACGTCATCGAATGGAACCCCGACCAGGCCGCCTACATCGCCAAGGCGCTCAGCCCGGCGCGCGTCAGCGGCGTGTACCTGGATGAGACCGGCGGGGGTCGCACCGCCACAGTCATTGTTCCCGAGGACCAGCTCAGCCTAGCCATCGGCAAGGACGGCCAGAACGCCCGCCTGGGAGCCAAACTGACCGGCTGGCGCATCGATATCAAGAGCCTCAGTGAAGCCGCCAGCGAAGCCCTTGGCAAACTCGGCGGCGAGGAGTTCGCCGAACAGCACGCCGCCCTGGCGGAGAGCATGCCCCAGGTGGAGTCGATTCTGGCGAAGAAGGCCGAAGGCCGCCCGATCACGCCGGAGGAGTACAGCCTGCTGGGCCGCTTTGTGAACCAGGTGGAGACCGGCGCCGCCGACCGCCGTCAGGCCGAAGTGGAAGTGGAACGCGCCCGCCAGGCGGAACTGCGGGCACGCATCCCGGCCACCGCCTTCGATATCCCGCTCGACGACCTGGGCCTCTCGCCGCGCCTCAACATCCTCATCACCGGCGAGGGCTACTCGACCATCGGCGACCTGATGATGCAGATGGAAGTCGACCGCGACGCGGTGCTGGCGCTCAATGGCGTGGGCCCCAAAGCCATGGAAGAGATCGACGCCAAACTGGCGGCGTTCGTATTCCCCGAGCCGCAGCCCGAACCGGAGCCGGAAGAACCGGCGGCCCCCGAGGCTGAACCGCTGGCGGAAGGCGAACCCGCGGCCGCCGCCGCAGCCGCCGAGCCGGAAAGCCAGGCCGGGGAAACGCCCGCCCCGATCTCGATCGAAGAGGCTTTCGCGGCCGTGCTGGCCGCCCCGGCCGACGCGACCACCGACGAAGAGGAAACCCCCATCAGCGCGGTGAGCGACGACAAGGCCAAGAAGGGCAAGAAGAAAAAGAAAGCCCCGGAACTGGAGTACGACCCCGACAAAGACGTCACTATCGTCCGCAAGCGCCACAAGAAAGGCACGGGCGAATGGACCGAATGGGATGAAGAAGTCTAACCGGCATGGCGGGTAGGGTGTTGGCCGCCAAGCAGCGCCCGCGCGCCCGGCACATCCCGCAGCGCACCTGTGTGGGCTGCCGCACCGTCCAGGAAAAACGCGCGCTGATCCGGGTGGTGCGTACTCCCCAGGGCGTGCAGGTGGACCCCACCGGCAAACTGGCCGGGCGCGGTGCTTACCTGCACGACCGCCGCAGTTGCTGGACCCAGGCGCTTAAAGGCAGCCTGGCGCATGCCCTGAAAACTGAACTGAGCGATGATGACCGTGAACGCTTGAACCAGACCCTGGAAACCCTGCCGGCCGAAGACGGCCGCGAGGACGCATGAACCTCGCCGAGTGACGTCTTGCAGGCCGGGAACGGCCGGTTTTTGTTCCGGGGTCAACGGAACCCCCTATCCGTAACGGCGGGCACGGTGGATGAGCCGGTGCGGATAAGGAGTTGGCTGGAGCGTTCAGCGATGAGCGCATGCAGAAACAGCCGCTCCTCAAAGGAGAAACATGATGAGTAGCAATGCGAATCTCAAGACTGTCGAACTCCCAGGCAGCATGACCGTGCGCGACCTGGCGGATGCCCTCGGTTCCACACCCATTGACATCATCAAGGTACTGATGAGCAACGGCGTGATGGCGAACATCAACCAGCAGATCGATTTTGGTACGGCCGAGATCGTGGCCTCCGAACTGGGCTTCGAGGCCAGCATGCTGGTCATCGACCAGGTTGAGCAGGAAGACGCCGGCGAGATCGCCCTGTGGAAACGGCTGATCGCCAACGAACCCGCCGAGCAGCTGAGCGCCCGCCCGCCGGTGGTCACCATCCTCGGCCACGTGGACCACGGCAAGACCACCCTGCTGGATGCCATCCGCCAGACCAACGTGGTGGAAGGCGAGGCCGGCGGCATCACCCAGCACATCGGGGCCTACCAGGTGACCCACAACGACAAGCGTATTACCTTCCTGGACACACCCGGCCACGCGGCGTTCACCGCCATGCGCTCGCGCGGCGCCCAGGGCGCGGATATCGTCGTGCTGGTGGTGGCCGCCGATGACGGCGTGATGCCACAGACGCGCGAGGCTTACAACCACGCCCGGGCCGCTCAGGTGCCCATGCTGGTGGCGATGACCAAGATCGACCGGCCCAACGCCAACCCGGAGCACGTGAAGCAGCAACTGGCCGAACTGGGTCTGGTGCCGGACGACTGGGACGGCAGCACGATCGTCGTGCCGGTCTCGGCCAAGCAGAAGAAGGGCATCGAAGACCTGCTGGAAGCCATCCAACTGGTGGCCGAGAACATCCAGATCCAGGCCAACCCGAACGGCCAGGTCTTTGGTTCGGTCATCGAAGCCGAGCGCGACAAGTCGCGCGGCGTGACCACTACCGTCCTGGTGCAGAACGGGACATTGCGCATGGGCGACGTGTTGGTGGCAGGCACAACCCACGGTCGCATCCGCGCCATGTTTGACGATCACGGCGAACCCTGCGAAGCCGCCGGGCCATCCGCGCCGGTCTCGGTGCTGGGCCTCAACGACGTGCCGGTCGCCGGCGACCTGTTCCGCGTGGTGGAGAATGAACGCGAAGCCCGCAGCATCGTGGCCGAGCGCGAAGAGAAAGCCAAGGAGACCCTGGAGGCCGCCCGCCGCTCGCGCAAACTGGAAAACGTCTTCACCCGTTTCCAGGCCGGCGAGATGCGTGAACTGCGCCTGATCGTGAAGGCCGATGTGCAGGGTTCGCTTGAACCCATCGTCTCCTCGCTTAACGAGATCAAGGGCGAGGACGAACACGGCGAGATTCACGTCAACGTGCTGCATTCCGCCACCGGCAACATCATCGCCGACGATGTCAGCCTCGCCAGCGCCTCGGACGCCATCGTACTGGGTTTCAACGTCGCGGTGGATAACGCCGCCGCACGCCAGGCGGAAGTGGAAGGCGTGGACATTCGCACCTACGATATCATCTACCGCCTGACCGAGGATGTGGAGAAGGCCCTCAAAGGGATGCTGGAGCCGGAAGATGTGGAGCGCGTGCTCGGCAAGGCCGAGGTGCGCGCCCTGTTCGAGATCAAGAAGATCGGCGTCATCGCCGGCTGCCGCGTAGTGGATGGCGAGATCAAACGCACTGCCCGTATGCGCGTCATCCGCGGCGGCGGGAAGGTCATCTTCGAGGGGCCGATCTCCTCGCTCAAACACGAGCGCGACGACGTGCGCGAAGTGCGCAACGGTTTTGAATGCGGCATCGGCATCAAGGATTTCGTCGACTTCAAAGTCGGCGACGTCCTGGAATGCTTTGTGATTGAAAAGGGCAAGGCCGCCTAAGGAGGGCTGACATGGCAACCCAGGGACGGGCGCTGCGCGTCGGCCAGCGCATCCAGCAGGAGCTCTCCGAGTTGCTGTTGTTCGCCGTGACCGACCCGCGTCTCCAGCAAATCTTCATCTCGCAAGTGCGGGTGGATCGCGAACTGGAGTACGCCAACATTTTCGTCTCGGCGCTGGAGGGCGAGGAGCGCAAAGAGGAGATCCTGGCGGGCCTGCAGCATGCTTCGGGGTTCCTGCGGCGCGAACTCGCCCGGCGGGTGAAACTGCGCAGTTTTCCACAGCTGCGCTTCCATTGGGACCCGACCCCTGAAGACGCCGCCCGTATCGAGCAATTGCTATCCCGGCTGAACGAAGACGACAAAAAGAAAGCCGCCCCGGATGAGTGACCTGCCGCTGGAGGCCGCCCGCCAGGCGCTGCAGGCCGCCGCCAGCGTGCTGGTGATGGGGCATGTGCGCCCGGATGGCGACGCGGTCGGTTCGGTGCTGGGGCTGGGGCTGGGGCTGCAGGCCCAGGGCAAACAGGTGCAGATGGTGCTGGTGGATGGCGTGCCTGCCGCGCTGCGCTTCCTGGAAGGGCATGGGCAGATCGCCACCAAGGCCGACAAACCCTTCGACCTGGCCGTGGCGCTGGATACCGCCGAACTGAGCCGCCTGGGGCCGGCCCTGCCGGAAGGCCGCCTGGTGGACCTGAACATCGACCACCACGCCACCAACCCGGGCTTCGGCCGCATCAATATCATCGACGGCGAAGCGGCCGCCACGGCTGAGATGCTGGCGCAGCACTTTCCGGCCCTGGGGCTGGACTTCACGCCTGCCGCCCGCGCGGCTTTGCTGGCGGGCATCCTCACCGACACCCAGGGCTTCCGCACGAGCAACACCCGCCCGGCCACCCTGCGCCTGGCGGCCGACCTGTACGAACAGGGCGCGCCGCTGACCGCGCTCTACCATCACGGCCTGGTCAGGCGTTCCTTTGAATCTGTGCGGTTGTGGGGCCTGGGGCTGGCCAATGTGCAGCGCCAAGATGGCGTGGTCTGGGCGGTCATCAGCAAGGCGGATCGCAAGGCGGCCAACTACCCCGGCCGCGACGACGCCGATCTGGTGAACTGGCTTTCCAGCGTGGCGGGGGCGCGCGTGGCCGTGGTCTTCATCCAACAGGATGAGCAGGCCGTCAAGGTTTCGTGGCGGGCCGACGACGGCGCCAACGTGGCGCGCATCGCCGGGCAGTTCGGCGGCGGCGGCCACCTGGCGGCGGCCGGCGCGGTGGTGAACGGCAGCCTGGAAGACGTGCAGGCGCGCGTGCTGGCGGCCACGCTGGCCGAGCTGGGGGCGAGTTTACAAGAAATTAATGAATAATCGTTATAATAGATAGGACTTCAAATCGTTTAGAATGGTGATATACCATCAAATTTCTTCCCGCGGGTTTGTCAGGGGAAAACCAAGTTTCGGGGAGCACACAAGGATATAGGAAGAAATGGACCGTGATGTAGTCAATAACGTTGTCTCGGGGGTGCTGGTGGTCGATAAGCCTGTCGGGCTGACATCGCACGACGTGGTGCAGATCATCCGCAAAGGCACGAACATCCGCCGCGCCGGCCACACGGGAACGCTTGACCCGCGTGCCTCCGGTGTGCTGGTGGTGCTGATCGGCCCGGCGGTGCGGCTGAGCGAATACGTCTCGGCGTCGGACAAGCGCTACCAGGCCACCATCCGCCTGGGCAGCAGCACGGATACCTATGATTCCGAAGGCGCCATGACCGGCGATGAAATGCCGGTGAACGTGACCGAGGAAGAATTCCTCACCCTGCTCAAGTCCTTCGAGGGCGAGAAGGAACAGGTGCCGCCGCCGTATTCGGCGGTGCACGTGGAAGGCAAGCGCGCCTACGAACTGGCGCGCCAGGGCGAGGAAGTGGATCTGGCCCCGCGCATGATCAATGTCTACAGCCTGGATCTGCTGGAGTGGGCGCCGCCGGAAGTGGTCATCGACGTATATTGCTCCAGCGGCACCTATGTGCGTTCGCTGGCGCACGACATCGGCCAGCAACTGGGCTGCGGCGCGCACCTGATCGGCCTGCGCCGCACCAAGAGCGGGCGCTTCACCCTGCGGGATGCCGTCAGCCTGCGCCGGCTGCGGGAGTCATTTGACGCCAACGACTGGGCGCAATTCCTCATCCCGGCCTCGGAGGCCCTCGGCGACTGGAAGACCATCATCCTGGAAGGCGAGTTGCTGGAGACGGTGCGCCACGGCCACCGCTTCCCCAACGAGGACGGCAGCACCGGCTGGGCGCGGGCTCTCAGTGAGCAGGGCGACCTGGTGGCCCTGCTGGAAGCCGACGAAGAGACCGGCGAGTGGCAGCCTAAGAAAGTCTTCTTCAGCAGTTGACCGAATCTGACGTAGAATAAAACCTTGCGGCACATGGCCGCAAGGTTTTGGTTTAACCCGATGCAGCATACTCACAACCTGCAAACCCTCTCCCTGAACGGGGCCTGGCTTTCCGTAGGCGTGTACGATGGCGTGCACCTCGGCCACCGCGCGGTCCTGGAGCCGATGATCGCCGCGGCGCATGCCGCCGCGGCGCCAGCCGCGGTGCTGACGTTCGACCCGCACCCGGCGGTGGTGTTCAGCGGCCCGCGTGACGATTTCCTGCTCACCACGCCGGCCGAGCGCGCCGACCTGATGGACGCGCTGGGGGTGGATGTACTGATCACATTCCCGTTCAGCCAGGCGGCCGCCGCCACGCCGGCGCGCCAGTTCGTGGAAAGCCTGCATGCTCACCTGGGCCTGAGCCAGTTGTGGGTGGGCGAGGGCTTTGCGATGGGCCACAACCGCCAGGGCGATATCGCCACGCTGGCCGACTATGGGAAGGAACTGGGTTTTGCCGTGCGAGCCATCCCGCCGCTGGAGATGGACGGCGCGGCGGTGTCTTCGACCCGCATCCGCGCCCACCTGGCGGGGGGCGACGTGGAGGCGGCCAATGCGCTGCTGGGACGCGCCTACAGCCTGCGCGGGGTGGTGGTGCGCGGCGATGGGCGCGGCCGCACCATCGGCATCCCGACCGCCAACCTGAGCATCCCGACCGAGCGCGCCGTGCCCGCCAACGGGGTGTACGCCGGCTGGGCCAAGGTGGGGGAAGCGCAATGGCCGGCAGTCACCAACATCGGCGTGCGCCCGACGTTTGCGAGCGACGCGCCAATGCGCACCGTCGAGACGCACCTGCTGGATTACGAGGGCGACCTCTACGGGCGTGAACTGGAATTGAGTTTCACCGCCCGCCTGCGCGGCGAGCAGAAGTTCAGCGGCGTGGAGGCCCTGGTGGCGCAGATACACGCGGACATCGCCAGGGCGCGGGAGGTGGTTGGTGAGAGGTAGGAAAGGATAGCTCCAAACAGGTTGGCGACATCCACGCAAGGCGTTTGCTCCTGCCGAGTGTTTCCGCCTTTTGGATGTTTACCTTACTTCCTGAGCCTGATAGCCAGCAAACCTCCCGGAGGTTGACTCTTGCTAGCTAACGCCGTGTGCAAGTTGTTTGGAATTGTCATTCCTTCGCAAGGCTCAGGACAGGGCTGAGCCGCAACTACCGTCGCTCCGCGATGGAAGCGCGAAGCTTGCCCTGAGTCTAGTCGAAGGAATCTGCCGCCTCGACTGACTCATTACGCCGAACGCGTAGATTCTTCGCTCGCTACGCTCGCTCAGAATGACAATCGGGAAAGACTTGCTAACTAACGCCGTGTGCGAGTTGTCTGGAATTGTCATTCCTTCGCAAGGCTCAGGACAGGTCTGAGCCGCAACTAGCGTCGCTCCGCGATGGAAGCGGCGAAGCTTGCCCTGAGCGTAGTCGAAGGGAATCTGCCGCCTCGACTGACTCATTACGCCGAAGGCGTAGATTCTTCGCTCGCTACGCTCGCTCAGAATGACAATCGGGAAAGACTTGCACACGGGGTTAACTTTTGTAACCATCAATGGAAAGCGAGTTTTAAGGTCGGTGTGGATTGTGTTTCAACCCTCCTTGTGCTTTAATGGTTGCATAACAACCGTTGGCCGGATCTCTGTCTCGTTCAACCTTATTTCGTTGACCCTTGTTTGCCTGATACGGTTTTCCCATGCGCCCTTACCTTGACCTGATGCAGCACGTTCTGGAGCACGGCGCGGAAAAGAGCGACCGCACCGGCACCGGCACGCGCTCGGTGTTCGGCTGGCAGATGCGCTTCGACCTGGCGGCCGGATTCCCGCTCATCACCACCAAACGCATTCATCTCAAATCGGTCATCCACGAACTGCTGTGGTTCCTGGCAGGCGACACCAACGTGGCGTACTTGCAGGCGAACGGCGTGCGCATCTGGAATGAGTGGGCGGATGCGGAGGGCGAACTTGGCCCGGTATACGGCGCGCAGTGGCGCTCGTGGCGCGGGCCGGATGGAGAGACCATTGACCAGATCGCCCGGGTCGTGGAGATGATCAAGACGAAGCCCGATTCGCGCCGCCTGATCGTGAGCGCCTGGAACGTGGGCGAACTGGATGAGATGGCCCTGCCGCCCTGCCACACCCTGTTTCAGTTCTATGTGGCCGGGGGGCGGCTTTCGTGCCAGCTGTACCAGCGTTCGGCGGATATCTTCCTGGGTGTGCCGTTCAACATCGCCAGTTATGCCCTGCTGACCCTGATGATGGCGCAGGTCTGCGGCCTGGAGCCAGGCGAGTTCGTCCACACCCTGGGCGACGCCCACCTGTACAGCAACCATCTCGAGCAGGTGCGCCTGCAATTGACGCGTGAGCCCTATCCGCTGCCCAGGCTGCGACTCAACCCGGCGGTGGATGATATCTTTGGATTCGGGTACGAGGATTTCACGCTGGAGGATTACCAGCACCACCCGCATATCCCCGCGGCGGTGGCGGTATGATCGTCTCCGTTATCGTGGCCGTCGAAGAAGGCGGCGGCATTGGCTACCGGGGCAAAGTGCCCTGGAAACTGAAGGACGACCTCAAGTTGTTCAAGGAAACCACCATGGGTCATCACCTGGTGGTGGGCCGCAAGACGTGGGAGAGCATCGTCCGGGCGTTGCCGGGGCGGCGCATCGTAGTGGTCACCAGCCAGCCGGGCTATCAGGCCGAGGGCGCCGAGGTGGCCGGGTCGCTCAGCGATGCGCTCAACCTGGCGCGGGGCCGCGGTGAGAGCGAGGTGTTCATCGCCGGCGGGGCGCAGCTGTATGCCGAGGCGCTGCCCATGGCCGACCGGATGTATTACACCCGCGTCCTGGCGCGCGTGACCTGCGATACGCTGTTTCCCTGGCAGGGCGAGCTGACCCTGCGCGAGTTGGGGCGGCGCGAGTTCCCGGCCAACGAGCGCAACGAGTACCCCTTCATCTGGCGGGTAATGGAACGCCGCAAGTAAGTAACGCGTGTGCACAGATTGTCATTGCGAAAGTTGCACCCGGGGTTGAGTTTTGAATTCCGTTGGAGAGGAACAGCGGCCAACGATTAATAGCAGCCCTGGGGATTTTACAAGGACAAACCTGCCGGATATCGAGGGAAACCTTGTAACGATACTTTCGATAGGCTACTTTAGCCCGGCCCGCGGATCTCTTCTCCTCCTTTAGCAGGATTTACCGCCAGAATCTACAGGAAACAGGCAGGTTCGGCACCCGGGTGCTTAAGTGAGCCCCGGTTGCGGGTTAGGATGCCGGCATGAATCGCTGGCTGCTCCTCATCGCCTGGTTGTCCGGGACCGTCTTCCCCTACACCTGGCTGCGCAACGAATCTTCGCGTTTCCGCCGCCTGGTGGACACGTTCTTTGCCGCCGAGTGGACGCACGTGGTCGGCCATCTGGCGCTCTACGCCACCCTGGCCTTCCTGCTGTGGTGGGCGCTGCGGCGCGCCCCCGGCCTGCCGGGTGCCGCCGCCACCCTGGCGCTGGCCCTGCCCGTGGGGCTGGCACAGGAAACGCTGCAAACGCTGTTCCGCCATCGAGCGTTCGGCGCGCCGGAGGTCTTCGACCTGTTCGTGGACCTGACGGGCGTGGTGATCGGCCTGCTGGCGGCGTGCCGGGTGGGAGAAGGTAATCGGTAACTGGCGACTGGTGATTGCTCTGTTGCAGAGATAGCCAGAATGACGAAGTGAAGGAAATCTTGACAGAAATGCATTTAATCCGACGACCCACCCTCTGCAAATTGAGCACCTGTCGCGAGATTCTTCGGTCGCGGGCAAGGATTCTGGCAAATCCAGGTGCGGGCTGACCGCTCCCTAAGAATGACAACACAGGCGCGCGTCTATGCAACAGAGCAACTGGTGATTGCTGACTGACGCGGCCACTCTTTACTTCACCCGTTCATACAGATAGGCGCGCTCGATGGCGACCGGCTCGGCGTCCTCGCCCTGCGAGACCTCGAACTGAGCGGTGAGGGCCAGGGTCTGGCCGCCGTCCAGCAGCTGGAACTGGAGGGCGAGGGTGGGCACCGCCACGATGGGGGCATGGTCTTCCAGGGCGGTCGGGATGCCCTGACCGCCGGGCTGGTAGACGCAGGTGTTGGCCCACGGTTCGGCCATGTTGGCGCTGAGGCTTTCCAGGTCTTCGGCGCGCCAGGTGATCTCGCCGCTGGCATCGTCGTAAAAGGTCAGGCTGATGGGGATGCTGTAAGCCCCGGCCAGGGCGCAACTCCAGTCCTCGGACGCGCCAGCCAGGCTGTAACTATCCCCCACCTGTTCCACCAGCGCCAGGTCCTCTTCGTCGATGATGAGCAGCGTGCCGACCACGGTGAACGGCGGCTGGATGACGGGCTGGTCCGGCCCGGCCGTGCGGCGGACGACCATCTCCGTGCGCCGCCAGACGCCTTCCAGCGGCAGGGTGACCCCGATGCCCGGCCGAGCCGGGGAGCAGGCCGCCAGGAGGGCGAGCACAGGCAGGCAGAAGAGCAACAGGCGCGGGGGCGCCGGAGGATGGGGGAGCATAGGGGCCTCTTTCTGTAGTCCTGACAATTATAGACTCACCCGGTCATCGCGTTTCATCCATATGGGCGGCGGGCGGAACAGGGATGAAGCGCCTGTCCCATCGGCCAGTTTGGCCGTCCCGGCATCGGTGGTATCATCGCCTTTGTGCCTGTCGCCATGATACGACCTGACGAAATCCGCTCGTACTATGATGAATTCGACGCGCCGATCACTGCCCTCGATTGCGGCCGCAAGTGCGCCCCCTACAACCCGAGCGGCAAGCCTTTCTGCTGCGATATCTGCCACGCCGTGCCGACCGCCTACGCCGGCGAATGGGAGTACCTGCAGGCCAACACCGGCCTGTGGCACGAGTGGCTGGCCGACAAATGCGTGGACCGCGAGGCCGAGCGCCTGGAAGAACTGGCGCGCCTGCGCGCCGAGACGCCCGATAACATGGCGCTGATCGAATGCCTGGGCCCCGATAAGTGCGAGCGCGACTTCCGCGCCCTCACCTGCCGCCAGTTCCCGTTCTTCCCTTACCTCACCTCGGACTACCGCTTCATCGGCCTTGGCTATTACTGGGAGTACGAAGAGCAGTGCTGGGTGATCAGCAATCTGGATGTGGTCAGCGACGAGTACCGCCGCCAGTTCATCGCGGCCTTCGACCGGCTGTTCGACCGCATGCCCGAAGAACTGGATGCCTATGGCGGGCATTCCGAGCACATGCGCCAGGAATTCGCCAAACGGCGACGGGCCATCCCGCTGCTGGGGCGCGACGGCGGAGTCTACAAAGTCAGCCCGGCCAGCGAACGCCTGCGCCGCGTGGCGGTGGAAAACCTGCCGAAATTCGGGCCGTACCGCGTGGCCGCCGCCCTGCCCTTCCCGGATGAGGTGGCCGAGATGCAGCGACCATGACGACCCAGACGCAAACCTTCCGCGCCGAACTCTCCGAGTTCACCCTGCCGGACCGCCGCCAGACCGACCGGCGCGGCCCGGTGCGCTGGCTGTTCAGCCGCTTCCTGCCCTACTGGTGGATTGGCTTGATCATGCTCATTGGCGCGTTCGGCAACGCCGCCCTGGCGGCCGTGGTGCCGGTGCAGGTCGGCATCGCCTTCGACTCGATCCTCAAGTCTCCGCCCGACACCAGCGTCCTCTTGCCGATCGTGTGGATCATTGTCATCTCACAACTGGTACGCGGCGTGCTCCAGTTCGGCCGCAACTTCGGGGCCGAGGTGCTCGGCCAGTTGTTCGAGCGCGACATCCGCGACGAGCTGTATGTGGCCCTGCTGGGCAAGAGCATGACCTTCCACAGCCTCCAGCCGGTGGGCGATACGATGGCGCGCGCCACCAACGACGTGCGCGAGATTAATTTCATGTTCAATCCCGGCATCAACCTGGTCATCGGCTCGGCCAATTTCCTGCTGCTGCCCATTTTCGTCGGGCCTGCCATCCATCCGCAGCTCATCTGGACGCCGCTGATCTTCACCATCGCCTATTTCATCGCCATGACGTTGTACCTGGGCGAACTCGGCCCGATCACCGACGCGGTGCGCAAAGCCTTCGGCGACCTCAATACCCGCCTGGCCGAGGCGCTGGATGGCATCGAAACCGTCAAGGGCATGTCGCAGGAAGTGGAGGAAGTGCGCCTGTTCGCCGCCAACGCCGGGCGCTTCCGGGACGCCTCGGTGGTGCAGGGCGATGTGGAGGCGCGCTTCCTGCCGCTGCTGCTGTTGGGGGTGGCCCAGGGCGCCGGCCTGCTGCACAGCCTGCTGCTGCTGCACGCCGGCCAGATCAGCCCCGGCGACGTGGTCAGTTATTTTGGGCTGATCAGCCTGTTTGGATTCCCGACGTTCGTATCGCTGTTCGCTTATTCGCAGGTCTCGCTGGGCATCGCCAGTTCCCGGCGGATCCTCGAGCTGATGAATACCGAGACTGACCTGGACCAGAATGTGGCCGGCCGCGCCCGCAAGATGAAGGGCGCGCTGGAATTCCGGAACGTGACCTTCCAGTACGAGGACAACGAACCGGCCCTTCAGGAGGTCTCTTTCCGCATCGAACCGGGGCAAACGGTCGCCATCGTCGGGCAGACCGGCGCGGGCAAGACCAGCCTGGCCAAACTGGTCAACCGCACCTACGACGTGACCAGCGGCGACGTGCTGGTGGATGGGGTGGAGGTGCGGGCGTGGCAACTGGCCGCCCTGCGCCAGCAGGTGAGCATCATCGAGCAGGACATCTTTCTGTTCAGCCGCAGCATCGCCGAGAACATCGCCTTCGGCAAGCCGGGCGGGACCCAGGCGGATATCGAAGCCGCCGCCCAGGCCGCCCAGGCGCACGAGTTCATCCAGGAGTTCAAGGACGGCTACCAGACGGTCATCGGCGAGCGCGGCGTCACGCTCTCCGGCGGCCAGCGCCAGCGCCTGGCCCTGGCGAGGGCTTTCCTGACCGACCCGCGCATCCTGGTGCTGGACGACTCGACCAGCGCCATCGACAGCGCCACCGAAGACCTGATCCAGCTCGCCATCTACGCCGCCGCCAAGGGCCGCACCACGCTCATCATCACCCACCGCCTGTCGCAAATTCGCTGGGCGGACCTGATCCTGGTGATGCGCAAGGGCCGGGTGGCGGCGGTGGGGAAGCACGAAGACCTGCTGCGTTCCAGCCCGGCCTACCGGCGGATCTTTACGGAGTGAAGAGGGTAACTGGTAAATGGTTATTTGTAATTCTTTGCCTGTAACGGCTTCGCAGTATCACTCGCCAGTTACCAATTGCCGATTACCGATTTCTTTGTTGCAGAGATAGCCAGAATGACGAAATGAAGGAAATCTCGAAATAAATGCAACTAATCCGACGACACACCCCCCGCAAGTTGGGCGCCTATCGCGAGATTCTTCGGTCGCGGGCAAGGACTCTGGCAAGTTCAGGAGCGGGCTGACCGCTCCCTCAGAATGACACAATAAACGCGCACGTGTTTGCAACAGAGCAATTGCCGATTACCGATTACCAAATAAAGTGAGCATTTGACTTATGGGATTCTTCTCCAGCCTCGACGTTGAAGCCTACGACCGCCAGTACAGCGATCGCGACCTGCTGCGGCGCATGGGCGGCTACTTCGGCCGCCACCGGCGGCGGTTGATCGGCATTTCCCTGTTCCTGCTGCTGGTCACGCTTGCCAGCGCCTCGGTGCCGCTGCTGGTGAGCGCGGCCATGGACCGGGTGGAGAGCGACCTGCCGCTCGACCTGATCTGGATCCTGGGCGGCGCGGTGGTGTTCGCCGGCATCCTGGTCTGGTTTGCCAACTGGATCCAGCGGCGCATGATGGCGCGCGTCATCGGCGACGTGGTGCTGAACATCCGCCGCGACGCCTTCCAGGCCGCCGTGGCCCACGACCTGTCGTTCTACGATGAATACTCCTCCGGGCGCATTGTCTCGCGCATCACCTCGGACACGCGCGAGTTCGGCCAGGTGGTGGACCTGATCACCAACCTGTTCGCCCAGGTGGCCCAGGCCATGATCCTGGGCGGCGTGCTGATCACCATCGAAGCCAAGCTGATGCTGTACCTGGTGGTTTACCTGCCCCTGGTGTTCCTCATCGCCCTGGGCTTCCGGCGGCTGGCGCGGGATGTCACCCGACGCGGCTTCCGGGCGATGGGCAACGTCAACGCCGCCATCAAAGAGACCGTCAGCGGCATCCTGGTGGCCAAGAACTTCCGCCAGGAACAGTCCATTTTCAACGACTTCGATGACGCCAACCGCACGTCGTACAAGGCCAACCTCCAGCGCGGGTTCGTGCTCAGCACGATCTTCCCGACGCTGAATGCCGTGGCGGGCATCGGCACGGCCATGATCGTCTACGTGGGCGGGCACGCCTCGGCCGCCGGGACCATCACGGTGGGGGCCTGGTTCCTGTTCCTGCAAAGCCTGGATGCCTTCTGGTTCCCGATGCTCAACCTCTCGGCCTTCTGGGCGCAATTGCAGAGTGGGCTTTCGGCCGCCGAGCGGGCTTTCGCCCTCATCGACGCCGACCCGAAGGTGGTGCAGACCGCTCATAACCGCGTGCCGCGCCTGACCGGCGACGTGCGCTTCGAGAAGATCGGTTTCCAGTACAGCGACAAAGAGGTGGTGCTGGAGGGTTTTGACCTGCACATCCGCCCTGGCGAGACGGTGGCGCTGGTGGGCCACACCGGCGCGGGCAAATCCTCCATCGCCAAACTGACGTCGCGCTTCTACGAGTTCCAGAGCGGCCAGCTGCTCATCGACGGCCACGACATCCGCACCTTCGACCTGGCCGAATACCGCAAACAACTCGGCATCGTCTCGCAGAGTCCCTTCCTGTTCTCGCAGAGCGTGCTGGAGAACATCCGCTATGCCCGGCCGGACGCCAGCGAAGAGGAGATCCTGGCGCTGGCCAACCGCATCGGCGACGGCGAGTGGCTGGAGACCTTTCCCAGCGGCTTGCAGACCGAGGTGGGCGAGCGCGGCGGCCGCCTGAGCATGGGCCAGCGCCAGCTGGTGGCGTTGCTGCGCGTCCTGGTGCAGGAGCCGGCCATCTTCATCCTGGACGAGGCCACCGCCAGCATCGATCCCTTCACCGAGTGGCAGATCCAGCAGGCGCTCAATCTCATCCTCAAGCACACCACCAGCATCCTCATCGCCCACCGCCTGAGCACGGTGAAGGCCGCCGACCGCATCATCGTACTGCGCCAGGGCCAGATCATCGAAGAAGGCAGCCATGAGGGCCTGCTGGCCCAGGGCGGGCATTACGCCGACCTGTACAACACCTATTTCCGCCACCAGAGCCTGGCCTATGTGGAGCAGGCGCGCCAGTTCGCCGAGGGGGATTGAGAGCGCGTTTCCCGTGTGACCCAGCCGCATTGGCGGGGTTATAGCGGGCATGGATAAGGAGAAGGCGCACCGCCGCATCCTCAACGCCTGGGCGTTGTACGACTGGGCCAACTCGGCCTTCGCCACCGTCATCCTGGTGGCCCTGCTGCCGGTGTATTACCACAGCGTGGCGGCGGCCGGGCTGCGGCCGGGGCTGGCCACAGCCTACTGGGGCTATACCAACTCGGCGGCGCTGCTGGCGGCGGCATTGCTGGGGCCGTTGCTGGGCGCGCTGGCCGACCTGCGGGGCAGCAAGAAGCGCTACCTGCTGACCTTTGCTGTGCTGGGCGCCACCGGCACCGGTCTGCTGGTCTTCGCCGGGCAGGGTCAGTGGCTGCTGGCTTCGCTGTTCTTCATCGTCGGCAACGTGGGTTTCTCAACCGCCAACGTATTCTACGATGCGCTGCTGGCGCACATCGCCGAACGCGACGAACTGGACCGGGTCTCGGCGCGCGGCTTCGCTTTAGGCTACCTGGGCGGCGGGCTGCTGCTGGCGGCCTGCGTGGCGGCGCTGTATCTGGCCGGGCCGGAAGGCGGGCCGGCGGTCATGCGCCTGTCTTTCTTGGCGGTGGCGTTGTGGTGGGCGGTTTTCTCGATCCCGCTGCTGCGGCACGTGCCGGAAGCCGCGGCCACGGCCAGCGCGGCGGAGCGCGCCCGGCCGCCGCTGCGGGTGGCGCTGGCCCGGTTGGGCGGCACGTTCAATGAAGTGCGCAAATACCGCCAGGTGCTGCTGTTCCTCGTGGCGCTGTGGCTGTACACCGACGCCATCGGCAGCATCACCAAAATGGCGGTCATCGTCGGCGCGGAGATCGGCATCCAGCAATCGGCGCTGGTAGGCACCATCCTCGCCATCCAGTTCGTGGCCGCGCCGTTCTCGTTCGTGTTCGGGCGGCTGGCGGAGCGCTACGGGCCCAAGCGCGCCATCCTGCTTGGGCTGGCGGTGTATGCCGCCGTCACGCTGGGGGCGCTGTTCATGCGCACCAGCCTGCACTTCCTGCTGCTGGGGTTAGCCATCGCCACCGCCCAGGGCGGCACCCAGGCCATGACCCGTTCGCTGGGGGCGCGGCTGGTGCCCAGGCAGAAAACCGGGGAGTTCTTCGGCTTCGTCAGCGTGCTGCTCAAATTCGCCGGCATCCTGGGTCCGGCGCTGTTTGGAATCGTGGGGCAACTCACCGGCAGCGGGCAGGCCGGCTTCGGACTGGTGTTGGTCTATCTGTTGTTGGGGATGGTTTTGTTGGCGAAGGTGAATGAGGGGGAAGCCATGCGGCTGGCGCAGGCCGAGGAAGCGCGCCTGGCGGCGGCCTGAATTCCGGTTATTCCGACACGCTTAGTGGCAATTGTTACAATTGACCCCCCTTAGTGGGGACGGATGTCCCTCCGGTTCTGTTGCCCGACTCGGTATAACTTTCATATTCCATCACAACTGCAATTGCACCCGGCAGAATGCAGGGAGTACGGTCCGTCCCAAACCGGAACTCACCTTTCATTGAGTCATTCGCAGTTCATTGAACCACAGGCAGGCTCAAGAGGAGTCGCACGCATGGCGGAAGATAGATCAGTTTCCCGGCGGAGCTTTCTCACCGTCGCCACGGTCGCTATCGGCGGCGTGATCACTGCCATCATGGGCATCCCGGCGGTGGCTTACATCATCGGCCCGGCGCTCAAGAAGCAGAGCGAGCAGGAATGGATCCCCGTCGGCCGGGCCTCCAAAGTGGAGTTGGGCGTCCCGGCCCTGTTCAAGGTCAAGATCCAACGCAAGGCGGGCTGGATTCTCAACGAACAAGAACTCTCTTTCTACGTCCTCACGGAAGACGGGCGCGACTTCATCGCCATGTCCAACATCTGTACCCACCTGGGTTGCCGGGCGCGCTGGGTGGCGAATGAAGGTATTTTCTTCTGCCCATGCCACAACGGCGTGTTCGCCAAGGATGGCACCGTGTTGGGCGGCCCGCCGCCCCGCCCGCTTGACCGGGTGGAGGTCAAGGTCGAGGACGACCAGTTGTTCATTTTGGGAGGTTGACAGTGCTCACCCGCATTGAAAATTGGATCGAACAACGCATTGGCTGGCGCGCCGCCTGGGAAGCCATCTTCCTGCGCAAAATCCCCAAGGTGAACTGGCTTTACACGCTGGGCAGCGCCAGTCTGTTCGTCGCCATCAACCAGATCGTCACTGGCATCCTGCTCACGCTCTACTACGTCCCGACGCCCGACCACGCCTACGACACGGTGCAGTTCATCACCTACGAACTGCCGGCCGGGTGGTTCATCCGCGGGCTGCACCACTACGGGGCCAGCGCCATGGTCATCCTGGCCGTGCTGCACATGCTGCGGGTCATCGCCTATGGCGCGTACAAATACCCGCGCGAGGTCACCTGGACCTCCGGGGTGCTGCTGCTGCTGGTGGTGATGGGCTTCGGCTTCACCGGCTATCTGCTGCCGTGGGACCAGCGCGCCTTCTGGGCCACCATTGTGGGCACGCGCATCGCCGGCACGCCGCCCGTGGTGGGCGATTTCATCCTGCGCGTCATCCGCGGCGGCCCGGAACTCTCCGAGGTCACGCTGGCGCGCTTCTATGGCGTGCACGTCTGGGTGTTGCCGGCCGTCCTGCTGCTTCTGGTCGGCGTGCACATGGTGTTGGTCATCCGCAACGGCATCAGCGCTCCGCCGGAACGTGGAGAGTAAGCGATGAACGAGCAAGAGAAGAAAGACTATCTCGAAGAGTACAAGAAGAAGAAAGAGAAGGGGTTGCCCTTCTTCCCGGACATCCTGTTCAAGGATGCGGTCGTTTCCCTCATCATTTTCCTGGCGCTCATCGCCCTGGCGTATTTCGTGGGTGTGCCGCTGGAAGAGCGCGCCAACCCGGCCGACTCATCCTACACCCCGCGCCCCGAATGGTATTTCCTGTTCCTGTTCCAGTTGCTCAAATATTTCCCCGGTAACCTGGAAGTCATCGGCGTGGTGGTCGTCCCCACCCTGGGTGTGCTGCTGCTGTTCGCCCTGCCATTCCTGGATGCCAGCCGTTTCCGCCATTTTGCCCGGCGGCCGTGGGTTAGCGGGGTCACCGCCCTGACCATGGTGGGCATCGTCGTCCTGACCGTGTTGGCGCTGTATGAAACCCCGCCGCCGGCCGCCACGGCCGCCGGAGACCCGACCGCGGCGCTCTACGCCGCCAATTGCGCCGGCTGCCACGGCCCGTCCATCCAGGTGCCGGAAGGCACCAACCTGCACGAGGTCATCGCCCAGGGCGGCCACACGGGGATGCCGGCCTGGGGCGCCGACCTGACCAGCGACCAGATCGATGCACTGGCCGGGTTCATCCTCTCGCCCAGCGGCAGCCGCTTCTTTGCAGAGACCTGCGGCGACTGCCATGCCGCCGAAGACCTGGTGGCTTCCGAGCCGGCCGAATTGAAGAACGCCCTGGTGCAGGGCACGGCCTATGGCGCCCATGCCGGGCTGGATATCCCCCAGTGGGCGGGCATCCTCAGCCTGGAAGAACAGACCGCGCTGCTTAACTTCCTGGTCGCGCCGGATGGGCAGCGCCTGTTCGCCACCAACTGCGCCAGCTGCCACGGCGCATCCGTGGCGGTGAGCGGCGCGGAAGAAGAACTGCGCGCCACCATTTTGCAGGGCGGCCTGCACCTGGATATGCCCGCCTGGGGCAACCGCCTCACCGAAGAAGAGATTCGCAGCCTGGCGGCCTACGTGATTGACCCGGAATCGGGCGCCGACGGCAAGCCGCTCTACCAGGAAAAGTGCACTGCCTGCCATCCGGGGCGCGTGCCTTCGGCTGACACACTCACCGCGGCCGTGGAAATCATCACCACCGGCGGCTCGCACGAAACCATGCCGGTGTGGGGCGAACTGCTCACCCCCGAACAGATGGATGCGCTCGTGACCTACACCTGGGACGCCGCCAGGGGCACGGGTTCCGGCCTGGGGCAGGACATCTTCAGCCAGAACTGCTCGTCGTGTCATGGCCCGTTCGGCGAGGGCGGCCCCAACCCCACCCGGGACGGCGACATCATCGCCCCGATCAGCACGGCCGAGTACCTGAAGACCCGCGACGACATCACCCTGAGGGCCATCATCGCCCAGGGCCAGCCGAACTTCGGCATGTCGCCTTTCGGGCTGGCCTACGGCGGGCCGCTGGACGACACCGCCATCGACGCGCTCGTGGCGTTCCTGCGGGCGTGGGAAAATAACCCGCCGGTTGACCTGCCGCCGGATGTGCCCGCAGATACGCTTTCCCTGACCGGCGGCGAGGTGTTCGCCACCGTGTGCTCCCAGTGCCACGGCGTGAACGCCGACGGCGGCGTGGGGTCCTCGCTGCGCTCGACGGCCTTCCGGGCGGCTAACACTCCCGAGTCGATCTTCGTTACCATTAACGCCGGGCATGAAGATACGGCCATGATCGCCTGGGGCGGTATCCTCACCGCCCAGCAGATCCAGGATATCGTCGATTTCCTGCTCTCCCTGCCGGTAAGCGAGGACGGCCAGAGCGGCGCGCCCTCCTTCCGTGTGGCGGTGCTGCCGATCCTGCAGGCCAAATGCGAGATCTGCCACAGCGCCAGCGACCCGGGCGGCGGCTGGGTGGCGAGCGACTACGACTCGGTGATGACCACGGGCGATAACGCCCCGGCTGTCATCCCCGGCGACGCGGCCGCCAGCCTCCTGGCGCAGAAGATCCAGAACCTGCAAACCTTCGGCGACAAAATGCCGCCGCGCCAGGACCTCACCCCGGAAGCCATCCAGATCATCCTGGATTGGATCGCGGCCGGCGCGCTGGATAACTGAAGCGCCGTTCAGTCCTGAAACCACCCTCCGGGGATCGCTTTCGTGATTTCAATTCCTGGACTCGCGATTGCCGGAGTACTGGAGTTGCTTTTAGCCCTGCGAAGGCTTCAAGCCTTCGCAGGGCTGGCGTAGTGGTGGGCGCGCCGGGGAATTGGTAGATGAAAGAAACCCGTCTTTTCGGAGGACAGATGTCACATAAACGGGATGACATCTTCCTCTAAGACTCTATGGCCTATACCGATATAGTTAGTGAGAATATGTAGGTCAAATGGCCTGTTCTTCTGTGGGTCGAATGGCCTGCTCGTTCCGTGTTCTACCACACCCTTGGGAAAGGGGAAGGAGATGCATTCTATGAAGAAGCTGTTGCCTGTATTGTTAATGGCTGCCGCGCTGGCCCTGTTGCTGGCGGCGTGCAGCGCTGGGGGAGCCGAGCCGACCGAAGAAGTCGTCGTGCCGCCCCCCGAAATCGAACTGACCGGGCTGGTGGAAGCCCCGCTGGCAGTGCCCTTCCTGGAGGCCTGGCAGTCATCCGGCCATGCCGATAAGGAAGCCGAAGCGTTCCGCCACTGGGATGAGGACGGCTCCGTGGAGGCCGCCTGCGCCCGCTGTCATAGCGAAGCCGGCTACCAGGATTACATCGGCGCCGACGGCACCCCCGCCGGCTCGGTGGAAGCCAACGCGCCGCTGGGCTCGACCGTCACCTGCGTCACCTGCCACAATGAGGTGACCATTACGATGACCAGCGTGGTGATGCCCTCCGGCATCGAACTGACCGGCCTGGGCGACGAAGCGCGCTGCATGCAGTGCCATCAGGGCCGCGCTTCCAAGGTCACGCTCGACACGAAGTTTGAAGAGCTGGGCCTGACCGAGGACGTGGACACCGTGAGCGCCGACCTGCGCTTCACGAACATCCACTACTTCGCGGCGGCCGCCACCAAGTACGGCACGGCGGCCCAGGGGGGCTACGAGTATCCCGACAAGACCTACGACGGCTTCTTTGCCCACGTGGACGACTACCGCACCTGCATCAACTGCCACAACCCCCACACGCTGGAGGTCAAGGTGGAAGAGTGCGCGGCCTGCCATGAGGACGTGCAGAACGTCGAGGACCTGAAGAACGTGCGCATGTACGGCTCGCTGGTGGACTATGACGGCGACGGCGACATCCAAGAGGGCGTGTACTACGAGATGACCGGCCTGCAGGAAGCCCTGTACGCCGCCATCCAGACCTACGCCGCGGACGTGGCCGGCGCGCCGATTGGCTACGATGCCGACACCTACCCCTACTTCTACGGCGACGCCAACGCCAACGGCGCGCTGGACGAGGGCGAGGAAGGCTATGCCAACTGGACCGCCCGCCTGGCCAAGGCGGCCTACAACTACCAGATGTCTATCAAGGACCCCGGCGCGTTCGCCCACGGCGGCAAGTACATCATCGAGCTGCTGTATGACTCGATCGAAGACCTGAACGCCGGCATCGACATGAGCGCCATGCAGCGCATAGACAACGGCCACTTCGCCGGGTCGGAAGAAGCCTTCCGGCACTGGGATGAAGACGGCGCGGTGGCTGCGACCTGCTCGCGCTGCCACAGCGCCTACGGGCTGCCGCTCTTCCTTGAGCAGGCTGTGGCCATCGAACAACCCACCGCCAACGGCTTCCTGTGCACCACCTGCCATCTCAGCCAGGCCGGCGGAGACCGCTACGAAGTTGCGCAAGTCACCTTCCCCAGCGGCCTGGTAGTCGCCGCCGAGGACCCGGACAGCAACCTGTGCATGTCCTGTCATCAGGGCCGTTCTTCGGCCGTGGCGGTGGATAAGGCTGTGGCGGGCAAGGGCAACGACGAGGTGTTCGAAGGCCGCTTCATCAACGTCCACTACTTCGCTGCGGGCGCCACGCGCTACGGCAGCCAGGCGGCGGGCGCGGCCCAGTTCCCCGGCAAGACCTACGCGGGGCTGTTCGAGCACGTGGGCCCGGCCAATGAATGCGCCGAGTGCCACAACGCCCACACCCAGCAGGTGCAGGTGGATAAGTGCGCCACCTGCCACGAGACCGTCAGCACCAACGCTGACCTTGCGACGATCCGCGCCGAAGATACGCCTGACTACGACGGCGACGGCGACACCGCGGAAGGCGTGGCGGGCGAGGTCGAAGGGCTGAAGGAACTGCTGTACGCGGCCATGCAGAGCTACTCGGCTGACGTTTCAGGCGCGACGATCTACTACAACCCCGGTGCCTATCCGTACTTCTTTGCGGATTCGGACGGCGACGGTGTGGGCGACGCGAACTACAGCGCTTGGACGCCCAGCCTGCTGCGGGCGGCCTACAATTACCAGTACGCCAGCAAGGACCCCGGCGCCTTTGCCCACAATGCCCCCTACGTGGTCCAGATCCTGATCGACTCGATCCAGGCCATGGGCGGGAGCATCTCCGGGCTGGTACGGCCGTAAGCACACACTAAGGTTTTCCCTTCCCAGGGTATCAGAGCAGGGCGCGCAAGCGCCCTGCTCGTTTTTTGCCGGGTCCAGATGTCCTTGCGGATTTGGGACATGTGACCCTCACCTTGCAGCCCTGCGTTTCGGCATAATGTGACATACACCCGTTCAGAGATTCATCACCAAGATTCACGGATTTCACGACCCGAAAGGCAATTGGATGCGCGAACGATTTGCCCCCCTGCTGGCGTGGCTCAAACGATTCTTCTTTCCCCCGGCCGGGTCGCCGCGCTGGCTGCGAATCCTGCCCTATGCCGCGCTCGGCCTGCTGACAGTTCTGGTGCTGGCGGGCGGCACCTACACCTGGACGTACACCAATTCCTCGGAGTTTTGCGGCACGTCCTGCCACACCATGCCGCCCGAATACAGTGCCTATCTCATCTCGCCGCACGCCCGGGTGCAATGCGTGGAATGTCACATCGGCCGGGATGTCATCACCACCCAGATCACCCGCAAAGCGGGCGATATCCGCCACATCGTGCTGAACATCACCAAGACCTACGAATACCCCATCCAGGCCAGCAACATGCGCCCGGCGCGCGAATCCTGCGAGACCTGCCACTTCCCGGAGAAGTTCTCGGACGACAGCCTGCGCGAAGTGCGCCATTACCAGCCGGATGAGCAGAACAGCCTGGCGACCATCTTCCTGATCCTGAAGACCGGCGGGGGCAGCCAGCGCGAGGGGCTGGGGCAGGGCATCCACTGGCACATCGAGAGCGAGGTCTACTTCCTGGCGGCGGACGAGCACCAGCAGGAAATCCCTTATGTGCGCGTGGTCGGCCCGGACGGGCAGGTGACTGAATACTATGACGTCGCCGCCGGCATCGGCCCGGAAGACGTGGCCGGGCAGCGCCTGGAGCAAATGGACTGCATCACCTGCCATAACCGCATCACCCACCGCGTCAGCCAGCCAGAAGTTGCCATCAGCCATGCTATCGGCAAGGGGTTGATCAGCGTAGACCTGCCCTACGTGGTGCGCGAAGGCGTCGCCCTGTTGCGGGCCGACTATCCGGATAAGGAGACGGCCATCGCCGCCATGGCGGGCCTGGCCGATTTCTACCGCCAGAACTACCCGGAGGTCTACGCCGGCCAGGACGCCGACATCCAGCAGGCCATCGCTGCGCTGCAGGAGATCTACGCCGAAAGCGTGTTCCCGGAGCAGCTTTCCGACTGGGATACCCACAACAACAACCTCGGCCACAAGGACGACCCCGGCTGTTTCCGCTGCCATGATGGCAAGCACATCAGCCCGACCGGCGAGGCCATCCGGCTGGAGTGCAACCTGTGCCACTCGATTCCGGTGACGGTGGAAGGCTCGCAGCAGGTCACGCAGATCGAAGTGCTGAGCGGCCCGCAGCCCTACAGCCACACCCACAGCAGCTGGATCACGCTGCATGGCCGGGCGATCGACAACACCTGCCGGTCGTGCCACCCGCCGGCCGAGGCCCGCACCGATTACGCTGAACTGACGGAGACGCCGCCCGTGGATGGTTCGTTCTGCGGCAACTCCGCCTGCCACAGCACTGTGTGGACCTACACCGGCTTCGACGCGCCGGCCCTGCAGCCGGTGCTGGAACGCGAACTCTACCGGCTGCTGAACACCAGCCCGTTCCTCAGCGCCGGGAATTACACCTATGAAGAGGTCTTCCGCAACGTGTTCGAAGCGCGCTGTACCGCCTGCCACAGCGGGGCGGAAGCCAGCGCCGGCCTGGACCTGAGCAGCTACCGGGGCGTTCTGGTGGGCGGAGTCTCCGGCGCGGTGGTTGTGCCGGGCGAGCCGGAGGCCAGCCTGATCGTCCAGCGTCAGAGCGCCGGCGACCACTTCGGGCAGTTGCTGGACGACGAACTCGAAGCGCTGAAAGCCTGGATTCTCGCCGGTTTGCCGGAGAAGTAGGAGGAGCCGGTAAACGTAAAAGTCCCCACATGCAGCGTGGGGACTTTTTGTTCCGGGTTCCTGGAGTCGGGGCTTCAGGTGGCTGGCCGTAAGAGTTTTGAATTCCGTCGGAGAGGAACAACGGCCAACTATTAAAGTAGCCCGTAGGTAGCTTACGAGGAGAGTCGCGCGGGCAGGTCGGAACCCACTGCAAAAAACCTTTCGGTGGGCTACTTAGCCGAGACCGGAATGCCCGAAAACCGCCTCAGGCAAAGAACGCCAAGAAAGAGCGCACATCAGGCTTGGGCCGCCTGGGCCTGGCGGACGATCTCGGGCATTTTCTCCAGGTGCTCTTCGGCATGGCTCATGCCGAGCAGGTGGCGGATGATCGGATTGACGATGAGCCCTTCGCGCGGGCTGTAGGTGTTGTCCAGATGCGGCTCGTCCGGCCAGGCGGCCAGCAGCCCCCGTATCATTCGATGACTTTCTTCGATGCGCGCCCGGCATTGGGCGATGGTTCTGACGGTTTCCCAGGGCGTCTCATAACGGCTGCGGCGCTTCTCCCAGGGCACGCCGCGCGCCAGTTCCGCTGCCAGGAAAGCCGATTCTTCCGACGAGGCGGTGGCGTGCAGGATGACGTGTGCCAGCGTCCAGGCGATTTCCTCCTCGCGGACGTCGGCGGCGTAGGGGTCGTGGGCGTGCGGGTCATCCGGCATGAAAGTCACATCGGCGTCGGTGCAATCGGCCAGAATCGCACGTTGCAGCCCGGCCAGTTCGTCGGTCAGTTCAACCAGGTCGGCGTGAGTGAGGTCCCTGGCGAAATCCATCCAGGATTGGGTCTTGGCGCGTACGGCGGTGAAATCAAGCATCAAAAGTCCTCGGCAGTAAGAGGGTTGGAGTGGTAATTGGCAAGTGGTAACTGGTAATCGGATGCCGCGGGATGAAGGAGACTTACGTATTAGGTGATGCGAGTTGCGTGAAGATCTCAAGGTTGAGGGTCGGCTTCCACCGGCTGGCGGTAGGCGACGAACAGGATGAGCAGGCCGATGGCGGTCATGAGGGCTGAGGCGGGGAACACGTTGAACACGCTCGTGCGGGTGATCTGAGTGCCGAGCGCCGCGCCCATGGTGAAGCCGACGTTAGCGGGCAGGTAGGCGAAGGACATCACCCGGCCGCGCACGTCGTCGGTGGTGGAACTTGAAAGCACGCTGAAGGAGAGGGCGAAGATGGCTGAGACCACGCCGTTCAACAGCGCCCAGACGATGCCGAAGGATAGCAGGTCCGGCAGGAAGGCCGGAATCGGCCACAGGAGCAGCGTGATGAAGCCGCCGATGAACAGCACCCGCCACTGGCCGAAGCGGTCGGCCAGGGCGCCCAGCAGCGGGGCAAGGATGAGGGTGGTGACGCCGCTGGCCCCCAGCACCAGACCGACGGCCGTTCCGGGGTCGGGGCCGCTGTAGAGTTCGGTGACCGCCAGCGGGACGTAGGTGAACGAAAGCATCCAGCCGCCGAACATGAAGAACAGCGCCGGGAACAACCAGCGCAGGCGACGGGAGTTCCACAGGATGCTGAAGGACTCCCAGGCCATGCGGATGAGCGGGCCGGTATCCCGGCCTTTGAAGTCGTCGCGGTAACCCAGCGCCAGCCCAAGGATGACGGCCAGCAGCAGGCCGGCGTCCAGCGCGAGGAGCATCGGGAGGCCGTAGCGGTCTACGATGGGCCCGCCGATGAGCGGGCCGAGAAAGGCGCCGATAGGCGCGGCGCTGTTCATAATGGAAAAACCGAGTCCGAGGCGGTTCTTCGGCAGGCGTTCGGTGAGGGTGGTCATCATCAGGCCGCTGTTGCCGAGCGCAAAACTGGTGATGGCGCGCGCCGCCACGAAGACCCAGATGCTGCGCGCCAGCACCGCCAGCAGGCCCGCCACGAACATGACGGCGAACGAACGGATGATGACCGGCTTGCGCGAGTAGCGGTCGGCCAGGGCGCCCCAGAACGGCAGGAAGGGGATGCCGATGGCGTTGGCGAGGGCGGTGACCACCCCGACGTAGTAGGGCACATCCGCCGGGGCCACGCCCAGGCGCGGCAGGTAGAGCGGCGTGAAGGCCAGCAGCTGGCTGTAGAAGATGGTCTCGATCAGGCTGGCGAAGGTGTACAGGCCGAGCAGCCAGGGCCAGGAGGCGTTGAGACGTTCGCGCAGGGAAGCCATGAGGGGAGATTGTAATGGAAACAAGGGGCTGGTAACAGGTAATTGCTCTGTTGCAAAGATCGTAGTTGAGGAAAGACAGTTAGAGATGGAAGTTGTAAACCAATCCCTTCACAATCGGTTCCCGGTTCTGCAGTTGGGCTTTGCGGGAGCGAATGGTGTCACCGAATTTACGCTTAATCACC
>JACPVG010000004.1 GCA_016191875.1 Chloroflexota bacterium
CCCTCTTCGAAGCCGTCGGCGACCGCCTCGGCCAGGCCAACACCCTGAAGGCCATCGGCGACGTGTTGCAGTTCCGCAAGGACAACGACCAGGCGCTGGAGAAGTACGCCCAGGCCCTCGCCCTCTTCGAAGCCGTCGGCGACCGCCTCGGCCAGGCCAACACCCGTGCCGCCCTGGCGCGCCTGAAGGTGGCGCAGGGGGACATCACCGCCGCAGAACTCGAATTGCATGCCGTGATCGAAATCCGCTGGGAGATGGGCGACCATTACAGCGAAGGCGCCGACCTCGGCAATTTCGCGATTGCCCTGCTCAATGCCGGCCACAAAGAGAAAGCCTGTCTGTACGCCCGCCGTGCGCAGGCGGCCTTCGCCGCCCTCAACCTGCCCTACATCACCGCCCAGACCGAGCAACTGATCGCCGCCGCCTGCGGGGAGTAAACCTCCCGCTTCCTGCTGCCTGCTCCCTGCTGCCTGCTGTCTGCTATCTACTCCCCGCCCATTGACAACCCGGTCTCCCCTGCTATACTTACACTGTAAGCACACCTGGAGGGCCCATGCTCCGCAAAGTCTTCAAGACCGGCAACAGCACCGTGGTTTCGATCCCGCAGGAATACCTGGATGCGCTTGGCATCGCCCAGGGGGAGGAAGTATCGGTCGAGTTGGACCAGGAGCAGGGAATGCTGCTGCTCAGGCCGGCCGGAAGCGCCCTGGCCGACGAAGGCGTGGATGAGGAGTTCGCCCGCCGGGTATCGGAGTTCATCAACAAGTACCGCGCCGCGCTGGAAGAACTGGCGAAATAGCCCGCGTGCAGGCGCTCACGCCCCAACAGGTCCTCTTTCTCCATGCCGAACTCGTCCGCGAAACCGGCGGTGAGCCGGGCGTTCGCGACCTGGGCCTGCTGCTCTCCGCCCTGGCGCGCCCGCATGCCGCCTTCGAGGGGCGCGACCTCTACCCGGACCTGTTCAGCAAGACAGCCGCCCTCATGCACTCGCTGGTGCAGAACCATGCTTTTGTGGATGGCAACAAACGCATCGGCCTTGCGGTCGCCGGGATCACCCTGGAGTTGAACGGGGTTTGCCTGGCGGCGGGCCAGGAAGAGACAGTGGATTTTGTGCTGGCCGTGGCGCGCGGCGAACGGGGGGTGGAGGACATCGCCGCCTGGCTGCGCGAGAATTCCGAAGCGGCCGGCTGAACCCCCTCCTGCTCTCCGCTGCCTGCTATCTGCTCCCTGCCATCTGCTTCCTGCTGTCCACTGCCTACTGTCCACTATAATTCCCCCATGCCCTCCGGCCCGCCCGCCCCTGCGCCGCCTTTCGCGCGCCTGCTCATCGCCAACCGCGGCGAGATCGCCGTGCGCCTCATCCGCGCCTGCCGCGAACTGGGCATCTCCCCCATTGCCGTCTATTCCGAGGCCGACGCCGACGCGCCCCATGTGCGCCTGGCCGATGCCGCCGTTTTGCTCGGCCCGCCGCCCGCCGCGCAGTCCTACCTGGACATGGGGAAGGTCATCGCCGCGGCGCGCCAGAGCGGCGCGGGGGCCGTCCACCCCGGCTACGGCTTCCTTTCCGAGAACGCCGAATTCGCCCGCCGCGTCGAGGACGCCGGGCTGGTCTTCATCGGCCCGCCCGCCGACGCCATCGCCCGCATGGGCGACAAAGCCGCCGCCCGCGCCCTGATGGAACAGAACGGCGTGCCAGTCGTCCCCGGCGCACAGGCCCTGCCGGACGACAGCGCCCTGGCGAAGGCCGCCAGAGCCATCGGCTATCCGGTGCTGGTCAAGGCCGCCGCCGGCGGGGGCGGCAAGGGCATGCGCGTCGTCCACAAACCGGGTGACCTCGCCGAGAGCGCCGCCGCGGCGCGCCGCGAGGCCCTGCACGCCTTCGGCGATGACCGCCTCATCCTCGAGAAATACCTCGCCCACAGCCGCCACATCGAGTTCCAGATTCTCGCCGACCGGCACGGCAACACCCTGCACCTGTTCGAGCGCGAGTGCTCCATCCAGCGCCGCCACCAGAAGGTCATCGAGGAGACCCCCTCACCCCTGCTGGACGATGCCCTGCGCCGGGCGATGGGCGCGGCCGCCGTGGCCGCCGCCCGCGCCGTGGATTACACCAACGCCGGGACGGTCGAGTTCATCGTCGACCCGGATACGCGCGCCTTCTACTTCCTGGAGATGAACACCCGCCTTCAGGTCGAGCATCCCATCACCGAAGCGGTGACCGGCCTGGACCTGGCCCGCTGGCAAATTCGCATCGCCGCCGGGGAGCCGCTGCCGTTCACCCAGGACAACCTGCACCAGCGCGGCCATGCCATCGAATGCCGCCTGTACGCCGAGGACCCCGCCAGCGGTTTCCTGCCCGCCGCCGGCCGCCTGCTGCACTTCCAGCCGCCCTCCGGCCCCGGCGTGCGCGTGGATAGCGGCGTGCAGACCGGCAGCGAGGTCGGCGTGCACTACGACCCGCTGCTCGCCAAACTCATCGTCCACGCCGAAGACCGCCCGGCCGCCCTCCAGCGCATGCAGACCGCCCTGGCCGAGACCATCGCCCTGGGCCTGGCCACCAACCGCGAGTTCCTCCAGGATGTGCTGGCGCACCCGGTCTTCATCGCCGGGCAGGCCGCCACCCGCTTCATCGAAGACCATCTGCCGGACTGGCGGCCGCAAGAGATTCCCGCCGCGGCGCTCATCGCCGCCGCTCTGGCCGAACTGCATGCGTCCGTGGTTTCCGGGCGCCCACCCGCCGATTCCGACCCGCACTCGCCCTGGGCGCGGCCCAGCAGCTTCCGGCTGGGAGGCGGCCGATGAAATTCGCCTACCGCGTCGACGGCCGGGATCTGACCCTCACGCTGGAGAAGACCCCCTCCGGCTACCGCGCCCGCCTGGGCGATGCCGTCCATGAGGTCGAGTTCATCGGCGTCGAGGGCGACCAGATTCACTTCCGGCTGGACGGCGAAAGCGTACGCGCCCGCGCCGCCGCCGGCCCGGGGGATCGCTGGGTGGCGCTCGGCGGCCGCACCTGGCGCATCGAAAAGGCTCAGGCCGCCCGCCGCGCCCACGACGCCGGCGCGGGCGGCGGGCAGGTGGCCGCGCCCATGCCCGGCCAGGTGCGCGCCGTGCTGGTGGCCGAGGGCGACGAAGTGACCCAGGGCCAGCCCCTGCTGCTGATGGAAGCCATGAAGATGGAAATCCGCATCGCCGCGCCGCGGGCGGGCCGCATCGCCGCCCTGCGCGCCGCCGAAGGCGCGACGGTGAATAAGGATGATATTCTTGTGGAGATAACGTGAACCGAGAGCCGAAATTCGTTATTCGATATTCGAGATGGGGGTGTGGCTCCTGATGACGGCGCACGGATACTGTGTCCGGAAAACGGTTCACGAATAACTATTCACGATTCACGGAGTCCCCATGCCCGGCAAAACCTACGATGACCTGCACGTCGGAATGAAGATAGCCCACAGCCGAGCGCGCACCGTCACTGAAACGGACAACGTGCTCTTCAACGCCCTGACGATGAACGACCAGCCGCTGCACATCGACGAGCATTTCGCCGCCCAGACCGAGTTCGGCCGCCGCATTGTCAACGGCATCTTCACGCTCGGACTGGTGGTCGGCATCAGCGTCCCGGACCTCACCGCCGGCACCATCGTCGCCAACCTGGGCTACGAGAACGTGCGCCACCCCGCGCCGGTCTTCCACGGCGACACCATCTCGGTCGAGACCGAAGTGCTGGAGATGCGTGAGAGCCAGTCCAAACCCGACCGCGGCGTCGTGCGCCTGAAACACACCGGCCGTAACCAGGATGGCGTGGTGGTCGTTGAAGTGGAAAGAAGTGTGTTGTTTCTTAAGAAGTCGACTTAATAGTGTCATTCCGAGCGAAGCGAGGAATCTGGCGATAGGCAGGCACTTTCGCGCACTTCCCTCGCCGGACCCATCAACCCTATGAGCAAGCGCAGTTATTTCGTCTACATCATGGCAAGCGCTTCCGGCACGCTTTACACCGGCGTGACCAACAATATCCATCGCCGGGTGCTTGAACACCGTGCCGGGAAGAACAACGGTTTTACCAGCCGTTACAACATCACCAAACTCTGGTATCTTGAAGAAACGGACGACATTAGCGCTGCGCTTGAACGCGAGAAACAGATAAAGGGCTGGCGTAGAAGCAAGAAGATTGAATTGATTCGATCGCTGAACCCCACTCTCAAAGATATGAGCAAAGAGTGGCTTCAAGAATAGGATGGTGTTCCGGCGCGGCAGTGATGTGCAGTCAGTCAACTCTTTCGCGAGATTCCTCGCTGCGCTCGGAATGACATGGAGACTAAGATGACCCACCGCCCCCGCCGCGCCCTGCTCTACATGCCCGCCACCGACTGGCGCAAAATCGAAAAAGCCGCCACCGAACTGGTGGTCGACAGCGTATGCATCGACCTGGAAGACGGCGTGGCGCTCAACCGCAAGGAAGAAGCCCGCGTCGCCGTCGTCAAGGCGCTGGGCTCACTGGACTTCGGCCCACGCGAACGCCTGGTGCGCATCAACCCGGTCGGTTCCGGCCTGGAAGCCGACGACCTCAAGACCGTCGTCCCCGCCCGGCCGGACGGCATCGTCGTCCCCAAAGTGAACGACGCCGATGAAATCCGCTGGGTGAGCAAAACCGTGCGCCGCCTGCAAAACGAACATGGCCTGCCGTCCATCGGCCTCATCGCCATCGTCGAGAGCGCCCGCGGCATCGTCAACCTGCGCGAGATCGCCGCGGCGGATGCCCGGCTGGAAGCGCTCATCTTCGGCGCCGAAGATTTCGCCAGCGACATCGGCGCAGTGCGCACGGAAGCCGCCATGGAGGTGTTCTACGCCCGCAGCGCGGTCGCCGCGCACGCCGCTGCCTTCGACTTACAGGCCATCGATCTGGTGCGCACCGACTACAAGGACATGGACGCGCTGGCGCGCGAAGCCCGCCAGGGGCTGGAGATGGGCTTTAGCGGCAAGCAGGTCATCCACCCCGCCCAGGTGCCGGTGGTGCAGGTGGCCTTCACCCCCACCGCCGAAGAAGTGGCCTGGGCGCGTAAAGTGGTGGAGGCGCACGCCGAGCACCAGAAGAAGGGCGCCGGCGCGTTCGCCATTGACGGCAGGATGATCGATATGCCGGTCGTCAAAGCCGCCGAGCGCGTGCTGGCGCGGGCGAGGCGGTAGAATCAGCATTAACCACAGAGACGCGGAGGAAACCTTGAACCTCTTTCTTTGCGTTCTTGGCGTGAGCCGCCTTTGATTTTTCCGCGCCCCAGTGACCCACCTATCCCCTGACCCCCTCGGCCCCACTCAGCCCTCTCAGCGGCCCGCGCCACCGTCAACCCCGCCCGCGCCTGACCCGCTTTCCACCTTCCAGCCCATCCCCGTCGACCGGCGCGGCCGCGGCCGCCAGCGGATGCGCGCCCAGCGCGGCGGCTGTTTGCTGGCCGGGCTGCTCGTGCTGGCGGCCTACTTCTTCGCCCCCGGCCGCGCCGTCATCCTGGTCCTCGGCATCGACCGCGCCCCGGAGGGCACCGCCGCCGGCCGCAGCGATACCAATCTGCTCGTCTCCGTGGAGCCGCTCAGCGGCGACCTGCGCCTGTTCTCCATCCCGCGCGACCTGTGGCTCGTCATCCCCGGCTACGGCGAACAGCGCATCAACGCCGCCCACTACTTCGGCGAACTCAACGAAGCCGGGAGCGGCCCGCAGGTCGCCATCGCCACCATTGAGCACAACTTTGGCATCACACCGGACCGCTACGTCCGCATCCAGTTGGAGAACTTCCCGCGCGCCATCGACGCGCTGGGCGGCGTGACCGTGAACCTGCCCTACAAGATGGGCGGCCTGCCCAAAGGCCGCCACCACCTGAACGGCGACCAGGCGCTGGCCTTCGCCCGCGACCGCAGCATCGACGATTTCGAGCGTACCCAGCAGGGGCAGGTGCTGGCCGCCGCCGTGCTGCGCAGCCTGTTCAACCCGCTCAAGTGGATTCGCCTGCCGTTCTTCCTTTTCGCCCTCAATGCTGTGGTGGACACCGACATCCCGCTCTGGCAGTGGCCGCGGCTCGGCCTGGCCCTGGCGCGCGGCGCGCTCGGCAGCCCCGAGTCCTACGCCGTCAAGCGCACCATGGTCACCCCCAGCGTCACCAGCGACGGCGCACAGATTCTCCTGCCGCGCTGGGAGCTGATTGCGCCGGTGGTGGCGCAGTTCAGCAGGTAGCGGATAGTAGGCAGCAGAGAGCAGAAAGGCAGCTCTTCAATCGTGGAGTCGAGGCTTCAGCCGAAACCAAAGCAAACAGGCCGCCCGGCGTAGGCAGCCTGTTTGCTTCATCAGCATTGTGCGGTTCAGTCTCCGGAAACAGGCGTCGCCGGGGCCGGCTTGCCCTCCAGCAGGCGCTTCAGCCAGCGGCCCACCAGCAGCAGCGGCAGCCCGAAGATGACGACCACCGGCAGCAGGTACACCGTCGCCCAGATGGCGGCCGTCGCCAGCCCCCGCAGCACCTCCAGCAGTTCACGGAAGGCTTCCTGGGCCACGCCCTGCGGCGTCCACCCGGCAATGGTCACCACCGGCTGCTCCAGCGTGGCCTTGTCGATCAGGTTCAGGCTGATGGCCGAGAACGAGGCGGCTTCCTCGTAATACTGGATCTGGCCCTTCAGCACTTCGATCTGCTCGGTCACGGCCACCAGTTGGTGGTAGACCTGGAGCACTTCGTCGGTCTTGTGCGCCTCGGCCATGATGGCCCGCAACTGGCTGGCGGCGTCTTCCAGGTTGCGCAGGCGGGATTGCAGGTCGGTGTAGGCCTGGGTCACGTCCTGGCCGGAGATGTTCTTGTGCTGCACCTCCACGGCGCTGCCCTCCACCTGCGAGAGCGCCGCCCCAAATTGCGCCGAGGGCACGCGGATGGTGAGCGTGGCATTCTTCACCAGCTTGCCGTCGTAGGTCTGCACTTCGTAGAGATTGCTGTTGACCACGAAACCGCCCATGCCTTCCGCCATGCGGATGATGGCATCCAGCGAGGCGATCGGGTCGTTCACCACCACGGCCATGTCGGCAGTCTTCAGCACTAGGCGCTCGCCCGCCACCGGCACGCTGTTGGCCGCTACCGGCTCGCCCGCGCCGCTGCCTGTGAGCTGGAGTTCAGCCTCGACCGCCGGCGCGCCCAGCGCGACGATGCCCACGCCCTCCGAGGGCGCGGTCGTATCGGTGGCGCCGGCGAACTCCTCCCGGTAGTCCGGCTCGGCATAGATGGTCGGTTCTTCCTGTACCGCGGCCGCGCCGCAGGCGCTCAGCAGCAAGGAAGCGGCGATGATGAGAGGCAGGGATTTGGGGGTTTTCATCGTTCTTCTCCTCAAGGTACTGGTTTGAGGAGAAGACGCTGAAGGCCGCCATTTGGTTCCCGCTGAAACGGCTAGAGTCCGGACAGCTCCGCACTCTCCCGCAGAATGCCTGGGAACAGCCGGGCGGCCAGCCGCCAGTCGCGGCGCGCTTGCCAGCGGTCGTCGTAGCGGATGGCCGCATGGCGCTGGCGGTCGCCCGCCATCGGGTTGCCCCAGAACACGTGGCTGCCGGTGTTGGCGGGCGAAAGCATCCCCGGGTGAAACTCAAGGCCCAAGAAATCGCAGATTCCCCGTAGGGCGGCCTCCGGCTCCAGGCACAGGCGGTCGTAACTCACCACATAGTGCGCCAGCCCGCCGCGGGCGCAGAAACGGGCGATGGCCCGGTTTCTTAGATGCCACTTCCAGAACAGGTAGGCCGGCTGGCGAGTGGTCAACCGGTGGGCGGCGCGCGCCAGGCGGCCGCGCCCGCGCTCTTTTTCCAGCGCGTCGCGCTGCGAGACGACGAACGACCGCACGTCCTTGATGACGTGCAACACCCGCACCGAAACCCCCGGCGCGTCCAGCCAGCGTTCCAGCGCGGGCAGGTACTTGGACGAATCGACCGGCATCGCCTCCGGCCCGAAGACCGCCGCGAAATGCGCCAGCAGCGGCGCGGCGCGCTGCCCGGCAGGCAGGCCGGGCAGCGCGTCGAACGCCCCCGCCCAGAAAGCGCATTCGCTCACCGGCCGGCCGCAGGTGCACGGCATCACCCGTTCCTCGGCGTATTGCTCCGGCGTAAAGGCCAGCACCTTGTCCAGTTCGCCCAGGCCTGTCAGGCGCGGGTGCGCCCCCAGCAATAGATCAAGCAGAGTGGAGCCGGAATGCGACAGCCCGGCGATGAAGACGATTTCCGTCACGCGGCCTGCCCCCGGCCGATGATGCGTTGGGTGAACCCGGCCGCCGTCAATTCAGCGGGCGTAAACAGGCCGCGCCCATCCACAAACACCGGCAGGCGCAACGCGCCCGCCAGCGCCGCCAGGTCGAGCGTTTTGTACTCGCTGTGCTTCACCAGCAGCACGGCTGCGTCGGCCCCCTCGGCCATTTTCAACGCGTCGCCCTGGTAGCCCTCCACGAATGGGTCGTGGACGCGCGCCGCCGCCCCGGCGGTCTCCAGTGCGGCCAGGAACGCCGCCGTCGGGCTGTTGCGGGTGTCGTCCGAATCTTCCAGGTAGGCGTAGCCCAGCGCCAGCACGGTCTTGCCCTTCAGGGCTTCGCCGCGTTCGGCCAGCGCCCCGGCCAGCAGGTCGAGGATGTGGCGCGGCATGGCGTCGTTCACCCGCCGCGCTGATGGAATCAGGCTCAGGTTCAGGTCCGTGCCACGCGCGCCGTAGGCCAGCAGCCAGGGGTCTTTGGGGATGCAGTGCCCGCCCACGCCCGCGCCGGGCAGCAGCACATTGCGTCCCGGCGATTTGTTGACCAGTTCGCGCACCTTCCACACGTCGCCGCCGGCCGCCTCGCACACCAGCGCCAGCTCGTTGGCGAAGGCGATCTGCACATCGCGGTAGGCGTTCTCGGCCGTCTTGACGATCTCGGCCGTGATGCAGTCAGCCGGGTCCAGGTCGGCCTGAACGATGTGGCGGTACAGGGCGATGAGCGCCGCGCTGGTTTCGGGCGTCATCCCGCCGCACACCCGGCTCAGGCCGCGCAGGTTGGCGAGCAGCTTGCCGGGCATCACCCGCTCCGGGCAGTTCCCGGCGTGGAAGCCTGCGTTCAGCCGCCGCCGGCTGTGTTCTTCCAGTTGGGGGATGACCACGTCGCGCATCGTGCCGGGCGCGAGGGTCGATTCGACGATGACCAGCGCGCCTTCCTTCAGCACCGGCCCCAGGCTGGTGAGCGCGCTGTACAGGGCGCGGTAGCGCGGGATGTTGTGCTCGTCCACCGGCGTCTCGACGTCGATGAGAATCACATCCCGGTCGCGCAGGTCTGCGTAGTCAGTGGCGGCCCGCAGCCGCCCACCGCCGATGACCTCTCTCAGCAGCTCAGCCAGACCGGGTTCATTCCCCTCGATGGGCGAAACGCCCCGGTTGATTTTTTCCACCCGCTCGGCGAGGATGTCCACGCCCAGCACATCGAAGCCCGCCCGGGCGAACTCGCACGCCACCGGCAGGCCCACGTAGCCCAGGCCGATGACGGCCAGCCGGGCGGATTTATCTTCGATTCGTGTGGTCAGTTCTTGCAATGACATAGGTTCTTTTCCCAATCCAATGAAGCGCCGCAGATTGTTGTGGGGGCGCAAGAGTTGCTGTGCAATTCCGCTGCGCCCCTGCCGCCTGCCGGGTTGCGAGACGCGCCACGGCTTATACCGTCACCGCCTCGTTCTTCTGCCCGCTTTCGATGAGCATCAGCGCCAGGCGCAACGCCTGCAAGCCGTCCTCGCCGCCCACCGGTACGGGCCGGTCGTTCAGCACCGCCTCCACGAACGCCTGCAACTCCAGTTTCAGCGGCTCCTGGCGGGCGACGGCGTAGCGCACCATCCGGCCCTCGCTTACGCCTTTGATGGCCTGCAGCGCCCCCCACAGGTCGCCTTCGGTCTCGGCGTTCTCGAAGAAATACAGATCCTGGGTCAGGTCGTCCACCCGGAACATGCCGCGCTCGCCCAACACCAGCACCTCGCGCATCTTGGTGGGCGTGAGCCAGTTGATCTCCAGGTGGCCGATGACGCCGTTGCCGAAGCGCACCAGCCCCAGCAGCAGGTCTTCGTGGTCGGTGTGCACCCGCCGCTCGATCTCGGCGTACAGCCGGGTCGGCTCGCTGCCGGTCAGGAAGCGCATCACGTCCAGGTCGTGCGGGGCCAGGTCCACCACCACGCCCACATCGCGGATGCGGGCCGGGAACGGGCCGGAACGACGGCAGACGATCTGGAAGATGCGCCCCAGTTCGCCCGCCTCCAGTTTCTGTTTGAGCATCTGCAGGGCCGGGTTGAAACGCACGATGTGCCCGACCATCAGTTTGCGCTCGCGCTCGGCTGCCATGGCGATCAGCCGTTCGCCCTGTTCCAGCGTGGCGGCGATGGGCTTTTCCACCAGCACGTGCGCGCCGGCTTCCAGGGCCATCCGGGCGGCCTCTTCGTGCAGGGCGGTCGGCACAGCGATGCTCACCGCCTCCGGCCTGGTCTCTTCAAGTAGATCGCGGATGTCCGTAAAGGCGGGAACGCCGAACTTCTGCCCCACCGCCTCGGCGGCGGGCGGGCTGGCATCCGCCACGCCCACCAGGCTCACGTTCGGCATCTCGGCATACACACGCACGTGGTTGCGCCCCATCGCGCCCACGCCGATCACAGCGGTTTTCAGCATTCGGCCTCCAAGAGTATTATGGTGCATAGCCCCTTGCGGGCGTGTAACACGGCGCTAGTCCTCTTCGCAGCAGTCGTCTTCCATCCCTTCAGCCTTCTCAAAGGCTTCCTTCCCCTCGCTGACCGAGAAATAGATCAGGCCGACTGCGCCGAGGCTGTCCACAAAGCCGAAGCCGGTGAACTGGTAGATGAGGCTCGATGCCAGCAATACGACGGACATATAGATGCACACCATCGTGCAGTTGGCATCCGCCAGGATGGGCGCCGAATTGAGGGCGCCGCCCACCTTACGCTTGCCCGCCACCAACGCCCACATCACCGCGATGGAGATTAACGAAATGACCAGCCCCGGCAGGGTGGTTGCGGGCTTGTGGCCGGTGAGCAGGTTGTAGATGGCCGTCGCGGCCAGCCCGGCGGCCAGCAGGTAGAAGGCTCTGCCGGTAATGCGCAGGGCGGCGCGCTCGAACTGCGAACGCGGCGTATCCGGGTTGTGCCGGATGCGCAGCACCATGGCCAGAATGCCGATGCCGGACATGACCTCGATGAACGAGTCGATGCCAAAGCCAAACAGCGTCAGCGCCTCGTCTTCCACGCCGAAATAAATTGAGATGATGCCCTCAGCGAAGTTGTAGAAGATGGTGAACAGCGCCAGCCACAGGGCGGCCTGCCAGTATTTGCTTGCGGATTCCTGCGCCAACGTCGTCACGGCGCGGCCATTATAGCCGATGGCGCCGCGGAGATTCCCACGCGCCGCTCGAAATTCAGATGTACCGCTTCACCCGCCTGCAATAGTCCAGGTATTCCTGGCCGTAGTGCTGCTTCAGATAATCTTCTTCCCGCAAGACCTGGCGGTGGAACAGCCACACCGCGCCGGCGAGGTACACAAGGAGGATCCAGTTCGGGAAGATGAGGAACTGGCCCAGGAGGACAAGAGCGAAGGCCACGTAGATGGGGTTGCGGCTGAACGCAAAGACGCCGGTTGTAATAAGTTTGTCGGGATGCTCGGTGTCGATGCCCACGCGAAAACTCTGCCCGAACGAAACCAGGCTCCACAGAAGCAGCGACAGCCCCGCCAGGCAGAACAGCACGCCGGCCCAGGCGACGCCCTCGGAATCGAAGAACTGTTGGGCGCTGACGGTGGGCAGGCCGAAGGCATGGGCGAAGATCAGGTAGAACAGGAAGAGGGCGAACGGCGGAATCAGGAAGTCGGTCTTGTCCAGTTTGCCGAAGTGCAGGGCGTCCACGCCTTTCCTTCTCAGCAAGAACACGCGGGTAATGACCATCCCCATCAGGAGAACGATAGTGAGGGCGGCAAGGGTTTTGGGCATGTTGTTATCCCAGCGCGGCAACAAACTCGGTTGCAGAGTCAAACCGGTCGGCGCGTTCCTTGGCCATGGCGCGCTGGATGGCGCGAGCGGCGGCTGCGGGGCAATCCGGGGCGTGGTCGCGGGCATTCGGCGGCGGCTGGGTGAGATGGGCCATCAGCAACGCCCCGGCATGGCCGGGCTTGAACGGCAGTTCACCGATGAGCATCTGATAAGTCATCACGCCCAGCGCGTAGATATCGGCGCGGGCGTCAATATCCGCCGCGGCGCGGATTTGCTCAGGGGCCACGTAGTCCAGCGTGCCGAGGAAACCGGAGCGCGTCATGCTCGTGAGGCCGTCCAGAATCTTGGCAATCCCGAAGTCCATCAGCACCGGGCGCATCTGGGCCGGGCGGTCATCCAGCATGATGTTGGAGGGCTTGATGTCGCGGTGGATGATGCCGCGGCTGTGCGCCAGGTCCAGCGCCGCGGCAATGGGCTGCAGGATGGACAATGCATCGGCGAGCGGCAGGCGGCCCACCCGCCGCAGGTGTTCGGCCAGGTCGTGGCCGGGGATGTATTCCATCAGGATGAAAGGCTGGCCATTGTGCTCGCCGGTTTCGTGGATGCGGACGATGTGGGGGTGCTGGAGGGCCATCACGGTGTCGGCTTCACGCCGGAAGCGGCCGCGGAAAGCCGGGTCATCGGCGGCGGCGCGCGGCAGCACTTTGAGCGCCAGGGGTTCGCTGCTGCCGGGGCGGACCGCGCGGTACACCTCCGCCATGCCGCCGCGGCCGATGAGTTGAAGGTCGCGAAACTCGCCGAAGGCGGTTTGCCCGGCCGCGGGTTCCGGGCGCGGCGGCGCGGGCGTGCGCTGGTAGTCAATCTCGATGCCGTAGAAGCGCCGGTCCACAAAGCGCTGGATGTTGCGGCGCAGGGGTTGGAAGGCCGCGCCAAACACGCCTGCCGAAAGCACCCCGGCCATCAGCATGCGGTTGTCGTTCATCTGCAATACCTGTGTGATGAACAGCAGGATGCCGCCAAAGGTGGCGGCCAGCAGCAGGGTGAGGGCGGCGTACACACTGCCGCGCTGGATGACGAGGTCAATGTTCCACAGTTTGTAACGCAGGATGGAAAATGTCAGGCTGACGGCCAGCAGCAGGCCGGAGAGGTAGAACGCGGGTATGAAAAACATCCTGAAGTTCAATTCCGGCAGGCCGGGTTCAATGGTGGCGAGGACCACGCGCACGATGGCGACCATGAGTCCGGTAAAGGCGACGCTGACCAGCACCCAGCGGATTTGCTGGCGTTCCTGCAACCCGGAATGTTTGCGGTAGCGGTCCAGCAGCGAACCAAGCATGACAAAGATCATTGAAATGCCGACCGCGTTGGAAGTCTGCACCGGCCAGCTCCAGAAATCCAGCGGTGAGCCGGGGAAGAAATGGGCGATGAAGGTGAGCGCCAGCCAGAGGCCCGCACCCCACTTCGCCCACGGCTGGAGGATGCGCCCCGTTGGAAATGCCAGCCACACCACCACCAGCGACTGCCCGACCCAGCTCATCAGGTTTTCCAGCCATTCCAGCCCCGGGAACGCGTACAGGAATGAGCCGAGGATTCCGGAGTCCAGCGCCGTGATGCCCAGGGTGACCAGCATGCTGGCGAATATCACTTCATAGGCGTTGTGGCGCCGCTGCCAGAACACAAATGCCCCGGCGATGATGAGCGGCAGGATTTCGATGGTGATGCCGATGGGTAGGGTGATGGCATTGAAGCGGTTGGTGAGGCCGTAGGTGTTGAAGGCTTCTTCCGTGGCCTGACAGTAGGCGTTTTCGCCGCAAGGCGTACTCCAGCCCACATACAGGCCGGCGGCGGCGCCCACCAGCACGAAGAGCGAGGCGGCAAACAAAAAAACCCACCCGATTTGCAGGGCGCGCAAAAGGAGTGGGTAGGTTGCAGGCTGTGATTTATCCGTGGTTGACGGCATGCCCAATTTTACATGATTTGCCGGGTCACGCGGTTTCCGGCGGCACGTTCTGGTTCAGCCGGAACAGGTTATCCGGGTCGTATTTTGCTTTGATGGCCGTCAACCGTTCCCAATGCGCCGGCGGGTAGGCATCCCGCACTCGGGCCGGGCCTTCGTCGTTGATAAAGTTCACGTAGGCGCTGGCATCGCCCTGGTCCAACGCCGCGGCAAAGTCTTTGATCCATGCCGCCCTTGTCGGTGTGGATGCTCAACAACAGGGAGCCATCACCGGCTTTGACTCCGGCGCTGAGGCCGCCCTGGGCGGGATTGTGATACACCTCGTTCGACTGACACTTGGGACAGGTTCCGCTGCGCATGAATTCTCTCCGATTGGGGGCCCGGCCAGCTGGCTGGTGGGGGGATACAAGGCCGCGAATTGCTGCAACCCAGCGCGGCTCTCGCGAACATGCGGCATACTTCACAAACTTGCCCATGCCGTTTTCTAATCACTCTGCCGTATAATGAATCTTATTAAGAGAAACGTCAGATGCTTGCTGAACTGAATCCCGGTGACATCATCAATGAACGCTATCGCCTCGATGTGCTGATAGGCCGCGGCGGAATGGGGGTGGTTTACCGCGGCCACGACATTCTGTTGGAGCGTGAAATCGCTCTGAAGCTGATGGCATACACCAGTATGGGGGATGACGTTCGACAACGCATGCTGCGGGAAGCGCAGCTCGCCGCCCAACTCACACACCCGAATATTGTCGCCGTCCACGATGCCGGCCAGGTGAACGGAACGCCATACATCGTCATGGAACTGGTGGAAGGTCACACCCTCAGGCAGTTTAAAGGCGAGTCGCTGGACCAGGTCATCGCGGTAGCCGAGCAAATCTGTCTTGCACTGTCCCATGCCCACCAACATGGCGTGGTGCATCGCGACCTCAAGCCGGAGAACATCATCATCGGCTCCAACGGCAACGCCAAATTGATGGACTTTGGCCTGGCCCATTTGCATGCCAGTAACCTGACCACCACCGGCGTCATGCTCGGCACCGTCAACTACATGGCCCCCGAGCAAATTCGCGGCGATAAGCTCGACCCGCGCACGGACCTCTATGCGCTGGGCGTGATGCTGTATGAAATGTTGACGGGTTCCGTGCCCTTTGAGGCCGATACAGCGCTTGCCGTTATCACTCAGCATCTCTATGCGCCGCCCGTGCCGGTCTGTGCCCGGAATGCTCAAATTCCCGCCATGTTGGATGGGCTGATCAGCCAGTTGTTAAGCAAAGAGCCGGATGAGCGCCCCAACTCAGCCGAAGTGGTGCGTGCTGCGTTGCTGGCTTCGATTTCCGCCCCCTCGCAAGAGCAACCCGCGGACGTGCCAGCCCTGGAACGCATCGCCCGCGGTCGGTTGATTGGCCGCCGGGAGGAAGTGCAGCAGGTTCGCGCCCATCTGCGTCAGGCAATAGGTAGCAAAGGCAGCCTGGTACTGATCAGCGGCGAGCCGGGCATTGGCAAGTCCAGGCTGGCACAGGAAGTGATGGCGGAAGCGGACGCAAGCGGCGGGTACGTACTCAGGGCGTTGTGCTTTGAAGAAGGCGGCGGCCCCTATGATGTCTTCGCCCAACTTCTGCGCAAAGTCCTCCTGGAGGATAAGGCCCTCCCGGAACTGCCCGAGTTCGTCCTAAGCGACCTGCTCACCATCGCCCCGGACCTGCAACCTGCTTTTCCAAACCACCTGCCCCAGCCGGTTGGAGACAGCCAGTTTCAACAGCAGCGACTTTTGCAAAGCGTGAATACTTTTTTTCAAAAACTTGCTGCCCAACGACCGCTGGTGGTTGTCATCGAAGACCTGCACTGGGCCGATGCAAGTACCCTGATTCAAATTGGGCACCTGGCGCGCCATCTTGTCCACTGGCCGCTGTTGCTCTTAGCGACCTATCGTGAGGTGGAACTAACGTACAACCCGGCGTTCCAACGTCTGCTCGCTGGGTTTAACCGCGAACGAGTAGGGACGCGCATAAAAATCGCGCGACTTGGTCTCGATGAAACCCGAACCCTGCTGGCAAGCATGTTTGCCGAGGAAATCACCGATGATTTTCTGGAAGGCATCTATAAGGAGACCGAGGGCAATCCTTTCTTTATAGAAGAGATTTGCAAAGCGCTTCTGGAGAGCGGCCGGCTTTACTACCAGGAAGGGCAGTGGCACCGTCCGAGCATCGCAGAGCTGCGTATCCCTCAGGGAATCCGGGTCGCCATAGAAGAACGCGTGGGCAAACTTCCCGACGAATGCCAGGAAGTGCTCAACATGGCAGCGATATTCGGCCAACGGTTTTACTATGACGCCCTGCAATTGGCTTCCGGAATGGAAGATGAGCAGGTATTGCTGGCGCTGGAACAGGCGGAAGACGCGCAGTTGATTCATGGTTCCAGCGATAATTACGGCGTCTCGTTCACGTTTGCACATGCGCTCATCCCTTCTTCACTGGCGGAAAATCTGAATATCCTTCGCCGCCAGCGAATGCATGCTCGCGCCGCCGAGGCGCTTCTCCAGGTGCGTCCTGATGACTTCGAGACATTGGCTCACCACTTCTCATCCGCCGGAAATCTGGACCGGGCCATTGAATACTATCGGATGGCCGCAGCGCGAAGCCGGAGCGTATACGCTTATGCCCTGGCTCTTGAACAGATTCAGACCGTCATTGACCTGGTCAAAATGGATTCACAGTCGGCCATCCGGGTGGATGTTTACGAAGAGCTGGCCGATGTGCAAACCATCTATGGGCAGGCCGATTTAGCTATCGAGAACTACCGCCATGCCCTTGATTTGCTGGCCAGCGCGAAAGACCCCGACAGGTTGACAGTTATTCGCCTTCATCGCAAGTTGATCGACTCGTTGACGCGTGTGCTGTGGTTTGAGGATTTGGCCCGCGTTCAGCATCTGGTCGATCGCAGCCTGCGCGAGGCCCCTCCGCTGGCGGAGGAAGTGCCACCCCACGCTGAAGTTGTGTTTCTCTATCAGGCACTGGGGTCAACCATCGGGCGAGACCCGGTGCTTGCAACGAAATCAATTGAAGAATATTCCCAAAAAGCCCTGGAGATTGCCCAACAGCTTGGCGAGCCAAGAGTTAAATCGGCCGCTCTTGGCGCCATGGCAGTCATGCAGTTGGTTATGGGAAATCCACAGTTAAGCCGCGGCTATTCCGAACAACGCCTGGCGCTGATTGAAGAACATTTGCCGGATGATCTGGTTGAGCGAATTGATGTCTTGCGACTGCTCACGCAAAGCCTGATGCAGATGGGCGAATTTCCGCGCGCCATGGAACTGTCGCGCGAGGCGTACCAACTTGCCAGCCGTGTTCATCATGTCAACCTGATGTTGTTTTCCCTCGTCCGCCAATCGGTATGCGAGTTTTCAATGGACCGTTGGGACAACGTGCTTGCTTTGGAGAAAAACATCATATCGCTTGAACGCGAGTACGAAACTATCTTTGAAGGTCAGCGCGCTTCCTGTTTCCACATCGGACTGATGGCCGCAATTCATATATTTCGAGGAGACGCGGAAAAAGCTGGTGAGCTGACCAGACGGTCCCGTGAAATCATGATGAGCATCAATGGTCCTGAGGAACATTGGGATCGCTCCAGCCGGTATTGAATATGCCAGCCGCTTAAAGCACAGGGCGAGTTCGCTCTGGTCAAGGAACACATCGTGAAAGCCCTGCAAGTGCCCTCTTCCCTATTCTTTGAATTGGAGCTCATCGGCCTGCTGGTGGATGCGGCGGCTGAAGCCCAGAACAGGGAGGTATTACAGGAATATCTCGCCAGAGTTGAGGCGCTGGCGCAGGGCTTGAACAATCATCTATATTTGGGAATCGCCCATCGAGGTTTTGCGGCACTACTATCCCTGGATGGAAATTTTGCCGCCGCTCTGGAGCGCCTTGACCAGGCCATTGAAAGTTTTACTTTTCTTGGCCTTGCTTACCAGCTTGGCAGGAGCCATGCCCAGCGAGCAAGTGTGCTGGCGATGCTTGGCCGGAACGAGGATGCCCAACAGGCTCTTCATCAGTCGCTTGATTATTACAATCGTCTTGGAGCAACCCTCGCCATCGAGAAGACCAGACACATGCTCGACATGTGAAGACTTGCACGGCTGGGTGCTGAGTCTGGATTAATTCTCCAGCGCGGCAACAAACTCGGTTGCAGAGTCAAACCGGTCGGCGCGTTCTTTGGCCATGGCGCGCTGGATGGCGCGGGCGGCGGTGAGGCCGGTTTCGCGCGCCACGTCTGCCGCGCCCGCAGGGCGCAGGATGAGGGCCGGGCGGCGGTCGATATCGCCCAGGAAAACGGTGCGGGTGGTCTCATAATCGACGTGGTCGGGGGTGAGGATGCGGCCGGTGAAGGCGGGGCGCAGGGCGGCGAGCGCATCGGACAGGGTGGTAGACATTAAGGACTCTCCTTGGTGTGAATTAGAACAAATGTGCGATAAGAGTATACTGCGGTTGGGGAAATCTGGGTAGGATTTGGGGGAATTGGGCAATGGAATTTTTCACGCAGTTTCGTGATACACTTAATTACGTGAAAGGGCACCCGTATGAAGACTCAAAACATTACGCTGGCGATTGACCGAGAATTGCTCAAGAAGGCGAAGCTCTTGGCGGTGCGCAAGGATACCTCGCTCTCCGGCCTGCTGGCGCGGACGCTGGAAGCGATTGTGACCCAGGAAGAGGGCTTTGAAAGCGCCCGCCAGCGCAGCCTGGTGCAACTGGCGCGCGGGCTGAACCTGCAAACCAAAGGGCGCATTCGCTGGGGGCGCGAAAGTCTGCATGAGCGTTGAAACCATTCAGTTTGAATTTGTGGACACCAATATCCTCGTCTATGCGTTTGATAACAGCGCAGGAAAGAAACGGGATGCAGCGCGGGCGTTGGTGGAGACTTTATGGCAGGAGCAGCGCGGCGCGCTGAGCGTGCAGGTTTTGCAGGAGTTCTATGTGACGCTGACCCGCAAACTGCCCCAACCGCTGCGCCCGGAGCAGGCCCGGCCGCTGATCGCTGACTTTGCTACCTGGAAGATCTACAGCCCAACGGCCGAAGATGTGCTGGCGGCGATTGACGTGCAGCAGGCGCATGGCGTCTCATTCTGGGATGCGATGATTTTGCAGGGCGCGCAGGCGTTGGGCTGCACGCAGGTGTGGTCAGAAGACCTGGCGCATGGGGAGATGTACGCCGGGGTGCAGGTGCTCAACCCGTTTGCGGGTTAGAATCGCACCCATGTCCGACTTGTTTGACTATTCCATGAAGCAAAGCCTGAAGACCGAAGCGCCGCTCGCCGCGCGCATGCGGCCGCGCAACCTGGGCGAGTACATCGGCCAGGAGGAGATTCTGGGCGAGGGGCGGCTGCTGCGCCGCGCCATCGAGGCCGACCGGCTGTTCTCGTCCATCATCCTCTGGGGGCCGCCGGGGACAGGCAAAACCACGCTGGCCATGGTCATCGCCGCGCACACCGAAAGCCACTTCGAGACCCTCTCTGCCGTGCTGGACGGCGTGGCGCGCCTGCGGGATGTGGTGAACGATGCCCTCGAACGCCGCAAACTGTACACCAAGCGCACCATCCTGTTCGTGGACGAGGTGCATCGCTGGAACAAGGCCCAGCAGGACGCGCTGCTGCCGCACGTGGAGAACGGCACGGTCACGCTCATCGGCGCGACGACCGAGAACCCCTACTTCGAAGTCAACAGCGCGCTGGTGTCGCGCTCGCGCGTCTTCCAACTGCGCCCCCTGCTGGATGCCGACGTGGCCAAAATCCTCGCACAGGCCCTGGCGGATAAAGAGCGCGGGCTGGGTGGGTATACCGTGAACCTGCACAAGGATGCGGAGGAGCACCTGATTCACGTGGCGGGCGGCGATGCCCGCAACGCGCTGAACGCCCTGGAACTGGCGGTGCTGTCCACCCCGCCGGACAAAGACGGCGTGGTGCAGGTGACGCTGACGGTGGCGCAGGAGAGCATCCAACGGCGGGCGGTGCTGTACGACAAGGACGGCGACGCCCACTACGACACGATTTCGGCGTTCATCAAGAGCGTGCGCGGCTCCGACCCGGATGCGGCCCTGTACTGGCTGGCGAAGATGCTGTACGCAGGGGAAGACCCGCGCTTCATCCTGCGCCGCCTCATCATCCTCGCCGGCGAGGATATCGGCCTCGGCGACCCGCTCGGCATGGTGGTGGCTTCGGCCGCCGCGCAGGCCTTTGACTATGTCGGCCTGCCGGAGGGCATCTACCCCCTGGTGCATGCCACCCTGTACCTGAGCACCGCGCCGAAGTCCAACACCGCCAGCGCCTATTTCAAGGCCTTCGAGAAAATCGAGAAAGACGGCTTGGTCGAAGTGCCCGACCATTTGAAGGACGGCAACCGCGACGCCCGCGCCCTCGGCCACGGCGAAGGCTACGACTACCCGCACGCCTTCGAGGGCCACTACACCCCCCAGCAGTACCTGCCCGACGAACTGCGCGGCACGTATTTCTATTTGCCGAGCGATCAGGGCTACGAGCAGCAAGTGACCGAGCGCCTAGAACGCTGGCGACGCGCCCAGCGGGCGGCCCTGGGCATCACGGAGACGGCCGAAATCCCCGACTTGAGCGAAGATGAGATCAAAGACATCAAGCAGCGCCACAAGCCGACCGGCGGCAAGGGCGGGTAGAGATAGGAGTCGCACGAAAAAAGCCCAACCAGGGGTTCTAAGGGATACTTCGACTTGAAAATAATCCTGTCATTCCGAGCAAACCGACGCTGCGAAGCAGCGTTCGGTCAAGCGAGGAATCCCGTTCTACACCCTTCTTTCAGACCGGCCCACTGGTAATCGACCCCGACTCGCGACCCTTCGCTGGCAAATGCCGGAGGCATTTGCTTAGAGTTGGGGAAAGCCCAACTCCATTCGCTCAGGGTGACAAGCCCTCAAATATCGGCATCCTTGCAGCAGAGCATGATGGAATAGCCTATGGATTTTGAAGAATACAAACGCCGTTACTACGCCGACCCGCAACCCGCGCCGCGCTTCGCGTTTGAGGGCATCGCCGGCGTGGCGATCTATATAGAAGACTACGTTGCCGCCGTCCGCTTCTATACCGAAGTGCTCGGCCCACCTGCGTATATAGAAGGAGACAACACGCACGGCTGGCGCATCGGCGATGCCTGGTTGACCGTGTTCCCGGCCAGGGCCGGCGCGCCCGCCAACGTGGATGTCACCTTGATGATGCACTCGCCCGCCGCGGCGGAGGCGTTGCAGGCCGCTTTCCTCGCCGCCGGTGCCACCGGCCAGCCGCCCAGCAACCAGCTGATGTATGAACCCTTGCGCTATTGCGGCGTCACCGACCCCTTCGGCACCCAGATTCTCATCGTAGCGCGTCTGGGGAATCAGTCAACGAGTTGACGAGGCATGCGGCAACGCGGAATACTGACTTCAATAGCGCCGCTTCGACACCCACAGACCACAAGACCACCCGACTTCAAGACTTCTCTTGCTTGTGCCCGTAGGCGCGCTCCACCCGCGCCACGCGGATTTCGTAATGCGAATACCATTCCTCGCGCCCGCGCTGCTGGGCTTCGCGGTGCTCGGCCACTTTCTTCCAGGCCCGCGCCGCCTCATCATCCACCCAGTAGGAGACCGTGATTTCCAACCCATCCGCCTGCTCCGCGGATTCATGTCCAAGGTAACCGGGCTGCTGCATCGCCAGCGCCACCATCGCGTCAGCGGTTGCGTCGTAACCCTGGTATTTCTTCGAACGGCGGGCGGTGAAAATCACCGCCGTGTAGGGCGGCTCCGGCAACTTCGCGATTCCATCCATTGAAATCTCCTGTTCTCGCCATCTTTCTCTACGCTTGACAGTATTCTATTGCCTTTCTTTGCGCTCTTGGCAAGGCTATTCTTATCGCCCACTTTGCGTAAGATGTTTTCTTCCCCCCACTGATACAATCCGACCACAAGACCACAAGACCATTAGACTCCGGGACTCCATGACAACGCTCTACCTCGTTCGCCACGGTGAAAACGACTACGTCAAAAAGGGCAAACTGGCCGGCCGCCTGCCCGGCATCCACCTCAACGACAAAGGCCGCGCCCAGGCCGCCGCGCTGGCCGCCTGGTTCAAGGAGAAACCGGTGAAGGCGGTGTACGCCAGCCCGCTGGAGCGCACCCTCGAGACCGCCGCGCCCATCGCCGCCGCGCTCGGCCTGAAGATCATCGAACGCCCCGGCCTGCTGGAGATGGAGATCGGCGACTGGACCGACAAGAGCCTCAAGCGCCTCGCCCTGCGCAAGGACTGGCGCATCGTCCAGCGCCACCCGTCGCGCTTCCAGTTCCCCAACGGCGAAACCTTCGCCGGCGCGCAGGCGCGCATCGCCGCAGAAATCGAATCGCTGGCCGCGCGTTACAAGAACCCCAAACATGCCATCGTCTGCGTCTTCCACAGCGACCCGATCAAGCTGGCGCTCTCGCACTTCCTCGGCCAGCCGCTCGACCTCTTCCAGCGCATCATCGTCGCCCCCGGTTCGGTCAGCGCCATCCATCTGGGGCCGGGCGGCGGGGCAGCGGTCTCGGCCGTGAACTTCGTCCCCCCGCCGGTCCCCGACGCGTGAGCCTGTACCGCGCATCCTCCCTATCACGTCTCACGTATCACGCATCCCACAGGGGCCTTCCAGCCCGCCAGACCCCGAATGGTATACTCCCCCTGATGGAGCAGCCGGTCGAGATTACCTTCAAGCCCGTCACGCATCTGACGGCCGACGCCATCGGCCCGCCCGGCCAGCGCGTCTTCTACCTCCAGGGCTGGAAAGGTGACCGCTCCGCCACCCTCATCATCGAGAAGTTCCAACTGCAGCAACTCGCCATCGGCGTCGAGCAGTTCCTGGCAGAGTTGAGCCAGCGCCTGCCCATGCTGGCGGGCGCCAGCAACGACTACCAAGAAGAGCGCATGCGCATCCACCCGCCGGTGGAGCCGCTCTTCCGCGTGGCCGAGTTCGGCCTGGCCTACGACCCGGAAGAAGACCTGATGGGCCTGATCGCCCGTGAGACCCCCAGCGCCACCCTGCTCGACCCCGAAGCCCAGCCCGAGACCGAAGAGCCCCCCGGCGGCGTCGTGCGCTTCTGGGGCACCCGCCACCAACTGCGCGCCCTCGTCCATTGGGGCATCGAACTCACCCAGCGCGGCCGCCCGCTGTGCGAACAGTGCGGCCAGCCCATGGACCCGGAAGGCCATTTCTGCGCCCGCAAGAACGGCCACCGGCGCTGACCCACGGACTGCCGCCATGCAGCCCGACGACCCCATCCTCCACCCCGAAACCCTGGCCGCCCTGCAAACCGGCGAGTTCACGGTGCAGGGTCAGTTCATGTGGGGCTCCAACCACACCTTCCTGGCCGATGTGGCCTGCGCGGGCCGCGCGCTCAAAGCCGTTTACAAACCCACCCTGGGCGAGCGGCCGCTGTGGGATTTCCCGGTCGAATCGCTGGCGGGGCGCGAGGTGGCCGCCTACCTGGTGAGCGAGGCGGGCGGCTGGCACATGGTGCCGCCCACCGTCTTCCGCGCCGACGGCCCGGCCGGGCGCGGGTCGCTCCAGCTCTACGTCGAGCATGACCCCGAACTGCACTACTTCAACTTCACGCCCGAGCAGCGCGCCCGCCTCATGCCGGTGGCGCTGTTCGACGCCGTAGTCAACAATACCGACCGCAAGGGCGGCCACGTGCTGGTGGGGCCGGACGAACGCTTCTGGCTCATTGACCACGGTATCTGCTTCCACGTCCAGCCCAAATTGCGCACCGTCATCTGGGACTTCGCCGGGCAGGCCATCCCGGAGGACGAGATCGAGCGCCTGAAAGCCCTGCGCACCCAGCTGGCCGGCGAGGCGAGCCTGCGCCGGGACCTGGAACCGCACCTCTCTGAAGCCGAGGTTGGCGCCACTCTGGCGCGCATCGACGCCTTGCTTGCCGCCCGCCGCTTCCCGCGCCCCACCAACGACCGCTACTCCTACCCCTGGCCGCCCGTATGAAGAAAGTTCTGAGGTGTGGAAGTGCTGAAGCGCTACTTCTCCCCGTCGCCTCATCCACTCGTTGACCCATTGACCCTTATAATCCCTTCATGACCCACTACAAACTCGCCTTCATCGGCTTCGGCAACGTCGGCAAAGCGCTGGCGCGGCTGCTATTAGACAAGCAGGCCGAGATTCAGGAGAAGTACGGCATCACCTGGTCGGCGGTCGGCATCGCCACCGGCCGGCACGGCATGGCTCTCGACCCGGACGGCATCGACCTGGAAGCCGCCATCGCCGCCGCCGACCTGGGCGCTCTCTCGGCCCGTCCCGCCCCGGCCGGCATCCGCAACTTCATCAAGACCTGCAACGCAGACGTGCTGTTCGAGAACTCGCCGGTCTCCTACGCCGATGGCGAACCGGCTCTCGACCATTTGCGCGCCGCGCTGAGCGCCGGCATGCACGCCTTCACCGCCAACAAGGGGCCTGTGGTGCACGGCTACCACGAACTGCGCGCCCTGGCCGAAGAGAACGGCGTGCGCTTCTACCACGAATCGACCGTCATGGATGGAGCGCCGCTCTTCAGCACTTTCCGCGCCGCCCTGCCCGCCGCCCGTCTGCTGGCCTTCACCGGGGTCCTCAACTCCACCACCAACCTGATTCTCAGCCGCATGGAGAACGGCGAATCGTTCGACGCTGCCGTGGCCTACGCCCAGCGCATCGGCATCGCCGAGACTGATCCGAGCGGCGACGTGGACGGCTGGGACGCGGCCATCAAGGTCTCGGCGCTCGCCACCGTGCTGATGGATATCCCCCTCAAGCCGCAGGACGTGGAGCGGGCAGGCATCCGCGCCATCACCCCGGAACAGATCGCCGCCGCCCGCGTCGAAGGCAAACGCTGGAAACTGCTCTGCCGCGCCGAGCGCACGGCGGATGGGGTGAAAGCGAAGGTCGCCCCGGAAATGGTCGGCCCGGAAACGCCTTTCTACAACATCGAAGGCACCACCAGCATCGTCCAGTTCGAGACCGACGTGCTCGGCCTACTCTCCATCATCGAGGAGAACCCCGGCCCGCACACCACCGCCTACGGCCTGCTCGCCGATTTCCTCAATGCTGTGAGAGAAAAATAAAGGCCAACGCGTTCCAGTAGTCCTCGTAGCGGGCGATGGCCTTATCCAGCACCCCCGACTTCCCGACTTCCAGACCTCAAGACTTCCAAACTTGCCCTACGGCAGCCACTGCGGGCTGTAGGCGTTGCTCACCAGTTGCAGCACCTCCCCCGTCCCGGGCTGGATCAGCACGATCTCCGGCGGCAGGGTCAGCGCCGCGGCATTGAAACGCACCGCCGCCAGCCAGGTTCCCTCCGGGTGCCAGACCAGCGCCGCGTGGCGGTTCTCCGGCGAGTTGGTCAGCGCTCGCAGTTCGCTGCCGTCCGGCCGCATCAGCCACACCTGGCGGCCGGTGGTAAAGCGGTCCTCGTCCAGGTAGCGGCGGGCGAAGGCCAGCCACAGGCCGTCGGGCGACCAGGCCGGGGCGGTATCTTCCAACACATCGGCCAGGGTCAGGTCACGGTACGCGCCGCCATCGGCCGGGTAGCGCAGCAGGTGGCTGGTGAGCACCTGCACCCGGTCTTCGTTCTCCGGGTCGTCCGGCTGGTTGGCGAGTTCGCCGATCGGCCCCTGCAGCGTCTCGGTCAATTGCACGAACAGTTCCGGCGCCACGAAGAACTCGCCCTCCGGCGACCAGGCGCCCTGTTCGCCTGTGCCGTTCGGGAAGCGCGCCAGCGCCGCGCCGTCCGTACCCATCAGTTGATAAGCCAGGTCGTCGGCGTCGTAGTACAGTAGGCCGCCCAGCGGTGACCATTGCGGCAGGCGGGCGCGGCCGTCCTCCGGGCTGATGCGCTGCGTCTCGCCGCTGTTCAGATCCAGCAGCCAGACCTCCAGCGCCTCCGAACTCAGGCCGCCGCGGTCAAGCAGGCGAGTGTAAGCCAGCCAGCCGCCGTCGGGCGACACCTGTACGCCCGCACACAGGTCGGCCCCGCAGTCCAGCAGCATTGCTGAACTCTCAGTCGCGCGCTGAACCACGTACAGGTCCGCGCCGCCCCGGCCGTTGCGCGCCGCATAATAGATGTGCTCCCCATCCGCCGCCGCATCGAAATCCAGCACCGCGGACCCGGCGGTCAACTGGCGCACGTTCCCGCTCTCCATGTCCAGCGCATACACCTGCGCCGGGCCGTCGGCCGGCCACAGGTAGGCCAGCTGTACCCGGCGGATGGTGAATTGCCAGGAGTAGCCATCGCCCAGCCTCAGGCCGAGCGTTGAACGCGCCCCGGCCGCCAGGCGGATGGTCACCTGCGTGCCGCGCGGCCACGGGCTGGCGGGCGTAAAGGTCAGCCGCCGCTCGTCCGTCCACTCGAGTTCGCCGGAGACTTCCGGGCTGGCGCTGAAACGCTCTTCCACGCTGCCGGGTTCCATCGGCTGGCTGAATTCCAGCGCCACCGCCGTCTGCGGGGCCAGGTCGGCCGCCCCGGCCTCGGGCGCAAAGGCGGCCAGGCGCGGGGCCAGGCGGGCATACCCGGCCGCCAGGGCGACGGCCAGCAACAGGGGCAGGGCGAGTAACAGCCAGCGGCGGTTGCGCATACGCGCATTATACGCCGCCGTTGGTGAAAACCCTGACCAGTGGTAAGCATAGGTGAACCGGGGTTTTGTCTTACTCAGACTACTGCAGGCCCCCGATCCATTCATCAGCCGCGGCTGTGTCTCCGGACCGGTTCATCTGCCATCTGTGCGCATCCGTGTCCATCTGTGGTTTGCTTTTGGCTTTCTCCATGCCTCCGTGTGGAATTCGCTTTCCTCATAGATTCTATGATTGCCCCTTACTGGCTCCGCCGGTACAGTTAATGGCTGGTGTTCTTGACAACCTCCTTCCCAATCAGCGAGAATACAACCATAGAATCTCTTACACCCTCCCCCGCGGCCACGCTCTGGCACACCCAAACCACCCAACAGGCATTGGACGCGCAGCGCGTCCAACCTGACCAGGGTCTGACCCAAACTGAGGCCGAAATACGCCGTGCCGAGTTTGGCCCCAACCAGCTTGTCGATTACGGCGTCAAGAGTCCCTGGGCGATACTCTTCGACCAGTTCAAAGACACAATGGTGCTGGTGCTCATCGCCGCCGCCATCATCTCCGCCTTCCTGAGCGACTGGAAGGACGCCGTCGTCATCCTCGCCATCGTCATCCTCAACGCCGTCATCGGCTTTGTCCAGGAGGTGCGCGCCGAGCAGGCTATGGCCGCCCTGCGCCAGATGGCCGCCCCGCACGTCAAGGTGCGCCGCGACGGCCACCTCTATGAACTGGACGCCCACGACCTCGTCCCGGGCGACATCATCCTGCTGGAAGCTGGCAGCGCCATCCCCGCCGATGCCCGCCTGCTGGAGACTGCCAACCTGCGCGTCGAAGAAGCCTCGCTCACCGGCGAATCCGAGCCGGTCGGCAAGGTCGCCGACGCGCTCCCCGAACCCGAACTGCCCCTCGGCGACCGCCTGAACATGCTGTACCTGGGCACGGTCGTCACCTATGGGCGCGGCAGCGCCGTGGTGGTCGAGACCGGTATGCGCACCCAGCTCGGCCGTATCGCCGAGATGATCCAGCAGGTCGGCGACGAAAAGACGCCCCTCCAGCGCCGCATGGCCGAACTGGGCCGGACGCTGGCCCTGGCCGCCCTGGTCATCGTGGCGGTCGTGTTCGCCCTCGGCCTGCTGCGCGGCGAAGACCCGGCCGAAATGTTCCTCACCGCCATCGCCATGGCCGTCGCCGCCGTCCCGGAGGGCTTGCCCGCCGTGGTCGCCATCGCCCTCGCCCTGGGCGCCCAGCGCATGCTGCGCCGCCAGGCGCTTATCCGCAAACTCCCGGCCGTGGAAACCCTCGGCTCGGTCACCATCATCGCCTCCGACAAGACCGGCACGCTCACCGAGAACAAAATGCGCGTGCGCGTCATCGACGTGGCCGGTCACACCCTGGACGTGACCGATGCCCAGCACGTGCAGCCGCAGCAGCCCGGCGCGGCCTGGGAGGCCCTGCCGCCCGCCACCCTGCTCATGCTGGCGGGCAGTGCCCTGGCGAGCGACGCCGTGCTGGAAACCGTCGGCGAACGCGAAGACACCTACCGCACCGTCGGCGACCCGACCGAAGGCGCCCTGCTGATGGCCGCCGCCCGCTACGGCCTGCACAAGCCGGACCTGGAGGCCAGCCTGCCGCGCGCCGCCGAGGTGCCTTTCACTTCCGAACGCAAACGCATGACGACCATCCATGCCCTGGAAACCGGCCGCGCCCCGGACGGCTGGCCGGCGGCTTTGAATACCGCCCTAGGAGAGTTGCGCGGCGATCAGATCGCCTTCACCAAGGGCGCTGTGGATGGCCTGCTGGAGATCACCAGCCACATCTTCGTGGAGGGCCGCCTCCAGCCGCTCGACTCGGAATGGCGCGCCCGCATCGAGCGGGCCAACAACGCCATGGCCCAGGACGGCCTGCGCGTGCTGGGCGTGGCCTGCCGCCGCCTGGAGGCCCTGCCCGCCCAGCCCGACGAAGACAGCATCGAACGCGACCTGACCTTCATCGGCCTGGTCGGCATGATCGACCCCCCCCGCCCGGAAGTGAAAGCCGCCGTGGAGACCTGCAAGACGGCCGGCATCCGCCCACTGATGATCACCGGCGACCACCCCCTCACCGCCCAGCGCATCGCCGAAGACCTGGGCATCGCCGGACGCGGCCAGGCGCTCACCGGGCGCGACCTCTCGCAGATGAGCGACGCCGACCTGGAAGCCGCGCTGGATGAGGTTTCCGTCTTCGCCCGCGTTTCGCCTGAGCACAAACTGCGCATCGTCGAAGCCCTCCAGCGCAAAGGCCACATCGTCGCCATGACCGGCGACGGCGTCAACGACGCTCCCGCCCTGCGCAGGGCGGATATCGGCGTGGCCATGGGCATCACCGGCACGGATGTATCCAAAGAAGCCGCCGACATGGTGCTGCTGGATGACAACTTCGCCACCATTGTCAACGCTGTCAAGGAAGGCCGCACGATCTACGACAACGTGCGCAAGTTCATCAAATACACCATGACCAGCAACGCCGGCGAGATCTACGTGATGCTCTTCGCCCCGTTCCTGGGCATGCCGCTGCCGCTCACCGCTCTGCAAATTCTGTGGATCAACCTGGTCACCGACGGCCTGCCCGGCCTGGCCCTGTCCGTCGAACCCTCCGAGCCGGACACCATGCGCCGTAGCCCCCACCCGCCCGGCGAGAGCATCTTTGCCCGCCGCATGGGGCGGCATATCCTGTGGGTCGGCCTGCTGATGGGCCTGGTTTCGCTGGGCGTGGGTTACTTCGCCTGGGCGGCCGGCAATCCGCTGTGGAGCACGATGGCCTTCACCACCCTCACCCTGGCCCAGATGGGCCACGCCCTCGCCATCCGCTCGGATCGCGTTTCGCTCTTCCGGCAGGGCCTCTTCAGTAACAAGGCCCTGCTGGGCGCGGTGGCCCTCACCTTCCTGCTCCAGCTGGCGGTCATCTACTGGCCGCCCCTGCAATCGGTATTCGCGACCGGGGCCCTGCCGGTCGGCGACCTGCTCATCAGCCTGGCTGCCAGCGCGGTGGTGTTCCTCGGCGTCGAAGTCGAAAAGTGGCTGCTGCGCCGCGCCGACGCCCGCGTCTGATACAATTCCTGCACTCTGTCGGTGCAATCCGGCAGCCCTGGAGCGCTCCGGCCCGTATTTGGGCGTGCCTGAGTAGCCCACCGAAAGTTTTTTTGCAGAGGCGTCCGACCTTCCAGCGCGAATCCCCTCGCAAGATGCCTTTGGGCTACTTCAATAGTTGGCCGCAAGAGTTTTGAACTCCGTCGGAGAGGAACAGCGGCCAACTGCCCAGCCCCGCACCCGGCCGCATAGCAGCCGCCGGAGTTCCGGTTTCCAACCACATTTTCGTTCATCGCCATCCTGCGTGCACCGGCGCTAGGATAGTGCGGTGCATCCAGCAGAGAGCCAGAGGCGCCTGTGCACGGCCTGCCTGCGTGAAAAGGAGACAACATGCTGACAAAACCCAGACCCATCCAACGGCTGACGACTCCCTTTCAGGAATTCTTCCATGCCGAAACCTCCAGCGGCATCCTGCTCATCGCCGTCACTTTCCTGGCTCTCATTTGGGCAAATTCGGCCTGGGCCGATTCTTACACCGCCCTCTGGCAAACCCGACTCACCTTCGCCATCGGCGGGTTCGAGATATCCAAGGCCCTGCTGCTGTGGGTCAACGACGGCCTGATGGCGGTGTTCTTTTTCGTGGTCGGCCTCGAGATCAAGCGCGAGATCAAGGTCGGCGAGCTTTCCACGCCGCGCCAGGCCTTCCTGCCCATCGCCGCCGCCCTGGGCGGCATGCTGATGCCGGCATTGTTCTATACCCTGCTCAACGCCGGCGGCCCGGCGGCCGCCGGTTGGGGCGTACCGATGGCGACCGACATCGCCTTTGCCCTCGGCTTGCTCGCCCTGCTCGGCCGCCGCGCCCCACTTGGCCTCAAGGTGTTCCTCACCGCCGTTGCCATCGTGGACGACATCGGCGCGGTGCTGGTCATCGCCTTCTTCTACACCGAGCAGATCCTGTGGAACTGGCTGCTGCTGGGCGCGCTGGTGCTGGCGCTGCTCTTCGTGTTCAACCGCCTGGGCGTGCGCGGCCCGCTGCCGTACAGCCTGTTGGGCATTCTCCTGTGGGTGGCGTTCCTCAAATCCGGCGTGCACGCCACCATCGCCGGGGTGCTGCTGGCGCTTACCATCCCGGCCCGCGTGCTCATCGATGCCGACGGCTTCGTCAGGCGCAACCGCGAATTTCTGGAACGATTCGAGAAGGCTGCCCGGCCGGGCGGGGGGATCCTGCCCAACCGCGGCCAGCGCGGCGCCCTGCAGGCCCTGGAAAACGCCGTCCACGCCGCTCAGGCCCCCCTGCAGCGTCTGGAACACATGCTCCACCCCTGGGTGGCATTCTGCATCATGCCGATATTCGCTCTTGCCAACGCCGGGGTGCCCCTCACCGTCGATCTCGGCAATCTCCTGACCCAGCCGCTGGCCCTTGGCATTTTGCTGGGGTTGGTGTTTGGCAAACAACTGGGTATCTTTGCCTTCGCCTGGCTGGCGACCAGGACCGGCCTGGCCGCCCTGCCGCGCGGCGTGTCCTGGGCGCACGTGTATGGCGCCGCCGCCCTGGGCGGCATCGGCTTCACCATGGCTCTGTTCATCGCCAACCTGGCCTTCCCTGCGCCGGAAATGCTGGAAACCGCCAAGATCGGCATCCTGGCCGCCTCTCTGGCCGCGGCGCTGTTCGGCTGGGCCATTCTCAGCCTTGCCGGCCGTCGCACGCCCAGGCCGGCCCCCGGCTCTCAAGTGTAGTGGCCCGCCAGTCCTCGATCACCCACCTGCAACATGCCCCTTGCGGGCGTATCGGGCACAACAAAAAACGGCCCGGCGACGAATGCCGGGCCGCAGAATGAAAGGGAATGAATAGGGCCTACTGGCCCTGCGCTCGTTCAGCCGCCACGATGGCCATCGAAGCCAGCTTGCCCACCAGCGTCATTAATTCCAGGTCGGCCTGGCCGAACGGCCGGCCGCTGCGGGTGTTCACCACTTCCAGCGTGCCCAGCGGGCGCTGGCCGTCCAGCAGCGGCACGCAGATCAGCGAGTTGGTTTGCAGGCCGGTCATCTTGTCCACCTGGGGGGAAAAAGCCTGTTCTTTGCGGCTGTCTTCCACCATGCGCGGCTTGCGGTTCACCACGCACCAGCCTGCCACGCCCTGGTTGGCGGGCATGCGGAAATTGAGCAGTTTGTCGCGTGCCGTGCCGATGACTTCCACGAACACCAGCTGCTTGCTCTCCTCGTCCAGCAGCGCCAGCGAACCGTCCTCCGATTCGACCGCCGCCAGCGCCGCTTTGAGGATGGTTTGGATAAGTTCGAACACGTTGGTGTCCGAACGGATGATATCCAGCTGGTGCTGCAGGGCCGTCAGCGCCCGGATGGCGTTCTGCAGGCGCGCCACATAATCCTTCAACGAGTTGTTCTCGGCGCGCAGGCGGATGTTCTCTTGCTGCAAATGGCGGATGGTATTGGTATCTGCAGTCATGCGGATTTACTCCTCCAACCAGACCTTGCAAAAACCTTGCAATGGACTAATTATACAGGTTTTTGGCGCACGGACGCGCTCTCAGACTATGAGGGGAGTATACCGGGGCCCTCCGCCGGGGCTGGTAAAATGGTGCGATTATGCCTGAGACGAACCTGAAACCGGCTCGCGTGGCCGCCCTGGTGGCCGTCGCCGCGCTGCTGCTGGCCGCCTGCGGCCCCGCCCCGGCGCCCACCCCGCCGGCCCTCCCCACCCTCGCCGGCGAAGAGTCGCTCGGCCCGGGGCCGGCTTCATGCACCGCCGTCAGCCAGGCCGGCGAACGTCCGGCCAATCCGTTGATGGAGCCCCAACCCGGCGATTGGAGTCTGGGGCCGGAGGAGGCCGTCCTCACCATCATTGAATACGCCGACTTCCAGTGCCCCTATTGCGCCGCCCTGGCCCCCACCCTGGCGCAGATTCAGCAGGAACACCCCGAAGACATCCGCATCGTCTACCGCAACTTCCCGCTCATCGGCACGCCGGATGAGCCGCTCTACGACAAGGCCGCCCTGGCGATGCAGGCCGCCGAGGCCGCCGGCCGGCAGGGCAGGTTCTGGGAAATGCACGACCTGCTCTATGGCCGCTTCGCCGAATGGGCCCCGTCCTCCGCCGGGCTCAACCCGGAGACCTTCACTGCCTGGCTGGTGGAACGCGCCGCCGAGCTTGGCCTGGATGCCGCCCGCTTCCAGGCCGACCTGACCGACCCCGCCCTGGCCGCCCAGTCCCAGGCCGCCTGGGAAAACGGCGTGGCGCTTGGCCTGCCGAATACCCCCTTCGTCGTCCTCAACGGCCAGACCCTCAACCTCGGCGAGCAGATGGATATCCTCCTCGACCAATATTACGGCAACAACCAGGCCGGCTTCACCTCCGCCCAGGTGTCGGCCTTGTTCTACCTCATCCTTGATTACACCGTGCGCCTCGGCCTGCTGGAGCCGCGCCAGTTCCACGAATGCCCGACGATCACCGTGAATCCGGCCGCCACCTATCTGGCGACCATCCGCACCGAAAAGGGCGACGTCGTCCTGCGCCTGTTCCCCGACCTGGCGCCCCTGACTGTCAGCAGTTTCGTCTTCCTGGCCCGCAACGGCTGGTACGACGACATCACCTTCCACCGCGTGCTGCCCGGCTACATTGCCCAGGCCGGGGACCCGAGCGGCACCGGGGCGGGCCACCCCGGCTACTTCTTCAGCCTGGAGACCAGCCCGGGCGTGACCTTCGACCGGCCCGGCCTCCTGGCGATGGCCCATCAGCCCCACGACCCCAACACCAACGGCAGCCAGTTCTTCATCACTCTTGCGCCCGCCGAGAGCCTCAACGGCCAGTACACCATTTTTGGCGAAGTGCTCGAGGGTCTGGAGATTCTGATGGCGCTCACCCCGCGCGACCCGGCCGGCAACCCGGCCGCCCCGCCCGGCGACCGTATTCTGACCATCACGGTGACTGAAGAATGACCGCGCCTGCCGCGGCTCAGCCACCCGGGGCGCACCTGCCCAGCGCGCTGCAATTGGCCCTCAGCGGGCTGGCCGTGGCGTCGCTGGCCGGCACATCCCTGGCCTTGCTGTTCCTCGCTATCGTGCAGGCCCTCGAGCCTTCCGCCGGACCGGAACTGGCCGTCTCGACCCTGTTGAACGCCGCCGGGCTGTTCCTGGCCGCCCTGTTGGTGGCCCCTTCCGCGGTCTTCGCCCTGCTGCGCCTGCTCGGCCGCCGCGTCGCGCCGCCCGCCGAAGGCTCGCTCTGGCATCGGCTCTACCGGCCCGGGTTGTGGCTGCTCCTGCTGCCGGTTGTGCTCGGGTTGGGCTACGCCGCCAGCCTGGTCCCGTGGGCCGCCTTGCTCGTGCTGCCGCCCCTGCACCTGCTGGGGATGAGCCTGCCGGTCTTCTGGCTGGCCTGGCTGGCGCGCCGCCGCCTGGTGAATGAAGCCCCCCAGCGCTTCTGGGGCGTGCTGGCCGCCAGCCTCACGCTCGGCCCGCTGCTCATCCTCATTCTGGAGATCGCCGCGCTGGCAGCCCTGGTGGCCGCCGCCACTTTCTACGTGCTCAGCAACCCGGGCCTCATGAGGCATGTGCTGGCCCTCAGCCAGGCCGCCGAGCGCGGCAGGGTGCTCGACCCCCAACAGTCCCTGGACCTGCTGGCGCCCTTCTTCGCCGATGGCGGCCTGGTGTTCCTGCTCTTTCTTGCCCTCACAGTCGTCACCCCGCTCATCGAAGAGGCGCTCAAGCCCATCGGGGTGTGGCTGCTGGCTGGCCGCCGTCTGACCGGAGCCGAAGGCTTCGCCGCCGGCGCGCTCAGCGGAGCCGGTTTTGCCCTGTTTGAAAACGTGACCCGCGGCGTTCCGGCCGAAGGCTGGGCGTTCCTGGTCACCGCTCGCGCCGGCACGGCCCTGCTGCATGTGCTCACCAGCGGCCTGGTGGGCTACGCCCTGGCGCTGGCCTGGCGCGAAGGCCGCTGGCTGCGGCTGGCCGCCGCGTACCTGGCGGCTGTGGCCCTGCACGGCTTGTGGAATGGCGCCGTCATCGCTGTTTCCCTGGTCGCCCTTCAGGCAGAAACAGGCATCCAACTCCCCCTGCCCGCCTTCTGGCTGGTCATCGGCGCCGGCCTGGTGCTGATCCTCTCGATAGGCTTTCTCGCCATCCTGCTGGCCGGCAACCGCCGCCTGCAAGCCCTCCCTGGGCGCGGTCGCAGGGCCGCCCCAGGAGCCCCATCCCCTCAAGAGGAGTAACCCAAACTGATGGAGTTCATCAAGTTCCTGATCGATTTCATTCTGAACATCGACGAGCACCTGGCGGTGCTGATCGCCAGTTACGGCGTCTGGACCTACGGCATCCTGTTCCTGATCGTCTTTGCCGAGACCGGCCTGGTGGTGACCCCCTTCCTGCCCGGCGATTCGCTCATCTTCGCTGCCGCCACCTTCGCCGCCCGCGAGGTGCTTGACCCCTGGCTGCTGTTCGCGGTCATGGCGGCCGCCGGCATCATCGGCGACGGCGTGAACTACGCCGTGGGCCATTACATCGGCCCGCGCGTCTTCCGCGAGGGCGAGCAGATTCGCTTCCTCAAGCGCGAATACCTGGATAAGGCCCATGCCTTCTTCGAGAAGCACGGCGGCAAGGCGGTCATCCTGGCGCGCTTCGTGCCCATCGTGCGCACCTTCATCCCCTTCGTCGCCGGGGCCGGGTCGATGACCTACCCCAAGTTCGCCGTGTACAACGTGACCGGCGCGCTCTTGTGGGTGGGGCTGTTCACCTTCCTGGGCTACAACTTCGGCAACATCCCGGCTGTCGAGGAGAACTTCACCCTGGTGATTCTGGGCATCATCTTTCTCTCCATTCTGCCGCCCATCATCGAGTGGTGGCGCGAACGGCAGAAGATGAAACGCGAGGCAGCCTGAGAAACTGCATGCAACGTAAAAGCGAGGCTCATCGCCTCGCTTTTTGATTCGTCACGGCGCGCTCACGGCACCAGCTGCAAATGCCCTTCGCTCACGCCCTGGATGGTGCTCAGGTCCCATTGCAGCGGCAGATATTGCAGGCTGGCCCACAGCGGCGCCAGGTCGATGTAATGCGGGTGGCCGGGATGCCCCGACTGGCCGGTGGGGTGCGCGAACCACGAATTGGTCAGCTCGCTCAGGTCGTACACCGCCCGGAACGACGGCGACGAACCCGACACGCCGAAATGGTCGTTGCCGGTGTTCCAGTTCGTGGCGTTGACGAGGTCCGTCCCGCCCGAAACTGCGAACGGCCCGGCGTTGAACAGGCTGTTGATGAGCGGGAAACTGTCCATCACCTGATGCTTGAACGCGATGGTGTGCAGGCTGCCCCATGCCCAGCGCGCCGGGTCCTTGCCCAGCCGGTCTTCCAGTTCGGCCACGGCCGCGGCAAAGGCTCGGTTGAAGATCTGGTCGCGGGTTTCGGCTTCCGGCGTGCCGCGGTCATCCCACCAGAAGTTGGTCTCGTCGGCCAGGATGTTGCCCACCACAGTGGACCAGCGGTCGCCGCCGCCCGGGGCAAAACCTTCCGGCAGGTTGTCTATGAAGGTCTCAAGCAGCAGGTGTTTCCAGAACGCCGCGTACAACGCCGCGCCGGCGCTGTCCTGGTCAAAGCGGTAGTCCCAGTTCGCCAGCGCCTGGGCGCGCACCGATTCGAGGTGCTCGTTCTCCAGCGCCACACCCAGCAGGACCGGAGTGAACCGCTCGGCGTTCAGGCTGAACGTATCGCCCTGCATCTCCTGTAGGTAGACCACGTCGATCGGCCTGCCCGCGGTCAGGATGAGGTCTTCGATGCGTTGGGCGCGGCTGCCGTAGGCCCACGTATCGGCGATCGGGTAGCCGTAGGCCGCTTCGTCCACCACGGCGTTGTTGGCGGTCACGATGTAACCTTCCGGCGGGTTGTAGGCCCACGGCAGTTCCTCGAAGGGGATGAACCCCTCCCAGTCATATTCGCCCGTCCAGCCCGGCACGGGGTAGCGCCCGTCCGCCCCGCCGCCGCGCACCGGGATCAGCCCCGGCATCTGGTAACCGATGTTGCCCTCCACGTCGGCGTACAGCAGGTTCTGGGCCGGCACGGCGAACAAACGCGCCGCTTCCCGGAACTCCTCGAAGTTCTGGGCGCGCGTGAACGCGAACACCGCCCGCCAGGTCTCGGTGGGTTGTAGCGCCGTCCAGGCCAGGGCCAGGCCATAGTTCTCCGGCAGGTCCAGCGGCGTATCCTCGTGGAAGGTGTCCAGGCCGTACAGGTCGTTGATCAGCACGCCGTGATGGGTCTCGCGCACTTCCACTTCCACCGGTTCGCCGCCCGCCACCAGGATGGTCTCGGTGACCACATTCATATCGACCCACTCGCCCTGGAACTCATATTGATACGGGTTGTCCGGGTTGATCTTTTCGATGAACAGGTCCATCACATCCGGTCCGACGTTGGTAAAACCCCAGGCGATGCGGTCGTTGTGGCCCAGGATGATTGCCGGTACGCCGGGGAAGGAAAAGCCAACCATATCCACGGCGCAGTCCGGCCCTTTGGGGCGGCAGTGCAGGCCCACCTGGTACCAGATGTGCGGGATGTTGGCATCCAGGTGCGGGTCGTTGGCCAGCAGCGGCAGGCCGCTGGCGGTGCGCGACCCCGCCACCGCCCACGAGTTGGAACCCACGCTCTCATCCGGCAGCCCGCCCAGCAGGCCATCCAGCGCGCCGGACTGCGCCCGCGCCGCCCGCAAAGCCGGGGCCAGCGCGGTTTGCAGCGCCGGGTTCAATTCGGCAGCCAGCAGCCCGCCCGACGTGTTGAAGGGCGTCAGGTCGTTGACGATGAAAGGCCGGTCGGCCGGGTAGGGCGGGTACAGTTCGGCGATTCGTTCCGGCGTGAGCATCGCCAGCAGCAGCGCCCGGTCGATCTCGGTATCCATGTTGTCGCGCAGGTCCCAGGCCATCGCCTTGGCCCAGGTGAGCGTGTTGAGCGGCTCCCACGGCGGGGGTACATAACCGGCGTTCAGCAGGTTGAGGAACAGGTATTCCAGCCCCAATTGCGCCCCCCTGCGGCCGCTCATGTAGGCGTTCACACCTTCGGAATAGGCATCCAGCACGGCCCGCGTCTGCGGGTCGAGCAGCGCCAGCTCCTGGCGCGAGACGCGTTCCCAGCCCAGTGTGCGCAGGAAGATGTCGGTATCGACCGTATTGCCGCCCAGCAGTTCGGAGAGACGCCCGGCGCTGGTGTGGCGCTGGAAGTCCATCTGCCAGAAGCGGTCCTGGGCATGCACGAAACCCTGCGCCATGAACAGGTCATGCTCGGTGCTGGCGTAGATGTGCGGCACGCCGTTGGCGTCCCGGTACACATCCACGGGCCCGTCCAGCCCCGGCAGGCTGATGCTGCCTTCGATCTGCGGGAAGGATGCCTTGCGCATCTGTCCCAGCCAGTACGCGCCGACCAGAGCCAGCGCGAGGATAACCCCCACGGTTCCAATGAGTATGCGACGAAGTCTAGGGGACATAGGGTTGTACCTTTCTCCTATCCAATTGCGCAGGATTATACAACTCAACTTCCCACAGCCTCTTGAAATTCCTAGAACTCTATTTCGAACTTGTTCTGTTGCAAGGGCGCACAAGGGCAGGAGTTGTCATTCCGAGGAAGCGGTCAGCCCGGCTTTGAACCTGCGCTCAACCCACCCCGCGACCGAGGAATCTCGCGAACGACTCCACGGTGGCGGCAATGAATCAGCGGAAAAGAGACATGGCGGTCAAGATTCTCTTCAGCTTCGCTCAAGACAAGCTCTCAGTCGGGTTGGAAGAAGAGTATGAAGTAGAGTGAGATTGACCCTCCTTCTTGCTCAATCAACGCCGCACCCGATTGAAGAATCTCGCATAGGTGGCACTGCACCGGCGAGATTGATGCCGCAGCGCCGATCGCCTTTCGCGAGATTTCTGGCTGCGCTCGGAATGACAATTCGTGATCAACTTTCGCTGAAACCCATGCGTGGCGCGGCTCAACCCTTCTGCGCCACCACAAAGGCGATAGCGTGGGCATGGGTGTGGCTGATACTCAGCGACCAGGCCGTCAGCCCCTTCTGCTCGGCCAGCGCCTTCGCCTTGCCGTGCAGCGTGAGCAGCGGCTCCTTGCTCGGCCCGCGCAGGATCTCGATCTCCAGCCATTCCACCTCGCCGATGCCTGTCCCCAATGCCTTGGCGACCGCCTCTTTGGCCGCCCAGCGCGCCGCCAGCGAGCCAACGTTCTCGCCGAACAATTCGATTTCGCGCGGCGTGAAGATGCGGCGGGTGAAATGCTCGCCGTGCCGGTCAATGGCTTCGGCGATGCGCACGACTTCGATGAGGTCTACACCGGTGCACAGCATGGAGCTATTATGCCACGAAGCCTCAACGCGGCGGCCCGGCGGCGGCGATGGCCAGCCGTTCCGGGTCCAGGTAACGCCGCGCCGCCGCTAGGGCGTCTTCGCGCGTCACCGCCCGCACCACGGCCGGGTAGCGCTCATAGTAATCCAGACCCAGGCCGTGTTTTTCGATGTTCACCAGCGCCCCGGCCACCCCGCCGTTCGACTCCATCGAAAGCGGCAGCCGGCCGATGGCCGCTTCCTGGCTGTCGCTCAACTCCTCGGTGCTCACCGGCTCCTCCACCAGCCGCCGGATCTCCGCCAGCATCAGGTCGATGACCTTCTCTTCGTTCTTCGGGTCCACCCCGGCCGCGGCCGACCACGGGCCGGGGCCCAGGCTGCCGCCCAGGCTGCTGCCGGCGTAGTAGGCCAGCCCGGCCTTCTCGCGCACCGCCTCGCCCAGCCGCCCCATCATCCCGAAACCGCCCAGTACGTCGTTGGCGAGCGCCGCGGCCATGTAATCCGGCGAACTGCGCGCCGGGCCGGGCGCGCCCAGCACCACGTCGCTCTGCGATTTGCCCGCCACCTCGACGCGGGCGCGCCGTTCGGCCGCGGCCGGTTCCAGCGGCGGCAGGGCGGCCGGTTCCGGCTGCTCCGGGTTGTCCCAGTCCCCCAGCGCGGCCCGCACCGCCGCGATGGCCGCCTGCGGTTCGACCCCGCCCACCACGGCGATGATCAGCCCGCGCGGCCCGTAGTGCCGGGCGTGGAAGTCGGCCAGGTCCCGGCGGGTGATGGTGCGCACCGTCTCCGGCTGGCCCTCGTCCGGCAGGCGGTAGGGGTGGCCGGGGTACGCCAGTTCGTCGAACAGCATACCGGCCCGGTCGCCGGTGTCCTGGTCGCGCAAGGCCAGGCCGGTCAGGATCTGGGCGCGCAGTTTTTCGATTTGCTCGGCCGGGAAGGCAGGCTGGCGCAGCACTTCGACCAGCAGGCCCAGCAGCAACGGCAGGTCTTCAACCAGGCTCTTGCCGTGGAAGCCGGTGGTGTGCGTGCCGCCGCTCACGCCCAGGCTGGCGCCGGCGCTCTCCAGCGCGTCGTACAGCGCCGTCATGCCGCGCGCCTGCGTGCCGCGCATCAGCGCCGCGGCGGTGAAGTCCGCCAGACCCAGTACGCCGGGTGGGTTGGCCAGCGCGCCCACGGCCAGGCTGCCCGTGAGGGTCACCGACGGGCTGGCCGGGTTGGCGCGCGCCAGCGCCACAATGCCGTTGGGCAGTTCGGCGCGCAGGGTGTCGTCCGGGCCGGGGATGGCGGTGCGGCTCATTCGGGCGGCTCCTCCGGCAGCGGCTCGCCGGTGGGCAGGTACACGCCCAGCACGCGCCGCTCCGGGGCCAGGTACTCGGCCGCCACGCGCTGCACGTCTTCCGGCGTCACCGCCGCCAGACGCTCCAGATAATCCTCGAACCAGCCGTAGCCGCCCAGCCGTTCGGCGAACCCCAGCCAGAAGGCCTGGTTGGTGATGCTCTCGCTGCCGTAGGCGAACAGCGCCCGCGCCTGCTTCACCGCCCGCGCCAGTTCGGCCGCCTCCGGCGCACGGGCGCGCGCCCGGGCGATCTGCTCGTCCAGCGCGGCCTCGGCCTCGGCCGGGTCCCGCTCCGGGTGCAGCGTAAGGTGGAGGGTGTACAGGTAGGGGTCGAGCGTGGCCTGCAACCCGCCAGCGATGTTCACGGCGATGTCGCCCTCGATGAGCGTCTGGTACAGGCGGCTGGTCTTGTTGGAGATGCCGCCGCCGAAGAAGTTGAGGTTGCTCGGGCCGGTGAGCAGGCTGTCCAGCGCCATGAAGGCATGGAAGTCCGGGCTGTCTGCCGCCGGGGCGCGGTAGGAGGCATGCAGGAAGGTGGTCTCGCCCGGCCCTTCCACCGTCAGGCGGCGCTCGGCGCTCGGCGGCGGTTCCGGCCGCACGGGCCGGGGCGGCGGCGGCCCGGCCGGGATGCCCTCGTAGAGCGGCCGCAGCCGCGCCAGCATCTCGTCCGGGTCGAAGTCGCCTGCCAGCGCCAGCACGGCGTTGCCCGGCGCATAGTAGGCCCGGTAATGCTCGTAGAGATCGGCGCGCGTCATGCGCTCCAGGTCGGCCATATCGCCGATGACCTCGTGGTGGTAGCCATGCACCTCGAAGGCCGCGTTCTGGATGGCCTCATCCAGCAGGAAGAGCGGGCTGTTCTCGTTGCCCTGCCGCTCGGAGATGATGACCGTGCGCTCGGAGTCGACGTCCTGCGGCGCGAAGGCCGCGTTCTGCAGGCGGTCGGCCTCCAGTTCCAGCGCCAGGCCGATGTGCTCGGCGGGCATCGTCTCGTAATAGGCGGTCCAGTCGATGTAGGTCATCGCGTTCCAGTAGCCGCCGTAGCGGGCGATGGCCTTATCCAGCACCCCGGCCGGGAAGCGCGGCGTGCCTTTGAATAGCATGTGCTCCACCCAGTGGCTGGCCCCGGTGCGGCCGCCGGGTTCGTCCCGCGAGCCTACCCCCACCCACAGCCACTGGCTGATGAGCGGGGCGGTGCGCATCTCCTTCAGCAGGATGCGCAGACCGTTGTCGAGCGTGGCACGGGTGAGGCTCATGGTGGGCGATTGTACCGCGCCACGGATTGTTGATTGAAGATTGGAGATAGTTGATTTGCCCGTTCGCGCCGCTATAATGGAACCATGCGGCCGGGCGATTTTACAGAGCGTTTACAGGTGCAGGAAAAAGTGCGCCAAGAAAGCATCTAGACCATAGAGTTTGTGCTAATGAATATCAGTGTCGTATTGTCTGGTGCTTTGATAGTAATCACTATGCTAGCGGGTCTAGCAGGTTATTATGATAGAAGGAAACGAAAACTCTCATTGCTCTCGTTGTTTCTGGGCGGTTTTCTCATTTCGCTGTTCAACTATGATTCTAATCAATCCTTTGTGATATTAAGGGCTTTAGAGTATGGCGTCATCGGAACAATTACTGGTTTGATTTTCGTGTTCGCCGGTACTGCAACCTTTGCTGCACTCAAGTGGCAGGTTCCTGTAATCAGCGGCCCGAGGAATTTCATCAGATCGGTTTTACAAAGGATTCGACGCGAAAAGTAAGCCCGCATCTGAGTAGGAAAGCCCGTAAAATCCCGTTTACATAGATTTACACGGGTTTTACACGCGGGTGATTCGGGACGAACAAGCGAGGGGCAAGATAGGGCTGGCGCCCCCTGCAAGACGGGCGAATGCCTTTGGCATTCGCCTAGAGTTGGGCAAAGCCCAACTCCATCGTACAGCATCTGGCGGCCGTGTGGCGAGCCTTTGCTTGTTGCCGTGACCGCGTGATTTAGGTTGCAGCGCAGGGTTACCGCGCCAAAAATGGGGGTTCCAGCCAGGGAAAGTCCATTCACCATCAGCGGTAATCGCCCACCAGGGCGTCTTTCCACCTGCTTGTACATTGACATTTGCCCTCTCTCGCTTTCCCTCCCCGCCTCCCGGTGGTATCCTCCCCATCCGGGGGCTTCCCATCCATGTCTATCTGTGTTCATCTGTGGTTATATTCTCTCCTCCGCCCACCAGCCCGCTCATCCTGCGCAATCTGCGCCTTCTGCGCAATCTGTGATTCCGCGCCCAGCAGGGCAGGCGAATGCTACACGAATGCTACACGATGGGGACAGATGCTACACGGATGCTACATGGATGTGACATACATACGACACGGATGTGACATGGATATGACAGAAATGTTAACAGGTGTGTCGCGCCATGTCACATTGTCACATCCGGAGCCACCAGGGACATTCACACCGGCTCAAGCCCCGCTCAGGGACATGAAAGGACATCAAAGGGACATGCGAGGGACATGGAAAGGACAGAATTGTTAACAGGTGTGTCGCGCAATGTCCCTTTGTCCCATCCCAAAAGACAGCCGCCCTCTCCCGTGGACGGCCAGGACATCTTGAAGACGCACCGAAGACACCTTCAGGACGGGGGGTATCTTGTCCCCAAATCCTTCGCCGCCCACCCGGCCATGGGCAACGGACGAATCAGACCATTCAGACGATGGAGACGAACTTACAACGCCCCCGCCAGCGCCGTGCACACAGCCGCCGCCTGCCCCTCCGTCATCACGCTGCTGAACGGCAGCGCCAGGCCGCGCGCCCCCAGGTCCTCGGTCACCGGGAAATCGCCCGCCCGGTAGCCGAAGCGTTCGACCATGAACGGCTGCAAATGGATCGGCGCGAAATACGGCCGGGTCGGGATGCCCTCCGCCTCCAGGCGTTTCATCACGCCATCGCGGTCGCTGCCCTTCGGCAGGCGCACCACATACACGAACCACGACATGCGCGTCGTGCTGGCCGCAATGAACGGCTGCTCGATCTCCGGCAGGCCCTCCAGGTGCGTGGCATACCAGTTGGCGACCCGCTGGCGTTTGGCCAGCAACTCCTCCAGGCGGCCCATCTGCGCCCGGCCCAACGCCGCGCTCAGTTCATCCAGCCGATAGTTGTAGCCCAGGTAGGTGTGCTCCAGCCAGGTATCGCCGGGGGCCCGCCCCTGGTTGCGCAGGGCGCGCATGAAGTCCGCCGCCGCGTCATCATCCGTCACGATCAGCCCGCCCTCGCCGGTGGTGATCTGCTTGTTCGGGTAGAAAGCGAACACGCCGTAGTCCCCCAGCGTGCCCGCCGGTCGCTCCTGGTAGGCCGCGCCCAGCGATTCGCACGAATCCTCGATGACCTTCAGGCCATGCGCCCGGGCGGTCTCCAGCAGCGGGTCGTAATCGGCGGGCTGTCCGAACACATCCACCGCCAGCAGCGCCTTCAACGCCGCAGAGCCGGATGCGCCGCGCCGCGGTAGCCAGCGCCGGGCTGCCGCCCCGCCGCTCGCCAGGTCGGCCGCCGCCTGCGCCGCCAGCTCCGGGTCGATGTTGCCCGTCTGCGGCTCCACATCCACGAACACCGGCACGGCCTGCTCGTAGAGCAGCACGTTGCTGGAGGCCATGAACGAGAACGGCGTCGTCAGGGCCAGGTCGCCCGGCCCCAGCCCGGCAGCCCGCACGCACAGGTGCAAGCCGGCCGTGCCGGAATTTACCGCGATGGCGTGCCGTGCGCCGGTCAGTTCGGCGATGGCCCGCTCGAAGGCCAGCGTCTGCGGGCCGAAACTCAGCTGCGGCGTGTGCAGCACCGCCTGCACCGCGGCGCGTTCGGCGTCCGTCAGGTCCGGCGCGGACATGGGGATAAGAGGCTCAGGCAAGGGATGTCCTTTCAACTCAATGCAGGCGAGAACAACTGGCAATGATACCGAGAAGGCGGCTTTCGCTCAAGCCGCTTCCACCTCACCCCCCGCCCGGCGCGCCCTTCCCCGCCCCGGCGTCGTCCGCATCCTCGCGCCAGTGGTGCACCACCCGCTGCGGGAACGGGATGCTGATGCCCTCGCGCTGCAAGGCGTTGTAAATGGCCGTGTTCACCCGGTCGTAGAGGATGCGCGTGTCGATGAAATGCTTCACCCACCAACGCACCCTGAAATCCAGGCTCGACTCGCCGAACGCCAGCAGCAGCGCCTGCACCGGGTGCTCTGGCATCACGCCCTCCACAGCCTGCACCGCTTCGATCAGCGTCTGGCGCACGCGCTCCAGGTCGCTGCCGTAGGCCACGCCGATGTCGGTCTGCAAACGGTAGGAAGCGTCCGGGTACGAATGGTTGACGATCAGGCTCTTGCCGATCAGCGAATTGGGGATGACCACCATGCGGTTGTCGCGCGTCTGAATGCGCGAACTGCGCAGACCGATGTCGATCACGTCGCCCCAGGTATCCAGGTCCAGCAGTTCGATGCGGTCGCCGATGCGGAACGGCCGGTCCACCATGATGACGAACCCGCTGATGGTATCGGCCAGCACCGCCTGGGCCGCCAGGGCGATGGCCAGCGAACCGATGCCCAGCGTGGTCACCAGCGCGCTGACCTCCACGCCGAAATGGTCCAGCAGGATGATGAGCGCCACCGCCGCCAGCAGCAGCAGGCTCACCCGCCGGGTGAACGGCAGCACCTGGGCGTCCAGCAGCCCCTGGGCGCGGGTTGTCGTCGCCCGGCTGTACCACAGCGAGAAATGGTTCACCAGCCGCCAGAGCGCCAGGAAACCCAGAACCACGAATGATACAAAAAATAGATTGTCGATGCTGAACGACAGCGTCAGCGGCACAAAATCCAGCCGCCGCACCGCCGCCTGCACGCCCAGCAGCGCCACCAGCCCCGCCAGCGGCGGGCGCACCGCCTGGATGAACAGGTCGTCCGTCTGGGTGCGGGTCAGCCCGGCGACCCTTGCCAGCACGCCCGTGAGGATGAAATTGACCAGCGGGCGCGCCAGCAGCAAAGCCAGCGCCGCCATCCCTGCCGATATCCCCAGATCCAGCCATTGCTGCGAGGTCAATTCCAGGAAGGCCATGGCCTCCTCCTTTTGGATGAATTCGCCTGCCGCCCAACTGCCCGGATTATACCGGCAGGCGCGGATGTTATAATCCCGCCACTGGCGCACGGGCCCCGCCCGGCTGTTCCGGGCCCGCCTCCGCAGCTGTCTGGCGCCGCCTTCACCGTGGAGCAAGAACGCATGAAAAAGGCATTTTCTCTGCTGGGGTGCGCCCTGCTGGCCGCGCTGGCGTTGGCCTGGGTCGGGCAGCCCCCGGCGGCCCTGGCCGGCTACCAGCTCACGCCCTTCCCCACGCCCACCCCCGGCGACGACGGCCGCATCCTTTATGTCGTCCAGCCCGGCGACACCTGCTGGCGCATCTCGGCCGTTGCTGGCGTCAGCCTCGACCAGCTGCGTGCGCTCAACAACATCGGCGCCGACTGCGTTCTGCAGGAAGGCCAGACCATCCTGCTCGGCCTGGCCGGGCCGGCCCAGGCCACACAGGCTCCCGTGGAGACCGCCCCGGCGGCCGGATTCACGCCCTCCCCCACACCCGGCCAGAATTCAGGCACGCTCTGCGTGCTGCTCTACAACGACCTGAACGGCGACGGCATCCGCCAGGAAGAAGAACTCCCCATCTCCGGCGGCGAGGCCAGCGTCACCGAACGCGCTGCGCTCTACTCCGGCACGCAGAACACCACCGTCCTCCTGCCGGACGGCACGGAAAGTTTCCCTTGCTTTGCGGACATCCCGGTGGGCAACTACAATATCACGGTCGCCATCCCGGATGGTTACAACGCCACCACCGCCCTCAACGTCGGCATCGAACTGCTCCCCGGCGATACCACCCAGCTGAATTTTGGAGCCCAGTTGGGCAGCCAGGCCGCCGCTCAGATCCTGCCGCCCGCCGAAGGCGGCCGCTCGCCGGTGCTGGGTCTCCTGGGAATTGCCCTGCTGGTGGTGGGCATCGGCGTCGGCGTCTACAGCCTGCGCCTCGGCCGCGGCGGCTGACGCCTCGCAACCGAACAGTCTTGCCCCTCCTTGCGCTAGCCCGCCGCGACTCATCATCCCCACCACTGCCTGAGAGTTGGGAGTGTCCAGGTCTGGTGGGGTGGGAGTCGACGCTTTAGCGGAGAGCTCGCCAATCACTCGGCTAAAGCCTCGACGCCGATGCAATACCCACGCGAAGGTGGACACTGCCCGAGAGTTTTTTGCTTTGACTTCCCGCCGCATCTGTGATAAGATGCACGGGTTGAACGATGATTGAACCTGGCCCCCTGGCCGTTGAAGGAACTCTGGACGTATTGATCTGTTTCCCGCACAGCATACGCACGTAGAACTCAGCAGCCCCGGCCGTCATTTTCACGCCGGGGTTGCACGTTTAATCTTCTGAACCCAACAGGCACAGCCTGTTAAATATAGTAAGCGTTTGAAAGGAAAAACTGAATATGCCGAAACTAAGAATTGTTCCCCTGGGGGGGCTCGGGGAAATCGGTAAGAACATGATGGTCTACGAATATGGTGATGACATCATCATCGTTGACGCTGGCATCATGTTCCCCGAAAACGACATGCTGGGAATCGATTACATCATCCCCGATTTCCAGTACCTGAAAGACAAGACCCACAAAGTGCGCGGCATCATCATCACGCACGGCCACGAAGACCACATCGGGGCCGTCCGCCACGTGCTGGAAGAGATCAACGCGCCAGTCTACGCCACGCCGCTCACGCTTGGTTTCATCGAGGGCAAACTGGCGCGCGACGGCAACCTGGATACCGCCCAGCTGGTCACCATCAATGCCGGCGACACGTTCCAGGTCGGGCCGTTCAAGATCGAGTTCGCCCACGTCTCTCACTCCATCCCGGACTGTGTGGCCCTGGGCATCGAAACGCCCGAGGGCCTCATCGTCCACACCGGCGACTACAAGTTCGACCACACGCCGGTGGATGGCTGGCCGACCGACTACGCCAAGCTGGCGGAATGGTCATCGCGCGGCGTGCTCGCCATGCTGGGCGATAGCACGAATGCCGACAAGAAGGGCTGGACGCCCTCTGAGCGCGTCATCGACGACGCCTTCGATAAGGTCTTCCGCGACGCCCCCGGCCGCATCATCGTGGCCTCGTTCGCCTCGCTGGTCTCGCGCATGCAGCAAGCTGCCGAAGCCGCTAGGCGCTACGGGCGCAAAATGGCTTTCGCCGGCACCAGCATGCGCGAGAACGCCAAGATCGCCATCCGCCTCGGCTACCTGGATCTGGACGAAACGCTCATGATCCCCATCGAAGAAGCCCTGAAGCTGAAGCCCAACAAAGTGGTGTTGATGGCGACGGGCACCCAGGGCGAACCTTCGTCCATTGTCGGCCGCCTTTCGGTCGGCACCAATCGCGCCTTCGACATCAAGGAGGGCGACACAGTGGTGCTCTCCTCCCATCCCATCCCCGGCAATGAGGAGATGGTCTCGCGCACCATCAACCGTCTGTTCCAGCGCGGCGCCAACGTAATCTACGACCCGATCGCGCCGGTGCACGTCTCCGGCCACGCCGCCCAGGAAGAGATGAAACTCATGCTGCACCTGGTCAAGCCCAAATACCTGATCCCGGTGCACGGCGAACTGCGCCACCTGCGTCAGCACGCCTGCCTGGCCGAGGAACTGGGCATCCCGCGCGCGAACATCGCCGTGGTGGAAAACGGGCGCGTCATCGAGTTCGAAAAGGGCAAAATGAAACTGGCCGAGCGCGTGCCGGGCGGTTACGTCTTCGTGGATGGCACCCGCGTCGGCGAGGTGAGTTCGGCGGTGGTGCGCGAGCGCGAGCAACTCTCGCGGGATGGCGTCGTGTTCGTCAACCTGGTGGTGAGCCACAAAGACCGCCGCCTAATGGAAGAACCGGAGATCATCACGCGCGGCTTCATCCACGCCGAAGACAGCGAATCGGCCGAAATGCTCAGCCGGGCGCGCCAGCACATCACCGACCGGGTGGCCTCCGCCAACGGCGACCTGCGCAGCGGATTGGAAACCAGCCTGGCTTCGTACCTGCACCAGCAGACCCGCCGCCGCCCGATGGTGTTCGTGGTGGTCAACGAGGTCTAGGATCTCCTCCCAAGCACGCGAAGGGCCGGCAGACATTGCCGGCCTTTTACGATTCACCGGGTCCATTGACCGAAATCCGGTTTACCGTTATTAAGTACCCAGAAGGAGAACCATCATGGCCGAACTGAAAACCAAACGAAACGATGCCAGCGTTGAGGAGTTCCTCAACCGCGTGAAGGATGAACGCAAGCACGCCGATTGTTTTGAAATCCTGCGCCTGATGGAAGAAGCCACTGGCGCGCCGGCCGAGATGTGGGGCGCCAGCATCGTCGGTTTCGGCAAGTATCACTACAAGTACGCCAGCGGCCGTGAAGGCGATTGGATGCTCACCGGGTTCTCGCCGCGCGCCCAGAACATCACCCTCTACATCCTGGCCGGTTTCGACGGCTACGGCGACCTGTTGAAACAGTTGGGCAAGCACAGCACCGGCAAGTCGTGCCTGTATATCAAGAAACTCGCCGATGTGGACACGAAGGTGCTCAAGAAACTGGTGAAGCAGTCCGTGGCGCATATGAAGAAGACCAACCCGACCCCGTAAATACCGGATAACGAAGACCCCGACTTCTTGCAGAAATCGGGGTCTTGTTTCAAACGGGATTTATGCCTACGGCGTTGGCGTGGCGCTCGGCCCGGAAGGCACAGGCGTTATCGTGCTGCCCGAAACCGGAGAAGGCGTGGCCGATTGGAGCGGCACAGGGGTCGGCGTGACCAGGCGGATGGGCACGCGCAGCTGTTGTCCAACAAAGATGGCGTTGGGGTCATCCAGGTCATTCTCGCGGATGATGGCATCCTCGGTGCTCAGGAACTTCTCCGCAATGCTGCGCACCGTGTCGCCGGGAAGTACCAGATACAGGATGACCGTCCCGGCGGGCAGGTTGGCCGGAATAGGCGTGGGCGAGGGCAGGCCGGTGTTGGGGTCAGGGATGATCAACTGCTGGCCGACGAACAGGACGCTGTCATTGTTCAGGTTATTCAACACCATGATGATCAGCACATCCTGGACGGCGAACTTCTCGGTGATGCCGTAGAGCGTGTCGCCGGCTTCAACGATATAGATGAACGGCGCCGCGGCGGTGGGCGTATCTACCGGCACGGTGGCGCTCGGCTCAACGGTATCGGTCGGTGAGCCGGTGGGTTCCGGCGTGTTGGTGGCCGTGCCGGTGCTGGTTGGGGTGGGCGTGTCCGTGCTCAGGAACGGAAGTGAGAAGTGTGCATCCTGAAGCCACAGGTAGACCAGCAGCAATCCAACGGCCACCAACAGAACGGCCAGTCCGCCGGTCAGCAGCATGCTCATCCGCTGGCGGCGAGCCATGGCCTCTCTGGCTTTCTGATAGGAAGAGGGTTCCATAGTCATATTTGGGCACTCATCTGTCATTCCCCCGTTTATTTACCGGTAAGGGGGCACTCCGATTCTACCTGATTTTGATGCTCTCAGAAAATACCAGAGTTTCAGCATCCTTTCCTCCCTCGAAAGTATGGAATATCTGTTCCGGTTGGCGATGCAGACGACCGAGATCCTTTATCCGCTCTCAAACTGGGCGTAGAGTTCTTCCAGGCGCTGGCTGCTCAGAAAGCCCTCCGAGGCGGAGCGCGCCCCTACCTTGTAACCCGCGAACACCAGGCTGCGCTTGAGCGCCGCGTGGGGGTCCTGGCTTGCAAAATAGTAATGCACGAAAGCCGAGAACAGCGCGTCTCCGCCCCCGATGGAGTTGACCACCGGCCGCACATCCACCGCCGGATAGGTGTAGGATTGCTCGTCGTCCCGCAGGCGCATCAGGGCGCCCTGTTTGCCCAACCCGACAACCAGCACGCGCGGTTTGTAGCGCTTCATCACCTCTGCGGTGAACTCCCTTGGCGGCGCCGGCAGCAATTCGTGCGACATGAAGAGGATATCGGCGGCCGCCATGAAATCGCGGTCGTACTCGTTTTCCAAGTCGGAAATCGTGTGCACGTCGGTGGCGATGGGTTTGCCGGCCTTCGCCGCGGCCGAAAGCATGGGCCGCGAGAAGTTGATGTTGCACAGGACCGCCAGGTCGGCGCTGGGGATGGTGCGCTCGAAGATATCCATCGGATAGCGCTGTTCCTGCATGTCCTTCAGGTCCACCAGGATCTTGCGGCGGCCTTCCTTGTCGAAGAAGATCACCGAGCGGGCGGTCTGGGCGGCGACCTCCAGCACATATTCATCGCTGAGATAATTGGCGGCAAACTCTGCTCGAACTGAAGCCACAGCCAGATCGCGGCCGATGACGGAGAGGAAAGACACCCGGTCACCCAGGCGGGTGAGCGCCTTGCTCACGTTGTAGCCCACGCCGGAGACGGTGGCATCCACGCCAAAAAAGTTGTACTCCACCGGCGAGTAGGGGATGGGGAACTCTTCCACCCCCACGGTGGTCTCGATGTTAATCAATCCGGATACCAGTATGTTGACCATGAACAGCACGCTCCAATGACGGTACAATCGGCGGCATCCAGGCCGAAGGCCTGCCGCCCGATTCAACACCTCGATTATACAAAGGACACGCCCGTGCCCGCACACCCGCTCTCCCGCCAGGCCCTGCTGGATGCGCTGCTGACAGCCCTCGCGCCCCTCCCCTACGTGCATGCCGCCTGGCAGGGCGGCGCGGCTGCCTTTGGCCGCGCCGACGAGTACTCCGATATTGATCTGCACGTCATCGCTGGCGACGAGCGCGTCGAAGACGTCTTTGAAGCCGCCGAAGCCGCGCTGACCGGGCTTTCACCCATCCGGCACAAATACCGCCTGCCGGAACCAGCCTGGCACGGCATGTCACAGACCTTTTACATCCTAGAAGCGGCCGGGCCGTACCGGATGGTGGACCTGGTAGTGGGCAAGTTCAACAGCGCCGGCCCGCGCTTCTGGGAGCCAGAGGTACACGGCCATGCTATCGTCCACATCAACAAAGACAACACCTTCAAACCCCAGCTGCTGGATGCCGCCGCGCACCTCGAGACGTTGAAGGGAAAGGTCGAAGGGCTGCGAGCTTCCTTCCTCATCTTCCAGCCGCTGGTGGAAAAGGAAATCCTGCGCCGCCAGCCGATGGACGCCCTGCACTTTTACCTCGGGCGGACGCTGCGACCCCTGATACAACTCCTGCGCACCCTCTATGCGCCCTGGCATTACGACTGGGGCGGCCGCTACCTCTACCGCGAACTGCCGCCGGAGCACGCCGCCCGGCTGGAGACGTTGAGCTTTGTGTGCGACGTGGACGACCTGCACACCAAACACGAGGAGTCGGTGGCCTGGTTCAACGAACTGGCGGAAAGCCTGGATTGGGGAGAAGTGGCGGCGCGGCTGGAGAAGAAATAAATGCACCTTCTGACCTGAGGGGGGCAGGCCAGAAGATGCGCTTATAGTATAACCGGAATCTTGCCGAATCGAAAGAAACGCAACCACCAGTGATCCCCTCGACTGGTGGCTGCCGGGAATGAGCGTAAGTAGGTACGTTGTTGTTTATAGCCAATCCGGCGGCGCACGTGAATAGACAATCGTCTTGTATTATCTATGCGCATTTTTCTTTGCGCCGCTTTGGTGTATCCTCTTCCTAAGCCCCCTCGGAGGTGCCATGAACGCCGCCATCACCGTCGCTATCCTGGATGATCATCAGATCGCCGTGGATGGCAGCCTGTTCCGCCTCAGCCATTCCCCTAACATCCGCGTCGTCAAGACCGCCGCGTTCTGGAGCGAGATGGATGCCTTCCTTCAGGAAGAGGATGTGGATGTGCTCATCCTGGATGTGGGCGTGCCGTCCTCGGCGGAAGACCCCACCTACTATCCGATTCGAAACGTGGTGACCGACCTGCTGGCGGCCAAACCGGAGATGGCGATTCTGGTCATCTCGATGTATGCTCAGCGGCCGCTCATCCAGGCCGTGATGCAGGCCGGGGCCAGCGGCTACCTGCTCAAGGACGACGTGGACGCCATCCTGAACCTGGCCAGCATCGTCGAGACCATCGCCGGGAAAGACGTCTATTACTCGCCCAAGACGCTGGAAGTCCTGCGCAAGAAACAGGGCGATGACGTGAAATTGACCAACAGTGAGCAGGAGGTCTTGTTCAGTCTGGCTTCGCACCCCAACCTGACGACGAGCCAACTCGCCAAACTGCGCAACATCGCGCCTTCCACGTTCCGCAACCACCTTTCAGCCGCCTATGTGAAACTGAACGTGAACAACCGCGTGGCGGCCATCGAGCGCGCCCGCCAGCTGGGGCTGCTGCCCAAAGACATGCCTCCGCCGAAGGTGGACGAGGGCGAAGACGAGTAAGGCCAGCGACTTATCCAGCGCCGCCCGCTGCCAGCACTGCGGCCACCTCGGCCTCCGGCGCGCCGGTCAGTTGCAGCAGGGTCTGCACCGGGCGGGCGGTGTTATCCAGCATCTCGGCCAGCCTCTCCGGGCGCGCCAGCGGGATGTCTGTCAGAAGCGCGCGCGCGGCTTCGTAACGCTTCCAGATTTCGCTCAGGCAATAACTCACCGCGCCGCACTCCAGCAGGATGCGCTGGGCTTCCTCCAACGCGGCGGGGTCGTGCGGCCGCTTGCGCAGCACCTCGAAGCGCGCCTGCTGCGGGTGGCGAACCTGGCTGGCGAACAGAATCGGCAGCGGCAGGCGGCCCAGCAGCCAATCCGGCTCGACGGGCGAGGCCAGGCAGTCTTTCAGGTCGTCGTGAATCTGGATGATGACCCCGTACTGGCCCCACAGGCGGCGCAGGGCCTCGGCGGTCCCCGCCGACGCGCCACCCAGACGCGCCCCGAGGTAAAAGGTTTCTCCGTAAAACGTGGCGCTCTTGCGCGCCACCATCTGCCAGTAGGCCGCCTCGTCGGAGGGATTCTGAGCATCCAGGAACTGCCCATGCGCCGTGCCGCCCAGCAACCGGGCGTAACTGGCCTGGAGGTCGCGCGTCGTTTCTGCGTCTTCGCCGCCCTCTGCCAGCATCTGGCCGCCCAGGGCCTGGAAGGCCGAGGCCAGGTTGGCGGCCGAGCCTGCGCCGACCTCGTGGTGCAGGCCGTGGGGGTCTTCGTCCAGCAGGTCGTCGATGAGCGTGATGGCGATCTGGGCGCAGGCCGCCGCGCCCACGGCGGACAGCACGCCTTCCAGGTCTGCGCCAACCGCCTGAGCAGCCTGGAGTGGCAGTTTCCACACCTGCGGCCCGCCGGCCGCCACCCGGCGCAACGTGACCGCCAGTTCCGGCCATTCCCGGATGGCGTCTTGGGCCTCAAAGTAGGTCACTACGTAGTCATGGAATTCCATGTCCGGCTCCTTAATCACGAACCGGCCGGCAGATGCCGGCCGGTCCTGGTGGTCTCAGTCCTGCTTTTCGACCCACCAGGATTGCCAGTCGGCCAGGTCGCCCTCCAGGGCGCGGGCCTGCTCCAGCGAGAGTCCGGCAGCCTGAAGCGGCCAGGCAGGGGCCTCTTCATCCGGGTTGGCGATCAGAGTGTCGTAGAAGGTCTGCATGTCGTTTCCTTTCTAGTTCGTACGGGTTGGTAAAATATGATGGAGACACTTTCTGGTACTATCAGACAGGCAATCACCTCCTTTCAACGAGTAGGTGCACTATGAACGTTCGCAGGCTGGCCGGGCTCCGGCCATTCGAACACTTGGCCTTGTGGGGCACGTTGGCCATGCTGGTCTTCTACAGTTACGGCTTTCTGTTCTACACCCCTTACGCCGGCTTCAACTTCGAAAACGCCGACGGCACGGTCACCCGGCTGTATCTCTCCGGCGGCCAATTAGGCGACCTACAGGTAGGCGACCGCCTGATTCAGGTGGGAGACGTGGATATGGCCGAGTTCACCCGCGACATCACCCTGCCGATCTTCGTCGGCGCACAGGCGGGCGACGAAATAGACGTGCTGGTGGAACGCAACGGGCAGACCATGGATATCGCCTACATTTATCCGGGCCGAACGCGGGTCGAGTTCCTGGAACGCCTTCCCAGCCAGTGGTGGCTGGCGTTCGCCTTCTGGCTGTGGGGGGCGCTCACGATGGTGTGGGTGCGCCCGCACGACGCCCGCTGGCGGCTGATGCTGGCCTTCAACTTCGTAATGGCTCTGTTCTGGGCCGCCGGCAATGGCTCCGGCCACTGGCATTATGGGTATTCGGCATACCTCGTGCGCGGCCTGATCTGGCTGGTGCCGCTGGTCTACCTGCACCTCAATTGGGAATTCCCGACCCCGCTATATAAGTTGCCCAAAACGTTATGGACAGGCTTGTATGGGCTGGTCGCGCTGTTCATGCTGGCCCAGATTCTAGATTGGCTGCCCTTCACCGCCGCCTTGCTGGCGCTGCTTGCCGGGCTGGCAGGCAGCGTAGCCTTTGTCTTCCTGCATATTCGCCGCCACACCGGCTCGGCCCGGACAAGCGCCCGGCTGCTGGGCTATGTTTCGTTCCTGGCGGTCCTGCCGGCGGTGCTGGCCGGCGTGGGCGTGGCGATGGACGCTTTGCCCAGCAACGCCTTCGCCGGCGGTCTGCTGGCCCTGCCGCTGCTGCCGGGGGTGTACTTCTACGCGCTGGCGCGCTCGCGCCTGGGCGGCCTGGAACTGCGCGCCACCCAGGTGGTGGTCTCCATCACCTATCTCACCCTCACGCTGGCGGGCGCGGTGCTGCTGGCGCTGGCCGCCGCGCTGCTCGGCCTGGGCAGCCCCGGCCTGGCGGCCATCTTCTTCGCGTTCTTCGGCGCGCTGGCGGCGCTGGCGCTCTACCCGCGCTACGAACGCTGGTTCCAGGCCCGCTACCTGGGCATGCCCCTGCCCCCGGAAGGGCTGGAACGCCAGTACGCCGCCCAGATCACCACCAGCCTGGATATCCCCGCCCTGCTCGATACCCTGTGCGGGAAAGTGCTGCCCTCTCTGCTCATCCGCCAATCCGCCCTGCTGCGGCGCACCCCGGAAGGCCACTGGCGGCCTATCTACAACGAAGGCGTCCCGCCGGAGGATCTAGCACTCACCGACCCGGACGCCCACCTGTCGCCGTTGGGCGCGTTCCGCCCGAAGGACCCGGATACGCCCGACGCCCCGCTCGGCTGGGTGCGGCTGGCCCTGCCCCTGCGGATCGGCGGCGAACTGACCGGCCTGTGGCTGCTGGGCCGCCGCGATCCGGACGACCACTACCACCCCCTGGAACTGGATTTCTTCCAGCATCTGGCCGACCAGACCGCCCTCGCCCTGGTTAACATCGATCAGTCCGCCCAACTGCGGGCTTTGTACCAGGCCAACGTGGACAACCACGAGCGTGAACGCGAACGGCTGGCCCACGACCTGCACGACGACATCCTCAACCGACTGGCGCTCCTGCTGCCAGAAGCGCATGACCCCGGACTGGTGGAGGAATTGCAGGGCCTCATCGCCAGCCTGCGCCAGACCGTCACCGGCCTGCGCCCGGCTATGCTCACTTACGGCCTCCAGACCGCCCTGGATGAATTGACCGACATCCTTGAGGACCGCCCCGGCCTGGCCACGCGCATCGAATTCGACATCCCACCAACTTCTGCGCGTTTTGACCCGGCTGTGGAACTGCATTTCTTCCGCATCGTCCAGCAGGCCTGTGAAAACGCCCTGCGGCATGCCCAGGCGAACACCCTGGGCATCCGCGGCCGAATCGAGGCTGAGCAGGTGGAACTGTACGTGGAGGATGATGGGCGCGGCTTCGTGCCGGAGAAGAGCCTCAACCTGGTGGAGTTGCTGCAGGGCGGCCACTTTGGCCTGGCCGGGATGCTGGAACGCGCCGGGCTGGTAGGCGCCGACCTGCAGATCCATTCGGCCCCCGGCGCAGGCACGCGCATTTCAATCCTGTGGGAGCCGAAACCGTCATAGTCTCCGCTGGCGTTGTGCTGCCGCCGCACGATATTCACAACTATTCAATTGTTAATGTACAGATACACATGCCTCCAACGTACAACGCGACGGAGGCGCCAACGTGGCGTCTCCGTGCGATTCTGTGCGCGGCGCGGGCGGCAGTCCGCCGGCCGGGCGACCTAAACGTTTTGAAAGCTTTCTGCATTGTTAGGTCGCAGCCGGGCGCGGCCCACTATAATTTGGTCAGTTGAATGGCCTTTTTTGATTGGAGAAACAACCATGGCATATCATTTACTGAACCTGGAATCCAAGCCGATTAAAGCGGTTCAGGAACCGCATACAAAACCGGCCGCCAAAGAAGGCGTCAGTTCGCAGTTAATTGCCAAGATCCTGGCCGGGCAGACAGAAACGCAGCCGGGACGAACGAGCTGACCAGCCAACCCGGACACGTTAGACACTACAGCGACAAACGGCGGCGCCCCCCGCCGTTTGTCGCTTAAATCAACGAGCGCTCCCTGGTCAGGGGCCGCTCGTTGCATCAGATTACAGGCCGTCCGTCTAGGGCGTGGACCAATAGGCGATCTCTTCAAGATAAACGGTGAAGTTCTTCGTATCCTGAGCGGCGATGAACGGACCAAACCGGCCGCCGCCATAGATGGGCTTGGCCTTGTCTGTGACGGTGGCCTGCAACTGGCCGTTGACGAAGAGGCTCAACGTATTGCCCGACATCACCACCACGACATGGTTGGTCTGATCGGGCCCGGTATTGATGCCCACCCCGAGGGTCCAGGGGGCCAGCATTTCCCATTTTCTCCCGTTCCATTGGCGGATGGAGAAATAGCCGTTGCACGAGATTCCCAGGAAGTAGCCGGTGTTGATCGTCTCCGAGCGCACGATCAGCCCGTAGCGGTCGTAGCCTGAGCAAGCCGGGCCGGTGGTAAAGATCGCCTCGATGGTGGCGTCGCCCAGGGTGCCGGCGGTGACCGTCCAGGAGTCAAACCCGATGGTTTCTTTGCTGGTGAGCGTGATGTGGCCGCCTTCCAGCGTCATCGCCGCATGCTTGTCTTCAAACAGGTTCCAGCGGTCGTCCGCGTCCAGCGTGTCGCGCAGGGTGGGGGCGCCCAGCGCCGCGCTGGTGAGCAGTTCCGGGATGACGCGGATGCTCAGGGTCAGGGCGATGTTGGATTGCTCCCCGGCCCCAAAGGTGAAACCGCGTTCGTTACGCAGCAGCCACACGCCGCTGTGTTCGCCCGGCTCGGCCGGGCTGGTAAGCGCCAGAGCCAGGTCGACCTCTTCGCCCGGGGCCACGCTGCGGCCAAGCAGGATGCTGGTGGTTTCAGTCATCGCTTCGCCATCGGCGTGTACCAGGGCATAGTCCGGCCCCCAGGTACACTCGCCGGCGTTCTTCAACCGCCAGACGCGGGTGAATTCAACGCCCGCTCCCATACTCCAGCCGTCCGGGGTGCGCGGGACCTCCACCACTTCCAGGCGGTCAATACAGTCTTTGGCCGAAGAGGGCAGCAGGTCGTAATCCCAGCCGAAGTTCACGTCGCCAATGTGCTGGCCTTCCTGCAGGCCGAGCGTGGCCTGACCGCCGCGCGGCACACTGAATCGGCCGGGCAGCATGGCGGGCTCCAGGCCGGCGTTGGCAGTCGGGTCGACCGTCACACAATAGATGCCGCTGGCGAGTTCCGCAAAGGCGTAGAAGCCCTGGTCGTTGGTGGTCGTCTCTGCCAGACCGAAGGCCGGGCACGCCCCCGCGCCCAGGAAGACGCGCACACCCGCCAGCGGTTCATCCTGTTCGGTGAACTGGCCGTCCGCCGCGCCGTCCACACAGCCGGCCCCGCCTGTCTCCAGGTTGGCGCACACATCGTGGAACACCAGGCCGATGATCGCGCCAGTAGGCGGCACGGTAGCGGAAGGCTCCGGCGCGGGGGCGGTCGTCGGGCTTTCGGTGGGCGGGGGTTCGGGCGTCGCGGTCGGTTCGGCAGGCACAGGCGAAGGCAGCGCCGCTTCCGTGGGAGTCGGCTCGGGCTGAACGCGGGCGCCGAGTTCACAGCCGCTTAGAATCAGGGTGGAAAGCGCCAAAAGCAGCCAGATCTTTTTCATCAGGTTGTCCCTTAAAACGCAGTGGTCAGGCATTCGACCTGACCACTATTATAGATGAGCCGGGCGGGATGCGCCCGTTCCGGTCACGCCATATTCAGCACATCGCGGATGCTGGGCAGCGCCCAGTCGATCGTTTCTTTGTCGATGACCAGCGGCGGCGCAAAGCGGATGACGTTGTCATGGGTCTCTTTGCACAGGATGCCCTTGATCTTCATGGCTTCGCAGAAACGCCGCGCCCCGCCGGCTTCCGGCTTGAGTTCCACGCCGATCAACAGTCCCTTGCCGCGCACTTCCTTCACGTGCGGGCTGGGGATCTCGGCCAGTTGCTCCATGAAATACTCGCCCAATTCGGCCGAACGCTGAACAAGATTCTCGTCGCGGATGACGGCCAGCGCCGCCCGCGCCACGGCCGCGCCCAGCGGGTTGCCGCCGAACGTGCTGCCATGCTCGCCGGGCTGGAACAGTCCCAGAATCGGCTTGTCGGCCAGCACGGCCGAGACCGGGTAGAACCCGCCCGCCAGCGCCTTACCGATGATGACCACATCGGCGCGTACGCCTTCGTGTTCCATGGCGAACATTCGCCCGGTGCGGCCGAGGCCGGTCTGGATCTCATCGGCCATGAACAACACGTTGTGCTTCGTGCACAGCTCGCGCACCGCCTTCAGGTAACCGGCGGACGGCACGATGACTCCGCCCTCGCCCTGAATCGGCTCGACCATCACCGCCGCCGTGTTGGGCGTGATGGCGTCTTCGATGGCTTTAGCGTCACCATAGGCCACGACTTTGAAACCGGGCGTGAACGGCCCGAAGTCGTCGCGGTAGAGCGGCTCGGTGCTGAAGGTGATGATGCTGATGGTGCGCCCGTGGAAATTCCCGGCGCAGACGATGATCTCGGCCTCTTGGCGCGGCACGCCCTTGACACGGTAGGCCCACTTGCGCGCCAGTTTGAGCGCCGTCTCAACCGCTTCGGCGCCGCTGTTCATCGGCAGGCTCATGTCGTAGCCGGTCATCTCGCTCAGTTCCTTGTAGAACAGCGGCAACTGGTCGTTGCGGAAGGCGCGCGAAGTCAGGGTGACCTTTTTGGCCTGCTCGATGAGCGCGTCCACAATGCGCGGGTGGACATGCCCCTGGTTCAACGCGGAGTAGGCGCTCAGGCAGTCGAGGTATTTGTTGCCTTCTGCATCCCACACCCACACGCCTTCGGCCTTCGTCACCACCACATCCAGCGGATGGTAGTTGTGCGCGCCGTATTTTTCTTCGAGTGCAATGTATTCTTGTGTGTTCATCGAATAGTCCTTAGTCCCTGGTCCAGTGTCCAGTGTCCAAGTCCATCATGCTTCGCCAGATGATTGCACCTGCAATCAGGACAGAGGACAGTGGACAATGGACTGTAGTTCTTCGGCTATCCCAGCAACTTCACCAGAATCGCCTTCTGGGCGTGCAGGCGGTTGTGCGCCTGGGGGAAGAGCCGTGAATGCGGGCCATCCGCCACCTCGTCGGTGATCTCCTGGCCGCGGTGCGCCGGCAGGCAGTGCAGCACGATGGCGCGTTTGCTGGCTTCGCTCACCAGTTGGGGATTCACCTGGTAGGGCGGGAAGACCGCCTCGCGCTTCCTGGCTTCTTCTTCCTGGCCCATGCTGGTCCAGGTGTCAGTGTAGATCACGTCGACATTCTTCACCGCCGCGTGCGGGTCTTCGATGAAGGTCAGGGCGCTGCCGCTCTCGGCGGCGAACTGCTTCGCCAGGTCTACCGCCCCCGGCACGATGGCATAGCCCGCCGGGTTGGCAATGGTGAAATTCGCCCCCAGTTTGGCGCAAATGTGCATCAGTGAGACGGCCACGTTGTTGCCGTCGCCGATGTAAGTCACGTTGATGCCTTTGAGCGCGCCAAACTCTTCCTGGATGGTTAGCGCGTCGGCCATGCCCTGGCACGGGTGGTTGTAGTCACTCAAGCCATTGATGACCGGCACGCCGGCCCACTCGGCCAGTTGCAGCACGTGGGCGTGGTCGAACACGCGTGCCATGATGGCATCCACGTAGCCGGAGAGCACGCGCGCCACATCGGCAATCGATTCGCGCTGGCCCAGCCCGATCTCGGCCGGCGAGAGGTATAGGGCATCGCCGCCCAGATGGCGCATCGCCATATCAAAGGAAACACGCGTGCGCAGGCTCGGCTTCTGGAACACCATCGCCAGGGTCTTTCCCTGTAACCGGGGCTTGTTGCCGCCTGCCTGATGTTCTTTCTTTAGTTCGACCGCCAGATCGAGCATGGCCTGAAGGTCAGCGGGAGAATGGTCGGCAATGCCAATGAAGTCCTTCATGGGGGCAGCGCGCTCCTTGATAGACGTCGCCCGAAGCGGGCGCAGGCGCGAGTATAACATCACCGGCGAAGCGCCCAAAGAAACAAAAAACGCCCCGGTTGCCCGGGGCGTTCGCTTACATGCTCGTGACTACATGCCCTTGACCAGGATGCCGAGAAGTAGCAGCACCCAGGCAACGATCAGCAGCCAACTGGCGAACGCAGCCAGGGCCGGGACAATGCCGAACGTGCCGAGCACGCCGAGCACGCCGACCACGACGCTGATCCAGAACGTGAGCATGGTGGGGGAACTGAGTTTCATTGCTTCTCTCCTTATACGGTGATGGACAGCTTGCTAACCTATTAAACACCCGTTCTGGGAAATAGTTGCCGTTTTGGCAGGGCAGTTCTCATGCGGGTTCTACGGAGCAGGCACTTCCACCGGTTCGGGCGTCGCGTCGGTGATCTCCACCGTCACGACGTCGCTTTCCAGGCGCGGGTTGAAGGTCACGCTGTATACCTCCCACAGGCCCGGCCCGGCCGGGATATTGAAGGCGCCCTCGGCGCCGGTCACGCCATAACTGAGTGCGCCGTCGTCGCGCACCGCCTGCACCTGGATCCCAACCACCGGCTTGCCGTTGCCGTCCACCACCGTGCCACTGATCTCGGTCGTGGCGACCTCGTACTGGAGGAGCAAGGGCGCGCGCTGAGGAATGAGCACGAAACTGCGCCAGGCCAGCTGGAAGTAGCCGCGCATCTCACAATCCACATCCATCACCGGGCTGGTGCATTCGTGGCCCACGATCTGGACGTCCAGCGTGCCAAGCAGGTCCGGCGGCAGGTAGGTCACCGCCACCCCCTGGTCGGTGGAAATCGAGTTGTTGCGCAATTCATCCGTACCATCGCGGTAGATGAAGGCCACCACCACGCCGGGGATAGGGTTGCCTTCAGTGTCCTGCACCGTAGCACGCACCTGCTGGTCGAGTGGAAAGGCCACGACAGGCAAGAAGTTTGGGTCGCCCTGAAACTGGATGAACACCGAAGCGAACCAGCCCAGGGTCTTCTCTTCGTCCTCCTGCTCCCCGGGGATTTCCACCTGCACCCACTCACCGGATTCATCGCGGCCGGTGGCGAGCAGTTGTGTGCCCTCGGGAAACGACTCCAACACCTCGAAGAAGGTGCTGGGCCCGGCGCGCAGATTCAGCGCCGCCACAAACACCGTGCCGGTGACCGGCCCGCTGGGGGTGGCCGTGGCGGTGGGGGCCAGGGTGCGGGTGGGCTCCGGCGTGTTGGTCTGGGTCGGCGGCACAAAGGTGTTGGTGGCCGTTGGGCGGGCCGCCTCGGTCTGGGCGATGGCGGTCTGAATGTCTTCGACGCGCGGCGTGGGCGGCGCCTGCCGCCCGGCGCAGGCCGCCAGCAGCAGGGTCAGCATCAGGATTAGGGAAATCGTTCGCATCATGGGTGTCTGCCTTTACACGCGGGTTGGCGCCTCCATTATAGCGTCCAACCGGCCTGCGCGGCCGTCGCGGTATAATCGCTTCAGCCCACACCATCATTGAGGAGTACGCATGGCAGAGCAAAAAATCCGGGTCATCGTCGCCAAGCCCGGCCTGGATGGCCACGACCGCGGCGCGAAGGTTGTTGCCCGCGCCCTGCGGGACGCCGGCATGGAAGTCATCTACACCGGCTTGCGCCAGACTCCTGAAATGATCGCCGAGGCCGCCCTGCAGGAAGACGCCCACGCCGTGGGCCTCTCCATCCTTTCGGGCGCCCACATGGAACTGGCCCCGCGCATCCTGGAACTACTGAAAGCCAACGGCCAGGAGAACGTCAAGGTGTTCATCGGCGGCATCATCCCGGACGAGGATGTGCCGCGCCTGCTGGAACTGGGCGTGGCGGGCGTATATGGCCCCGGCACGCCCACCGACCAGATCGTGAAAGAGATGCGCGCGGCCGTGGCCGGCGCGCAGGGTTGACCCTGGCGCATGCTCGACCTGCACGCCGTGTTGGACGGCCAGCGCCTGGCGCTCACCCGCCTGCTCACCCAGATCGAAAACCAGACCGAAGCCGGGCAGCACGCCCTGGCTGAACTCTTCCCCCACACCGGCCGTGCCCACCTCATCGGCGTCACCGGCGCGCCGGGAACCGGCAAATCCTCGCTCGTCAATCAGCTTGCCCTGGGCTACCGCAAAACGGAAGCGCCAAAAAAGGTTGCCATCCTGGCGGTGGACCCCAGCAGCCCCTTCACCGGCGGGGCGGTGCTGGGTGACCGCATCCGCATGGCGGCCCTCAGCGGCGACGCGGGCGTGTTCATCCGCAGTATGGCGACGCGCGGCTCGCTGGGCGGGCTGGCGCACGCCACCGCCGGGATGGTGCAGGCCTTCGACGCCGCTGGCTACGAGATCATCCTCATCGAGACCGTGGGCGCGGGGCAGTCCGAAGTGGATATCGCCCGTCTGGCGCACACCACCCTGGTGGTGGAAGCACCCGGCCTGGGCGACGACATCCAGGCCATCAAGGCCGGCATCCTGGAGATCGCCGACATCCTGGTGGTGAACAAGGCCGACCGGCCGGGCGTGGAAACCACCGAGCGCGCCCTGCGCAGCATGCTGCAACTGGCGCATCCGGTGGCGCACGTCTTCCGCCATCACGGCCAGGCGCTGGATGTTCAGGCCACCGCGCCGGAAAGCGAGGCCCTGTGGCTGCCGCCCATCCAGCGCACAGTGGCCGCCGACGGCCAGGGCGTGCCCGAACTGCTGGCGTATATCGCCGCCCACCGCGTCCACCTGGAAGCCAGCGGCGACCTGGCGCGCCGGGAGCGCGCCCGCCTGGCCGCCGAACTGGACCAGCGCCTGCAGGATGCCCTGGTGGAACACTGGCGGGCTGGCGCGCAAGCCGGCGAGCTTGAGCAGGCCCTGGACGCCCTGCTGGCGCGCCAACTCAGCCCGCAGGAGGCCGTCCAGCGTCTGTTGAACGGCAGAAAGGGTTAGCCCATGTACGTCGCCGAACGTGTGCGCCTGCGGCGGGTGGAAAAAGACGACCTGCCGCGCTACGTGGAATGGCTGAACGACGCCGAGGTGCGCCGCGGGCTGATGATCTTCCTGCCCCTTTCGAACGTCGAAGAGGAGCAGTGGTTCGAGGAGATGAACAAGCGCCCGCCACTGGAACGGCCCTTCGCTGTGGACGCCAACTCGTCCAATGGCTGGCAGCACATCGGCTCGGCTGGCCTGTTCGATTTCGACCACGTAGCGCGCCACGCCGAATTGGGCATCGTCCTGGGCGACAAGGAATTCTGGGACAAGGGCTACGGTAGCGATACGATGCGCCTGCTGCTCAAGGTGGGTTTTGAAACGCTCAACCTCGACCGCATCCACCTGCGCGTGTACGGCAACAACCCACGCGCCCTGCACGTCTACGAGAAAGTGGGCTTCAGCCTGGAAGGCACGCTGCGCCAACACGTCTATCGCGAAGGCAGGTATTACGATGTGCACGTCATGGGCGTGCTGCGCGCCGAGTGGCAGAAGAATCAGAAATGATGTAAGTTAACGTTGGACGAGGAGCGACCTGGCATGGCACGAGGCATCCGGCGCGGCCGGAACATCAAGATCTACGGCGACATCAAGCTCTATGCCTGCTCCGGCAACCCGGAACTGGCAGGGGCGATCGCCCGCTACCTGAAGCAGCCCCTGGCGGGGCGCGACATCCTGCACTACCCCAACGACAACATCGGGGTGCGCCTGCACGACAGCGCCCGCGGCCAGGATGTATACGTCATCCAGTCCACCTCCCGGCCGGTCCACTACAACATCTTCGAACTGCTCATCCTGTTGCAGACTCTGCGGCTCGATTCGGCCGGGCGCATCACGGCCGTACTGCCTTACCTGGCCTATGGCCGCTCCGACAAGAAAGACCAGCCGCGCGTGCCCATCGCAGCGCGGCTGATGGCCGACATGATCGAAGTGGCCGGGGCCGATCGTTACATGACGCTCGACCTGCACGCCGGACAGTTGCAGGGCTTCTTCTCCATCCCCGGCGACGTGCTGACTGCCTTTCACATCATCGTGAACCACGTCAAAGAGCGGCTCAAGAAGATGACCGACCCCGTGGTAGTGACCACCGACCTCGGATTTGCCAAGCGTGGCCGCAACTTCGCCGAGCAGATCGGCACGCCGCTGGCGCTGATCGAGAAACGCCGCCAGATCAAAACCGGCGTGGGCACCGAGGCGCTCAACCTGGTGGGTGAGGTGAAGGGCCGGGACGTGCTGCTGTTGGACGACGAGGTGGATACCGCCGGCTCGGTGAGTGAAGCCGTCAACCTGCTCAAGGCCGAAGGCGCCAACAGCATCACCCTGGTTTTCGTCCACGCCGTACTGTCCGACCCGGCCGCCGACCGCCTCTCCAGCCTGCCGCTGAAAGAGATCATCACCACCGACACAATCGCGATCCCCGAAGAAAAGCGCACCAGGCTGGGCAGCAAACTCACCGTGCTCTCTGTCGCCCCCCTGCTGGGCGAGGTCATCCTGCGCGCCCACGAGGGCCGCAGCGTAGGCCAGATGTTCAATGAGTAGGTAGCAGGGAGCAGACAAAAGGAAGCAGAGAGCAGTAAGCGGCAACTGGTAATTGCCCTGTCGCCTACATCCTCATCAAGCCATCCCGGCCCAAGCGGGGAAGCTGGCAACCGACGGCAATTCAGGAGCGCAGAAGGTAGAACGAATCGCCGGGGGCGAACTTCTCTTTTACCAGCGTGTAATACAACAGGCGGCCTTCTTCCAACGGCTCTTCCCGTTCAAGGCTAAAGCCAAGCTTGTCAAGCACACGGCTTGAAGCCGTGTTGGCATCCACCACCCGGGCAGTGAGGCGCGGCACGCCGGCGCCCTCGAAGGCGTAGCGCACCGCCGCCCGCACGGCCTCGGTGGTGTAGCCTTTGCCCCAGGCGCGCGAGATGAGGCCGTACCCGATTTCGAGTTCGTGGGTGTCATCCAAAGGCTCAATGTTGATCGCGCCGAGAAACATAGGATTGGCCTTGTGCGCAATCACCCAGCCGCCGATGCTGCGAGCGGCCCATGTCGCGCGCGCCACTTGCAGGGCGCGTTCGGCGCGCTGCATCGGCGTGAGCGGCCGCTTGGAGATGTAGCGCGCCACCTGCGTATCAGCAAAAAACTCCTGCGCCCAGGCCGGCAGGTCGCCCTCCTCCGGCGGGCGCAGCAGCAGACGGTCAGTTTCGAGGCTGGGTATCCTTTCGTTATCCATGCAGGTCGGAGTATCCCACAGATGCGGCCGGACGCGCGCCAGAGGTGATACAATCCGCCAATTCCGCGAAGGAGGATGAGCATGCTGGTTCTGGTGACAGGGGCCAACGGTCACATTGGCGCCAACGTGACCCGCGCCCTGATCAAAGCGGGTTACGATGTGCGAGCAATGGTACGCGAAGGTGCGGATACGCGCGGGCTGCAAGGCCTGGCGCTGAAGATGTTCTACGGCGATATCCGCGATACGGCGGCCGTGGAGGCGAGCATGCGGGACTGCGAGGTGGTCATCAACCTCGCCACGCCCTACATCACCAACCCATCACGGCGCGCCGACGTTATCGACCCGGCCATGGAAGGCGTGCGCAATGTGTTGCAAGCCGCGGCCCGGCTGGGCGTCCGCCGGGTCGTCCACGCCAGTTCGATGGCGGCCATCGGCCCCAGCAAGGACCCTGCCCGTCTGCGTACCGAGCAGGATTGGTTCGATGAAGCCGACATGCCCTACACCATCGCCAAGCGCGACAGCGAACGCATCGCCTGGACGCTGGCCGAGGCACTGGACGTGCCGTTCATTTCGCTCAACCCGCCGGTCGTGCTGGGACGGTTTGACTATCGCATCACGCCCAGCACACGCTGGGTGCTGGACATGGTCGAAGGCACAGCCATGCTGCCCAAGGGCGCGGTCGGCCTGGTGCACGTGCTTGATGTTGCAGACGCCCTCGTCAGTGCCATCGAGCGCGGCCGCCCCGGCGAACGTTACATCATCGCCGGGCCAAGCGTCCACTTCAAAAACCTCGTCGAAACTATCCGGGACATGACCGGCAATGGCCCGCAATACATGCCTGCGCCGCGCCCGCTGGTGTTGGGGGTCATCAGCATGCAGGCCGGTCTGTTGAAGATGATGGGCCGCCCGGTTCTCGCCAGCGTGGGCGCGGCTCAAGAGTGGGTGCACCGCTACCAGGTATACGACACCGCCAAGGCCCGGAACGAGCTAGGGCTTTCATCACACACCGCTGAAGAGATCCTTACAGAGGTCATTCAGTGGAGCCTGCACATGAACCAGTTCAGCCCCGCGACCGCCGCTCGCCTCCAGCCGCGCTACTCCACCCACACCGACTGGAATTGAATCAAAAAGGCCGGTCGCATGACCGGCCTTTTCTTTCATCTGACCTCCCGCGAGCCCCAAACCCGCCAGAGGTTGAAATTCACTGCTTCCTGCCGAACAGGTCTGCCAGGTCGTCATCTTCGTCGCCTTCGTCCAGCCCACCGAACAGGTCTTCCAGCATATCGGGGGTCAGGTCGGCAGGCGGCAGATCATCGCTGGCCGCTTCTGGCACAGGGGCGAGCATGGCGGCGGCCGAATCGATCCAATCTTCGACCTTCTCCGTGGCCTTATCAGTGAAGGTCTCGGCCGCATCGTCCATCAACTCGTCCGCCTTGTCTTCCATGCCCGCCAGCAGGTCGCCGGCCTGCGGGCCGAGCATATCTTCGGTCTTGTCCTGGATGGCGTCGAACAGCGCATCGAAGGCTTCATCTTTGTGCTCTTCGACCAGGACTGTGATGGCCTCGGCCGCGCCGCTCCTGGCGGTTTCCATCAGGGTGGGCGCGCCGCCGCCATTGCCGTTGCCGGGCGGGGCCAGCCCTTCCTCCGCCAGGATCTCAGGCGGTATAACGTCCGGGTCTTCGCCGATGAAGTACTCGGCTTCCGGGTCGTTGCTGAACTTCTCAGCAAGGGCTTCCATCTCCTCCGCCAGCGTCTGGTCTTCCTCCACCAGGGCCTCGAGCGCGTCCTTCATGTTCTGAATCCAGCTGCCGTGCTCGTTGGCCAGCACTTTCTCGGTGTTGTCCACCAGCCGTTCGAAGGTGCTGTAGTCTTCTTTTTCGATGGCCGGGACAGCCAGCCACCACATGCGCAGGCTCTCCAGGTCCCGGGCGGCCTGGTTGTATCCGATGAGCGTGTTCTCGTACTGGTTATACTCCAGGTAGGTGGTGATGGCCCCGACGATGGCGGTGGTCGCGGCGATCCAGATCTCCAACTCAAGGAACGCCAGGGTAGTCCCGATGGCGCCGAACAGGATGATGCGCCAGTTCAGCCGGCGAACGATCTGCCCGTGGCGCACCACCTTGCTCTGGTAGAACTTCAGCTGGTCTGCCAGGCGGTAGCGGATATAGTCTTCAGGCGTAAGCACCGAGAAGCCATCATCCTGCCATTTGACCTTCGGCTTCTTAGGGTCGGTGGTGTCCATTTCCCTGGCGACGGCGTTGGGCGGCGGCAGGGGGCCCTTGTAGGTCACCAGGCCGTCTTTGTTGACTTCGGTCTTCATCAGGCGTTCGCTGATGGTCTGGACGCGCTGGTAGAGCTTGAGTTCGCGGGGCTCCGCCACATTGGCGGCGTAGTTGTATTCCCCGGTCTGGGCGCGGAACTCGTAGATCTCGCGTTTGAGGCTCTCGGCCGCGCCGCGCAGCAGTACGTAGTTCAGGCCGCGCTCGAATTTACTCGCCCAGGTCAGCAGCATGCTGACCGTGATGGGCATGAGCACAACCAGGATGCGGAACAGACCCGCCACCGGCACATTGAGGATGGGGACGATGGCGGTGTTGGCCGCCACGTAGTTCTCGTAAAGGATGGCGAGAACGGTGGCGACCACACCCAACGTGAGAATCCAACGCCGCAGGCGGCGGAAGCGTTCCTGGGTGTTGATGGCATTCAGGTCGAAATCGGCGAATACCTGCCAGGCGGCTTCCAGAGTCGGGTTGGGCCGTTCGGGTTCTCCGCCGGTCAACCGGACCAGCGGTTGTTGAGTGGTGGGGGGCGTTTTCTCCTTCAGCATGCTTTACCTCGCAGTCTTTACAATATACGTCAGATTGACGCGAGGGTCAACTTGAAGCCGGACGGGATTTTGGGCAGAGCCGGGATGTGGCAGAATGGTCGGCCGCCGCGCGCTCACGCGGGCTGGGCAGCCTTGTGGTTGTTGGCCTGCAGGAAGGCGTGGGCGTAGGCCTCGCTGGCGAACTCCAGAGTGATCCCGCCGCTGGTCCAGGCATGCGCCTCGGAGAAGCCGCTCATCTTCACCGCCGAGCGCACCCGCTTGGCGGCGGCCTCGGCGTCTTCATGCATCTTGACAGAACCGATCCAACGCCCGAAGAGGTGATAGGTGAGCAGGTAGAACAGAAGCCACGAAGCGAGCAGGAGCAGCCAGGAGATCTCCTCACGGCCGGCAAGTAGATGATAGGCGAAGTAGCCGACGAGCGCGATGGGGAGACTGAGCAGACAGCCGCGCTGGGCGCGTGTACCTTCCACAGCCTCCAGTGCGGTCAACAGGTCGGCGCACGGCTGGCAGAGGGGAAACTCCAGCATAAGCCCTTGTTTGCTTGTGCCCGCCGAAGCCTGGATGGTCTTGGCGGGGGACAGGATGCTGTGGCTGCAGGAAGAGCACACAGTTTGGGGAATCACGAAACCGCCCAGAAGGGAAAAACTCAGCTTGACAGCACTCGAACTGGCAGCCATCGCATCCTCCGTGAACTGGCGCTTTTCTCTATTATGCGGTTCAGCGGGATGCAATCCACGGGGCGGATGCCCCGCCAGCGCCGGGACATCCGTCCCCAGCGCGACGACTGGTTGCCAGACTGGCCGTCCCGGCGACCAACAGGCCGCACAGCAGTAGTTGACGAAACCCCCAAAAGGTTCTACCATTGGTGTGTTGATTGGCCCGTGAAGCAGCCCGGTGAAGGGCCCAAGGGTGCCAAACCTCCAGCCAACCCTTTAGTAGGGATGTTTTGGGGCAGCATCCAGCGTTGGCCTTTACGGTCAACTTCTGAGGAGTTGCGGTGAATCCAACCTATTTGTTCATCCATCCCTTATTGGGGGCTGTGACCGTCGGCCTTATTCTGTACACCTACTCCCTCAAGGCCAGCAGCCGCAAACGCCAGGCGCCCCATTACTGGGCCGGCCTGAGCGCCCTGGGAATGATGCTGGTCGCCGTGGGTTTTGCCGCCTACGCCCTGGGCCGCCGCCAGGAGGAATTGGGCGATTTCCCGGAACTGCTCTTTACCTTCACGCCCCATTACACCATCGCCATTTTGCTGCTGGTCGCCCTGACCACTCAAGCCACGCTGGGGTTGAGCATGCGCATGCGGCTGGACCTGATTCCCAACATCCGCACCTGGCACTGGCGGATTTCACAGGTCATTCTCGCTCTCGCCGCCCTGCTGGCGCTGATGGGCGTTCCCACGTTCTTCGCCCTGTTGGCAAGCCGCCCGCTGCTGCAGGGCCTGCTGGCGGTCTCCGCGCTGGTGTTCTTCGCCGGCGGCATCTGGCTGTTCCTCGCTTTGGATCGCAGCTCGCTGCGCGGGCCGCGCTTCCTGCGCAAGCGGGCGCGCCGCCTGCCGGCCGACCAGGTCGCGAATGTCACCTATCTTCCGGATAGCCGCACCGTGCAGGGCGAGCGCGGCCAAAGCCTCCTGCAAGCCTCGCTGCAAAACGGCATCCCGCACACCCACGTCTGCGGCGGCAACGCCCGCTGCTCCACCTGCCGGGTGGCGGTGCTGCAGGGCCAGGACAACCTGGAGCCGCGCAACCGCCTGGAGCAGGTGCTGGCAGACCGGCTCGACTTTCCGCCCTTCATCCGCCTGGCATGCCAGGCGCGCCTGAAAGGCGGGGCCGTGGAAGTGCGCCGCCTGGTGCTGGACCTGGACGATGTCGCCCTGGCAAGCCAGTTGCAGCGCAGGGGCCTGCCTACGGCGGTGGGCCAAGAGCGCGAACTGGCGATCCTGTTCTCTGACATCCGCGGTTTTACCAGTTTCGCCGAGCGGCTGCTGCCCTACGATGTGGTGCACGCCCTCAACCGCTATTACTCACGGGTGGGCGAGGCCATCTACCGCCACGGCGGCGAGATCAACAACTATATGGGCGACGGATTCCTGGCCCTCTTCGGCCTGAGCGGCACACCGGGCAGCCCGGCCGCGGATGCCGTGGAAGCCGGGCTGGAAATGCTGCAGGCCCTGGAAGAACTGAAGCCTTATTTTGAGAAGACCTACGGCGCAGGTATCGATATCGGCATCGGGGTGCACATGGGGCCGGCGGTGGTGGGCGAAATGGGCGCCCGCGACCCCAAACGCATCTCGGTGGTTGGGGACGCGGTCAACTTCGCCAGCCGCATCGAAGAAGCCAACAAGACCACCGGCACGCGCTTCCTCATTTCCCAGGATGTCTACGAACGGGTGAAAGACCGGGTCCAGATCGGGCGGCGCTTCCCGTTCAGCCCCAAGGGCAAGACCGGCGATTACAGCATTTACGAAGTGCTGGACGTGAAGAAATAGCCATTCCGGCCTCAGTCACATAAGAAGTAGCCCACCGAAAGTTTTTATACAAGGGAGTTCGACTGCCCGCTCGATTCTTTTCGAAAAATGCCTTTGGGCTACTTTAATAGTTGGCCGCGGTTCATCTCCGACGGAACTCTAAAGACTTTCGGCCAACTACAGAAAAGCCCCCGATTCACCACGAATCGGGGGCTTTGTTAGGCTTGCCGGACGGATTACGGGGTGGCCTCGTCGTTGTCGTCCGTGGTACGGCACTCGCGGTCGTTCATGTCCACCTGGCCGTCGCCGTCGTTGTCCTTGCCGTCTGAACACTGCGGCAGCGGGGTGGGCGTGGCGGTGGGGGCGCCCACCGGCGTATTGGTGGCCGTGGGGGTGGGCGTGATGGTCGGGCCGGGGGTGAAGCGCGGCGGCTGTTCGCAGGCCCCGCTGCCCGAGCCGTAGCGTTCCTCCATCGGCACGTAACCGATGCCGTAGATCGTGTCCACCGCCCACCATTCGCCGTCCAGGCTCTGGCCTACCACCAGAGCGGTCTCGCCGGCGCTGAAGGTGTACAGGGCGTCGTAGTACGTAGAGGACGGCCCCTTGCGGGCAAAGAGATTGACCGCCGCGGTCCAGATGCAGGGTTCGGCCGGCAGAGTGGCGGTGGCCGTGGCTTCCGGCAGCGGGCTGTCCGGGTCGGGCGGGGCGGCCTGGCCCTCTTCCTGCGGGCGGTCGAAGCGGCCAGGCAGGTCGTCCTTCGGGCCGCAGTCCAGCCAGAGGGTGAAGGTTTCCACTTCGCCGGGCGTGTAGTCCATCGGGAACATAAGGTTTAGGAAGGCTGTCTGACCGCCCTTGGGCGCGAACCACATCATCAACATGTCGTCCTGCATGGAGGGCTTATCCAGCGCCATCCCATTGGCGTCCATCACCATGGGCATGATGCCCCCGCCCAGTCCTTCGATCATCAGCAACTGGCGGAAGTCGGGTGAATACCAGCCGTCCTGGTCTGGAGCGCACTCGGGAAGCGGCAGCAAAATGTTGTCGCCGGGCCCGCCTTTCACTTCGGCGTCGTTCTTTTTACCATCCGGCCTGAGCGGGCTGTCGGCGCTCTTCCAGGGCAGGCCGCCGACCTTGGCGCGTTCATCGTCGCCGCAGCCGCCAACAGCGATGGGTTTAGGCGGGATGAGGATCTCGCCGGTGACCGGGTTGAGCACCGGGGCAGTGTAGGCCAGCCCGGCGCCATAGTCGTCCTGGCCGGGGCACACGTCGCAGGCGTCGCCCATGCCATCGCCGTCGCTGTCGGCCTGGTCGGGGTTGTAGAGGAACACGCAGTTATCCGGCTCGGTTTGCGTACAGGCCACCATGCGTGTGTTCCCGGTCGATTGCACCCGCCCGATGCGCGGCACGCAGGAGAACAGGCCGCCTTCCGGCACGCCGTCGCCGTCCATGTCGTTGTCGCAGGCGTCGCCGATGCCGTCGCCGTCAAAATCGGACTGGTTGGAGTTCGGCTCGGTGGGGCAGTTGTCCTCGATGTCTAGGACGTTGTCATCGTCATCATCGTCGCACAGGTCGCCCTTGCCGTCGCCGTCGCTGTCGGCCTGGTCGGGGTTGGCGACGAGTTTGCAGTTGTCCACGTTGTCCTTGTCGCCGTCATTATCGTCATCGTCGTCGCAGGCGTCGCCCTTGCCATCATGGTCATTGTCTTTCTGGTCCGGGTTCTTCAGGCCCAGGCAGTTATCATCGGCGTCATCGACCCAATCCTGGTCGTTGTCCTGCCAGCCGATGTCCAGGTCGCCGTCGCAGTTGGCGTCGCCGAACCAGAGTTCGACAGCCGCCAGGGAATTGCGCACCTGGCAGGCGTCGAAATTGGTGAAGCCGTTGGTGCCATTGCCAGCCCAGGTTTCGGCGCGGCCAATGGTGAGGATGGCCATCATCTGCATACTGCTGTTGGAGGGCAGGATCTTCATCACCGAGTAGGACAGGCGGCCCATCTTCGTCACGCCGATGCCGGTGGTGGTCCAGCCATTGAAGAACCCGCCCACAGCCATTTGATAGGCGGCGCGGTTGGTGATGCCGCTGTTGCGGTGTACACCACCATTGTCGTCCGAATCCATATTGTATTTGGACCACCTGTCGCGGTTCGGGGTAATTAACGAACGCTCAAAATCCGGGCAGCAGGTATCGCCCATCAGCCAGTCGCCATTGCCGGCGAAGGCGGCCATCACATCGGCGTAGGATTCATTGAGCGCGCCGGACTGGTTGGAGTACACCAGCGCGGAGGTATCCTCGATGACGGCGTGGGTGAATTCGTGTACCATCACGTCGTAACCCACCCAGCCGGTGTCGAACTGGATGGCCTCGCAGGACGCGCCGGTCCAGTTGGCGTTGCCGCCCAGCCCGGCATGGACGTAAATATCGAGTTCGGTCTCGTCGTTATCCCAGGAGTGGCGGCCGAAGGTGTTATGGTAAAACGTGTAGACGTAACGCGAGTACCACCAGGCTTTGCCGGAATCGGCGTCATAAAGGTGCGATTCCACCAGGCCGTCTTCGCTGCCGATGTCTTCCTCGCCGGTGCTGTCGTAGTAGCAATTGGTGTCGGTGGCGTTCAGGCCATTGGCGTCTTCGATGTCGAGGGAGTAACCGTCCAGGTCGCCGCCGCCATCCGTCACCAGCGGGTAGGAAAACAGCAATTGGCCGGAATTGGCGTCGATGTAGTAGCGCGAGGGCAGCGGCCCGCCCATGGTGACCTGCCAGGCCAGGTGGGTGTCGCGCGGCAGTTCTTCGCTCAACAGGCTTTCGTCGAATATCATCAGGGTGGTCTGGCCCTGCACCGGGCCGCTCAGTTCGCCGGCGGCCGAAGCCGCGAACGATTCGGCGTCCTGAGGGCCGAGCGCCGGCACCGGGTCGAGGTTCACATCGCTGAGCAGATCGCCGGCGGTCAGGGTGACCGTGTCCCCGCTCAGACCGACGACCAGTTGGCCGCCGAAGACAGGCAGACCCAGATAGGTCTGGTAGAACGTGACGGCCTCGCCTTCCTCAAAGTCGACATTCTCGACGTGCAGTTCGAGGTCCGGGTCGCCCTGCTGGTAGAGGTCGCCGTACTCCTCCAGAAAGGCGCGCGCCCGTTCGACCGGGTCATCGCCTTCAACCTGGACGTTGGCGACCAGGGCGATGGGTATGCCGTTGCGGAAAAGGAACTCCGGCGGGGTGGCGGATTCAGCCTGAAGGCGTTCCATGGCGACCACCTGGGGACTGGGGCCTTCTTCGGCGGTGGGCGCGCCCCGGCTGCGCAGGAACAGGAAAGCGGCCACCAGGACCAAAGCCAGAATGACCACACCGAACAGAATACGTTTGGCTTGCGGGTTCATCGCTTCCTCCTCAGGAAGTGAGCGGCACTCGGCGGCGATGGTACTGGGATGTTGGACGTGTCGGGGCTGGGTGTAGGACTTCAATCACTATACAACGTAGAGGGTTGGATTGCAAGACCAAAAAAGCGCGCCCCATCCGGGGCGCGCGGTTACTTATCGAACTGAACAGAATTCAGCGGCTGGCGGCCGGGGCCTTTTCCGGCTGCTTGACCCTGAGGTACTCGATGTTGATTTTGTACCGGCCCGGCTTGCGATGTCCGTTCTGTTGGATGCGCTGTTCGGCGGCCTTAAGGATCATGCCGAGCATCTCGGGATACGAATGCCCGGCCAGCCCGGCCATCTTGGCGAGGTGGCCGTCCCAGCACCAGCCCGGGTTGGGGTTGGCTTCCAGCAGGTGCGGGTTACCCTCGGCGTCCAGCCGCCAGTCGAAGCGGGCATAGTCGCGCAGTTCCAGCCGTTCGAACATGCGCAGGCTGCCCTCGGCAATGATCTTCTCTGTGGGGCGCGGCAGTTGGGCAGGTTTGCTGGTCAACAGCCAGTAAGGCGAGTCGGGCTGCCACTTGGCCTCGTAGCCGCAGATCTTCGGCCAGTCCTCAGGGATGGCAGAGTAATCCTCTTCGCCGATGGGCAGGACGGTGAACGAAGTTTTGTTGCCGATCACGCCGCAGGTCAGGTCGGTGCCGGTCAGGAATTTCTCGGCCAGGATGGTCGTGTCCGGCCCGACTTCCTGGCGAATGCGGGTAACAGCGTTGAGCAACTGCTCCGGGTTGTGTACCACGCTATCGCGGGTGATGCCCAGGCTGTTGTCGCCCTGGTTGGGTTTGAGGATGGCCGGGAAGGCAAACGGCAGGTTGACGACTGTATCTTCCGGGCGGATGACCACACCGGAGGCGACCGGCACATCCATCTGTTCGGCCAGGCCGCGCACCAGGCTCTTGTCGTAGCAGTAGGCCAGCGCCTGCGGGTTGGAGCCGGTGTAAGGTAGGCCGAGGATCTCCAGCATGGCCGGGACGTGCAGTTCCTTGCGGGCCTCGTTGTTGTAGCCTTCATCGCACAGGTTCAACACCAGATCAGCTTTGCCGACCTGGGCACGCAGGTCGTCCAGCAGCGTGGCGTGGGTGTTCAGGTAGGTCACGCTGTACTGCGGCAATTTCTTGAGCGCCAGCTTCAACTGGTCGATGGTGTGGAAATCGACCTCGCCGAAGCAGTGGTTGAGCTTGGTCATGTCCGGCAAGGTCGGGTCGCCCATCACGACGACGAGGTTCTTGACCGCCACCCGCGGCTTACCGGCCTTGACCGGGGTCCATTCTTTGTCCAGCTCAGCAGTGACCAGGATGCGATGCGCCATCATGCCCAGGTCCTGGTTGCGCTGGGAGTTGGGCGCGATGCCGCCGTGCACCTGGATGTTGGCGAAACCGGCCATGCGCAGCAGGTCGGAGAGGCTCTGGGGCGTATACAGCCGTTCGGCGTAGAACTGGTCGGCCAGCACGCCTTCTTCGGTGTGGGTGATGACTTCGCGCGAGATCAGGCGCTGGCCGTCGGCGCTGAGGCTGCGCTCACGGCACACGAAGTGCTGTTTGTCGATCCACTCCCAGGAGCGTTTTTCAAAGTTGGTGCGCATGAAGTCGCCGTCGGTCACGTCAAGGAAAAGGCGGCCGCCAGGCTTGAGTACCCGGAAGATCTCTTCCAGCACCTGCAGGTCGTCTTCGACGGTGTCGAAGTAGCCGAACGAGTTGCCCATCACCATGACCACATCGAACGAGTCGGCAGGCTGGGGCAGTTTGCGGGCGTCGCCCTCACGGAACTTGACCGAGAGGCCCTCTTTTTTGGCGCGGCTGCGTGCCCGGCCGATGAGGTACTGCGAGCGGTCGAGGCCCTCCACGTAGTGCAGGCCGCGCCGGGCCATTTCCAGCGTGTGGCGGCCCTGGCCGCAGCACAGATCCAGGATGCGATGTTCCGCGCTCAGATTGAGTATGGCGGAGAACTGGTCTATTTCGTTGCGGGTGATGGTGGGGTCTTCGACGACGTCGCCGTCGGTCTTGAGGTACAGGGCGTTGAAGAGGCCGCGCCACCAATCCGGGCGGACGTGGGCCTCGAGGTTCTGAATGGGGCCAAGCGCTTTGCTGGCCTTACTACTGGGAGGCTCCTCGGCCGGGCTGGCCTTGTGGGAATCACCGTTATTGCTCATTCCAATCTTCTCCTTTTGCGCGCCTTAAAAATCAGCGCCCCCCTTTTGGGAGGCGGCGGTGCATCCTCTCTAAGGATGCGGCCAATAGATGGCTATGAGTGCGCATATTTGCTTGTATTATGGCGCGTTTTGCGCAGATGTCAATTGATTGAGGGTGGTCAGAAAGTATGATGTTTTGGGAGGAGGGAAGCATGCAATCAGGAATCAGGTGATTGGGAAACAGGTGCTTAATGGCGAGCAAATCTTCTCTGTTTCTCTGTGACGATAACGACACAATCTACCCCATCATCATGCCCAGCCGCGGGCGGTATTGTAGCGGACTTGAACATCGATTTCTACTTCGCTCACCCAGCATCGCCTTGGGAGCGCGGCACCAACGAGAATACCAATGGTCTCATCCGCCAATACTTTCCCAAGGGCACGGACTTCACAGAGGTCTCAGAAGAAAGGATCAAGGAGGTCCAGCGACGACTGAATGGCCGCCCACGGGCTGTGTTAGATTACATGAAACCAGATGAAGTCATCAACGATCTTGTTGCGCTAGATGTTTGAAACCACCCTTTTAAAACAGATCAATCATGGTCGCAAGCCCAATCTCGATATCGTGTTTCCCTGGCTGTTTCATGTATCCAGCGAGTGCTGGCTGATAGGTCTCCCTTGAGTTCAGCAATTTCAGGAGCTGGTCAAAGAACAGAAGAAGATTGCTGGTCTCAGTAGGCTCAATGGCTAACATTCTTCTATCTGAAGGATCTTCTGGCATGTCATACGGGTTATCGTTGTTCCCATGTATCCATATATTTCCTGAATCCAAGACACATATCAGATCGGGTATCTCTATTGGGTTGTATTCGTTTGCGATATTCCCCAAGTATTCGGCAGTTTCAAAAATGGTTCCTCTTCCAATTGACGACTCGTATGCGAATACGACTGCACCAATTACGCCATTGTCGCGATTGAGGTTTCTAACGTGTCTGATATTTTCCAAAGCCTGTCTGAATGTTTTTGGGCCAAGTTTCGACTTAACTTCTATCACACAATAAACGGGTTCCGAAGGGAATACCCGAACTCCTTGGGTTGAGTACAGGTAAGGACAATTGAGGTGGTCGAAAACTATCAGATCGCACTCCTTACTTACGGCTAACCTGTCGTCGACGATTTCCCCGGTTGCGATGCCATACTTAGATGGGACATATCTCTCCAAGAAGATTCTCAAGACATCCTCCCGCTCCCTTCCTCGTATTCCCGTATGTTGAATTTGCGCGTGAATTTGTCTAAAATCTGCAAGCATCTTTGTGGCAATACCACTGAATACCTCAGATAGATTCATGGCTTCTCCTTCTTCGCTAATCGTGACTACAAAAGCTAAGCATAGTTTTGCTCACCCCGTCATGCCGCCCAGCTTTGGCCGGTATTGCAGCGCCTCGGCCACGCGAGTCTGGTTTGTCCGACCCTGCGAAGATTTCAAACCTTCGCAAGGTTCAGTGAAGCTTGCTACCCCATCATCCCACCCAGGCTCGCGCCGATAACTGCATCTGCTTGACGGCGCTGTTCAGCAGGCGCTGGCCGGTCTCATCCAGGGCGCCGTGCTGGCGCGTTGCCAAAGCCGCGCCTACGGCGCGATTCTCAGCGCGATGTCCGTGATGAACGCGGGCACATCCAGGGTCTGCCGGCCGGGAGAGACGCTCGCGCTTCCGACTTCCGCGCCGGTTGCCGGATCAATCCATGTCGCGGTACCTGCCAGAGGCGAATCGACCGTGATGCTGATGCCTGTGGTCGGGTCGGTATGGTCGGTGTAGGCGTGCAGGTAAGCGACGAAAACACTCGACGCGCTCAGGGCATAGCCGCGCACCCGTGCCGGGTCAGAGACCTCAATCTGCGCCGTGCGCAGGACGCGGTCCAGGCCGGCCACAAAGTCCTGGAGGACGCGGATGTAGCCGCGCTCCTGCGGCCCCAGATAGATGTTGCTGGCGAAGCCGGAGTCGCTGTCTTTGCAGCAACTGGTGTTCCAGAAGATCAACACGACTTCCTTGAAGAAAGCCGTCCAGCTGCGGATGCGCATCCGCAGGGCCGAACCCTCATCCCAGTTCCCATTGGAGTTCCCCTGCTCCCCAAAGATGGTCGGTTTCGATGTGCTGTCCCCGGCATGCCCCAACTGCTCGATGAGTGCCAGATCGGATTCGAATTCGCTTTCCTTCTGATACCAGTGCGGCGAATTGATGTCGATGACATCCAGATCCGGCCGCTGCCAGCTGGTGCTGATCGGATGATCGTACGGGTCCACTTCGCGCAGGTAGGTCGCCACCTGGATATAATAGTCATCATCTATGGTGATAGGCGGGTTGGGCGACTCGTTCATCAGTTCCCAAAAATCAACGTACGCGGCGTAACGGTCCACCACGTATTTCACGTAGCGCCGAATGGCATCCATCTGGGCCTGGTTGCCTGAGCCGTCCGGGAAGGGCGGGAAGAAGCCAAAGATGACCATGTAGGTGCGCAAGCCGTGCCGCCGCAGCGAATCGACCAGTTGGTCGCCGTACAATCCCTCCGCCTGGCGGTAGACATTTCCGGCGGGGTCAATGGTTTCATACAGGCCGAACGAGCAGTTATCCACGCTCCAGCGGAACAGATTGAAGCCAGCCTCGCCGTAGGCGGTGGAGTACGTCTCCATATCGGTGCGCCAGCCTTCCGGATATTCATCGTTCCGGTTTTCGCCGTCAAAGCCGAAGTTGTCGAGCGGCGATTGGCCTTCCAATCCAAGAATGCAGTCGCCAATGCCGATTGGATAGTAGGGCGAGCCGTCATCGAACACCCAGCGCAGGCTGTTCTCCGGATTCGGGCGGACGAAACCCGGCCGATTTGAATCAACGACTTCGAACGCGCCGGAGAATTCCTGCGTCTGCGCGCCGTCCGTCAGCGCGGCGGTCCAGGTCCAGTCACCGGATTCATCGGGGGAGAAGCGCGCCCGCCATGTATCCGGCGCGTAATAGAAGCCGCCGATGGACCAGGCTTTCCCGGAGGGCGCCTCCAGCGAGACGGCGACCTGCACCTGCTCCCAGGGATTGTCATACCCCGCGCTCGACCAGGGGAACTCGATCTCGTAAATTCCGAAACGCTCAACCGTCGCGCCGCCCTGGACTGGCGCAGGCGCAGGAGACTCGACCGGAGCGGCATGTTCACCGGCCGCCGCGGTGGCGGTCAGGTCGTGATCGCTGACTGAGGGGATTTCAGGCGGGGTAGACGGCTCTGGCTCAGAGGCGCAAGCGGTCAGCAGAAACAAGGACCCGGCGCACAACATCGCCGGTATCAAACGGCCAGCCAAACCTCGCTCCATGATGCACCTCGCTATCGACCATGCTGGTTTGCCGAGCCATCTGGTCAAATCGGATGATGTTTGTGCGGCATCATGATTGTACGTCTGCGATGGGCGGGATGCAACAGGCAATTATGCTCACAAGACGCAGGTGGGTGAGTGCTTTGCATCAAGAACGTGGCGCTCGCTATGACACGAGAGGTGGGGTATGAATCCCCCAGAGGCTATGTCATCATGCTCCCCAACCGCGGCCTATACTGCAACGCCTCGGCTAGGTGGGCGGGGCTGATCGCCTCTTCGTCCGCGAGATCCGCAATCGTCCGCGCCAGTTTTAAAATCCGGTGATATGCGCGCGCCGATAACTGCATCTGTTTGACGGCGCTGTTCAATAGGGTCTGGCCGGCCTCGTCCAGGGCGCAGCGCTGGCGCACCTCGGCCGGGCCCATGTCAGCGTTGCAGACGATATCCGGCTTGCCGGCGAAGCGCGCCTGTTGGTTCTGGCGGGCGGCGGTGACGCGCCCCCGGATGGCGGCGCTTGTCTCGCCCCGCCGGTCGTCGCTCAACTTCTGGTGCTCCACCCGCGGCACTTCCACGTGGATATCGATGCGGTCCAGCAGCGGGCCGGAGAGTCGTTTCTGGTAGCGGGTGATCAGGCTGTGGTTGCAGGTGCAGGGCTTGACCGCGTCGCCGTAGTAGCCGCACGGGCAGGGGTTCATCGCCCCCACCAATTGGAAGTTGGCCGGGAACGTGGACGCGCCGTGCGCCCGGCTGATGGTGACGGTCTTGTCCTCCAGCGGCTGGCGCATCACCTCCAGTACCCGCTGGCCGAACTCCGGCATTTCATCCAGGAACAGCACGCCGCGGTGCGCCAGGCTGATCTCGCCCGGCTGCGGCCAGTTGCCGCCGCCCACCAGCCCGGCGTGCGAGATGGTGTGGTGCGGGGCGCGGAACGGCCGCTCGCGCACCAGCGGCACATCGGCGGGCAGCTGGTCGGCCACCGAGTAGATGCGGGTCACGTCCAGCGCTTCGTCCAGCGTCAGCGGCGGCAGGATGCCCGGCAGGGCACGCGCCATCAGCGTCTTGCCTGCTCCGGGCGGCCCCACCAGCAGGACGTTGTGCCCGCCGGCCGCCGCCACTTCAAGGGCGCGCTTGACGTGCTCCTGGCCCTTGATTTCGGCGAAGTCGGTCGTCAGACGGTCGAGTTCGAAGGTTTCGGGCGGGGTGAAGGTCTGGGGCGCGATGGGGGCGAAGCCGGTCAGGTGCTGCACCAGCTGGCGCAGTCCGGCCACCGGGATGACCTCGATCTCAGGCACCAGGGCGGCTTCCGGCGCGTCCTCCGCCGGGACCAGCAGGCGGGCGTAGCCCTCGGCCCGCGCCAGCGCCGCCATCGGCAGCACGCCGCGCACGTGCCGCACCGTGCCGTCCAGCGAGAGCTCGCCGATGATAAGCGTGTCGTCCAGGTCGTCGCCGCGCAACTGGCCGGTGGCGGCCAGCATGGCGACGGCAATCGGCAGGTCGTAGACCGGCCCAATTTTGCGCACCGAGGCCGGGGCCAGGTTGACGGTGACTTTGTTGCTGGGCGGGTAGTAACCGGCGTTCTTGATGGCGGCCGCCACGCGTTCCTTGCTCTCCTGCACGGCAGCGTCCGGCAGGCCGACGATGGTGGTCTTGGGCAGGCCGCTGCCGGTATCGACTTCGACCTCGACCACCACGCCTTCCAGGCCGATGACGGCCCCGCTGAACACCCGCGCTAACATGCCGGTAGTGTAGAAGCGCGGACGCGAAATGTCAATAGCGGGTGGGGCGAAAGCCTGCACTTCAGATCGGCAGGCTTGGGAATGCTGTCATCCCGCTACCGCAGAGCAAGGCGTCCGCCTGTCCCAAAACCGAACGCTCAGGCCGAATCGTTCGGAACTGCCAAGCCCCGGCGGCGTTGTAACTGGCGCATCCAGAGGAGGTCGCGATGAAGCGTAGTCTTGGCATTGGCCTGGTCGTTTCGGGGATGATTCTTGTTCTGGCTGCCTGCCGCAGCGCGTCGGCGGCCAGTCCGCCTGTCCAGGGCCCCACGCCCACACATACCGCCGCCGACCCGCACGCCACGCCGCAGTCGCTGACTCCGGCCATCGGCGGCTGGCTGATGTTCCACGCCAACGAGGCTCACACCGGTTTCGCGCCGGGCGTGGGCCGCATCGACCCGCTGACCGGCCCGGACATCCTGGCCCGCTTCCGCGTCTTCGAGCAGCCCGCCTCGACCGCCGACCTAGGCAACATTCGCTGGACGAGCACCTTTCCGCTCGGCGACCTGAACGGCGACGGCACGCTGGAGATCGTCGTCACCACGCCCGATGTCGGCCCGCCGCTGGTGCTGCGTCGGGATGGCGAGCCGCTACGCGACCAGGTGCTCGTGCTGGCCTACTCCCCCGGTGCGAACCCCGCGCTCATCATCCTCTGGCAGTGGACCTCCAGCCTGGAACCCGGCGCCTCCGGCCTGGACACTTACAGTCCGGCCCTGGCGGATGCCGATGGCGACGGCCGGCTGGACGTGATCTTCACCGCCCGCGACGGGCTGGTGCGGGCGCTGCGCGGCACGGATGGCGAGCTCATCTGGCAATTCGATACGCAGCGCCGGATGGAATCCGGCCCGATGCTGGGCGACCTGGATGGCGACGGCCAGCCGGAAGTGCTCATCGTCACGGACTGCCGTGAAGGGGTGGAATGCCCGGATCAGGGAAGCCTGGCCTACCTGTACATCCTGGCGGCGCAGGCCAGCGGCATCGTCGAACAGCCGCTCTGGCAGCTCGCCTACCCCTACAAGATGGATTCGGCCGAGCCGGCCCTTGTGGACGTGCCGGAATTCGGGCGCGTGGCGCTGGTGGGCACCTGGGGCGGGGAATTGCTGGCCGTCTGGCTGGACGACGGCGCGCTGGAATACGCCGCGTTCCAACTGAAAGACCTGGTGTCCGACATGCACATCTCCAGCCCGCCGGTCATCCGTTCGTCGCCGCTGATCTGGGAGCAACCCGGCGGGCCGCTGGTCGTGTTCGGCTGGCTGCCCAGCGACCTGGACGCGGCAGATGCGCGCGTATCCGCCATTCGCCTGCTCACCGGGGAGGGTGAGCTGCGGCTGGAGCCGGAATGGACGGTCTCCGGCTACGATGTGTGGAAATCATCGCCCGCCCTCGTGCCGCTGGCGGATGGGACTTCGCTGGCGGTGATGGGTTACGGCCTGGGCATCGGCCCCAACCCCACTCAGTCCGGGCCGGTGGGTCTGTGCTTGCCGGAGTACGTGTTCGGCGGCGTGGTGGCTCTCAACCCGGACGGCAGCCCGGCCTGGCAGCAGGATTACGGCCGGGAGGAAGGCAACCTGCGCGCCTCGGCGGCCGTGGCGGATATCGATGGCGACGGCGATGTGGAAGTGTTGCTGCCTTCGGGCTGCTTCGGCCTGCTGCACGCTTTTGACGGCGCAACCGGCGCGGAAGAGTGGACCCTCCAGGTCGGGCCGCTCAACCAGAGTTCGCCCTCCATCGGCGACCTGGATGGAGACGGCTTCCTGGAGATCGTGCTGGGGAGTTACGACGGCCAGGTCTGGGTGCTAGGCGGGGAGTGAAGCCGCAACAGACCGACCCTGCCTATCGTTAACACTGCCAGCACGCCATCATCTGTAGGTGGCTGCGCTTCAAGCCGCCGCACAAGGAGCAGGATATGAAATTCAACAAGAACCTTGGCATGACCCTCTTGGCGATCTATTTGATACTGGTGGGGCTGGCCGGCCTGTTCGGCCTGAGCTTCTCCGGCATGGGCATCATCATGGCGATACTGGCCCTGGCGGCGGGAGCGTTGCTGCTGTTCGGGCGCTGATTCGCGCCCCTGCCGGGGCACACTTCTTAATCGCCGCGGTCACGCGGCGATTTGTCATGGAATCATTAGGGAATTTGCCTTCTCGCCCCCCCTCCCTTCCACTATAATGAATTGGCAACCTCATCACGGAGGCGGAATCGTGCCGGTCTATAACATTAACGGTCAGGAACTGCATACCGTCGAGGAAGGCAACCCCAATCGTCAGAAGGCGATTCTCATTCACGGGTGGTCGTCCTCCTCGTTTGCGCTCTCGCCCATCTCGGCGCTGCTCAGCCAGCGCTTCCACTGTATCTCGATCGATTTGCCGGGCTACGGCAACAGCCCGCGCTTTGCCGAACGCGTGACCATCCAGGCCTATGCCGAACTGCTGGCCGATTTCATCGAGCAATACAGCGACGGCCCGGTGGTGTTCGTCGGCCATTCGATGGGTGGGATGACCGGCATCACTCTGGCGCTCACCCACCCCGTGCTGGTGCAGCGCATGGTGCTCATCTGCCCCACCATCACCGGCCGCCTGTCCGCCACCATCAACACCACCATCTCGCCCATCACCCTGATGGAACGCTTCGGCTTGGGGCAGTTCATCGTCTCTTCAGTCGAGAGCCTGTTTGTGGGCATCACCGACCGGTTGATGCGCCCGATCTCCTTTGCTGACCGCACTGGCATCACCCAGGAAGACTACGCCCGCCTGCGCGCCGATGCCCGCCGCCCCGGCCAGGGCAAGACCCGCGCCGAGTGCTTCTTTGCCATGCGCGAGAACGACCTCAGCGAACGCCTTAAACAGGTGGAGACCCCCGCCCTGGTCATCTGGGGCGCGGAAGACAACACCGTGCCCCTGCGGGATGCGGGTGTGGTGGCCGACGAATGGCCGGAAGCCGAACTGCGCCTGCTGCCCAAAGCCGGCCACTGGCCGCATTTTGAAGCCCCGGAAGCCACCCGCCGGGCGGTGGCCTCCTACCTCGGGCTGCCGTTGTTGAGCGACAAACTGCACGCCGCAGTGGACGACTCCGAGATCAGCCGCGTCGACGAGGTCGCTAACTTCCTGGCGCACTCCGGCATCGGCAATGGCATGAACCTCGCCCAGCGCACGCGCCTGGCGGCCCAGCTGCGCCAGTACAACTTCCCGCCTTACCGCAACATCGTCAGCGCCAATACCACCGATTCGCAGGAGATGTACATCATCCAGACCGGCACGGTGGAAGTTTGGAGCGACCCCGAAAACCCCGGCGACCTGCCCAAGCAGCCGCGCCGCGTTGCCAGCCTCAAGCCGGGTGAAATGACCGGCGAACTGGCGATGCTGGACCAAGGCCTGCGCACCGCCGACCTCATCTCCGGACCGGAGGGCTCTACCGTCCTGGCGCTCGACCGCCAGCGCCTGCTGGCCCTGGCCGAGGACGACCCGGAGATCGGCTCCGTTCTGCTCTGGAACATCGCCAAGGCCATGAGCCAGCGTGTGCGCTTCATCCTCTGGCAGTTGCAGCGCGCCCACCAGCGCGCCCGCACCGAGGAGCGCATGCTCAAAGAAGAGCGCGTGCGCCAGTCCGGCCAGTTTCAGACCACCTACACCGGCCAGCCTCAATAACTTCGCAGTTTAGGTCTCTATTTCCGCCGGCCAGCGGATGTGAATGCGCGCCCCCGCGCCGGAGGCCGCATAGATGCTGACCGAAGCGTTAATGATGGCGGCGCGCTCGTACAGGCCCGCCAGGCCGTAATGCAGTTGCCCGGCCAGATTCCTGCGGTCCAGCACCGGCGTGCTGTCAAAGCCGATGCCGTCGTCGTCCACCGTCAGGTCGATCTGGCCCTCGGCCAGGGTGCCGGTCACCCCCAGGAAAGTGGCCCGGCTGTGCTGCACGGAGTTTTCCCCGGCTTCCTGCACCATACGGTAGATATGGGTCTCCACTTCTTCCGGATAGCGCACCCCGCGCTCGGCCTTCACGTTGAAGTTTATCTTGAGCGCCCGCCCGGTGCGGCCGCGCAGGTGCGCCGCCAGGCCCTCCAACCCCGCCGCCAGGCCCTGGTTCAGCATCGGCGGGCGCAGGCCGTACACCATTTCACGCAATTCTTCGCCGAGGTGCTTGAGCATCTTGCCGCCTTCGGTCAGGTCGCTGGTTTCATTGTGAATCAGGTAGGAACTGATCTGGTTCAGCACACCGTCGTGCAGTTCACGCGCCAGCCGGACGCGCTCTTCCTCCTGCGCGCTGATCAACTGGCGCGCCAGCTGGCGCAGGCGCTCGTTCTTGCGTTCCAGGTCGGCGTTGACCTCTCGATTGCGGCTGTTGGCCGACTCCAGCTGATTATAGGCCTCGCGCTGGCGCTTGAGCGTGTTGCGGGTGAACCGGTACAGATTGGCGATCAGCATCTGGTTCACGAGCATCAGGCCGAAGAACACCACGCCCGTGTAGGCCCAGTTCCAGCCGTCTTCCATCACCAGCGTATTTGGCGCAAGCGTCTCCGCCAGATATCCTGAAGCCGCCAGGTAGCCGAAGGCCGAGTGGATGAGCGTGCTGACAGCCACCGCCGCCCAACCGGCCCCCAGGCCGATCAGGATGGTCGCCATGATCGGTATGGCCAGGGCGTAGACCCGCCCGTCGCTCATCAGGCCTGCCCGCAGGTTCCCAATGATGCCGCCCCCAAGATACATCAACGTCAACATGACCACTGCCTTCGCCGTGTTGCCGGTGCGCTTCTGCAACACGGCGGCTGCAATGGCGAGGTAAAAGCCCGCCCACAGCAAGCCGAACTGCGGGTGGCCGGTGATGAATTCGATGTAGACCGAAGAGGCGATCACGGGCAGCGCAATAATGAGGAAGGCGCGCATCATGAGCGGCGAGACGCGCGCCCGCCAGCGCACCAGCAGTTCCTCAGCGGCGATCGGCTTCAGGGGTTGTTCAGATAGGGTCATAGTGCCTCCGAAACTGGGCGGAACCATCCGGCCGATTCGAGGTCCAGAATTTCTCGAAACCGAACCGCTCACCTTATAATTGTAGCGTTGCCTAACGATTAATCAACCGCTTTCCTGCACCCGCCTTCATGCGCAAAGCCAAGACTCCCGCGACGATCTGCGTCGCCGCCGCCGATGACCACCCCTACATGCTGGATGGTTACCGTCAGCGCTTGGAGAACCAACCCGGCCTGGAACTGGTCGCCACCTGCCGCACCGGCGAGGAGATGCCAGCCATGCTTGCCGCTCAGCCGGTGGACCTGCTCATCGCTGACATCGAACTGCCTACTTCGGAGGCCAACCCGCGCCCCTATGAAACGCTGGTCAAGATCGCCGAACTGACCGGCCGGTATCCGTCGCTGGATGTGCTGGTCATCTCCTACCACAACCCGCTGGTGATGATGAACGCCGCCCTGGACGCCGGCGCCAGCGGCTACATCCAGAAAGACGACATGTACGCCTACGACCACCTGGCGCAGATCATTCGCCAGATTAAAGCCGGCGAGACCTATTTTCCCCACGCATACCTGGATAAGGGGCTGGCGGAGGGTGCCAGCCCGCGCAACCTGCTTTCGCCGCGCCAGATTGAGGTCATGGCGATTCTGGCAGTCCATCCAGAGATGACCACTCAGCGCATCGCCCAGTTGCTGAGCCTGCGGCCCCCTACCGTGCGCAACATCCTCTCGCACACCTACCTGCGGCTGGGGGTCACCAACCGCGCCAGCGCCCTGATGCGCGCCCGCGAGTTGGGCCTGCTCGATTCGCTGGGCTGAAGTCTCATCTGCCCGTAAGGTCGCAAGCCGGTCCGTTCTTGTAGAATCGAACTGGAGAACGCCATGCACCCTGAAGCCGAACAACTGATTCGAGAGCTGGACCAATCCCGCGCCCGCATCCAGGCTGTGTTGGACCGCATCCAACCGGGGCAGGAGATCTACCCGGGCTGGACCAAGCGCGAATTCGTCGCCCACGTGGCCGGCTGGGACGACGCCACCATCCTGGCGATTCGTGACTTCGTGGATGGCCGTCAGCCCAAGGAGACCCCAGCCCGTAAGGGCATTGACTTCTACAACGCCCATTCAGTGGAGACGCGCGTGGAACTGGACCTCGACCACATCACGCGCGAATACCACCACAACCGTGCCCTGCTCAAGCAGGCGTTGGCCGAGGCGCCGTACGACAGGTTCGGCATCCGTTTCCAGTTCCCCTGGCAGGGCGGCGGGGATATCCGCGCCATCGTGGAGATCATGATTCACCACGAGCACGAACACGCCGAGGACCTGGAAAAACTGTTCCCGGCCTGAGGCGCTCAAACCGGCTTTTTCGGGCCGTTCCCCGATTCTGGACTACAATTCATCCGGTCATCCCGCCGGCCCGTTCGTTCCTGTATGGAGAAACGAACATGGGTCTCTTTGAGGTGCTTGCAGCGGCGCTCGCCTGGTTTGCCCAGCGGCTGGTCGCCCTCCCCGGTTGGCTTGAATCCATCCTGCTCGACCTGATCGCCGCGGCGCTGTTCAGCGGCCTGATTCTGGCCGCCCCGGAAACCCGCCGCCTGCGCCTGCGGCGGTTCCTGCGCCTGCCGGCGGGTGAGAAGTTCGATGTGGTTTGCTCCGCCATCGCCCCGGAAGCCAGTTCGCCGTTCTACCGCCGCCCAACCACCGGCTACGGCGAACTGCTGGCGCTGGCCAACCTGTTGGAACTATTCACCTACATCTACCGCAGCAGCGAGAAGATCGACATCATCCGCCTGAGCGCAGAACGCCACTACCCTAATTACCGCCTGAGCAACAACATCATCACAGTGGGCGGGGCTTCCCACAACCAGGTGACGCGTTTCTTCAAGAACGAACTGGCGGGGCGCCTGGTCTTCCAGACCGTTGACGAGCCGGAGGAAGCTCCCGACCGCGACTACTATTATCTCGACCGGCGCAACCAACAGGAATACCGCGCCGAGCGCGACAATGAAGGCAATCTGACGTTGGATTACGGCCTGATCACCAAAGCCCGCAACCCGCTCAACCCAGAACACAGCCTGCTGTATGTGGGCGGGCTGCACACCTTCGGCCTGGCAGGCTCCGGCGTGTTCCTGCAACCGCTCACGTTGCGCAAGCATCTGAAGCGCTTGGACGGCCTGCGCGACCCGGAATTTCAGATTCTGCTCAAAGTGCGGGTGCGCGGGTATGATGTCTTCGTGGAATTCCTCGACTACGTGACGCTCGAACCGGAGGGCGGGTGAAGGGCGAAATCCGCGCCGTTTGTTTCGACATCGGCGATGTGATGCTGCCCGCCACACGCCTGCGCCAGGCAGCGGTGGAAGCCGCCGCGGGGGAACTGGCCGATGCCGGGCGGCTGGGCGCGCCGATCGAGCTCTTTATGGCCGCCTATGCTCAGGCCGATCCGCGCTTCGAGGGCCTTCACATCAACCACCTGTTCTCTCATCCGGACATCGCCGCCGAAGCCTTCCGGCTGGCAGGGGCGGAAGCCAGCCCTGAGCAGATCGCCGCGTACCTGGCCGCCCACCGGCGACACGTGCTGGCCGGCATCCAGCCGGATGAGTCTCTTACGAACACGCTTGATTATTTGAAAGCCAAAGGCTACCGGCTGGCGGTCATCAGCAACGGCACGCGCGAACACCAGCGCCTGACGCTCGAGCGCATGGGCGTGGCCGGCTACTTTGAGGTCATTTCCATTTCGGAGGAAGTGGGCATCGCCAAGCCCGCGCGCTACTTGTTCACGCGCACGCTGGAGCAACTGGACACGCCGCCCGGCGCGGCGCTGATGGTGGGTGACGACCTGGTCAACGATATCGCCCCGGCCAAACTACTGGGGATGCGCACCGCCCTCTTCCTCGGTCACATCCCCGCGCCGGAAGGCCTGGACCTGTTCCTCCCGCTGATCGACGCACAGGTCGAAGACTTCGCCGCCCTGGCGCGCCTGCTGTAGCCTGGCTTGCCCCGCCGGGTTCAGACCGCGGTGTGTTCCTGTTGGTATGTGCTGGCCGCGAACAGCGCCGCGATGATGAACGGCGAGCCGGCCACCAGCCAGACGTAGCCAAACTGGGCCAGGAAGATGATGCCCACCGTGGCGTAGAGCAGCGCGCCGAGCGCATCCTTGCGCCAACCCAGCGCCAGGGCGACGATCATCATCAGGCTGGGAATCAGATGCATGAACAAGCCGACGACCGTTTCCCAGAAAGTGTAGCCTTGCCCGAAGATGTCCAGCGCGAATACGCTGATGAAGAGGATGAACAGGATTCCCAGCACCCTCGGCGACCAATACAGAAATTCTCGCATTTCTGCCTCCCGGCTTGCGGGAAGGTTAGACCCCCATAGCCATTCTACAGCGGAATGGACGCGGAATCCAGCCGCCGGCTGCTCCTCAGCCCCTATGGCGCTTCGCTCTGCACCCCGCCTTCGTAAGAAAACCCGAAGGCGGTCACCGTCACCGGGTGGTAATCGATGCCCACGCTCTCGGCCCGCAGCGTGTGCGCCCCGGGGTCAAAACCACTGATCTCGACGTAGCCGCCATGCCGCCCGCCGTAGCTCCAGATGGCGGCGGTGTTCCCGCGCCACACTTCCACGCCATCGAACAGCACCCGCGCCCAGCCGGTCGGCGGGTCGCCCAGGAACTGCACGCCGATGGCCGCGAACGGCTTGCCGGTCGTCGCTTCGATCCAGTCGTTGATGCCCCACAGGACGCGCGTCAGGCCGTAGGGGATGCTCTCCAGGCTGGCCGCAATGGCGATGCCCGGCGGGGGCGAAGCCGCATTGGACTCGACGTACACGTCCGGCGGCACAGGGTACTTGCGGCTGTCGCCGGGGTGGACGATGACCGTGAGCGTGCCGGGGTCGGGCGCGGGCGTGAGGGCGATCAGCGCTTCGGCGTCCTCACAGCCGCGCGGTTTATGCCAGTGGTCGGATGTGCCGATCAGGTCGTGCCACGGCTGGCAGGATTCCCATGCCTGTTGGCTGAGGTTCTGGCCGCGCAGGTTAATCGAACAGGCATCGGAAACGACCTCCAGTGAAAGCGTTTTCAGGTCGCGCTGCCAGCGGTATTCGCCAACATCCTCCGGGCAATAGGGGTCGTTAAAGATGAACAGCCGGTCGCCTTCAATGGAATAGGAGGCGATGCTGCGCCAGCCGGTCACGTCATAATAGATGCGCAGGATGCCGTTGTCGAAAGATAGTTTCCAGATGCCGCCGCCGGGGCGGTAATCGGCGCAGCGCAGACAGCGCCACCACTGCGGCTCGGAGAGGTCAAGTTTGGAATACACACCATCGATCTCGGCTCGCTCAGCGGGCGGCAGCGGCCGGGTAAGCGGCTCGGGGGTGCGTTCCAGCAGTCCCAGCCAGACATCCGTTGGGGTGGGTGTTACAGCGGGTGCGGCCGGCTCAGCAGGCGCCGTCCCGGCCCGGCTGGCGCAGGCGGCCAGCAGCAGGCAAAACGAAACCAGGAGCGGCATAGATCGCTTCATCGTCAGGCCTTTTGTGAGCGTTCAGATTTCGAGCGGCTGCCCATTCAGGAAGTGCTTATACACCGGGCGGGCGCCGTCACGCAGCGCGGCCTCGGCGAAGCACATGCGGTGCGCCAGGCGGTAGAGTTCGCAAATGTCCTCGGCCGGGTGCTCCGATTCGAGTGAGAGTTCCACTTCCCAGGAGTCGCAGAAACCCTGCTTGGTGCCGGCCAGCACCGAGCCTTCCTCATGGAAGCGCACCCGCGCCCTGACCTGCTCGCCCTGAATGGCGATCTTCTTCATCTTCGAGACCTGGGTGACCTGCGAAAGCAGGCACAACGCCGCCCCGGCCACAAAGTAGGTCAGCGGCGTGGGGGCCGCGCCCTCGCCGCCGGGCAGGTAGTCGCCCTCATCGCTGATGATGGCGAAACCGCCGGTCTCCGGCTGGCCGGCGATGGCCTCTTTGCGCCAGCCGCGGATGGTGCTGGTCGTGGCAAATACCTCGATGGGACGGTAGGCGCGTTCGGCGGTCTGGCTCATGACAGGCTCCGGGAACTGGAAACGGATTTGGCGCGGCGATGATACCACGCCGGGTCTACTGCCCCAGCACCTGCGTCAGCCGCTGCGGGTCGAGGTAGAGTTCCACGTAGCCGCAGGCCGGGCAGGCGCGCGCCGCCGCCAGCGGCACGAACTTGCCGACGAACGGGCGGGTAAGTTTGTTGGAGGCATAGTTCAGGCGGGTGCTCTCGCTGATGCTGCCTTCATCCATTTCGTGGTTGCATTTTGGGCAAGTCAGGTTCCTCAACATGCAGGGACTCCTTCTTGGGTGGAACGGGGTCTTGCGGGATTGGCCGGCGGAGGCCGGTTACGCGCTGTCCGCCGCACTACCAGAATAACGGTTTTTAGGACGGCTGCGCAATGGCCTCAAGGGTGGGTTGGCCGATAGCGTTATCGATAACGAATTCCCAGCCCGGAACGCACGCCGGGTTCTGATACTGGCGAACCTTTGCAGCCGCTTCTCCCGACTTCAGTATTGCCGGGAACGTCTTAATCTTCGCCGCCTGGCAGTTCTGGTAAAATCGGGCGAACGTGTTGTACAATGAGGTTGGCTATCCGCCGGGAGGGCAAAGCGCAGTTCTGTGACCCCGGCGGATTTTGAGTACTTAGGAGGAGGATGGTATGGTTCAACGATCAATTCGTTGGTTTCTCGTCTGTTCTGTGCTGTTGACGGCTTGCGGGGGTACAGCGACCGCCACCAGCGCCCCACCGGCGCAGGCCCCGGCCACAACCGTCCCCGCCGCGCCGGAGCCCACCGAAACTCCTGAACCCGATGTCGTCATCCTGGGTATCTCGCGGGCCTTCACCAGTCTGCCGCTCTATATCGCCCTTGAAGAGGGCTACTTCGCCGAGCAGAATATCATCGTCGAATTCACCGAGTTCGAGCGCACCAACGATATGCTCCCGCTCCTGGCCACCGGCGACCTGGACGTGGCCACCGGCTCGCTGAACTCCTCGCTGTTCAACCTGGTGGCCCAGGAACCGGGCGTGAAGATCGCCGCCGATAAGGGCAAGGCCGTTCCCGGCACCTGCGTGAGCAACGCCGTCATCGCCCGCCGCGACCTCATTGAATCCGGCGCCTTCGAGGATGCCCAGCGCGTCCTGTCGCTCGTTTACAGCCTCAGCCCCACCACGCCCACTTCCTACATCATGGACAGTTGGCTGCGCCAGAAACACGGGCTCAGCCTGGCCGACCTGAACTTCAACCTGCTGCCGCAGGCCGCCGTCATTGATGCCTTCAACACCGGCGCCATCGATGCGGCCGTGGTCGTCGAGCCCACCTTGAGCCAGGTGCTCCAGGCCACCGATACGGAGATCTTCCTGAGCTACGAGGGATACCTGGACAATATCTCCTCCGGCCTGGTCATATACGGCACCGGGCTGGTGGTGGAGAACCGGGAAGTGGGCCAGCGCTTCATGGTGGCTTTCCTCAAAGGCGTCCGCCAGTACCTGGAAGGCCCGACTGACCGCAACCTGGAGATCGCATCCGCCGTCTTCGGCTTCGAGCCGGAATTCCTGCGCACTATCTGCTGGCAGTCCATGGACCCCAACGGCCGCATCGACTACACGGCCACCCTGCCATGGCAGGAATGGGAAGTGGCCGCCGACCGCATCGACCGCATTGTGACCGAGGCAGAACTTTGGGACCCGGCCTTCGTGGAGTACGCCGTATCCGTGCTGGGCGAGTGACGCCCGCCGGGAACGGACACGCTCGCGGCCTGCGCTATCCATGAGCATGGAACGACGGTATCCTGCCACACCCAGCAACCCGCGCTACCAGCCGCTGCCGGAAGGCTACTGGTCCCGCAGCCTCCTGGAGGTTTTCGAGGGGCTGGCCCGCGAGCATCCGGACGCGGTCATCCTCGCTGACCTGGATTCGGAACTTTCGCTGGCAGCCATTCAGCGCGGGGCCAATCGCCTGGCGCACGCCCTTCTCAACCTGTGCAGCCCGGGCGCCGGGCCTGTGGCGCTGCTGTTCGGCAAGCAGGCTCAACTGGGCATCGGGATGATCGGCGCGCTCAAAGCCGGCAAGTTCTTCGCCCCGCTGGAGCCATATCTCCCCGTCGAGCAGCTGCGCGCGATCCTGAATGACCTGAAGCCCCAGGCGCTGGTCTATGACCGCCGCTTCGCCGAGTTGGCGCAGGCGCTTGGCGGGCCGCGTCTGGAATTGCAGGCCACCCTGGCCGACGGCGGCCTGCCCGAAGACTCGCCGGGCATTGACCCCGGCCGCCAAGCCACGCTCTCCGTGCTGTACACCTCAGGCTCCACCGGCCGCCCCAAGGGCGTGCCGCGCACCCACGCCCAGCAATTGCAGCGCATGGGGATGCATGCCGTCCGCCAGCAGTTCTACTTCCAGGAACGCGGCGTAAAGGCCGAGAGCCCTAACTTCGCCTCCGGCCAGTTCTCCATGTGGGCAGCGCTGACCACGGGCGGCCGGCATCACCTCTACGACCTGGAACGTGCCGGCAGCCAGGATTTTGCCGCCTGGTGCAACGCGCGCCAGATCGAGCGCTGGGGGGCCACGCCCAGCACGTTCCGCAATGTGGTCAAGGATTTCGCCGAGGGAGAGAGCATTCCTTCCCTGCGCCTGATCCAGCTGGGCGGCGAGCGCATCTTCAAGAGCGACGTCGAGTTGTTCCAGCGCCATTTCAGCGGCGCTACGCTGCTCTCGATGGGTCTGGGCACCACCGAAACCGGCAGCGTCGCCGGCCTCTGCCTGCGCCCCAACGACATACTCGAAGGCGACCAGGTTCCGGCAGGCTACGCCGCGCCCGGCGTGGAACTCGTGATTGCCGACGAACAGGGTCTCCCGTTGCCGCCCGGCGAACGCGGCGAGGTCTGCATGCGCTACGCCCAAAAGCCAGAAGTGTATCTGGCTAACCCGGAAGCCAACGCCCGCAAATACTTCGATGACCCCGAACGGCCGGGGGCGTACCTCTACCGCACCGGCGACGCCGGCTGGCTGGATCCCGACGGTCTGCTCTACTTGGCCGGGCGCATCGACGACCAGCTCAAAGTGCGCGGCATGTGGGTCAACACCTCCGAGGTGGCCGCCCTGGTCGGGGCTTTCCCGCAGGTGCGCGACGCGGCTGTGCGCGGCCTGCCTGACAGATACGGCAACCTGCGCCTTGCCGCCTACGTGGTGAGCGACTCTGGCGAGATCGACATCCGGGCCCTGCGCGCGTTTCTGAGCACCCGGTTGGCGCGCCACATGCTGCCCTCCTATTTCATCCAGATGGGCGCTCTGCCGCGCCGCAGTTCCGGCAAGGTGGACCTGAACGCCCTGCCCCCGCTGGACGGCCAGCGCCCAACGCTTTCCAACGAATTTGTTGCGCCGCAAGGCGAACTCGAACGCCAGCTGGCCGCCATCTGGGAAGACGTGCTGGACGTGCGGCCCGTCGGCGCGCAGGACGACTTCAACGAACTGGGGGGCGATTCGCTCCAGGCGGCGCGCATCTTCGCCGCCATCGAGGAACGATTGGGCCGCAGCCTGCCGCCCGCGCTGCTGTACACGTCCCCGACCGTCGCCACCCTGGCCGAAAGGCTCGCCCTCAGCCCGGCAGACAAGCAGCAGCCGCCCTTTGTGGTGCCGGTCCAATGGGGCGAGCGCCGGAGGCCGTACCTGTTCTTTATCACGCCGCGGCGCGGCGATGCTATCGCCTACAGCCACATCGTCCAGAACCTGCCGCCCGAGCAGACCATCTACAGCTTCAACTCCTGGGTCTTCCCGCAGGACGTGTTGCGCCAGATGACCATCCCGGAACTGGCCGCCAAATACGTCGCCCGTCTGGTGGAGATCGAACCCGAAGGGCCTTACCTGCTCGGCGGGCATTCGCTGGCCGGCATCGTCGCCTACGAAATGGCGCTCCGGTTGCGCCAGCACGGCCGTCAGGTCGCCCTGGTGTTCATGTTCGACACCTACGGCCCCGGGTTCGAAGCCGAGCGCGTCTTTCATCACCAGCGCGGCCGGATGCTGCGCCAGTTGCTGCGGCTGAGGGGGCGCGAGCAATTCCGGTTTGGAATCGACCTCGCCCGCCAGATTCCCCTCAAGGCCGAGCGTCTGGCGCGCCAGGCGGGCCGCAAGTTCAACCTGGAACTTCCCCTCACACGCCGCCAGCGCGAAGCCAAATTCTATAAGGGCGTTTACCTGCCGCCTGCCAGCGACCTGCCTGTCCTGCTTTTCAAAGCCTCGCAGGACATGGCCCCCAACAACCCGGATAAATCTATGGGCTGGAACAACGTGGTGGGCGGCGGCGGCGTGCGCATCGAAGTTGTAGAGGGCGAACACGCTTCCATCCTGCGCAACCGCGGTGCGGAACAGATCGCCGCTTCGCTGCGCCGGGAACTGGCCGCCTTGCGGCCTGATGATCTGGCAGAACGAGCCGCGGTGGTCGAGGCCAATTTCCCCCAACCGACCAGCACGGCCCAGTTGCCCCAGTAAGTACGGAGGACTTCATGCGCAGCAATCTTTTCACCCTTATCGCTCTCGGTGTCTTTGTTCTGGCCGGTTGCGGCGGCGCGATCGCTACCGATGCGCCGCCCGATTCGACCGCAGCGACCCCCGCCCCCGCGGAACCGACCCAGACGACTGAGCCGGATACCGTCGTGTTGGCCATCAACCCGCAGTTCTCGAACGCGCCGTTCTTTGTTGCCATGGAAGAAGGCTACTTTGCCGAGCAGAACATAAACATCGTCACCCAGGACATCCAGAGTACGTCCGAAGCGCTGGCGCTGGTGGTCAGTGGCGACCTGGAGGTGGTTTCAGGGGCTATCAGCGCCGGGCTGATCAACCTGTTGGCAAGCGAACCCGACGTGCGCGTGGTGACCAACAAAGGCTACTCGCCGGAAGACGGCTGTCTCGCCCCGGCCATGTTCGTTCGCAGGGACCTGGCAGAAAGCGGCGCGCTGGATTCCGCCGAGACGGTGCGCGGACTGAAGCTTGCTGGGCGCGTCAGCAGCTTTGCCGGGTTCACCTATGAGGGCTGGCTGAAGAACGATTATGGGCTGAGTTTGGATGATATCATTCTGGAGGATGTTCCCCAGGATGCGTTGATCGACGCCCTGGCCAACGGCGCCATTGACGGCGGCACGGCCACCGAACCGCTCCTCACCCATATCCTGGACTCTGGCAACGCCGTCATCTTTAAGTCCTACGGTCAGTTACTCCCAGACATGGAGTATTCTTATGTGCTTTTTGGTAAGCGCCTGACGACCGAAAACCGCGACCTGGGCAACCGCTTCATGGTGGCCTATCTCAAGGCCGTGCGCCAACTTTACAACGAGGGCAAGTCCGATCATAACATCGAGATCCTCGCCGCCGCCACAGGGCTGGATCCCGAGTTGATTGCTCGGATGTGCTGGCTGAACCTGAAACCCACTGGCGAGATCAACTTCGCGACGGTGCAGACATTCCAGGAATGGGCTCTGCCTCACGACCTCATCGACCGCATGCTTACGGAAGAGGAGTACTGGGACTCGGGTTTTGTGGAATATGCCAACCAGGTGCTCGGCGCACCTTGAAACCGAATGGCTCAAAGCAAGCGCCTCAAGGCTGAAGGATGAACGAACCGCTGGTCATCTCCTCACCACCGGCCCGCAAATACCTGGACAGTGCCTTCAACCCCGGCTACCAGCCGCTGCCGGAAGAACTCTGGCAGACAACCCTGGCGGAGATCATCTCGTGGCGCGCCCGGCGGCAGCCGGAGGCCCTGGCGCTGGTGGACCATGAGGGCAGCAGCGCCTACGGGGAACTGGAATCGGCTTCCAACCGGGCGGCGCACGCCATCCTCGCGGTCTTTGACAGCCCGGAAGACTTCGTCCCGCTGCTCTTCGGCCGCCAGCGTTTCATCGCCGTCGGGATGCTGGCGGCGCTCAAGGCCGGGCGCATCCACGCGCCGCTTGAGACCTCTTTTCCATTCAAACAACTTGAAGACATCCTGGCGGCGCTCAACGCCCGCGCCATCCTCACCAACACGGCCAACTTGGGACTGGCGCGGAAACTGGGTCTCCCGCTCCTCAACCTGGACGAGATCCTGGAGGACCCGCGCTACCCCGACTCCCTCCCGGGAATTAAGGTCACCCCCGAACATGACTTCGCCGTCATCTTCACCTCCGGCTCCACCGGCGCTTCCAAGGGCGTGCTTGCCAACCAGGCCAGCCGCCTGCAGGGCGCGCGCCAGGGGTTCGCCCGGCGGCAACTGGCGCCCAACGACCGCGTCGCCCACCTCGGCAACCCGAACTACGCCTCCGGCCACGGCAACCTCCTCAACTCCCTGATGGCCGGGGCGACCCACTATCTCTTCGATGTCGAGCGGAAGGGCCTGGCCGGGTTCGGGGACTGGCTGGACCGGCACGGCATCACCACGCTGAACTGCCCGCCGGCGCTCTACCGCCAGGTGGCGCGCAGCGTGGCCGGGGCGCGGCTGGAGTCGCTGCGGCTGATCTCCGCCGGGGCCGACAAACTGATGCGCTCCGACCTGGATCTGCTGCGCGAGAACTTCCCGCCCGGCTGCCTGCTGGCGACCGGCTTCGCTTCGTCGGAGGTCGGCGGGCTGGCCAATATCGTCTACCGCGCCGACGACGAGTTCGAAGGCGACCAGCTTCCGGCCGGCTACATCCTCCCCGAGGCGGAGGTCTTCATCTGGGACGACAACAGCCAGCCCTTGCCGTCTGGCGAGGTGGGCGAAATCGTGGCCTGGACTCCGCAGATCTCCTCCGGCTATCTGAGCAACGAGAGCCTCAACCAGGAGAAATTCGTGCCGCACCCGTACGACCCGGCACGTCTGGTGTGCCGCACCGGCGACCTGGGCTGGCTGACCGAGGATGGGCTGTTGTATTTTCGAGGCCGGAAAGATTTCCAGGTCAAGCTGCGCGGCATGAACGTCAACGCCCAGGAGGTCAGCGCGGCGCTGCTCATGCACCCGCAGGTGCTCGAGGCCGCCGTGCTGGCGCACAGCGACTCTCAGGGTTCGCGCCGCCTAGCCGCCTACCTGGCGGCCGACGAACCGCGGCCCACACCGCGCGCCCTGCGCGAGTTCCTGCAACCCTCGCTGGCGGCCTTCAAAATCCCTTCGTTCTTCATCTTCGTCGAGACGCTGCCCAAACTGCCCAATGGCAAGGTGAACTTCAAGGCCCTCCCGCCGCCCGACGGCCAGCGCCCGGCGCTTTCCAGCGAGTATGTCCCGCCGCGCACGGAACTGGAACGGCGACTTACGGCCATCTGGGAGGACGTGCTCGACATCCGACCCATCGGGGTCGGGGATGCTTTCCACGAACTGGGCGGCGATTCGCTCCAGGCGGCGCGCATCTTCGTCGAGATTCACCGCCAACTCGGGCACTACCTGCCGCCGGCCGTGCTGTACACCGCCGCCACGATCGCCGCCCTGGCCGAAAGCATCCAGACCGGCGCACACACAGAGATCAACCGCTCCTTCCTGGTGCCCGTACAGCAGGGCGATGGCCGCCCGCCGCTGGTGTTTTTCGTCACCCCCCAGCGCGGCGACATCCTGGGCTACCACGACATCATCCGCCACCTGCCGCCCGACCTGACCATTTACGGTTTCAACTCCTGGACGATGGCGCAGAAAGATTGGAACCAACAGAGCCTGCCGGAACTGGCTGCCCGCTACGTAGCGGAGATCCAACGCGTGGCGGGCAGCGCGCCCTGCGTGCTGGGTGGTCATTCCCTGGGCGGGCTGATCGCCTACGAGATGGCCCGCCAGTTGGGCGAGAAAGGCATCCCGGTGGCGCTGCTGTTCATGATGGACACCAGCGGCCCGGGGCACACCGGCAACTCACTGTTCTCGATGTCTTTTCGCTACCTGAGAAAACACGTGGCGGCCATGAACACCAAAGAGCGCATCCAGTTCGTGCTGCGCCGGGTGCGCGGCCTGCCCGGCTATGGCCGCCGCATCGTGAACATCATCGAGAACCGGCTTGGCGTACAATGGCTGCCGCGGCCGGAGGCGTTCAAGCTCGGCAAATCGATGCGTGGCGAGTACCTGCCGCCCAGCCAGGATGTGCCGATGCTCTATTTCCGCTCAACGGCCGACCGGACCAACAACGAATTGGACAATACGCGCGGCTGGGCCAGCGTTGTGGCCGGCGCGGTGGATGTGCGTCTTATCCCCGGCGACCATTTCACCCATCTGCTGGAAGAAAGCGGCGCGGAGATCGCCCGCCACCTCACCGCCGCCATCCGGGCCGTGCAGGCCGGCTGACCCTGTGCTATTGAGATTTACAACAGTCGGTAAGCCCAAAGCAACCTCCCGGAGGTTGCCTGCCAGCCGCTCGATTCTGCCGAACCAACCTCCGAGGTTTGTCGGCTGTTATGTTTAAGCGAGTAAGGTAAACATCAATAGGTTTCCCTGCTGGCGTTCTTCCCCCCGATCCAACCCAGGTGGGTGTGCTGGAAAGCATCCGGGTACTTCAAGCCGTAGCCGAAAACCCGGTCCAGGCTGGCGTGGCCCAGCAGGATCAGCCCCAGGCCCTGCAGCCAGGCCGCGCTGCCCAGCGCCCCCAGGATGTAAGCCGCCGCCGCCAGGCCCTTGTGGTGGGCCAGGTTGTAGGTTAGCGCACCGAGGCGCGGGCCGCCCAGATAACCCAGCGCGCTCAGGTCCGGGGCCAGCAGCAGGGCGAAGAACCACCACCAGGCCGCTTCCAGCGGGAGGAACAGATAGAACGCCAGCCCGAACAGCAGGGCTTCTTCGAGTTTCAGCAGAATGGGCATAGCGACTCCTTCGGCAGCCAGGATAGGTCCATTGTACGTTAAATGCAAACGTCCGGAGCCTGGGGGTCCCGGACGTTCGGGGGATATGGAGCGCCTGGCTATCGGCCGGCGAACTGCTCGCCCAGTACGCCGAGCAGCAACTCAAGCACGGCCGCATCGTCGCCGACATACAGCACGAGCACCCGGCCAGACTTGAAGAAATGCGGCGTGGCGACCCAGGTGATCATGCTGGTACCGACCGAGCCGCCGTCCTCGGCCACCAAGGCCGCGTCGGCCTCCATGTCTTCGGCGCTGGCGTATTCGAACACCTGCACGTCCGCGCCGTTGACGCTGAGAATCTGGCCAGTCATGCTGAAGAAGGCCTGCTCAACCGGTTCTCCGAGGTCCACTTCGGCACCGGCCGCGCCCAGGGCTTCGATCAGGCCGGCCTGGTCAAGACCGGCCGCCGCGCCGGGCTGGGCCGGGCTGCACGCCGACAGGAAAATGCTGGCCAGGGCCACAAGAGCGATGAGTGAGGTTCGTTTGTTCATTGGGTGACTCCTTCTGAGTGGGTAGGCTATTAGATAGACGAAGGAGCCGGCCATCTGGTTCCCGCCTGAAGCATCGGATTCAGGCCATGGCGTCTCGTAACGCCGTCACGGCCTCCTCTTCAAGGCTGTAAATTTTGAGCACCTGGATGGCGAGGGCGGCGCGGAAATCGGCGGCCTGCGTCTCGTCGAGCGGGAATTCTCGCTCCATGCGGGCGGCCAGGGCGCGCTGCTGGCGGGCGAGTTCCTGCAGATCGGGGAGCGCCTCGCCGCCCTGTTCCCAGAACAGGCGGGCGCGCCGATCGTGCAGGCGGCGGGCTTCCGCCAGGCTGGGCGCCGAATCGGGCAGGGCCAGGGCGGCCAGTTCCCGCCAAGCAGCATGGCTGTGGCGGAACTGCACCGCGACCTGCCTGAGCGCGGGCCGGTTCAAGATCCGAGCGGCCTCGTCCAGAAAGTCGGCGTAGCGGGCGCGCTCCGCCCCGCCATCGCCCCAGCCAAGCGCCCAGCCGTACAGGCCGGGCATCGGCCCGCCGTTTCCCGCCAGCGCCGCAAACATGGCCGGGCCGGGTGGGAAGGCCCGCGTCCAACCCTGCGGATTGCGGGTGTTGGTGAGCATGCTGGCCCAGTGCTTCAACGCGCTCACCCCGAAATTTCGAGCGGTGCCGCGCGGCGGTTTCTCTGTGAAGAGGCGGATGCACTGCCACAGGCCGCTGCTCACCGCCGCCTGTAGTCGTTCCGGGTTGGGCGGGTCGAGCGAGAGGACGCGGAACTTGTCTTTCTTGATGCGCGCCCGGGCGGCGTGCAGCGTCTCGGCGGGCACCAGCAGAGGCCGGCTGGAACGGTCGGCCAGGTAAGCCTGTTCGCCGTCGTGCCCGTAGACCACGAGAGGCATCATCGCCCAGTAGTTGTCCTCCTGGGCCGGGCAATTGTAGGGCAGGCTCTGGACGTCAGCCCAGACGATGGCCGGGCGGCCATTCTCCAGCGTATCCAGCAGATTCTTGAAGCCCTTTTCCGCTGAAGCGGTTTGCAAAACGGTTTGCACAATTCCAATTCTCTCCAATACAGTTTGCATCGGATCGAAGGTATTGCGCGTCAGCAGCGCCAGGATGGGCAGATGGCCCGCGTATTGAAAGACGAAGTAACCGAAGGCGATGCCGCCGCTAATCCCCAGCAGCAGGGCTTCGCTGTAGGGCTGGCCTGTGTGCGGGGCGGTCACGCCCTGATACGCCAGCGCGTTGTGCAGGCTGCCGGTTTCGGGGTGGCGGCCGCTGAAATGCTGGTAGTTGGGCAGGATCGGCATAGGTTTTTCGCTCTCCTTCTGTCAGGTGGTTTGCCCTGAGTATAGGAAATTTGCGCGTCCCGTGGGAAATTCGCGATATAGGTGGACTTTCGGCTCAATGAGTTTGAAGGAGGGGATGCCCTCCAGCCTTATCCCTCAACGCTGATCTGATCCTTGCCCTGCCGTTTCGCCCGATAGAGCAGGTCATCCGCGCGCGCCAGCAGCGTTTGGGCCGTATCCCCTGCCGTCAGTCCGCACAGCCCGACGCTCACGGTTAGGGTTTTCAGGGCGGCGTGCACCTGGGTCCAGCCATAGCCCGCCAGCGCAGCCCGGATGGTTTCGCACACAGTCTGCGCCCGGTCGAGCGGCGTTTCAACCAGGATGAGCAGGAATTCATCCCCGCCGTAGCGCCCGATCACGTCCACCGTGCGGGTGTAATCGCGCAGCAGCCGCGCCACACTGCGCAGGACTTCATCGCCCACCAGATGCGAGCAGGTGTCGTTAACGGATTTGAAGTCATCCAGGTCGAGCATCACAATGCTCAACGGGTGCCCGAAACGGCTGGCGCGCTCCACTTCGCGGGCCAGCTGGATATCCAGCCAGCGGCGGTTGGCGATGCTGGTAAGTCCGTCTTCGCGCGCCAGTTGCTTGAGCGTTTCGGCCTGCGAGTGCAGCTGGGCAAGCAACTGCTCCTTCTGCCGGTCGCTCTCCTGGGCCGCGTCCAGAGCATAAGCCAGTTCGTGGCGTTTGCGCCGTTCGGCATCCGCCTCGCGGCGAGCCTGCTGCACCTCGGCGCCCCCCAGCAGGGCGCGGATGCGGCGCTGCGTCTCCACGCCCATGACGCGCTGCTCGGTCTCGTAGAAGGCCCGGAAATGCTCCAGCGCCTTGGCCGGGTCGGCCTGTTGCTCATGGGCCTGTGAGAGCAGCCGGTGAATCTTGCCAACCTGCGGCTGGATGACGTGTCGCTCGGCCAGGGTCAGCGCCTGATGCAGCAGGCTGATGGCCTGTTCCGTCCGCCCTTGCGCCAGGGCGTTCTGTCCCTGAGCCAGCAAGGCTTCCGTCTCGCCGGAGACGTCTTCTGTCTGGCGCACCAGCGCCAGGGCCCGCTCCAGCGACGCCCCGGCCCGCGGGTGGTCGCCGGTTTCCGCTTGTGTGATGCCCAGCGCCAGCCAGGCCAGGCCCTGGTCGTTGAGGTTGCCGGTCTGCTGGCTCAATGCCAGAGCATGTTGGAGGCGGTCGAGCGCCGCGCTGTGGTCGCCCAGGCCGGCCAGGGCGCGGCCCAGTTCCAGCAGGATGGTGCTCTCGAGGGCGCGGTCGTTGGTCTGCTGGTTGAGCGCCAGGCCGCGCTGGAAGTACTCCTGGGCGTGGGCGTGGTCGCCGATCTCGGCCAGTATGCTCCCGATGTTATGGAGGGCATAGGCGGCCGATTCCGGGTCGGGGACGGTTTCGGCGGCTTCCAGGCTGGCGAACAGGGACTCGAGCGCTTCGGGGAACTGGCCGTTGTCGCGCTGCACCAAGGCGATGTTGTTGAGCGAACCGGATTCGCCCGCCTGGTCGCCGATGGCGCGCCGCAGGTCCAGGCTGCGCTGGAAATTCTCCAGCGCGTCGGCGGAACGGCTCTGGCGGCTGTAGATGTTGCCGATCAGGTTGAGGGCGTTGGCCTCGCCGCGCCGGTCGCCCAGGCTCTGGAACAGGCTGTGGGCCTGCCAGGCCTGGTCGAGCACGTCGTCGCCCTCACCGAGGATGAAGCGGCACAGGCTGATGAGATAGGCGCCTTCCGCCAGGCCGTTCTGGTAGTCGATGCTCAGAGCCAGGTCGCGCGCCTGATGGCACAGCGACAGCGCCTGGCGCGTATCCTGATGGCGCAGGCTGTGGGCGCGCTGGTTGAGAGCATCCACCTCGAACGGGCGCGGCAGGTCGGAGGGCGCGGGCAGGGCCATTGGGAGGATATTCTAGCGCGGAACGCCGGACTGCGATTCTGGGTTTCACCCAACGCGGGCAGGCGGCGATTTCGGGACTATAATTCTGCCCGCCATTCGTATTCCCTCAGGAGACTCACCGATGAAAACACTGAAGATGATCGGCCTGCTTTTGTTTGTGGCTGTCACCGCCCTTGGTTCGGCCGGTCCCGCCCGCGCCGACCAGGCGCAGTTCGGCCCGCCAGACGGCTTCGACTGCAAATACTACAACCCGGACCTGGCCTGGTTTTTCTTTGACTGGTATGGCGTGCGGCCGGAAGACTGCCTGCCCAAGGACAATGAAAACACGGTCAACACGTTCGATGTCGCCCCCGGCCAGAAGGTGGTCGCCTATCGCGGTTCCTGCACGGTGACGACCGAATCGGCTTATGCCGCCACCACCGTCACGCTCGGCCACCTGCAAGGGGAATTCGGAGTCGGGATGCCGAAGTTCGTCTCCTCTGCCTGCATCGTCCTGACCGACGGCATCCTGGGCGACACCACCATCCTGACCTACGCCATCAAGAACCGGACGCTCTACGACCAGTTCGCCAGCGGCGAGGTGGTGCTCTGGTACGCCGACGGGACGGCCAACTGGGCGCCCTGCACCACGTATATTTATGGCGCTGACCTGGAAGCGGAAGGCAACCCGGTGTTCGGCGCGGCCTCCTGCACCATCACCGGCGCGGTGACGGCCTTCGGCCCGGCGAAGAAGTAAGAGATTTCCCTTGCCTATAGGTTGGGATGTTGACGAGTCCTGAATCCCGCGGGGCGGGACACGCGCCCGCCCCGCTCGTTGTTTCTCAGAGACCTTTCCCGCGGCTTGACTTGGCGAAGCCGTGAGAGAGCGAGGGAGGGAAATCGCTTGTTACGCACATCATCTAGAATCCGCTTAGTTCTTCTGATTTTTGTTCTTTCGGGCTGTGGTCCTGCCCTCCCCAACGCTCCGACGGCAACAGGAAGTCCCACTTCCACAAGCACGATTCAGCCGACCCTGACATCTACGCCGGTCCAGCCCCCTCTTGTCACTCCGCAACCGGATGCAGGCATCTATTCACAATATAACGATCCATATTTCGACGCGGATCTGACATTCTTCTACAGTTCTGAGGACCGTGTGCTCTTTGCACAATCCTACCGCGTTCAGTTGCCTGACGGCCGGGAGACTTACGGCCAGCATTTGTGTGAATGGCGACCCGGAACAGCCATCAAGTATCTTTGGTCGTCCCCTTTCAATCTCTTGCCGCCGTATGAATCCGGAGGAGACTACGGATTCAGCCGAATCGAACATGCTTTGCCTTCGCGTGACCAGGATTTGCTGTTGGTTTTCGCGACCTATCTTCAACAATGGCAGCGTGGCGAGTACAGCCAATACGATCCGCTCGGTGAGATTAGGGTGATCAACATTGAAACAGGGATTTCAACATTAATTCTGAATGCTGAACAGTTGAACGCATACAGAATGGAGGGAGACTATTCGGCATTTCCCTACCAGATTGCTGAAGTTCCTGATACGGACATTGTTTTGTTCAACACGCATGGCAATTATCAATTAAACACCGGCTTGACATCCGACTTGCACCTGATTGATATGAAAACCCTCAGGCACGAAGTTCTTCTAGAAACCGGGCAGGGCGGGCAGTTCTCTATCGCGCCGGATGGTAAGTACGTCGCCATTACCAAACCGGACTCGGTTAACCTGTTCAATCTGGGGACAAGGGCAATACAACAACTGCTGAACTATGCGTGGTCCTGCATCGCTTGTGACACGACCTACTACGCTTCGCCGGTATGGAGCGATGACTCCCAGTCACTCATCGTGGAAATCCCTGTATTGGAGGAAGATGGCTATACTCGGGCATCTGAAATCCTTCTGATTGAATTTCGGCTCGATGGTAGCTCTGTGGAGCATCAATTCTCTATCGAATCCTCTTCCCGTTCTGATGTGATCTTCTCGCCCGACCTCTCATTGGCGATCTATCAGGACCATGTCTCAAGGGTCGTTCGGGTCATAGACCTGGCGACTGATAGCCTAGTTACCGAATTCATGCTGCCGATGGCAATCAATGAAGCAGAAGACTGGCTGGATGACTCTTCCTTCATCGTCTTAGGGCGACCTTCAAATACTGCTGAGGGTGCACAGCAGCGCTTCTATGTTGTCAATATCGAAGATGGCACACTGGTCCAATATATCCCGCCCCCGGTTGTCCCGCCGGATGTTTCGTTGTCCTGCACCCCTCCACCCCCGTAAAGACGGCCGATCTACTTCAATCGTGCCGGCCGCCTCGGAATCAGCGCCGGCGTGCCGGCCTTGTAGGCTTCGTAGTCCGGCCGGCCGGCCCATTTCTCGTCGGCGCGGGCTTCCAGCAGCGGGATGCCGCTGACGCGGGTGAGTAACAAGGTGACAAATACCGGGGAGATTAGTGTCACAAACTGCCAGCCCCGCAGGGCGGGGAAGGCGATGATCGCAATGCCCAGCCACAGAACGATCTCCCCGAAGTAGTTGGGATGGCGTGACCAGGTCCAAAGACCCACGTTGATGAACTTGCCTTTGTTGGCGGGCGCGGCGTTGAAGGCCCGTTTCTGCCAGTCGGCGATGACCTCTATGCCAAAGCCGAGCAACCACACCAGCAGGCCGGCGAGGGCGAAGGCATCCAGCGGCAGCCGGTGGGCGGAGGTGATGGCCGCCAGCGCCGCCGCCAGCGTGAACGAAACCCACAGTCCTTGCAGCGTCCAGGCCAGCAGGAAGCGGGCGAAAGAGGGCTTGATCTCGCGGAAGCGGCGGTCTTCCCCGGCGGCCCGGATGCGGCTGAACAGGAACGCGCCCAGCCGCAGCGCCCATACAGCCACCAGCCCGGCCAGCAGGTACGTACGCGCATCCGGGGCGGGGGACAGCGCCAGAGCCAATCCAGTGACGCCCACATAAGTGAGGCTGCCGGTGAGGTCGTAGAATCGCTCGGTCTGTTTGAGGAAGGCGGGAATGAAGGCGACCCACTGGATTGCGAACGCCAGCAAGAGGCACAGCGCGAAGAGCGGGACTCCGTTCACCGTCGCGCCGCCCGAACTGCCAGCCAGCGCGAGGCCCGCGCCGAGGAGCAGGACTACGAGGATGGCGATGATGGCCTGATCGTCTGCGGGCTGCATGAGTGTCCTTCAAAAAAGACCAGCCCCCGGCTGGTCTCCTGATGGTGCCCCCACGGGGATTCGAACCCCGGTTTGAGCCTTGAGAGGGCTCCGTCCTGGGCCTCTAGACGATGAGGGCATAAATTTCGCTTCGCGAAATTTATGCTGGAGTTTACCTCCGGTAAACTCCAGGCGGACCGGCAAAAAGAAGGCTTCTTGCCGGTTTGCGAAGCGCGGGGTATTGTAATCGAAAGGCGGGGGGGCGTCAACGGGAGGCGCGGCGAAACGTTTTTTGCAGATGATATAATCGCCGAGCTGCCCCACCCCGCCCGCAGGAGACCGGCGCATGTACGACCGCGATAAACTGAAAGAATTAAAAGAAACCAGCGAACGGTGGGAAGAGACCACCTTGCACCAGTCGTTGGGCAAACTACCGGAAAGCAAACCCGAGTTCATCACCACGTCGTCTGAACCCATCAACCGCCTGTACACTCCGTTGGACGTGGCCGACCTGGACTACCCGCGCGACCTCGGCCAGCCGGGCGAATACCCCTACACGCGCGGGGTGCACCCCACCCTGCACCGCAGCAAACTGTGGACGATGCGCATGTTCGCCGGGTTCGGCACCGCCGAAGAGACCAACCAGCGCTTCAAGTACCTGCTGGAGCAGGGCCAGACCGGCCTGTCCATCGCCTACGACCTGCCGACGCTGATGGGCTACGACACCGACGCACCCGAAAGCCTCGGCGAGTTCGGCAAGTGCGGCGTTGCGGTCTCGTCGCTCAAAGACATGGAAATCCTGCTGGCCGACATCCCGCTGGACAAGGTCAGCACCAGCATGACGATTAACTCGCCGGCGCCGATGATCTGGGCCATGTACATCGCCGCCGCCGAGAAGCAGGGCGTGCGCCCGGACCAGTTGCGCGGCACGACCCAGAACGACATCCTCAAGGAGTTCATCGCCCAGAAGGAATTTATCTTCCCGCCCGAACCCTCGATGCGGCTGGTGACGGACACCATCGAGTTCGGCACGCAGACTTTGCCGCAGTGGAACACCATCAGCATCTCCGGCTATCACATCCGCGAGGCGGGTTCCACCGCCGCGCAGGAACTGGCCTTCACGCTGGCCGACGGCATGGAATACGTGCGCTGGGGCATCGCCCGCGGGCTGGACGTGGATGCCTTCGCGCCGCGCCTGTCGTTCTTCTTCAACGCCCACAACGACTTCTTCGAAGAGATCGCCAAGTACCGCGCCGCCCGCCGTATCTGGGCGCGCGAGATGAAAGAGACCTTCGGCGCCAAAGACCCGCGCTCGTGGCTGATGCGCTTCCACACCCAGACGGCCGGCGTTTCGCTCACCGCCCAGCAGCCGGAAAACAACGTGGTGCGCGTGGCGATCCAGGCGCTGGCGGCGGTGCTGGGCGGCACGCAGTCGCTGCACACTAACAGCATGGACGAGGCACTGGCCCTGCCCTCCGAGGACGCCGTGACCGTGGCCCTGCGCACCCAGCAGATCATCGCCGAGGAGACCGGCGTGGTCAACACGGTGGACCCGTTGGGCGGTTCGTTCTTCGTGGAGGCCGCCACCAACCGCATCGAGGCGCAGGCCTACGAGTATTTCCGCCGCATCGAGGACCTCGGCGGCGTGCTGCCCGCCATCGACAAGGGCTTCTTCCAGTCTGAGATTTCGGATGCCGCCTACCGCTACCAGATCGAAATCGACCGCGGGGTGCGCAACATCGTGGGCGTGAACGCTTACGCCAACCCGAACGAAGCCATCAAAATCCCGATTCTGGCGATGGACCCGCAGGGCTACCAGCGCCAGGTGGACCGGCTGGCCGAGGTGCGCCGGACGCGCGACAGCGGGGCGGTGGGCCAGGCGTTGGACAGCCTGCGCCGCGCCTGCCAGGGCACGGAGAACACCATGCCGCACATCCTGAACGCGGTGCGCGCCTACGCCACCCTGCAGGAAATCACCGACGTGATGCGCGGCGTCTTCGGGTTGTACGAGGAGCCAACGCAGATTTAGGGCGAACCTTATTTGTGAATCACCCTCCGCGAGTCAAGAATGCGTAGCGTCCCAACCCTGCGGGAGGCTATTTGTGGAGTAGAGGCTTATACTACGCTAAATGCCTTACTTCTTTGTGCTTCCTGCCTATGTGTTTCTCTTAGTGATCCTCGTTCTTGTAGCGGCAGTTGCGTACTGTGTCGAGAGATGGCGACCAGCCAGCCGGTACATTCTAGGAGGCGCAGTAGGCACCTTACCAGGGGTTATCGTCGCCAATGTCCTTGTCACACTCATTGGTATTCTTCCAGCGTTAGTTATTAGATCCCTCGTACTGCCGGGATGGCTGGAGCAGACGACTGGAGTTCTTGCCGGTGTCACTCTGATTGTTGGGCCGATTGTAGCCTCGGTTGTCGGGGTCATCATTGGCTTCGGAACAGGCATGTCATTTGTGTATGGTCGAAAACGCCGCTAATAGAGATTTCTGGGACAAAGAGTTGTATCAACAGCCTCTAAGAAGTTTTGTATCTAGAGTTCAGGCTTTAGTTGAGACAACAAACGGGCGGCCACAAGGGCCGCCCCTACATTTATCAACTCGATTTATTTTAAGACGACGCCCCCACCGACCCCGCGCTTTCCTTCACCACCTTCAACCGCCCTTCCTCATCTTTTGTTAGGCGCGCTGTGCGCACGTAACTGTCATGCTGGAACACCAGCAGGGCGTTGGTGTCCAGCGCCCACTTCTGCCAGATTTGTTTGCTGGCGATGGTTTCCAGCGGCTCCACGTCGTAGGCCGTCACCCAGGCGGTGCGCTCGAAGTGCACGGCAAAGGTCGCCAGGTCGGTCATGAACAACACCGGTTCGGGCGCGGTTTCCAACAGCACGCATTGGATGGCGCGGGTGTGGCCGCGCGCCACCACACAGCGCAGGCCGGGCAGGATCTCAGCGTCGCCATGCAGAAAGCGGAACTGGCCCGCCGACCACACCGGCACGAAGTTCTCCGGCAGGTAGGTGGCGCGCGTGCGCGCGTCCGGGTGCATGGCGTCGGCGAACTCGATGCGCTGCACGATGTACTCGGCGTTGGGGAAGGCCGGGACGACTTCGTCGTCCTGTTTCCTGGTGTTGCCGCCGCAATGGTCGGCGTGCAGGTGCGTGTCAATGACGATGTCCACATCTTCGGGCTGCACGCCGTGCGCCGCGAGGTTGTCCAGCAGGGTGCCTTCCGGCCATTCCAGGTTCCAGTTGCGGATGCCCTTGGCGGATAGTTTGTCGCCCAGCCCGGCGTCCACCAGAATCGTTTTGCCACCCGTGCGGATGAGCAGGCTGTTGAGGTCCATCGGCACCAGGCCGCGCGCGTCCGGCGGCTGGGCTTCCTGCCACAAGGCGCGCGGCACCAGGCCGAACGGGCCGCCGGGGTCGACCCACACGCGGCCGGTGGGGATGAGGGTCCAATCAAGCGTCATGAGGAGTGTCCGTAGTCCTTTGTCCCGGGTCCTGCCAGTCCACGGCGATGTGGACGAAGGACAATGGACAAGGGACGAATGGCTGTATTCTACAACACCCCCAAAACAAAACCGCCGGTCTCTCAGTCCCCGGCGGCGTTCTTCTCGGCGAATTCTCTTTCCAGCGAGGACGCCAGCGCAGCGTGCTCGCCGTCGCTGAGGAAAGCGGCGCGGGCGGCCTGCACGATGCTGTGGCGCAACTGCGCCAGCGTCAACCCCAGCGATTCGCAGGCCAGTTCGTATTCATCGCTCAGGTCGATCTGCGAGATGCTGGGGTCGTCGGTGTTGATGGTGACGATCAGCCCGGCGTTGATCATGCCCATCAGCGGATTGTGGCTGAGGGAACTGACCACGCCGCTCTGGTAATTGCTGGTCGGGCAGACTTCGAAGACGATCTCGCGTTCGCGGGCCAGCGCCACCACCGCCGCGTCTTCCATGATGCGGATGCCGTGCCCGATGCGCTCGGCGGCCAGCTGTTCGATGCCCAGCCGCACGTTCTCCGGGCCGCCCCACTCGCCGGCATGGATGGTGATGCGCAGGCCGGCCTGCCTGGCCTCGGTGAACAGACCCACAAAGTTGTGGCCGGGGAAGTCCGCCTCGCCGCCGGCCAGGTCGAGGGCGATGATGCCCCGGTCCTTGCGGTCAAGGCTGTGTTTCAGCACTTCCTGCGCCAGTTCCAGGCTTTCGTGCCGGTTCACGCTGGCGATCAGCCGGGTCTGTACGCCATAACTCTCCCCGGCCTCGTTGGCGGTCTCGATGACCCAGTCCATCGCCTCGGCCAGCGGGAAGTCCTTGATGCGGGTGAGCGCCACCGGCGTGAAGCGCAGTTCCATGTAGCGCACGTTGTCGGCCGCGGCGTCGGCGATGGCCTCGCGCACCACCCGCCGGATGACCTCCGGGGCCTGATAGAACAGGCGCAGCGTATTGAATTTGGCGAGGAAATTGTGATGGGTGAAGGGCTCGCCGTCGCGTACCTGCACCAGCGAGCGGAAGGCGTCGATGTCCCGGTAAGGCAGGTCCAGGTCGTAGGTACGCGCCACCTCCAGCATGGTGCTCAAACGCAAAGACCCTTCCAGGTGGCGATGCAGTTCCACCTTGGGCAGGGACTTGTAGAAGATTCTGTGCCGGGGTTCGAGCTGAGGCTCCACGTTAATTAGCCCTCTGGCGATGTCGTCCTAACAATTCCGTAAGCCTACCATAATTCGATGGATGCGTACACCCGAAAAGAGTACCGGGGGCCTCCAGCGCCCGCCGCACCTGCCATTATACGGAGCGGCGGGTCGTCTCACTATAACAAATGCGCGACAATCGCGAACCTACTTCCTGCGCCGCCGGCGGCGTTTGCGCTTGCCGCCCTCGATTTCGTCCCCGTCTGCCGCTGCGGCCTGGCCGGCAGGCAGGCTGGCGGCCGCCTGCGAGGCGGGGGCCTGGGGCGCGGGCGCGCTGGGCCGGGCCTGGAAGGCGGTGAACATGTGGTTGACCACGCTGGCGCGCATGTCCTCGAAGAGTCGCGCGAACATCTGTGAGGCGCGCGCCTTGTACTCCACCAGCGGGTCGCGCTGGCCGTAGGCTTCCAGGCCGATGGACACCCGCAGGGCTTCCATCTCGGTCAGGTATTCGATCCACAACTCGGAGATGACCCGCAGGATCAGGCCGCGGTACGTTTCAGTGATGCCCTGGCGGCCCAGTTCCTCGATTGCCATTTTCTGCACGTCGGCGGGCAGGTCGGCCATGGGCTGGCCCTTGATGCGGGCGAATTCCGCCTCGCCCAGGCGCTCGGCCAGGCGGGCGCGCGCCGAGCGCCGCAGCATCGCCAGCGGGCTGGCCTTCATCTGCTCCCAGGCGTTCAGGCCATAGAGCTGGGTCAGCGTATCCAGCGCGCCTTCCAGGTGTTCCAGCGCCCGCTCGGCAAGGTCTTCGCCGTCGGCGTCTTCCAACAGGCGGGCGGCATGGTAGATGTAGCTCAGCCGGATGGTGCGCAGGCGCACCTGGCGGTGGGTCTTGCGGTCGAAGGCCAGCAGTTCGCCCTGGGGCAGGGCCAGCAACAGCTGCATCAAATGCTGGTCGTGCAGTTGGTCGGGCATGGCGTTCAGGCGGGCGTCCAGGTCGCGGGCCAACTGGCCGTTCTCGCCCAGCAACTGGCTGCGGCGGCTGGCAAATACCGCCTGGGTCGCGCCCAGCACAGCCTCGGCCACTTCATCCCATTCCCTGCCGGAGAGTTCGGCGGCGTCCAGTTCCAGGGGCTGGTTGATTCGGCGCTCCACCGCCGTCACCACCCGGGCGATCATCTGGCTGGTGAGGGCGCGCTCCACCTGGTCTTCCAGCAGGCCGGCGGCCCGGGCAGGCTCTTCGCGCAGCAGGCGCTGTTCCGGGCCGTCCAGTTTGAGCGGCAGGTGCAGCAGGCTTTCGGCCTCGGCCAGCAGTTCGCGGGCCGGGCGCGTATCGGTCTCGTCGGCGTAGCGCAGGGCCTCGATGAACGTATCCAGCGTTTCCTGGCGTTCATCCAGCATGGCCTCCAGGCGCTGCTCGTTCTGGGCCAGCAGGTCTTCGGCGCTGCGCACGACATGCTCTTCCTCGGCGGCCAGGGCAGTCTCGGCCAGGCCCAGCAGGGCGGCGCGTGACTGGCTGCGCTCGCCGGCTCCGGCGGCGCGCAGTTCATCCAGCAGCAGGCGGTAGGTGAACGAGGGGAAGGCCAGCGCGCCGGCCAGCATGGTGGGCTGGATCTGCTCCAGCCAGGCCAGCAGCTTCCAGGGGCCTTCCTCTTCAGCCAGGTTCTCCGGCACCCGCCGGGCCACTTCGACCTGGAGCATATCGCGCACGTCTGCGCTCAGATCGTCCTTGAGGAAAATGGTGTCGCGCTGGGCGTAGACCGTGGCGCGCTGCGAGTTGAGCACGTCGTCGTACTCCAGCAGGTGCTTGCGGCTGTCGAAGTTGGCGCCTTCCACGCGCGTCTGGGATTGCTCCACCACCCGGCTGACGATGCCGTGTTCGAGCGGGATGGCATCATCCATGCCCAGGCGCAGCATCAGGCCCTCCACCTGCTGCCCACCGAACAGGCGCATCAGTTCGTCCTGCAATGAAAGGAAGAAGCGCGACGAGCCGGGGTCGCCCTGGCGGGCGGCGCGGCCGCGCAGCTGGTTGTCGATGCGCCGGGCTTCGTGGCGTTCCGAACCGACGACATGCAGGCCGCCCAGTTCCTTCACCTTTTCCATTTCGTCCATTGAACGGAGGAACAGGCCGACCTCGGAGGCGTAGATACCGTAATCCTGCGGGCTGAGGCGTTTGAGCGCCGCCAGCCGGTCTTCCATGGTCATGCTGAACGGGTCTTCGGCGCCGGCTTTGCGCAGCACGCGGTTGACGGCCGCCACTACCTCCTCGGCCATCTCGCCGCCCAGTTTGATGTCCACGCCGCGCCCGGCCATGTTGGTGGCGATGGTGACCGCCCCAAATGCCCCGGCCCCGGCGATGATCTGGCTTTCCTCGGTGTGTTTGCGGGCGTTCAACACCTGCTGGGAGATGCCGCGCTTGAGCGTCTCTTGCAGACGTTCTTTATGCTCCGCGCCCAGCCGCAGCACGTTGAGCAGGCGGCTGATGTTCTCAGGGTGTTCCAGGGTGGCGGGCAGTTCCAGGGCTTTGCCCGCCTGGCGCATCTGGGCAACGTTGACTTTTTCGAGCGGCTCGTTGAGGAAGGCCAGTTCCGGGATGGCGCGGCCGTCATCGGCGCGCCCGTTCTTCTCCAGCCAGGTATCCCGCACCAGCAGGACCTCCAGCAGGCGACGCACCATCTCGGCTTTCAGCCGGTTGGAAAGCCGCTCGGAGTTCTCCACCGAGGTAGTGCCTACCAGCACCGGCCGGCCAATGACGTGCATCTGGATGATCTCGGCCACGATGGCGCGCAGTTTGGCCTCTTCCGTGCGGTAGACCACGTCCGGGTAGTCCTTACGCTTCCAAAGCGCCGGCAGCCGGTCAGGGTCGTCCAGGCGGGCGTAATAGTGATACTCGTAGCCGTATTCATCCCTGGCTTTCAGCGCTTCCAGGTCGGATTCGGGCTGGTTGGCGAGGTACTCCACATGCGGGGCGATCGCCATCACATCCAGTTTATAGATCTTCTCGAACTCTTCGGCCTCGGTCAGGGCCGTGCCGGTCATCCCGGCCAGTTTTTCGTACATGCGAAAGTAGTTCTGGATGGTGATGGTGGCGTGGGTAACGTTCTCGGCCTGAACTTTCACGCCCTCCTTGGCCTCCACGGCCTGGTGCAGGCCGTCGCTCCAGCGGCGGCCGGGCATCAGGCGGCCGGTAAACTCGTCGATGATGATGACCTGGCCGCCCTGCACCAGGTAGTCTTTGTTGCGCTTGAAGAGGAACTGCGCCTTGAGCGCCTGCTGCAGGTAGCCCATCAGGCGCGCCTGCTCGGGGGTCACATCTTCCGGGCGTTCCGGGTCGCGCAGCGCCACGCCCAGGCCCTGCTCCACCTTGGCCTCGCCCAGTTCCGTCAGTACCACGGTGCGGTCTTTCTCGCTGACCTCCACATCTTCCATCTGGAGGCGCTTGACGACCACGGCCATCTTCTCGTAGTTCTCGGCGTCGTCATGGCTGGGGCCGGAAATGATCAGCGGCGTGCGGGCCTCATCGATGAGCACGTTGTCCACTTCGTCGATGATGGCGTAGTGGTGACCGCGCTGGACGCGGGCGTTGCGGTTGAGGGTCATGTTGTCGCGCAGATAATCGAAGCCGAATTCACTGTTCGTGCCGTAGGTGATGTCGGCGTTGTAGGCTTCGGCGCGCTCCACCAGCGCCAGTTGGTGCTGGTCTTCCTGCTGGTGTTCGCGGTTCAGGTCGATCAAAAAGGCTTTGCGGCCGTTCTCGGTGCGGCTGCCCATCTGCAAGACGCCCACCGAGAGACCGAGGAAGTCGTATATCGGCGCCATCCAGCGGGCATCACGCCGCGCCAGGTAGTCGTTCACCGTGACCAGGTGCGTCCCCTTGCCGGTCAGGGCGTTGAGGTACAGCGGCAGGGTGGCGACCAGGGTCTTGCCCTCGCCGGTGCGCATCTCGGCAATGCGCCCCTCGTGCAGCACGATGCCGCCGATGAGTTGCACGTCGAAATGGCGCAGGCCGATGGTGCGCTTGCTGGCCTCACGCACCGCGGCGAAGGCCTCCGGAAGCAGGTCGTCCAGCGTTTCGCCGTCTTCCAGGCGCTGCTTGAACTCAGGGGTCCTGGCGCGCAGGGCCTCGTCGCTGAGCGCCTCAAACGCCGGTTCGAGCGCGTTGACAGCCTCGACAGTTTCGCCGAACTCGGTCAGGGCGCGTTTGCTGGGGTCGCCGGCAAAGCGGCTGATGATTCCTCTGAGCATGTCTGTCAATTCTCCGAACGGGCATTATACTCGCTGGGCATCGGCCATTGTGTAAGAGGCGTGTTAGAGGAAACGCCGCAATACTAGCCCCAGAGACCCCTTGCCATAGCGTTTGGCTTCTGCTATCGTTCTAGGCATCATTGGCCTGTACGTTTCATTATTTGGAGGAGACCTCATGAAGACCTCATCCTATGCCGCGGCACCCCGGTTGCTGTTGGCGCTGGCCCTGCTGGCGCTGGCCTGCGGCCCACTGGACCTGGCGCGCCAGATTCTGGCCGGCCTTGCTACCACGCCCACCCCCACCGCCAGTTTTGAATTGCACGAGAGCAGCATCTGGTACGTGACCAAGGAAGGCGATGACGCGAATTCCTGCGACTCTCCGGTGCAGGCCTGCCTGACGATTGCAGAAGCCATTGGCCGCGCGGATGACGATGACATCATCAACATTGGCGCCGGTGTGTTCGTCGAAGCGATGAGCGGCCAGCAGGCGCTTGGCATTATCGACGATCTTGTGCTGCGCGGCTCGGGAGCGGGCGTGACCATCATCGATGGGGACGGTGCGCGTGGCGGCATCCTCGTGTCCGGCGATGCTCGTGTGGTCATCAGCAATCTCACGGTGCGCAATACCGTGGCGGGCGCGCCGGGCAACTGCATCAGCATCCGCAGCGATGCCTCCGCCCGCGTTGAGAATGTCGTGGTCGAGAACTGTGCGCCCAGCGGCATAGAACACATCAGTTCCGGGTTGGTGATGCTGGTGAACGTGCAAGCGACCAGAGCAGCCGGAACAGGCGTCGTTAACGGCGGCGAAATGGCAATCGAAGGCGGCCGCTTTTTCGCCAACGGCAGCAATGGGATATCCTCCTATGGCGAAATCACAATCCGCGATGCGGTAATCGAAGACAACACCCTGGATGGCCTGTCTCTTGGCGGTCAGGCCTTGGTGCAGGATTCTATCATCTTCAACAATGGTTTCATCAGCCCGAACCATTCCGGTGTGGGCGTGAGCGGCGCTGTCGCGCTCAACAACGTACAGATTACCGACAACGAGTACGGTGTGAGCGTGTTTGAAGGCGGCTCCCTTGCCATGCTGGGAGGCGAGATCGTCAACAGCAGGAAAATCGGCCTGGAAATCGATGCCGCCGCCAGCGCCAGCCTGACCGAAGTGCTCATGCGCGGCAACGGCATCATCTTCGCTGAGACCAGCATTCCCGGCCACATCTCGAATCGCGGTACGCTCGAAGTAATACGCTCGCGCCTGCTCAGTAGTTACAACGGTGCGCTGCTCAACTTCGAGACCGGTGTCTTTGTGCTGCGCGAATCCACGATCGAGGACAGCGGCGGCAGCCTGGCGCCCATCTTCAACCATAGCGGCGGCAGCGGGTTAATCGAAGGAAGCCTGCTGGCGAACAACCATGCTTCGACCAGCGTGATTGACAATCGCGGCGACCTCACCCTGATCAATTCTACGGTGAGCGGCAACCTGGGCGGCGGCATCTATGCCACGGATGGCAGCCTGTCGATTTCGTACGTGACCATCGCGGACAATACCGGCATTGGTCTTGTGTCCCAGAGCGGAGCAGGCGCGGTCGCGCAGATTGACAACGTCCTGGTGGCACGCAATGGCATTGAGGACTGCCAGTTCAGCACGGCGGCGGGCGTCGTCCCGCCGCCCCTTTCCGGCGTCAATATCGATACCGATGGGCGCTGTCGTTTTGGCCTCACCTACGCCCCCGCCGACCTGTTGCTGGACGTGCTGGCGGACAACGGCGGCTTCACCCTCACCCATGCCCTGCTGCCCGGCAGCCCCGCCATTGAAGCCGCCACCGGCGCCTGCCCGGCCACCGACCAGCGCGGCGAGCCTTACTCCCGCCCCTTCGGCCCGGCCTGCGATGTGGGCGCCTATGAGGCCGGCGGCACGGGGTTGAGCCTAGAAGCGACCATTGAATTCGAAACGGTCACCCCCACGCCCGAAGCCCCGGATGAACCGCTCCTCACGGTGGATATCGATACCGGCTGCTTCACCGGGCCGGGCCCCGGCTGGGCCTACTTGCTGACGGTCAAGGCGGGTACCACCCTCAAACTGGTCGGCTATGGTTTCCAACCCGGCTGGTACGTGGCCCAGCACCCGACCGCCCAGGGCGTGCTGTGCTGGCTGGCGGAAAAGGACGTGACGCCCAATGTGCCGTTGGAGTCCCTGCGGCTCATCGCCATCCCGCCCAAATCCACCGCGACGCCGGAGGCCACCAAGCCGCCTGAGCGCGATGGTCGCGAGACCAGCACGCCGCAACCGAATCCCACCAATACGCCGTGCAGTCCGAATGACCCGAACTGCCCTTGACAACCTGCGCGGTCTTTCACATAATAGGGAGCAACAACTGAGACGAAAAGGCAACGACCGAGGAAAGTAGGCTGGCAGAACCTGCCAGAGAGGTTGGGGCGCAGGCTGAAACCCCTTCCCAGTTGAAACCAGTCGAAGTTCCCTCGTGAGCCGTTCTTGTGAATGGGCACCACGCCCTAGTAGCGAGAGCCGTGACCCGCCCGTTAGCGCGGGGGCCAATCGCCGGAATCCTCCGGCCGCTGGCATAGAGTGAACGGCACAGCCGTTAATGTGGGTGGTACCGCGGGAATTCCCTCCCGTCCCATGTGGACGGGAGTTTTGTTTTTAAGGCGAGTTATTCGTTATTAGTGAACAGTAATGAGGAAAGGCCGTCAGCAAGGCATAGTGATCGGAATTTCGAAAAAGGTTGCGTGATTGGTAACCTGTGAGCAGAAACTCGAATATCGAGAACCGAAATTCGTGAGCAGAGATTCGAAAAGCAGAACCTGACCTGGAAGGTCGCATGAAGAGGAAGATTCGAATAACGAGTATCAAGTATCGACTACCGGCATTGGAGGAACGATGGACATACTGAAGCAACTGGATGAGATTCAGGCCGCCGGGCTGGGCGCGCTGGAGGCGGTTGCAGATGAAGAGTCGCTGGCCGCCTGGCGCAGCGCACACCTGGGCCGCAAGTCCGGCGTGATGGCGGCGTTTGACGGGATGAAGGACCTCGGCAAAGAGGAACGCCCGCAGGTAGGGAAACGCGCCAACGAGGTCAAGGGGGCGCTGGAAGCCGCGCTGGAGAAGAAGCAGGCCGCCCTCAAACAGGCCGCGCTGGCCGCCTCGCTTTCCAGTGAACATCTGGACGTCAGCCTGCCCGGCCGCGCCCGGCCGCTGGGGCGGCTGCACCCGGCCAACCAGACCCTGCGGCGCATCTACGCCATCTTCGCCGAGATGGGTTTCCAGGTCTACCGCTCGCGCGAGGTCGAGAGCGACGACTACAACTTCACTTTCCTCAACATCCCCGCCCACCACCCGGCGCGCGACATGTGGGATACCTTTCACACCGACCGCGAAGGCGTCATCCTGCGCACGCACACCTCGCCGGGCCAGATTCACGCCATGCGCGAATACTGCCCGGAGAACATCCGCGTCATCCTGCCCGGCATGGTCTATCGTTACGAGCAGGTGACGACGCGCTCGGAGATGCAGTTCAACCAGGTGGAAGGGCTGGCGGTGGGGCCGAACATCACCTTCGGCGACCTGAAAGGCACGCTGACCGACTTCGCCCGCCGGATGTTCAACCCGGATGTGCGCACCCGCTTCCGCGCGTCGCACTTCCCGTTCACGGAGCCAAGCGCCGAGATGGATGTGGAATGCTTCGTGTGCATGGGCGAGGGCTGCTCGGTGTGCAAAGGCACCGGCTGGCTGGAGATCCTCGGTTCCGGCATGGTACACCCGACGGTGCTGCGCCATGGCGGCTACGACCCGGAGAAGGTGTCCGGCTTCGCCTTCGGCATGGGGCCGGAACGCATCACCATGCTGCTGCACCGCATCACCGATATCCGGCATTTCTGGCGCAATGATGTGCGGTTTTTGGAGCAGTTCTGAAATATTAAGGTCAACGAGTGGATTAGGCAATGAGGCGAAAAGGCGATATTCGTGAGTAGATATTCGAAAACCAGCATGGGTGGCGAAACAGCCCACGATCGGAGAGCCGGATAACGCTTCTCGAATAACGAATTGCGAACATCGATTTTGGAGGCTGCATGAGTTTGTCAGGTTTGGAACGGTTGGATGTATGGCGTAAAGCGAAAGAATATGCCCTTCTGATTTATAGAGAGGCGATTCCTGTATTGCCCGTCGAGGAAAAATGGGCGATGGCGCAACAGTTGCGCCGTGCCGCCCTGAGTATCCCCGCCAATATCGCCGAAGGACACGGGCGGTTCTACTATCAGGAAAACGTTCGCTTTTGCTATATTGCGCGTGGTTCTCTGGAAGAAACTGTGAGTTTCCTTGTTATGGCACACGAGCTTGGCTATCTCCCACCGGCAGTCTATTCGGCGCTGATTTCCCAGTCCGAAGACCTGACGAAACTTATCAATGGCTATATCGGTTATCTCAAAAAGACCAGGCGCGGACAAGACGAGCCCGGGGCTCAATCATTTGTCAAAGAAGTCTCAGTCGATTATCTGCCTGACCTCGCCGAAGAAGAATCTGGCGACAACGAGATCGAATAGGGAGTAGACCATGAAAGCACCCTTATCCTGGATTAAAGACTACGTCAGCCTTGACGGCATCGAAATTGAAGAACTGGCACACAAATTAACGATGGCCGGGCTGGAAATCGAAGAAATCACTTTCGTCGGGCTGCCGCTGCCGCCCGGCGAGAAGCACGACTTCATCGTCAAGGGCATTGCCTGGGACCGCGAGAAAATCGTGGTGGCTGAGATTCTGGAAGTCGGCCCGCACCCCAACGCCGACCGGCTGACGCTGTGCAGGGTAAACGACGGCGAGCGCGAACACACCGTGCTGACCGGCGCGCCCAACCTGTTCCCTTACAAGGGGCAGGGACCGCTCAACCCGCCGCTGAAAGTGGCTTACGCCAAAGAAGGCACCACGCTGTACGACGGCCACGCTGAAGGCTGGCAGTTGATGACGCTCAAGAAGGCCGTCATCCGTGGGGTCGAGTCCTATTCGATGGTGTGTTCCGAAAAGGAACTGGGCATCTCTGAAGAGCACGAAGGCATCATGCTGCTGCCGGAAGACGCGCCCACCGGCATGCCGCTGGCCGACACCATGGGCGACGCGGTGCTGGATATCGCCATCACGCCCAACATCGCCCGCAATGCCAACATCCTCGGCGTGGCGCGCGAGATCGCCGCGTTGTTCGAGCGCGAGTTGAAGCAGCCGTCGTATGACTTCAAGGCCGAAGACGGGCCGGTGGCCGGGCAGTTCGCAATAAAAATCGAGAACCCGGAACTCAACCCGCGCTTTGTGGGCGGGCTGATTCGCGACATCGAAATTCGCCCCAGCCCGGAATGGGTGCAGCGCCGCCTGCGGCTTGCCGGGCAGCGGCCCATCAACAACATCGTGGATGTCACCAACTACGTGATGCTGGACATCGGCCAGCCGCTGCATGCCTTCGACTACGACGAACTCGTCCGGCGGGCGGGCGGCAAGCCGCCCACGCTCATCACCCGCACGGCGAAGAAAGGCGAAAAACTGACCACGCTGGACGGCGAAACGCACGAATTGCAGGACTTCACTGTGCTGGTGTGCGACACCAAAGGCTCACACTCCATCGCCGGCATTATGGGCGGCGCCGACACCGAAGTGACCGAAAAGACCACCAATGTGCTGCTGGAAGGCGCCAACTGGAACTTCATCAACATCCGCAAAACGCTGGGCTATCTCAAGATGAACTCCGAGGCGTCGTACCGCTTCAGCCGCGGCGTGCACCCGGCCATGGCGCCGCGCGGCGTGGGCCGCGGCCTGGAACTGATGCGCCAGTGGGCGGGCGGGGCGGTCTGCGAAGGGTTGGTGGACGGGTACCCCCTGCCCTACGAAGACCCGACCACCGAGCTGACGCCGGAAGACGTGCGGCGCTGGCTGGGGATTGACCTGAAACCGAAAGAGATCGCCGCCATCATGGCGCGGCTGGGGTTCAAGACCTCCGTGAAGGGCAAGGTGGTTTCCGCTGCCGCGCCCGACCACCGCGTCGACATCTCCAGCGACCCGGTCATCGGCAAAGCCGACCTGCTGGAAGAGATCGCCCGCATCTATGGCTATGACAACATCCCCGAAACGCGCCTGGCCGATGTGCTGCCGCCGCAGCGGGACAACGCCGAGTTGGAGTTCGAGGAACGCGTGCGCGACCTTCTGGTGCGGCAGGGCTTGCAGGAGGTCGTCACCTACCGCCTCACCAGCCCGGAGCGCGAGGCCAAACGCCTGCCGCCCGGCGTGCAGCCCGACCCCAAACCCTACATCACGGTCAAGAACCCCATCACGCCGGACCGCTTCGCGATGCGCAAGAGCATGCTGGCGAGCATGCTGGAAATCCTGGAACGCAACGCCCGCCTGCGCGAACGGCTGGCGTTCTTCGAAATCGGGTTTGTCTATCATGAGTCGGAAGCCGGGCCGCTGCCGGACGAGAAGCCGCGGCTGGTCATCGCCATCACCGGTCGCCGCGAACTGCCGGCCTGGCAGGGCGGCGGCGACGGCCTGCTGGACTATTACGACCTGAAGGGCATCGTGGAGGGGTTGCTGGGCGGGCTGCATCTGACCGGCGTGCGCTACGAGCCGAGCCAGCACCCGTCCTTCCACCCCGGCAAACAGGCGCGCCTGCTGGCCGGCGAACGGCAGGTGGGCACGATTGGCGAACTGCACCCGGCGGTGCACGGCCAGCACGACCTGGGCCCCGCGCCGGTGCTGGTGGGCACTTTCGCCCTTGACGCGCTGATGGAAGCCGCCCCGCCGCGCCACGAGGTTCAGGAGGTCCCGGCTTTCCCGCCGGTGCTGGAGGACCTGGCCTTCATCGTGGACGAGAACGTCCCGGCCGGGCAGGTGCAGGCGCTCATCGAGCAGACCGGCGGCGCGACGCTGGCTGGCGTGCGCCTGTTCGATGTCTATCGCGGCGAGCAGTTGGGCGCGGGCAAGAAAAGCCTCGCCTATGCCCTCACCTATCAGGCCGCCGACCGCACCCTGACCGACGACGAGGTCGCCAAACTGCGCAAGAAGATCGTGGGGCGGCTGGAACGCGAACTCGGCGCGGTCCTGCGGGCGTGACATAACAGACCCCTGGGGTTTTCAAAACCCCGGGGGGCTTTGTTTCCTGTGCAATGGGGGTGGCAAGGCTATAATCATCATGTAGTAGGGCGAGGGGAGTTGCTGCGCAACTCTTGCCTCGCCCCTACCCCGATTCCAAGACGCCTAATTTACCCATGAATTTGGACAGAAAAACGCCTTCCCCCCGCAAAAAGAAACCCACCGCCACCTCCTCGTTCGGCGTGGGCAAGCGCGAGGCGCACGACAGTTCGGCGTTCTACAATGGGCGCATGTACGAGGGCCTGTTCGCTGAGCCGCTGGATGAGAAAGCGCTCAAGGCTATTGAAGTGCCTGCCCCCGGCGAATGGGCGAACCGGATTTATTGCCACACCGCCGAAGACATGCGCCATATCCCGGACAACAGCATCGGGCTGGCCGTCACCTCACCGCCCTACAACGCCAACAAAGAGTATGACGACGACCTCTCGTTGAATGAATACCTCGGCCTGATTTCGCGCGTGGGCGCAGAGGTGTACCGCGTCCTGCGGCCGGGCGGGCGGTATGCGGTCAACATCGCCAACCTGGGCCGTAAGCCTTACATCCCGATGAATGCGTTTTTCTATCAAGCACATATCGCGCTGGGCTTCCTGCCGATGGGCGAAATCATCTGGCAGAAGGCCAAAGGGGCCAGCGGCTCGACAGCGTGGGGGAGTTGGATGAATGCCAAAGCGCCGCGCCTGCGCGACCTGCACGAATACGTGCTCATCTTCGCCAAGCAGTCGTTCTCGCGGCCGGACAAGGGTGAAAGCGACATCACCCAGGAAGAATTCATGGCCGCCACGCTCTCGGTGTGGGAAATCGCGCCCGAGTCGGCCAAACGTGTGGGCCACCCGGCCCCGTTCCCGGTGGCGCTGGTCGAACGCCTGATTCGCCTGTACTCCTACCGCGGCGACGTGGTGCTCGACCCGTTCATGGGTTCCGGCACGACGGCCGTAGCGGCGGCAGGCTGCGGGCGGGGGTATGTGGGGTATGAGGTGAATGAGGAATATGTGGGGTTGGCAATCGGCAGAATAAGCAACCTCAATGCCGTATAATTATCTCAGCGTTTTCATATTTGCCTTCCTCGGAAACTGGTGCAGATGAACAAGATATTCATTCACGGCTGTGAGTCGATGCCAGAGCTGCTGGACAATTCGGTAGCCCTGACTGTGACATCCCCGCCGTATTGGAACGCCATAGACTACGATGTGCACGCGCTGGACAAGCGCGAGCATTATCGAACCCGCGCCTATGGCAATGGCTATTCTGAATACGGCGAATATGTCGCCTGGTTGGTGCAGGTCTTTTCAGAGGTATTGAGAGTGACCAAACCCGGCGGCTTCTGTGCAATCGTGATTGGCACAGTCCTGTATGAAGGCAAACATTTCCCGGTGCCGTTTGATATCACCAACGAGCTGACGAATAACGGCTGGGAATTCCATCAGGACATCATCTGGCATAAGACCACCGCGGGAGTGAAGCGGGCCGGGGTCGCCATTCAGAAACCTTATCCGGGCTATTTCTACCCGAATATCATGACCGAGTACATCCTCGTCTTCAAGAAACCCGGCCCGCCGATTTATCAAGGACGCAAACCTGAAGAGAAGGAAAACGCAGAATATCCCATCAATCGTCTGTTCACGATGGATACGGCCAACAACATCTGGCACATCGCGCCGGTGCCGCCGGATTACCTTGACCACCCCTGCCCGTTCCCCGAGGAAATCCCATTCCGCTTGATTTCCATGTACTCCTATCCGGGCGAGCAAGTACTTGACCCTTTTCTTGGTTCCGGTCAGACCGCCAAAGTCGCGCACCAAATGGGACGCGCGTATGTGGGATATGAGTTGATTCAAAAATACGCGGCGATGGCTGAGAAACGTCTTACCGAGCCTTTGTCAATCCGCTCAAAACAGCTCATTGCTACCTTTGACAAGATCGACTTGGAAGAGCCAACCCTAAATCGGGCGAAGGGGAAACCCGGCAAAAAGAGCAAAGAACAGACCGCCGCACAGATGGAATTCCTGCTCAATGAAGATACCCAAGAACCTTAGGGCGGAGATTGACCTTGCCAAGAGGTTGCTTGCAAATATCCCATCCTCCTGGGATAGCAAGGCCAGTGTTCTTCAGCTAAAGGAAGCAAACTTCAACTGGCGGCAAATGGAATGGTGGGGTTTCTACTTTGAGCACCTCTGTCGCGAAGCCCTGAAAAGGGATTTCGCCATTCCCGGCGACCAATACGGTTCCCGAAGAACGGCATCCTTTGACGCCAAACGCACCATTAATTGGGATTTCAAAGCTAAAGCCATCAAGTCCGACGACCATCGCGCAATTCTCAACGATTGTGCGGGGATGCAGGCATCTATAAACCAATACAGCGCACATGGACTCGTGCTCGCATTGTGCGATGTTGAATACAACGATGAGAATCGCAGCTTCCAGAAATGGCATGAAGAACTAAAGGGCGGGAAATCAAGATATACGCTGGAGCGCGAACAACGAACCAGCGTATCACGCTATCGAAAGACGCGCGCCGACTTGCAGGAGATTCTGTTTTTGGTCGTGACCGCGCGCAATGTTGACCGCCTGTCAGTTTACAGCCAGGGTCGCAACAGCAACGGTCGCCCACGTCCTCCGAAATTTATGCTTGATCTCGAGTCTGTGGAAGGTTTTTTCGCAGATAGGCTAATCTTTGAGAGTTAGAGGAATCATGACACCCAACCCCTACGGCTCCTGGCCCTCGCCCATCTCGGCAACAGGCTGCGGGCGCGGGTATGTGGGCTATGAGGTGAATGAGGAGTATGTGGGGTTGGCGAAGAAGCGACTTAAGTAGGGCAGCTTGGGATGCTTTGCATCCCTAACCTGCGCCTACTGATTCTGTGAGGGGTTGTAATTAGGAAAGGGACAATCTAAAGGAGACACTACGCGGATATCCTTATTTTCATCTTCGTGCTAAAATGAAAATAAGGATATTTCTTATTTTCGTTTTACGTGACAGCGATGAGACCTGAAGACTTCAAGACAAACGCGCCCGGCAGAGCCATCACGACCCGGCAAGGCTATCTGGCATTCATCCCCAAACCCTTGCCGCCAGCATTTTCATGGACAAATAATCTTACAGCCGCGCTTTCCCGTGCTGATCGAAGTCTCGCGCAACTTGCCGCAGTAGGTAATGCATTCCCTGTCCCACACATCGTCGCCCGGCCATTCGCACGCAAAGAAGCTGTTCAATCTTCACAAATAGAAGGCACTCTCGCAACGTTTGAAGAATTGCTTTCCTATGAGGCCAGGCAGCTCAATCTCTTTGTAGAAACAGACGATGTAAGGGAAGTCCATAATTATATCCGGGCGCTTGACTTTGGGCTGGAGCGCCTGAATGCTTTGCCTGTCAGCCTCCGGCTAATCCGCGAAATCCATGCTGTGTTGATGGAAGGTGTACGCGGTGAAACCATGACACCAGGCGCATTCCGCCGCACCCAAAATTGGATTGGCAGCCCCGGCGCGACACTTCAAAATGCCCGTTATGTACCGCCGCCGGTAGATGAGATGAACAGGTGCCTTGCCGAGCTTGAAAACTACATTCACGCCCCCTCCGAGCTGCCTCCGCTTGTGCGCATTGGTTTGATACATTACCAATTTGAGGCAATCCATCCTTTTCTGGATGGCAACGGGCGCGTAGGGCGCTTGCTGATAATTTTTCTGCTGGTTGCATGGGGGTTGCTTTCCCAACCTCTGCTCTATCTAAGTAACTATATAGAGGCCAACCGCCAGGAATACTATGACCAGTTACTGGCAGTCAGCCAACAGGGCACATGGGAAATGGGCTGCTGTTCTTTCTGAAAGGTGTCTATGCCCAGGCCGAAGACGCTTCGCAACGTATCAGCCGCTTGCAAGAATTGCGTACAGAATACCATCGGTTAGTAGCCATAGATCGCAATGCAAGCAAGCTAAAGCGAGTCATAGACTACCTGATTGGAACCCCCATCACATCAATAGGACAGGCACAAACTGAACTCCAGATAGGCAGCTATACAACGATACAGCGTTACTTTGGAAGGCTGGAAGAGTTCGGGATCCTGCGCGAATCAACAGGACAACGCCGCAATCGACTTTATCGAGCAGATGGCATCCTGCGAATTCTCGACGGATAAAGCTTCCAGGCGTCTTTACTTTCTTGCTATACTTCCACTATGTCATCCCTCACCCCCTACGGCTCCTGGCCCTCGCCCATCTCGGCAGCAGGCTGCGGGCGCGGGTATGTGGGCTATGAGGTGAATGAGGAGTATGTGGAGTTGGTGCGGGGGAGGCTAGGAAGTGGTTGAACACCTGAACAACCCGGATTGCGAAAAGGCAACGATTCTGGATATCGACGAGACAATCGACAATGAGTACTATATGAGTTCAATGGGGACACTGGGGTTCTCACATCATTATCATTCGGATCCAATAGGGCGAGCGCGGAGAGGGTATCGTCGAATTGAGGGAGGCCTTGTTAATTTAAGAGAGATCCGGAACGCGACGAGATGCAGAGCGTGTATTGAATTGATAGACGCTATCCTAAATAAGCAAAGTGACACGCTGGAAGGAATCGCCCGTGCATGGGCAGACCTCGGTGTAAGCATTCTGGAGGAATAATGCCCCCACCCCCCACCCCCTACGGCTCCTGGCCCTCGCCCATCTCGGCGGCACTCGTCGTCTCCGGTTCGTTGCGCTTGAGCGAACCGCGGCTGGATGGCGAGGACGTGTATTTCATCGAAGGACGCCCGCAGGAAAAGGGGCGCAACGTCATCATCCGCCGCACGCCGGACGGCGCGCTGCAAGACGCGTTGCCCGCGCCTTACGACGCCCGCAGCCGCGCCCATGAGTACGGCGGCGGGTCGTACACCGTCCATGACGGCACGGTGTACTTCACCCACTTCGCCGACCAGCGCATTTACATTGTCGAACCCGGCGAGCAACCGCGTCCCCTCACCGCCGAAGGCCCGCTGCGCTACGCCGACCTGGTGGTGGACGCGCGGCGTAACCGCCTGGTGTGCATCGTCGAAGACCACAGTGGGTCCGACCAGGGGGCCGAGAACACGCTGGCGGCCATTGACCTGGAGGGCGACGGCACGCCCGAGACGCTGGCGGCCGGCGACGACTTCTATTCCCGTCCGGCCATCAGCCCGGACGGGACAAAACTGGCGTGGATGGCGTGGAATCACCCCAACATGCCGTGGGACGGCACCGAGATCTGGGTCGCCGACCTCGATGCGCACGGCCGGCTCCACAACCGCCATCAAGTAGCCGGCGGGCCGGAGGAAAGCGCGGTGCAGCCGAAATGGTCGCCGGATGGCACGCTGTACTTCATCTCCGACCGCAATGACTGGTGGAATCTGTGCAAGCGGGATGGGGAGCGCGTCTCGCCGGTATTGCAAATGCCGGCCGAGTTCTGCCACCCGCAGTGGGTGTTCGGGCGCTTCTCCTATGGCTTTCTCTCGCCGCAGACGATTCTGGCGATCTACACGCAGAACGGCGAGTGGTCGCTGGGGATGGTGGATGCGGAAAACGGGGAACTACGGCCGGTCAAGTCGTCCTTCACCTATCTGGATTATGTGCAGGTGGCCGATGAACGCCTGGTGTGCGTGGGCGGCTCAGCGACCGAGCCCAACGGCGTGCGTATGCTCGACCTGCTGGCCGACGAATGGCACACGCTCAAATTCGCCAGCGAGGTGGATGTAGACCCCGGCTACCTCTCCACGCCACAGGCGGTCGAGTTCCCCACCGAAGGCGGCCTGACGGCGCACGGCCTGTACTACCCACCGAAGAACAAGGATGTAACGCCGCCGGAAGACTCCGCACCGCCGCTGATTGTGATGAGCCATGGCGGCCCCACCAGCGCAACGCCCAGCCTGTTCGACCTGCGCATCCCGTTCTGGACCAGCCGCGGCTTCGCCGTGCTGGACGTGAACTACGGCGGCAGCACGGGTTACGGCCGCGCCTACCGCCAGCGGCTCAACCTCAACTGGGGCGTGGTGGACGTGCAGGATTGCGAGAACGGGGCGAAAACCCTGGCGGCGCAGGGGCTGGCCGACCCCGAGCGCCTCATCATCCGCGGCGGCAGCGCCGGCGGCTACACCACCCTGTGCGCGCTCACGTTTGGCAAGACCTTCAAGGCCGGGGCCTCGCATTACGGCATCGGCGACCTGGAAACGCTGGCGACCGACACGCACAAATTCGAGAGCCGCTATCTGGATACGATGATCGGCCCGTACCCGCAGGACAAGGACACCTACATCGCCCGCTCACCGGTCAACCACTACCGCCAGATCGAAGCGCCGGTCATCTTCTTCCAAGGGTCGGAAGACAGGGTCGTGCCGCCGGACCAGAGCGAAACGATGTTCGAGGCGGTGCGGGCCAAGGAAATCCCCACCGCCTACGTGCTGTTCGAGGGCGAGGGGCACGGCTTCCGCCAGGCGGCCAGCATCCAGCGCGCGCTGGAAGCCGAGCTGTACTTCTACGGGCGGGTGTTCGGGTTCGACGTGGACAAGGGCATTGAGCCAGTGAAGATCGAGAACCTGTAAACCGCGCCGCATTGCAGAGCAAATGATTCTTGCAAGATAGATATTGTGCCAATATAGAAATTATGGCAAAATATTTTGCACAATGCAGGATTTTTCGATTTCATCGGCTACTGCCCACTTTCTACTGCCTGCTCCCTGCTACGCTGATATACTCAGTCCATGGATAGACGCACCGCCGGCATCGTCGCCATCATCTTCACCCTGATTCTGTGCGCCTGCCCCGGTATCGGCCTGGCCTTCTTCGCCGGTCTGGATTCCCTGTCCTATCTCCTGCCCATCGAGGAACCGCCCATCTTCCAGCCCTTGGAACTGGTGCTGCTGGCATGCATCGGGCTGGCCCTCATGCTGATTCCCCTCGGCGTCTGGCTGTACTATTTTGCGCCGCGCCGAAAACCGAAGATCAAATACGACGACGAGCCTCTGCCCCCCGCCATCTGATAACAAATGCGCCCTTGCGGGCGCATTTGTCGTTCACGGGCAGCCGCCCCAGCCCAGCGCGCAGCGCGCCTCGCGCCAGCTGCCGGGCAGGCGCGCCAGCCAATTGTAGAACGGCGACACCACCTCTTGCAGCCCGACGAACGGCGTGTGCAGATCGGTCTCTTCCAGGGCGATATCCACCGGCACGTTCAGCCGCACCGGGATGGTTGTATCCACCGGCACGAGGATGTCCAGGGCGATCGGCAGGCGCGTCCCGGCCGGCAGAATGATGTTGGTGGGCGCCTGCACGATGTTCAGTCCCCCGGTGGTGAGCGTCACCGAAGCGCCCTGAATCGAGGTGGCCTGCGTCAGAATGACCTCGGTGTTCGTGCGCACCCGCAGGTCGAACTGCACCGGGATGGTTGAATCCACCACCACGTTGGTCTGGATATTGGCCTGATCCATGAGGATGAAGTTGTAATACAGGCCGCCCAGCAGCTGGTTCTGCACCAGGTCCTTGAGCGCGAACAACTGGCGGCTGACGGCCAGCAGGGAGACCAGCAGCACCACGTTGAGGAACACCGAAAGCGCCGAACCGACCGTCCAGAACGCCGGCAGTACCCGCCCCTGCCAGACCCAGCGGTTGGCGGCGCGGCGCGAAGTCGAAGAAGAACTCTGCATAGGATTTCTCGAATCACTATAGCATAAGCCCGCGCGGCGGGCAACGAAGGCGGGCGGGCAACTTGCCTCCCGCCAAAAATCGGCGCGTCAGCGGGTATAATCGGGCTGGCCTGTCCTCCGGAGGTTAACATGGCAGAACACAATGGAACGCAATCCCGGCCCGCCGTTGCCGTCATCGG
>JACPVG010000009.1 GCA_016191875.1 Chloroflexota bacterium
GGCAATGTCTTTCTGCTTCCAGCCAGTCTGGTGCAATGCCCAGGCTCGTTTGCGCCGTGCTTCTTTCCAATTTGCTATCTTATCCTTGGCCATGCGGTTGATCAGACCACGGTTTAGTTACTTGCGCAAGTGTCAGTAATCACATAAAGTGGTGGATTTCTCGATAATTTCAGGAGGGTTCATCACATATACCAATTTGCCAAACCGGATTATTTCAGTTATCTCACCAACAACCATCAAGCATTCCCCCAAATAGAGACTACTAGGATATAGATAAGCCACACTTTCGCTAGGGAATCTGCCTAAAGCGGAAAAGTCATAAGCACTATCAGAGAATCTTATTACAAACTGCAATTCTTCAGAAATACTGAATTCTATTACTTTGCCATACACACAGGCAGTGGCATCCACGAAATCTCTGCCGACTGCTTCCCAGGAGACACAGGTTCTTTCAGTGGCTTGAACTGACGCAATCTCGGTTAGGAATCGGCTTTGTTCTAGTTTTTGTTGCCTTTGGGTTGCTTGTAGGACAAGCGAAATCTGCGTTCCCCTTTCTAGAGCGGTCTGTGTAAGCTCAGTTCCACGCCCGAGCTTTTCACTAGCTTCTACAAATCGACCGATGTTGGCCAACAAGATCACCAACCCAATAAGCAAAGTGCTTAAAGTAACTGGTTTCCGGCTTGAACTTATGCTTCTTGCCGTAGATTTGCCAATGACATCCTCTAGCAGCTGCTCGTCAACAGGCAAATCCCTACCGCAATGCTTGCAAACTATTGCTGCAGCCTTTATTCTCTCAGCGCAGTACGGGCAAATTTTCGTCCTTGCCATGTCATTCTTCCTACTTGGCGGTGACTATTTCCAATAATTTCTCTAGTTGGACATCTTTCAGCGACTCCAGCCACAGGTCGGCGGCGCTCAGGTCCAACTGGCGGGTGATGGGGTTCGGCACGGCCACGACAAACATGCCGGCGCGTTTGGCGGCCAGCACGCCGTTGGGCGAATCTTCGAACACAATGACTTCTTCCGGGGAAAGGCTGAGGTCGTGCGCCGCGGCCAGGAACAGGGCCGGATCGGGCTTGGTCTTCTCCACATCGTCGGCGGTGCAGATGCAGTCGAAGCGCTCCAAGATGCCCAGCCGCCGCAGATGGCCCACCACCCAGTTCTCCGGCGAGGAGGACGCCACCGCCAGTTTCAACGCCATGTGCTGTGCGGCGTCCAGCACCTCGCACACCCCCGGCAAACTGTCCTGGCTGTCCAGCCGCTCCACGTAATACTTGCGCCGCTGGATCCATATGCCCTCGCGGTCGATCGGCATCTCGACGAGTTCTTCGAGATAGTCGCACGGGTCGAAATCCGATTCGCCCGTGCCGCCGATGATGCCGGCCCACTTCTCCAGCGGCAATTCGACGCCGTGGTCGTGGTACACCTGCTGCCACGCCTCGTAGTCCGGCGTTTCGGTGTCTACGATCAGGCCGTCGAGGTCGAAGATCAGTCCCCGGATGGGAGGCATGCGGGAGATTATAGCATCCGCCGCCTCTCAACGTCCCGTCAGGCTATTGCAGGATTTCGTCCGGGATGTCGTTGATGTCCAGCGTGTCGCAATGCACTGAATCGCCCTCCATGCCCAGGTGGAACGCATTGATCTCCAACCTGTTGGTTTTCGGGAAGAGAACGCTGAGCGGCAGCATGAAGACGATTTCGCCGGTTTCGAGGTCATGCACAATGAACAGTCCCTCCGGCTGTTCCTCCAGCAGTTGGCGCGTGTTCGGATCCCGCATCCCGATGCGATTCACGCCGTCGTGAACCTCCCAGAGCATCGATTGCACGCCATCGGGGCTGAATATCAGAATCACAATCGCAAAGCTGAAATCATTGACCAGCGGGGCGCCCATGGTCGTCCGCAGCCAGAAGTTGTTATCCGGCGTGACGCCAAGATCCACCTTGGCAATGTCCACCTCCGGGTCATCCACAGCGGAGTTGGTGGAGCAATCGCGGGCATCGCCGCCATCCGGGAAGGTGGTGTAGGAGAGCGGCATGGTGGAGATGGAAGGAGGCGTCGGGGTGAAGGTGGGCGTGAGCACCGGCTCCGGCGTTGCTGAGGGCGTGGGAGTGCTGGGCGGCTGGAACGAGAACACCAGCCCGGCATCCCATGGGTCCAGCGTGGTCACTTCCTCTTCGCGGACGGGAACCCGGAAGGGTATGGTGAACCCCGTCGCCGGGTCTGCATCGCTGTCCTTGGCGTCATCGTTTCCCTGGTCCATCAGGGTGAACGAATAGCTGCTGGGCGGCTCGAACTCCACGATGAATTCGGCGTTGATGATATCCAATTCCGAGACTGGGAAGAAATACTCGCCGCGGGCGTCCGTCCTCGTCTCGGCAATTACCCCTTTGCTCTCGCCATCCGGCTGCCGGTACAGGAATACCCTCACTCCCTCCACGCCGGGTTCTTCCGGATCCTGGATGCCGTCCTGGTCGAGATCATCCCACACCAGGTCGCCGATGACATACTCCCGCTCTGTGACGCCGAGGGCCGAACAGCCGGCAAGCGCCAGGCTGGCCGCCAGAATCAATCGAACTGCACTGTTGCTCATTCCATCCTCCTCCAGTGTTCGGCAATGCGGGCCGCGACGCATCGTGGACAGACCGCCCCGTTCGCCAGGGGTAATTAGAGTATAAGGACAAATCCAGTCCGAATCAACTCCCGGATTCGCTACGGGGTAAGGGTATGGATTCCCGTCAGGTCCAGCGTGTCGCACAACTGCGGGCGGCCGTCCGCTTCGCTGAAATACGAGCGCAGAAGGATGAACGCATAAGGCGGCTGCAATCGCGCATAGGGGATGCGCACGGTGAGGGTGGCCGCGGTCGCGTCGAAAACCATATCCAGGCCAGCAGGTTGTTCGGCCAGCGCAGCCCCGTCGGCCAACGCGACTTCGCCAAACTGCGAGGTTCCGCGGCGCATGTCCCAGGCGAACAGACCCTCATCGCGCCCCGTGTACACCTGAACTTGCAGGCTGAAGCCGTAGGTGTTCTCCAGCGGGGCGGCGGTGTTCACTTCCAGGTACAGGTGGTCGGTTTCGAGCACAGCCCGCGCCGCCACCAGGTCGCCCTGCGGGTTCTGGGCGCCCAACAGGATGGCGCAATCCACCATGTCGCTGGCCGGGTCCTCGAAGGCCATGCCCGTCAGGGAAACGGGCGTCGGGCTGGGGGCGGGCGTGGCAGTCGGCGTGGGCGGCCGCGGCGTGGGGGTGGGTTCCGGCGCGCCAAAGGTGCAGGCGGCCAACAGGACGGCCAGGGCGGGGAGCAAACGGGCGGCGATGCGGTACATTGTTCACCTCCTCAGGGTGATGGCGGACATACGATTAACGAGCGGCGCGGCTGGTAAGTTCCTGACGTACTGCGCCGCCTATTCTCTTACCGCCGAATAAGAAACGCCCCGGTTCGCGGGGCGATTCTGCCGAAAGTTCGGTCTGCGTAGTCTGAGCAATTCGCGAAATCTGTGATCGTCTGAGTTCATCTGTGGTGAAGCATTCCTTGGTTCGCCCCGCTCCTCAGAACAACCGCAGGAACGCGCCGGCCGCCCAATCCAGCAACGGCTGGCTGAAGAAGAACAACGCCACCGTCCCGACCGCCGTAACGGCCGTCGCCAGGTTGAGCAGCGGGCTGGCCTGCGCCTGCGGTTTGCCGTCCTGCATGAACATCACGACAACCACCCGCAGGTAGTAGTAGGCCGAGACCAGCGAGGTCAGCACGCCCAGAACCGCCAGGCCCACGTAGCCGCCTTCCAGCACAGCGCGGAACAGGTAGAATTTGCCGGCAAAGCCCAGCGTGGGCGGCACGCCGATGAACGAGAGCATGAAGACGAACATCGCCACGGCCAGCCCCGGATGGCGCCTGAACAGCCCGGCGTAATCCTGCAACTCCAGGCCCTTGCCTTCGGCCTTCTCCAGCGCCATCACCACCGCCCACGAACCGAATGACGTGACCGCAAAGGCCAGCAGATAGAACAGCGCCGCCGCCAGCGTATCCCGGTAAACGGCATCGTCGGCATACGGCACGAAGGCCATCAGGATGAACCCGGCGTGCGAGATGGACGAATAGGCCAGCAGGCGCTTGATGTTGTTCTGGGCAATGGCGGCCACGTTGCCGATGATGAGCGTGGCGGCCACCACGCCGATCAGCACCGGAGCCAGGTCAGCGCCCAACGAGGGGAAGGCGACGATGAACACCCGCAGCAGGGCGGCGAAGCCGCCCACCTTGGCCCCGACGGCCATGAAGGCCGTCACCGGCGTGGGCGCGCCCTCGTACACGTCCGGCGTCCACATGTGGAACGGGGCGGCCGCCACCTTGAAGCCAAATCCAATGAGGATGAGCGCCGCGCCCAGGAGCAGGAAGATCGGGTTCTCCAGCCCGGCGGCCACCGCCGCAGTGATCTCGGAGAGCCGCGTACTGGCCGTCGCGCCGTACACCAGCGCCACGCCATAGAGCAGGAAAGCGCCGGCGAACGCGCCCAGCAGGAAATATTTCAGCCCGGCCTCTTCCGACTTTGGGTCCGGCTGGGCGAAGGCCGCCAGGATATAGAGCGGGATCGAGAGCAGTTCGATGGACAGGAACACCACGATCAGGTCGGCCGCCGCGCCCATCAGCATGACGCCGCTGATGGAAAACAGCAGCATGACGTAATACTCGCCCTTGGCGATGCCGTGCTGGCGCAGGTAATCCACCGAGAGCAGCACGGCCAGCAGCCCGCTCCCCAGCACGAGGGCATTGATGGCGTGCGAGAAACCGTCCACCTCCAGCATGCCGTTGAAAGCGGTCTGTTCGAGGCCGCCGCCGCGCACGGACAGGACCAGCGCCGCCAGCAGCCCCAGCGCCGCCAGCCAGGGGGTCAGGCGTTTGCCGCCCGCCCCGGCGAACACATCCACCAGCAGCAGGGTGCAGGCCCAAACCACCACGAAGGCGGTCGGCAGGATGGCGAGCAGGTCGGTGCTTGAAATGATTGGCATGGCTGCGCCCTCAGGGCAGGCCGCCCACCAGCGCCACGAGTTGCTCCACGCTGGCGGCCATCAGGCCGAAGAACGGCTTGGGGTACAGGCCGATCCAGAAGATGAACACCAGCAGCGGAACCATGATCAGAATCTCGCGGCGGCTGAGGTCCAGCAGGTTCTCGTTCTTCTTGTTGGTCAGCGGGCCGAGGAACATTTTCTGGAACATGAACAGCATGTAGATAGCGGCCAGGATGACGCCCAACGCCGCCAGCGCAGCATACAGGTACGAGCCCAGCGGGCCGTTCGCCGCGCCCCATGCGCCCAGCAGGATGGTGAACTCGCCCACGAAGCCGTTGAGGCCCGGCAGGCCCATGCTGGACAGGCTGACAATGAGCGTGATGACGGCATACACCGGCATTATCTTCCACAGCCCGCCGAACTGGTCGAGCTCACGCGTGTGGCGGCGCTCATAGATGAACCCGACGATGAGAAACAACGCGCCGGTGCTGATGCCGTGGTTGACCATCTGCAAAATCGCCCCGGCGATGCCCTGCTCATTGAGCGCGAACAGGCCCAGCACCACGAAGCCCAGGTGGCTGATGGACGAATAGGCCACCAGTTTCTTCACGTCGGTCTGGCTGAAGGACACCGCCGCGCCGTACAGGATGCCGATGACCGCCAAAGTCGCCATCAGCGGGGCCAGTTGCACGGCCGCCTGTGGGAAGAGCGGGATGTTGAACCGCAGGAAGCCGTAGGTGCCCATCTTCAGCAGCACGCCCGCCAGAATGACCGAGCCGGCGGTGGGCGCCTGCACGTGGGCGTCCGGCAACCACGAGTGCAGCGGCCACATCGGCACTTTGATGGCGAAAGCCGCCGCAAACGCCAGGAACAGCCAGACCTGGATGTCTGCCGGGATGCCGCCTTGTTCGATCAACTGCGGCACGTAAAAGGACCCGCCGTCGATGCCCAGCCACAGGATAGCCAGCAGCATGAGAATCGAGCCGGCCATGGTGTACAGGAAGAACTTGATGGCGGCGTACATGCGCTTCTCGCCGCCCCAGATGCCGATGAGGAAATACATCGGCACCAGCGTGAATTCCCAGAACACGTAGAACAGGAACAGGTCCTGGGCCAGGAACACGCCGGTCATGCCCACTTCCAGCAGCAGGAAGAACAACTGGAAGTCGCGCACCCGGTCTTCGACGGCGTGCCAGGTCGAGAGAATCGAGATGGGCGTGAGGAACGCAGTCAGCAGCACCAGCAGGATGCTCAGGCCGTCGATGCCCAGCGCGTAGCGGATCTCCCAGCCGGAGAACGAGAACCAGTGGTGGTTGACCTCCAACTGCAGGCCCGCCTGGCCGGGGTCGAACAGCGCCAGCACCCACAGGGCGATGCCAAAGGTAATCAGCGAGGTGACCAGCGAGATCCAGCGCGCCGGGCCGTCCTTCCTGATGAACAGCAGCAGCAGCACGCCCGCCAGCGGGAAGAAGGTCACCAGATTGAGGGGTTCGAGAATGAAGTCCATCATCAGTCCTTGTGCGTGAACTTTCCGCTCATTAGCGGAAGATCAGAAATCCCAGGATGCTCACCACGCCCACGAACACCCACAGGGCGTAATTGCGCACGAAGCCGGTTTGCAGCACGCTCAACGCCGCGGCGCTGCCCTGCGCCAGGCGCGCCAGCCCGTTGGCGATGCCGTCGATGACGCCCAGGTCCACCGGCTGGGCCAGGAAGCGCGTGATGCCAAAGAAGCCATCCCGCAGCACCCGGTCGTGGAACCAGTCGTGCCAGAAGCGCCAATCCACCACGTCGGCCAGGAAGGCGGCTAGTTTCTGGTAGGGGCGGATGATGAGGTCTTCGTAGATCTCGTCGACCCACCACTTGGCGTTCATCCCGGCGAACAGGCCGGGGATGGCTTTTTCGAGCGGGTCTTTCTCCTTCACGGTGCGGCGCGGCTTCTGGCCGTAGACCAGCCAGGAAACGTAAATGGCCGCCAGGGCGAAGGCCGTGCTGCCCAATGCAACTTCCCACAGGAAGTCCGTGGCGTGGTAGAGGTGGCCGAGCGTGTATTCCAGCCAGTGCCCAAATTGATGCAAGACGGGGAAGTTGAGGAACCCGCCGAACATAGAGAGGCCCGCCAGAACCACCAGCGGCGCGAGGATGGTCGGCGGGCTTTCCTTGGCCGCCTCGGCGCCGTGGCTGCGCGGCGCGCCGAAGAACACCAGCCACACCTGCCGGCCCATATAGAACGCCGTCAGGAACGCCGCCAGGGTCAACACAACGTACAGGCTCACGTTGAAATGCAGCGCGTCGGTCAGAATCTCGTCCTTGGAGAAGAAGCCCGACCAGGGCGGGATGCCCGCCAGGGCCAGCGCGCCCATCATGTAGGTCCAGAAGGTCCAGGGGATGCGCGTGCGCAGGCCGCCCATGTTGCGCATGTCCTGCGGGTCGAAGGCGTGTCCGTGGTCATCGTGCCCATGGTCAGCATGCTTCGCATGTTCGGCGTCCTCGCCGATGGGGTGATGGCCGCGCTCGACCGCCAGGATGACCGAGCCGGAACCGAGGAAGAGGAGCGCCTTGAAGAAGGCGTGCATCACGAGGTGGAACATGCCCGCAGCGTAGGCGCCCATGCCCACTGCGGCGACCATGAAGCCCAGCTGGCTGACGGTCGAATAGGCCAGCACTTTCTTGATGTCGTACTGCCCGACGGCGATGCTGGCGGCGAACAGCGCCGTGCCCGCCCCCACCCAGGCGACCACGTTGTGCACCGCTTCAATGGATGAGAAGATGGGCGCCGAACGGGCGATGAGGTAGACGCCGGCGGTCACCATCGTGGCGGCGTGGATGAGCGCCGAGACCGGGGTCGGGCCGGCCATGGCATCCGGCAGCCACACATAGAGCGGAATCTGGGCCGACTTGCCGGTGACGCCCAGCAGCATAAACAGGGTGATGGCCCACACCGCCCAAACCGGCACTTCGCCGCTTTCCACGGCATGGAAGACCTCATCGAACTGCAACGAGCGCGTGACCCAGAAGGTGGTGAAGACAGCCATCAGGAAGCCGAAGTCGCCCACGCGGTTGGCGATGAAGGCTTTCTTGGCAGCATACGAGTTGCCGGTTCCGGGCGTGCCGTCCGGGCTGCGGTTGTACCAGAAGCCGATGAGCAGGAACGAGCACAGGCCCACGCCCTCCCAGCCCACAAAGAGCATCAGGTAGTTATCGCCGCTGACGAGGATCATCATCATGGCGATGAACAGGTTGAGGTAGATGAAGAAGCGGTTGTAGGCGGCCGGGTCTTCTTTGTAGCGCACGTCGTAATGCATGTACCCGGCGGCGTAGATGTGGATGAGCGTGCCGATGCCGGACACCACCAGCATCATCGTCACGCTGAGGGTATCCACCCGGAAATGCCAGCCGGCGTTGAACTCGCCGATGCGGATCCAGTCCAGGAACGGTACCGCGACCGCTTCACCGTGGTTGGCCTGCAACGCAAAGAACAGCGCCGCCGAGACGGCGAACGCCAGCCCGGCTGCCAGACTGGCGACCGTGCCGATGAATTTCTCGCCCATGCGTTTGCCCACCGCCAGGTTGAGCAGCAAGCCGATGGCCGGGAAGAAGACGATCCACGGGACGAGGCTGAACGCCCCGCCGGGGTTGGTGGCTTCACTCAGGAGCATGTGTGGTTATTCTCCTCAACTCTTCTATCCGGCCTAGCCGCGCAGGCTGCTGACTTCATCAATGTTGATGGTGTCCTTGGTGCGGAACACCGCCACGATGAGCGCCAGGCCCACCGCGACTTCGGCGGCCGCCACCGTCATCACGAAGAACACGAAGATCTGGCCGGACAGCGCCTCGAAGGCACGGGCGAAGGCCACGAACAGCAGGTTGGCCGAGTTCAGCATCAGCTCGATGGACATGAAGATGATGATGGCGTTGCGGCGCGTCAGCACGCCCAGCGCGCCGAGCGTGAACAGGATGGCGCTCAGACCTACGAAGTATTGAACAGGGACCATCGCTTCTCTTCCTCTAACGTTTCTTGCGCCGGGGCGCGTCGCGGCGCGTGATGACGATGGCGCCAACCATCGCCGCCAGCAGCAGCACCGACGTGACCTCGAACGGCAGCAGGTACTCGCTGAACAACAATTCGCCGATGGCGACCGGCGCGCCGTAGTCCGCTGCGGGCACGTTGATGCCCGGCAGGCTCACGCTTTCGCTCAGCAGCACGTAACCGGCCTCGACCAGCAACACGACGCCCAGCAACGCGGCGATGGGCTTCTGCCAGTCGGCGCCGGTGCGGCGTTCCAGGTGTTCGGCGCCCAGCAGCATGATGACGAACAGGAACAGCACCATGATCGCCCCGGCGTACACCGTCACCTGCACCATGGCGATGAACGGCGCGCCCAATACCAGGTAGAACACCGCCACCGTGGCGAAGTTCAGGATCAGGAACAGGGCGGAATACACCGCGTTGCGGCTGAGGAGCATGCCGATGGCCGAGCCTACTGCCACCGTACCCAGCACGAAGAAGACGATCAATTCAGGCTGCATGGGCTTAGTCCGGGTCTTTCATATCGGGAATTGAACGGTCAAATGAACCGGGAGCGACCTTCTGCGGGGTCGGGCGGGCGTCCGGCGCCGCCGGGTCGAGCAGCATCTCGCGCGTGTAGATGGCCTGTGAGCGGTCGGTGAATGACATTTCATAGTTGTCGCCCAGCACGATGGCCTGGGTCGGGCAGGCGTCTTCGCAATAGCCGCAGAAGATGCAGCGCAGCATGTTGATCTCGTAGGTGCTGGCGTAGCGCTCGCCGGGCGAATAGCGTTTGTCGTCGGTGTTTTCCGAGGCTTCCACGAAGATGGCATCCGCCGGGCAGGCCGCGGCGCACAGCGAACAGCCGATGCAGCGCTCCAGGCCGTTCTCATAGCGACGCAGGAAGTGGCGGCCCTTGAAACGCCGGTGCACCGGGCGCTTGACCTCGGGGTACTGCACCGTCACCGGTCCCTCGAGCCCCTGTTTCAGGACGGTCCACATCCCGTTCATCAACGCCGCAATCGAACCTATCACATTGGCCATGATTCAGTCTCCAACCATTAACGGACGTTGAAAAAGACGATGACCGCCGCCGCCCAGACAACGTTGAACAGAGAGAGCGGCAGCATCACCTTCCAACCGAAAGCCATCAGCCGGTCGTAGCGCAGGCGCGGCATCGTCGCCCGAATCCAGATCATCAGGCCCAGACTGATAAAGATCTTGATTCCCAAATACAGCGGGCCCAGCAGCGGGTAGGTGTTCACAAACGGGCCATCAAACCCGCCGAAAAACAACGTAGCGCAGATGGCGCTCACGGCGATCATCTTGATGTACTCGCCCATGAAGAAGAGCGAAAACTTCATACCGGAATACTCTGTGTGGTAGCCGGCGGTCAGTTCCTGCTCGGCCTCCGGCATATCGAACGGCGAGCGGTTGACCTCGGCCAGAGCCGCGATGTAGAACACCACCGCCGCCAGCGGCAGATAGACAACGTACCAGACGCCCTGCTGCTGGGCGCGGATGATCTCGGCCATGTTCAGCGAACCGGCCAGCATGATCGGCCCGATGAACGACAGGCCGAGCGCCAGTTCGTAAGAGATCATCTGGGCCGTCGAGCGCAGACCGCCCAGCATGGCGTATTTGTTGTTCGACGACCAGCCCGCCAGCACGATGCCATACACCGACACCGACGCCACCGAGAGCAGGAACAGCACACCGACGTTCAATTCATTCGAGATGCCCAGCGGGATGATGCGCCCGAAAAAGTCGATCTGCGTGCCCCACGGGATGACAGCCATGATGACGATGGCCGGCACCATGGTGAGCACCGGCGCGAGGTTGAAAGCGAACTTGTAGGCATTGGCCGGGGTGAACTCTTCCTTGAAGAACAGTTTGAGGCCGTCAGCCGCGGGTTGCAGCCAGCCGCCCGGGCCGGTGCGGTTCGGCCCGATGCGAATCTGGAGGCGCGCCGCCCACTTGCGTTCGTAGAACGTGGTGTAGGCAAAGCCGGTCGCCAGCCCAAACGCCAGCAGCCCGCCTTTGATGGTCCATTCGATGATGAGCAGAAGAGTCTCGTTCATAATGTCTCGGTATGCTGAAATCGGTAATGGGTGATCAGTAATTGGTCATCAGTAATTGGTAATTCCTTCTGCGGTGGAACAGGCAGGTAATTACCAGTTACCAGTTACCAGTTTCCAATTACCATCGACCATCCTTTCACTTCTTCACCGTAATCTCGCACGGCCCCTCAATCGCCAGGCCAAAACTGCGCGGGGCGAGCACGACGCCCTGCGCCAGGCTGTTGTCAATGTGGGCTTCGACTTCGACGGTCACACCGTTGAGGGTGGCCTGCACCTTCTGGCCGGGTTCGATTTTCATCTTATCGGCGTCTTCCACGCTGAGGGCGATGAACGCTCCCGGCAGGCGGGGATGCAATACGGCTGAAGGCGTCACCGTCGTGCCGCGGTCGTACAGGCGCGTCACCGGCACGGCTTTGAGGCCCTTGAACTTCGCCGGTTCGGCGGGTTGCTCAAAGGTCAGCGCCGGGCTGTCGCCGCTGACGGGCAACTGAACGCCCAGGCCCTGCTTGTTGTCGTAGGTCGTGCCGCCGTAGTACACATCGCCGCGGCCGATGACCGGCCACTGCTCGCGCACTTCGGAGAGCGCCGCGCTGGTCAGGCCCGCATAGGCCGGTACGCTGGCGGCGATCTGGTTGAAGACGCCCGTCGCCAGCCGTTTCTCCTGCGCCACGCCCAGCCGGGCGGCGATCTGCGCCGTGACGGCGAAATCGCCGCGCAGGCCGGCATAGGCCGGGACTGCCGGATGCAAACGCTGCACGCGGCGCTCGCCGCTGGTAAAGGTGCCGTCGCGCTCGGTGAACGCCGCGGCGGGCAGCACCACATCCGCCAGTTCTGCGGTCGCGCTCAGGCGGATGTCCTGCACGACGACGAACCCGGCGGCTTTCACGGCTTCGGCCAGCGCCGGGCTGTCGCCCGCCGGGTCGGCGGCCACGATGTAGGCGGCTTTGGCCGCGCCCAGGTCGGCGGCCAGGTCGGCAGAGGGGCGCAGGCCCATGTCCCAGCCGCCCTGGGCGTTGGCCTTGTCCCACACGGCGACGAGGCCGTTGTTGGGGCGGCCGATGTGGCCGGTGCCGATGAGCAGGTTGGCGCAGGCGCGCGCCAAGGCCGCCGATTCGGCCAGCCCCGTGCCCTCGCTGCCGTAGAACACGATGAGATCCTTCGCCCCGGCGATGGCCTGCCCGGCATCTTTCACGTCCTTGTCCCGAATCAGGGCCTGCACCGCCGCGGGCAGGTCGGCGCGCTTGGGCGAGAACGAGCCGACCAGCGCAGTGACCAGCGCGGCCTCATGGCCGTACTCGTAGCGCAGGGTGAAGGCCGCGTGGCGCTCCAGTTTGGTGCGGCGCGGGTTGGCGACGATGACCGTCGCGCCGCGCTCGGCCGCCTGTTTGACGCGCAGCCACCAGAGGGGCGCTTCTTCTTCCAGGTCGCAGGCCACCACCAGCGCCGCGTCGCCCTTTCCCAGGTCAGCCAGGTTGCTGCCGGTTGAAAGACCGACCTGGGCGGTCAGGTCGCCGCCCGCCATGCGGCTGTCCAGCAGCGCCTTGCCGCCGCGCGCCTTCGCCAGCCCGGCCAGGTTATAAAGATCTTCGTTGGTCAACTTGCCGCCCGCCAGCGTTACCAACCCCTTACCGGCGCCTTCGAACTTCTCGGCCACCAGCGCCAGGGCTTTCTCCCAGGTGGCAGCGACCAGTTTGCCGTCCCTGCGCACCAGCGGCCCGGTCAGGCGGCCGTCATCCTTGGCGGCGTAGTGGTGGGCGAAGCGGCCCTTGTCGCACAACCAGATTTCATTCACTTCTTCGTTCTGGCGCGGCATCACGCGTTTGACCACCATCTCGCCGCCGGCCTTGGCCTCGCGGCGCGTGTTGAGGGTGGTGTTGCAGCCCACCGGGCAGTGGGTGCACAGGCTGGCCGACGCCTGCAACTCCCACGGCCGCGCCCCAAAGCGGAAGTCCGTAGTGGTGAGCGCGCCCACCGGGCAGATGTCGGTCGTATTGCCGGACCAGATGGAGTCAAAGCCCGGCTCGGAATAGGTGACGATTTGCAGCGAACGGCCGCGGGCTTCAAAGCCGATGACCGGGTCATCAGCGATTTCATCCTGGAAGCGGGTACAGCGGGCACACTGGATACAGCGCTCGCGGTCAAGGAATATCATCTCGCCCAGCGGCACGTGCTTCGCCAGTTTGATTTTCTCATCGAAGATGAAGCGGCTGTCGCTGCGGCCGTGCGCCATCGTCAGGTTTTGCAGCGGGCACTCGCCGCCCTTGTCGCAGATCGGGCAGTCGAGCGGGTGCGAGGTGAGCAGGAACTCGAGCACGTCCTGGCGCGCCTTCTGCACCTTCTCGGTGTAGCCGACCACCACCATGCCCTCGGCCACTTCCACCGTACAGCCGGTTTGCAGCGCCCGCCCGAAGTTAATGACCGGGCGACCCTGCTTGTCGGTCTCCACTTTACCGGTCTCGCGGTTCACCGCCGGCAGGCCGATATCCACCAGACACATGCGGCACATGCCCACAGGTTCCAGCTTGGGGTGATAGCAGAACACCGGGATGTCGATGCCGATTCGCTTGGCGGCATCCACCACCAGCGTGCCTTTGGGTACGCTGACCGGCACATTGTCTATCGTCAGGTTGACCAGCGTGGTCTCGACGTTGGGCTTGACGGCGTCAGTCATGCATCACCTTCAGTTCACCGGCGATAGTTTTCGCCCCGGCCTTAATCTTGAAATCCTTCGGGAAGCGCTCAATGGAAGACACGACCGCTTCGGTGGCGAACTCGCCCAGGGCGCACAGGCACTTGCCCTTCATATTCATCGCCACATCTTTCAGCAAATCCACATCCTTCTGCTCGGCCTCGCCGTGCAGGATGCGCTGCGTGATGTTGTTCATCCAGTAGGTGCCCTCGCGGCAGGGCGTGCACTTGCCGCACGACTCGTGGTTGAAGAAGTGCACCGTCTTGTCCACCAGCCACTTGAGGTCGACCGTCTCGTCGATGACGATGATGGAGGCCGAGCCCAACTGCGCCCCCAGCGCGGGCACGCTCTCGTAATCCATCGGCGTGGCGAGGGCCTTGTCATCCGCCACAATCAGAGTGGATGAAGCGCCGGCCGACATGATGGCCTTAATCTTCCTGCCCTCCGGGATGCCGCCGCCGTGCGTCATGATCAGGTCGCCGTAGGTCGTGCCCAGCGGCAGTTCGTAGTTGCCCGGCTTCGCCACCCGCCCCGAGAGGCTGAAGATCTTGGTGCCGGGACTCTTCTCGGTGCCGAACTTGCGATACCACTTGGCGCCCTTTTCGATGATCAGCGGCACATTGGCAAGCGTTTCGACGTTGTTGACGATGGTCGGCTTGCCGTACAGGCCGAAGGAGGGTGGGAAGGGCGGGCGCAGCCGCGGCTGGCCGAGTTTGCCTTCCAGCGATTCGAGCAGGGCGGTCTCTTCGCCGCAGATGTAGGCCCCCGCGCCGAGGTGGGTGTGCAGTTCAAGTTCGTAGTCCGTGCCGAACAGTTTCATTCCCAGCAGTTTCTCTTTGCGCAGGCGGGCGATCTGCTTATCCAGTTCGGCGGCCAGCATCCAGAACTCGCCGCGCAGGTAAATGTACGCGACGTTGGCGTTCACCGCGTAGGCAGTCAGCATCACGCCTTCGAGGAACTGCCAGGGGTTCGATTCCATGATCTCGCGGTCTTTGAACGTGCCGGGCTCGGACTCATCGGCGTTGACCACCACATAGTGCGGCCAGTTGTTCTTATCAATGAAGCGCCATTTCAGGCCGGTGGGGAAACCCGCCCCGCCGCGCCCGCGCAGACCGGAGTCGAACACTTCGTTGACCACCGCTTCCGGCGTCATCCTGGTCACGACCTGCTTCCAGGTCTTGAAGCCGCCGTCCTTGATGTAGCCCTCAAACGTGGAGAGCGCCGGGTTGTCGCGGTGGCGCAGCAGGATGTGGGAGCCTTTGACGGTACTCATTTCTTCTTCGCCCCGGCTTTGCGCCACTTGTCCACCAGTTTCAACGTGCTATCCACCGTCTGCTCTTCATAATAAGTGATGTTCTCATAGTCCTGCACCTGGAACATCGGCGCCTTGTCGCAGGCCGCCAGGCACATCACGGCTTCCACCGTCACCAACCCGTCGTCGGTGGTGCCGCCCACTTCAATGCCGAGGTTTTCGCATACGCCCTGCAAGAAGGCATCCGCCCCGCGCATGGCGCACGGCAGGTCGTTGCACACCTGGATGCGGTATTTGCCCTCCGGCTGGTCGTGGTACAGGGTGTAGAAGCCGACGATGGAAGCCACCTCGGTCGGGGTCACTTCGATGATCTCGGCGATGTCGGCCAGATGCTGGCGGCTGACGTAGCCGGCCTCGCGCTGCGCCACGTACAGCAACGGCATCACCGCCGAGCGTTTCTGGTCGTCCGGGTATTTGGCGAGAATCGCCTTGACCTCTTTGGCGTATTTGGTTTGCAGCGCGTTCACCGGTCTACGTCTCCCAATACGATGTCGATGCTGCCGATGATGGCGACCAGGTCGGCCACGTAATGGCCTTCGGAAAGCCACGGCAGGGCTTGCAGGTTGGTGAAGGAGGGGGTGCGGAAATGCACGCGGTAGGGCCTGGGGCCGCCGTCGCCTTCGAGGAACACGCCCAACTCGCCGCGCGGCGACTCGACCGGCATGTACACCGAGGCCTTCGGCGCTTCGAAGCCTTCGGTCCACAACTTGAAGTGATGGATGACGGCTTCCATGCTGTGCCCCAGTTCCGAGCGCGGCGGCGGCACGAACTTGCGGTTGGCGCTGTTCACCGGCCCCAGCGGCATGTTGTCCAGCGCCTGCTGGACGATACGCAGCGACTCGCGCATTTCCTGCATGCGCACCTTGTAGCGGGCGTACACATCGCCACCCTCTTCGGTGGGCACGTCAAACTCGTAATCCTGATAGCCGGCGTAGGGGAAGGCGCGCCGGATGTCATAGTCAATGCCGGAACCGCGCAGCGTCGGGCCGGTGAGGCCCCACTCCAGCGCCTTGTCTTTGGGGATGACGCCGATGCCCTTGGTACGGTCGATGAAGATCGGGTTCCTGGTGAGCAGGGCTTCGTATTCGTCGACGCGCTTGGGGAAGATGCGGATGAACTCACGGACAGCCGCCTCGAATTCGACCGGCGTGTCGCGCCACAGCCCGCCCGGCCGGAAGTAGGTGGTCATCATGCGCTGGCCGCCGCACATTTCGAGGATGTCGAGGATCATCTCGCGTTCGCGGAAGCAATACAGGAAGATGGACATGGCGGCCAGGTCGAGGCCGTGGGTGCCCAGCCACACCAGGTGCGAGGCGATGCGCTGCAACTCGACGATGAGCACGCGGATGGCTTCGGCGCGCGGCGGCACGTCCAGACCGACGAGTTTCTCAATCGCCATGACGTAGACGAGGTTGTTGCCGGTGGTGTTGAGGTAGTCCAGCCGGTCGGTCATCACCTCGGCTTTGATGTAGGTCTTGGCTTCCATGTTCTTTTCGATGCCGGTGTGCAGGAAGCCGATATCCGGTATGCAATTGACGACGATCTCGCCGTCCAGTTCCAGCAGCAGGCGCAGCACACCGTGGGTGCTGGGGTGCTGCGGCCCCATGTTGAGCAGCATCGTGTCGCCTTCGGCCGCCCGGTCGGAGAGCAGGTGCTTCAGGTCGTTGACGGTGACTTCCATTACGGGTTCGAGGGTCATGGCATTCTCGTAATTCGATAATCGTTATTCGCGAGCAGTTATTCGATGTTCGATATTGGTTATTCGAGGCTGGCAATAATGTTGGAAGTGCGCACAACTCACGCAAATCGAATAACTAATCTCGAATCTCGGCTCCCGGCTCTTATTCTTTCGGCCTCGGCTTGCGCACTTCGATGTCTTCGTAGTTGAAGGTGAACTGCACCTCTTCGTAGCCCAGCGGGTAGTCCTTGCGCAGCGGGTGGCCTTCCCAGTCGAACGGCATCAGGATGCGGCGCAGATCCGGGTGGCCGGTGAAGCGCAGGCCGAACATATCCCACAGTTCGCGCTCGAACCAGTTGGCGTTGGGGTAAACAGGAATCAGGCTGGGCATCTCGGGGTCGTTGCCGTCCAGCGGCACACGCGCCTCCAGCCGAATCTTCCGGCTGACCGAGGTGAACTGGTAGACGACGTGGTAGCGCGGGGCCAGTTGCGGCCAGTAGTCCACGGCGGTCTGCGACGCCAGCATTTCGAATTTGTGTTTTTTCTTCAGCGCGGCAGCGAAGGCGACGATGCGCTCGGCCGGCAGGACGAAACTGACCTCGCCGCGCGCTTCGGTCGGGATAAGCCCGATTTCGGGGCCGAATTCGGCTTTGAGGTCAGCGGCGATCTTTTCGAGGGTTTTGTTCATATCCATTTACCTGCAAATGAGCAACCTGGCAACCAACTTTGCCCTGTAACAACCCCAACCGGGTTGCTCCCTAGGCCCAATCCTTGAACGTCTCGGTCTTGACCTTCTCGTGCAGGGTCATGATGCCGTGGATGAGGGCCTCGGGGCGCGGCGGGCAGCCGCCGACGTACACGTCCACCGGCACGACCTCATCCACGCCCTGGACGATGGCGTAGTTGTTGAACACGCCGCCGCACGAGGCGCAATCGCCCATCGCCACCACCCACTTGGGCGAGGGCATCTGGTCGTACAGGCGGCGCAGCACGGGGGCCATCTTGCGCGACACCCGCCCGGCGACGATCATCAGGTCGGCCTGGCGCGGGCTGGGGCGCATCAATTCCATGCCGAAACGGCTCATGTCATAGTTGGCCGCCTGCGCCGACATCATCTCGATGGCGCAACAGGCCAGCCCGAACAGCATCGGCCACATGGCGCGCGTACGGCTCCAGTTGACCATATCTTCGAGCCGGGCGGTGACCACGCCCATGTCACCGAGTTTCTGCTCTATTCCCATTCCAGGGCTCCCTTCTTCCAGGCGTAGGCATAGCCCACCAGCAGGATGACGATGAAGACCAGCATCTCCAGCAGGATGAAGGCGCCCAGGCCGTTTTCATAATACTGGCGGAAGACGACCGCCCACGGCAGGAAGAAAATGACTTCGATATCAAAGAGGATGAACAGGACGGCGACGAGGTAGAAGCGCACCGGCATCTGGCGCGTGCCGGGGCCGATGGCGCGCATGCCGGATTCGTAGGCCTCTTGTTTACGGGCGCTGCTGCGGCGCGGGCCAAGCAGCAGGCCGCCGCCCATGGCGATGCCGGCAAACCCCAGCGAGACGAGCAGCAGGACAAGAATGGGCCAATAATCGGTCAGCAGGTTGGTAACCATGAATCACCTGTGAAGTTCAGAATCTACGCCGCTGCCCGCGGCGTTATTTTTCGGACAGGCAAAGCCGATTTAGTATAACACCACAGAGTATGGGTGTCAATTTTCACAAAGTCCGTCGGATAATTTGAGGAAAGGAACGGTCAACGAGGGTTGAGACAACCAGGCGACAAAGATTAAGGGGCGATATTCGAGAGGCGTTATTCGACATGGCCGTAGAGGCCGACCTTTGCACCGGCAGAGTGCCTGGCCTGAACGAAGTGAAGGGTCGGCCCGGCTGCTCCTTTCGGCCAACGGAGGAGTGGGCTTACCCACCACAACTACCCTAACAGATCCTCCAGCCCTACCCCCAGGGCGCCCGCCAGCGCGCTCAGCACCTCCGTCGTGCCGGTACGTTTGCCGGTCTCGATCTGCGACAGGTAGGGCTTGCTGATTCCGGCGGCGTCGGCCAGTTGCTGCTGGGTCAGCCCGCGATATTCGCGCCAGACCCGCACCGGGTTTTCGCCATCCAGCAGGGCGTTCAGCACCTCGGCGGGAATGACCTCTTCCTCGCCGCGTTCAACCGCGACGCGCAAAGCGTCGTAATCGCGGATATCTTCCAGGAGTTCCGCCTGTTCCACCAGCAAGACATACTCCTCATAGGGAAGAACCGCCCATTCGGGCTTGCCGTCGCGCTCAATAATCTGGATATCTTTCATCTATACACTTCTCCACGTGACGCCACCTTCAGTACAAGAATGAGCAATTCTTTATCCTGTACCTGATAGATGACTCGCCAATCTCCTACCCGCAGACGATAGCCCTCGCGGCCTTGTAACTTCGTAGCGTTGGGGTGGTCGCCGTATGGGTCAGCGGCGATGTTTTCCACCTTCTCACGGACCAACTTCGCCGTGTGCTTTGGCATCCGCATCAACGCCCTGGCAGCCTGCTTTGTATAGGAGATTCGATACACAGGCATATGTTAGCATATTGCAAACAAAAAATCAAGGGTTAGCAAACAAGGGGTTCTCCCTCCCTGCCCCGCTCCCCTCACCGCCCGGCCTGGCGCAACGGCAGCCACAGCGTGAACGTGCTGCCCTCCCCCAGTTTGCTCTCCACCCGCACGTGCCCGCCGTGCTTCTCGGCGATGCTCTTGACGATGGCCAGGCCCAGGCCGCTGCCGGGCTGCTTGCGGCTCTCGCGGCCCGCCACGCGGTAGAAGCGTTCGAACAGGCGCGGCACATCCACCGGGGCAATGCCCAGGCCGGTGTCGCGCACGCTGAAGGTCACGCCGCGCGTGTCCACCGTCAGGGCCACCGCCACGTTGCCCTTGCGCTCGGTATACTTGATGGCGTTCTCCACCAGGTTGGCCATCGCCTGCTGTAAGAGCGCCGAATCGGCCTCAACCATCGGCATCGTGTGCTGCGGCACGTCGAGGGTCAGCTCGATCTGCTTCTGGGCAGCGATCGCCCGCTGGCCTTCAATCACCTGGCGGGCCAGGTCGGCGGCGGGCACCATCTCCAGGCGCAGGCCCACCCCGGCCTCGATGCGCCCCAGATCCAGCAGGTTGTTCACCAGCCGCACCATGCTCTGGATGCCGTTGTCGATCTTCTTCAGGTAGCCGGTCTGTTGTTCGTTGAGGTTTCCGACCATCTCCATCATCGTGGCGTAACCGCGCATCAGGGTCAACGGCGAACGCAGGTCGTGGCTCACCGTGGCGACGAACTCGGATTTGAGCGCATCGAGTTCCTTGTAATGGGTGATGTCGCGCAGCACGCACACCCGCCCCATCGCCCGGCCGTCGGCCAGCACGGTGGAGGCGGTGGCGAAATAGATGCGGTTCTCCGGGAAGGCGACCTCAGCCGAATCGCCCTCGTTCGCGCCGCGCAGCAGGGCCAGCAGTTCCTTCTGGCGCACCAGGTCTTGCAGGGGCGCGCCCTCCGGCAAGGCGCGGCCGCCGCCCAGCAGGGTCTGGGCGGCCGGGTTCGCCAGCAGCAGGCGCTCGTGGTCGTCGGTCACCAGCACCGGGTCGGGCGTGGCATCCAGGATGGCCTCCAGGCGCTGGCGGCCGATGCGGGCGCTGAGGAACAGGCGGGCGTTGGCGGCCGCCAGGGCGGCCTGCCCGGCCACCGTGCTGAGGAAACTGAGTTCATCCTCGCTGAAGGTGTGCGGCTGGTCGTAGGCCACCCACAATGCGCCGTAATGGGTATTTTCGTGGCGCAGGGCCACCGCCAGCAGGGCCTCCGGCAGCGGCGCGCCGGGCGGCGCGTTGAGGCGGGCGCGCGCCGGCTGGCTGAGCGCCACGCGCGGCTGGCGGGCGGTGAGCGCCAGCAGGGCATCGTCCAGCGCGGCGTAGCGCGCCGCCGAGGGCCCCAGACCGAAGTGCAATGGCGTCTCTTCCCGGAAGTCCGGCAGGGCGGCCGGGGTAAGCGCCAGCCGCGCCGCGCTGGCGCCGGTGGTCAGGGCGGCTTCCAGCACCGGGCCGACCGCCTTGTCCATATCCAGCGTGGCAGCCACCCCCCGGCTCACTGAGAGCAGGCGGTTCATCTCATCCAGGCGCGCCTTGAGGTTCACACGCATCTGCTCGAACGAACGGCCCAACTGCCCCAGTTCGTCGCTGCCCTGCAGGGCCAGCGGCTGGTCCAGGTCGCCCCCGGCAATGCTGGTGGATACGCTGGCCAGCTGGTTGAGCGAGCGCACGTAGCGGCGCAGCGCCAGCCAGAACAGGAAGTACACCAGCACCAGCAAGGCCAGCACGCCGCCCAGCACCGGCGCGGCGATCTCCATGGCCGTCTGCTGGGCCACGCGGGCCGGCACGGCGGTCACCACCGCCCAGCCGCGCCCCGGCGTGGGGCTGGTATAGACCAGCTGGCGGGTGCCGTCCAGCCCCGGCTGGGGGGCGAAGGTCGGCGTGCGGCCCACCTCGCCGGAATAGGTCGTGCCGACCAGCTGCGCCGCGGGATGGTACATGATCAACCCCTGGTCGTCCACCAGCACGCCGTAGCCGCTGATCGCCTGCATGGCGTCCAGGCTGTCCAGAATCGGGTCGGTGAAAGGGTTGGTGCTCAGGCTGGTGCGGCCCAACAGCACGCCGCGCACCGCGCCGGTCTCGTCCAGCAGGCTGTGCAGGAAGGTCATGCGCCCGGCGCGGTCATCGGCGGCGGGCGGCAGGGCGTACATCTGGAACTGCACTCCGGCGTAGGCCAGATCCAGGCCCAGCAGTTCCTCCGGGGTGAGCAGCAGGGCGTTGCCGGCTCGCAGCGGGAACCCGCCTGCCAGGTTGCCCGCCCGGTCCAGCACGGCCAGCTGGTCGAAGTAGGGCACCGAGCGCAGGTCTTCGGCCAGCAGGTTCTCCAGCGCCGCGCCGGCCGTCAGATACAGGCGCGGGTCGTCGGCGAGCTGGCTGATGAGCGTCTGGCCGGTTTCCAGGAAGAACGGGACAGCCTGGGCGGCGGTGTCGGCGGTGGTGCGCAGGCGCTGTTCGAGCATGGAAGCGGCGGCATTGCCCGCCACCCACCACATGCCCGCCATCAGCAGCAGGATGAAAGCCAGGGCGGCCGGCACCAGCAGGTTGAACAGGCGGGTCTGCAGGCTGCGCTCGCCCGGCGAAGGCAGCAGCGCCCCCTGCCCGCCCCAGCGGCCGGGCAGGGCAAAGGCGGCCACCTCGCCCACGAAGCCCGCCGAAACCAACTGAATCAGGCCGGCCAGGGCCAGCCAGCCCAGCCGGGCGAAGGTGTAATCCAACCGGGCAGCCAGCGTGCCGCTCACCACCAGCGGGGTGGTGAACAGCGTCAGCAGGCCATAGGCCAGGCTGAGGGCCGCGGCGGCCAGCAGCGGCCGCCGCCAGAGGCGGTAGAGCAGGGTGCGGTAGCGCTGGCGCAGGGCGGCGCTCAGCAGCACAGCCAGCAAGGCCAGGTTGAACGGGTCGAAGGCGTTATGGCCGTCGAAGCCGGCCTGGAGGAACCCCGCCAGCCCGGCCAGCCCGGCGGCCGGCAGCGGGCCGAGCAGCCCGGCCGCCAGCAGCCAGGGCATGGCGGCCAACAGCATTGCCGCCGGGCCGACCGGCGTGATGGGCTTGCCGGGCGGCGGCAGCATGCCGGCATCCGGCAGGCGCACGCCCACCGCCAGCGCGGCGGGGGGCGTAACCAGCAGCAGGACGATAAGAAGGAAGGTAAGGCGGTTTTCCCAGCGCGGGGCGTACGTGCGGAAGCGGCGCGCCAGCAGCAGTGTGAAGACCGCCAATGCGAACCAGGCCAGCCAGCCCGAAACGCCGACCGGCAGGTCGAAATAGAATGATTCTCCCAGCAAGGTCAGGATCAGAGCCATTATGGATAGACCTGCTGAGGCGGCCGCTCACGCCCGGCCGCCGCTTTCGCCTCGATGAAACGATTATACAACAGGCCGGTCAGAGAACGCCCGTCTCGCGCCGCGCCGCCATCTCCTCAGCGTAGGCGCCGTGATATTCGGGCGGCAGCAGTTCGGCGATGCGCAGCATCACCTCGTCGGCGTTGCGCTGGCGGGCGCGGCGGCGCTCGTCGCCCTTGCCGGTCACCGGCGGCAGGGTGAAGGCCGGGCCAATGCGCAGCTGGATGCGCGGGCGCGGCAGGCGCCGGCTGAACGCCTGTTTGAGAATTTCGTCGCTGGTGCCGCTGAAGGCCGCCGGAAGGATGGGCACCTCCCCGGCTCTGTCCAGGATATAGGCCACGCCGGGCAGAGCGCGGCGCATGCCGGGCGAATGCGAGCGCCCGCCCTCCGGCGAGATCATCAGCGGGTAGCCCGCCGCCAGCGCGGCCTGGATGCGGTCCATCACCAGCCGGTCGTATTCGCCGCGCTTGATGGGAATCGCTCCGTAAAACGTCACCAGGAGGCCCTGGCCGCTGCGTTCCCACACGTCTGCGCCGGCCACCGCTTCCAGAAAGACCGGCCAGAAGGCCAGCAGCAGCGGCGGCTCCAGCACCGAGATGTGGTTGTAGGCCACCACATACGGCCCGTGGGCGGGCACGTTTTCGCGGCCGGACACCTGCGTTCGGAAGACAATGCGGATGATGGGGTAGAAAATGAGATACAACAGGGCGCGGCGTGCCCGCATCCACAAGGTAACGCGGTAGGGGCGGGCGTTATCCGGCATCCTGGCGCGCCTCCACCAGGGCCAGCATCTCTGCGAACACCTCGTCGGCGTTCTTGCCGTCCGAATCGACAATGACGGCATCCTCGGCCGGGCGCAGCGGAGCGAGGTCGCGCGAGGCGTCCAGACGGTCGCGCTGGCGAATCGAATCCAGCAGACGCTCGAACTCCTCGGGTTTGCCGCTGCGCCGGCGTTCCTCGAAGCGCCGCCGGGCGCGTTCCGCCACGGAGGCGTCCAGGTAGATCTTCAGGTCGGCTTCCGGCAGCACCACCGTGCCGATGTCGCGCCCGACCATCACCACCCGGCCGCGCAGGCCGATGCGGCGCTGCGGCCCGGTGAGCGCCTGGCGCACGCCGGGGTAGGCCGCTACGATCGAGACACTGGCATCCACCTGCGGCTGACGGATCTCCCAGGTGCAGTCGCGCCCATCAATGAGCACATCCGCCTGGCGGCCATCCGTCTGTGAAGCGGGCTGCACGTCGATGTCGAGTCCCTCGGCGACGCGCGTGCACAGCGCCTCATCGCCGGCATCGCCGCCCTGGGCCAGCACGGCATAGGTCACAGCGCGGTACATGACGCCGGTGTCGAAGAACAGGTAGTCGAGTGCATCGGCCAGGCGCTTGGCAAGCGTGGATTTCCCGGAAGCGGCCGGGCCGTCGATGGCGATGCTGTTGAGAAGCGGCAAGGGGTTCTCCGGCCTGGGCGTCTAAGGCTCGGCCGGCGCGCCCTCTTCGGGCGGGGCCTCGCCTTCCGGGAGCGCGTCGTCCGGCAACCGCTCTTCGAGCGGCTGATCGGGGATGCCGCCAGGGAACAGGTCGGCCCGCCCCCAGACGAGCACGGTGGTGGAAACCGCCGGGGCCTGGCGGAAAAGCAGCCATGAGATCAGGTTGGGCGGCAGGGCGCCCTCCCAGGCCGGCTGCCAGCCGACGGCGAACGACTGGCCGCGGTAGCCCAGGGCGGTCAGCAGGTCGATGGCGGCCGGGTCGGTCACCAGGGCCGGGCGGCTCTCGGCGGCCGACACCTGGCTGGCGAAGACCAGGTTGGGCATGTCGCGCAGTTCCCAGGCGACGGCGTCTGAACCGGTCTGCACGGTCACATCCAGCGAGGTGCGCTCGCCCAGCCGGAACTCGGAGAGGTCGCCGACGGTGGCGGCCGCCAGATCAGCCAGGCCCGGCGCGGGGCCGCTCCACCAGAGTTCCGCTGCGGTGGTCTCGCGGCGGAAGGCGGCGCTGAACAGGCCGCTGATGGTGAAGAACAGCAGGAACAGGCTCACGCCCCACAGCGCGCCGCGCCCGGCTTCGGCGAAACTCCAGCCGATGCCCACCAGGAGCGTGGAGATGACCGCCAGGGCCAGCACGACGATGGAGAGCGACAGCCCCCGCCGAATCTCTTCCAGGTTTTCGGGCGAGATGAAGCCAAGCGAAGCCAGGCTGAACCATATATAGGTGAAGAAGACGAGCAACAGGGCGGCTTCAAGCCACACTACCTGGCGGTCTTCTTCAGGGCCGGGGCGCAGGGCAGGCGCAAGCGCGCCCGCCGCCAGCCCCCACAGCGGCACCAGCGCCCAGACCAGGTCGGCCGCCTGGCGGGCGGGAGAAAGCAACGCCAGGGCCAGGGCCGCCAGCAGCCACCACCCCAGGAAACGCGAGTGGGCAGCGGGCTGGCGCACGGCCCGGGCCAGGCCGATGACCCCGAACAGCAGGGCAAACGGCTGGTAGGCCGCCAGCGCAAAAAACAGCCGCCCGGCCGGGACGCCCGAAGGCGTGACCCAGCCCAGGAAATAAGCCGGCAGGCTGGCCCCGAAGGCGCCCAACCCGGCGGGGACCTGCAGGAACAGCGTCCCGGCCAGCAGCAGCGTACCGCCGCCGAACAGTGCCGCCCGGCGCAGGTCGCCGACCGGCAGGCGCAGCGGCTGGCGGCGCAGGGCGGCATCCGCAAGGGCCGCCAGGAGCAGCACCACCAGTCCGTGCCAGAGGGCCGGGCCGGAGAGCAGCCCCAGCGCCAGCAGCACGCCAGCCACCGCCGGGGCGTTCAACAGCCAGGCCGAGAAACCCAGGGTCAGGAACGCCAGGGCGGGCATCGGGCCGCCGGCCTGGCGCGACACCGCCACCAGGCCGGGGTCGAGCGCCAGCCCGAAGGCCAGCGCCAGGGCCGGGATGCGCCCGAGGCGTTCGCGCCAGAGGAAGGGAGCAGCCACCAGCGCCGCCCCGGCCAGCGCCGGGAGCAGGCGCGCCAGCTGGTCGCCGCTGCCCAGCCAGCGGAACAGGAAACCGGTCAGAATGACATAGAGCGGCTGCGGGCCGAATTCGGCGGCCTGGCCGTCCGCCAGGCGGTGAGCCTGCAGGGCCCAGTGGGCCTCGTTCTCGGCCAGCGGAATGGCATCCAGCGCGCCCAGGCGCAGGGCCAGCGCCAGCCCGAAGGCCAGCAGGTGCAGGGCGTGTTCGAAGGTGAAGGTCCGGTTGGCGCTCATTGACGGCTATTATATCGTCCCGAAGTCGGCGGAGTCATTCTGAGGTGAGGTCTTCCGGGACGCCGTAGATGGTGACGTCACCCTGCTGGAATAGGATTGGCAGGTAAAGGGCAAATTTCTGCTCGTCCACCGCGTAGGTGCTGCGCTCCAGTATGCCAACGTAGATGAAGCGGACGCCATAGGTTTCCAAGATCAGGCGGGCCTCATCCCAACTGGGCGTGGAATACAGCCGCTCGATGTCGGCCTGGCGGTTGCCCATCTCCGCGCCGCCGCCGCGCCATTGGCTTTCGTGGCCGGGCCAGCCCAGCAGGGCGGGCTGGCCGCTGTGGGCGGAGATGCGGGCGTACTGCGTATACGAGCCGCCCACCGCCTCCACCAGCGTGCCCAGCGGCTGGTCCCACAGCCAGGCCACCGCGGCGTGGTCGTCGGTCGAGAGGTAGGCGAAGTGGGCGGTGCCATCCAGGCTCAACCGCCGCCCGGCCTGCTCGAATTCCCGCAGGCGCGTGGAGAGGCCATAGGCCGGATACGTCAGACCAATGGCCAGCACGAGCACCAGCACACCGGCGAAGGCCAGCCGCGCCCCGCGGCGTGGGGCGCTCAGGAGCACAGCCGCGCCGTAGGCGGCTGCCACGCTCCATACCAGCCAGGCCTGGATGAAGAACTTGAAGACTGTGTTCATGCGATGGCCGAACTGGTCGCGCAGGTAGACGAATTCGGGCGCCAGCACCAGCAGCGCGCCAAACAGCGCCAACCCCAGGGCAAAGGCGTGGCCCGGATTCTCTCCCGCGCTGGCGGCTTTGCGCGGCCACAACCCGGCCAGCGCCAGCCCGGCCAGCAGCGCCAGCGTCAGCCAGCCGCCGGCGTAGGCCAGCCGCCGCTCCAGCCCGGCCCGCACCAGGCTGTCGAAATCCGGCGCGCCGGTCAGCCCGGCCAGCAGGTCGGCCGCGCCGGGGTTGCCGGTGACCGCCGGTAGGGCCAGGGCCATGGCCAGGGCAAGAAGCATGGAAGCCGCCCACAGCCCGGCCACCAGTGCCAGGCCGCTGAAGACGCCCACCAGGAGACCCTTCAGCCCGGCGCGCTGGGCCGTCACGTACAGGAGGAAGACCAGCAGCGCCACGAACAGAGTGCCGAACATGACCCACAGATGCGCGCCGCGGGTCGGGTTCAAGATATTGGGCAGGATACCGCCCGCCTGGGATGAGAAACTGAGGTGGAAGGGCAGGTACAGGATGACGGCCAGCACGCCCACAGCCAACAGCGCCTGGAAGCCCTCCCACAGGCGCGCCTCCGCCCAGCCCTGTTCGCCGGCCTGTACATAGACATAGACAAGCGTAAAGAATCCGAGGTAGATGGGAAAATCCCAGATATTCAGGAAGGCCAGCCCGCCCAGCAGCAGCGCGCCGAACCACAGCGTCGTGCGGTCGAACGCCAGCCGCCAGGGGCCGAAGCGGGTTTCGCCGCGCCCGCCGCCCAGGAAGTAGTTGAGGCCGAACGCCAGCGCCAGCATGACGAATGGCATCGCCAGCACGTGCGGGTGCAGGTCGGCCAGATAAAGCGAGAAGAACGGAAACTCGTCGATGACTTCGACTTCCGCGCCGAGGAAATTGCGGTCGTTGACCACCCGCGAAGCCCGCCACCACCACCAGTTGCGGGTCGGGCCGGTCGGGTCGTTGAGCGAAGGCGCCACGTACAGGTCTTTGATGTCCAGCCAGGTCCAGAAACGCGAGACCAGCTCGCCCTCCTCATTGAAGCGCCAGAACGCGCCGCGGGCGTGGAACATTTCCAGCAGACCCTCGACATTGCTGACCACAAAGGCGAACAACGGGGCGAGGGCGGCCAGCCACAGGCTCTGGCCCTCGTGCTTACCACGCCAGGCCGCCAGCAGGTCGGCCACCAATCCGTACGCCCCGGCAGCGGCCATGGCGAACACGCTGGCGATCATCAGGTTGAAGGCCAGCCCGGCGGGCACGGCCGCCAGGCGCGCCAGCATGGCCGTCAGCACATAGCCGAAGTAATAGTACGAAATCGCATAACCGGAAAGCCAGGGGTCGTGGGGCGGCAGGGTGGGCGAGCGCAGGGCGGAATTGATGAAAGCCAGTTCCATCGGCTTCTCGGTGTAGGTCACGTCCGGGTAGAGCGCCCGCAGCAGGCTGACGACGATGAACGCCAGCAGGAACACCAGTTCCACGGCCGCCACCAGGCGGGCGTTCTCCTTCAGCCAGGCGCGGGTCGCGCCCGGTTCATCCCGGCGCTGCCGCCACCAGGCCAGGCCCAGCACCACGGCCAGCGCCAGCCATTCACCGCCCAGGTCGTTGCCCAGGATGCCCAGCGATCCCAGGATCCAGAAGGCAAATCCCCACAGCAGCAGGCCCAGCGGCCGGGCGAAGGCCACGCCGCGCCCCGGCAGGGCGCCCAGCAGGCGGAAGGTGAGCGGGTAGACCCACCAGCCGACGGCGCTCAACACCAGCAGCCAGCGCAGGGCGGCAAACACTTCCAGCATCGCCTAAGCCGCCCCTTTCAGGTCTTTGTGCGAAGGCATTTCATATCCCTTCAGGCATCTTCTCATAGCGGTCCCATGGGCGGCTCAGCCTCCCGGCCCGTCGATGACTTCGTAGATGGTCATCGAACCGGCGCGGAACACCGAACGCCACAGCACGCCGTCCTGCTCCTCGAACTTGAGCAGGCCGAACAGGTCGTAGGTGGCCCGTTCGAGTTCGCCCAGGATGATGTAGCGGACGTTGTATTTCGCGATGAACTCGCGGGCATATGCCAGGTCGCGGCCGGAATAGAACTGCTCGATCTCGGCGGCGCGCGCCTCTGCCACGCCGGGCGGCCCGGCGACGCGCTGTTGCATCTGGTGCCACTGCCAGCCCAGCACGGCCGGCAGGCCGGTATAGATGGCGATGCGGCTGCCCCAGCGGTACTCTCCCGCCAGTTTGGCTTCCACGATGGCCGGCGAACCATCCACGTTCTGTTGCAGCCAGAGGATGGCGGCGTGGTCCTGGTCGAGGTGCAGTTCCGTGTCGCGCTCGCCATAGGTCGCCAGCGGCATGTAATCCATGCCGTCCAGCGTGAGCGGCGCGCCGGGGGTGTAGCGGTCGAGCACCTTGCCGGTCGTGCCCATCAGGGTGAACAGGGCCGCGCCCACGGCCAGGGCCGCCAGCCCGCCCTGCCAGGCGCGCCGCCAGTTGGGCAGCCAGCCGCTCACGGCTTCGGCCGTCCAGCCCAGGGCGGCCGAAGCCGCCGTCCCGAACAGCACCCAGACCTGCAAATAGAACTTGAAGACCGTGTTCATGCGGGCGATGTCGCCGGAAAGCACGATGACCTCGACCATCATGGTCAGGAACAGGCCGGTGCCGAACACGAACAGGACCAGGCGCTTGGAATCCGGTTGGCCGGGGCGCAGGAGCAGGGCCGTGGCCCACAGCGCCAGCGGAATCGCAAGCCAGTGGATGCGCACGCCGCGGGCGTGCAGCAGCACAAGCGCCAGCCCGGCCAGGAATCCCAGCAAGCCGAACAGGCCGGTGTAGGGCTCCAACTTGCGCAGGGCCGACAGCGGCGTGCTGGCGAGCCATTCGCGCGTCTCCCAGGCCAGCCAGGCGATGATGGCGAACAGGAACAGGCCCCAGTGCGCCAGGTAGGCGCTCAGCGGGGTCTTGTTGCCCGGCCAGGACATCACATCGGTATAGCCCTGGGCGTACCAGTCGCCGAAGGGCTTGAAGAGCAGGAAGGCCAGCCCGACCAGAGTCGCAACGGCCAGGGCAGCCAGCCCCAGCCGGAGGATGGCGGGAGAAACGTAGGCATCCAGGCGGGTCGGGCGGGGTTCGGCGTAGCGCGCCACGGCGTAGAACAGCACAATGGCCGCCAGCGCCAGGTAGGTGGGCAGGTCCCAGGTGTTGATCGGCCGCAGCGCGCCGATGGCCATGCCGCCCAGCAGCAGGCCCAGCAGCGGCTGGCTCAGATGCATCCCGCGCCAGGCCTTGCCGAGCAGGGCCGCCAGGGCAAAGCCGAGCGCCAGCAGCGTGACCGGCAGGGCGATCAGATGGGCGTGCAGGTCGGCGTAAATCAGCGTGAACCAGGGGAACTCGGTGATGGGCACGGTGTCGTTGGGCGAGGGGATGATGCGGCTGGGGTTCCAATACCAGTCGCCCCGGCCGTAGGGCAGGCTCGCGCCGTTGAACAGGCTTTCCATCAGGCCGCGCCCGGCCCAGGCCCACTGCACCCAGAACGGCGCGGCCGGGTCGTAGACCCCCAGCGAGCCAACCCGCGCCAGACCGATGAAGATCATCTGCACCGTGCCCAGGTTGCCCAGGAACACCACGCCCAGTACCGCCGCCAGGCCAACCCAGTAGGGCGAGAAGCGGCGTTCGCCCTCGCCGTTGGAGGCCGTATACAGGTTCCAGGCGACCGAGAACACGCCCAGGGCCAGCAGGCCCGCCAGGGTGGGGATGACGAGGTTGTAGGCCAGTGAGGGCACGATGCCGAGTAGTTTGACCAGCACGCCGACGTACACGAAGCCCCAGTAGTAGTAATTGATGTAGCCGCCCGCGAACCAGGGGTCGTAGGGCGGGAAGGTCGTGCTCTTGAGGATGGCGTTGAAATAAGCGAAGTCCATCGGCTTTTCGCCGCCCTTGGCCGGGTGCCACAGTTCCGGGTTGCCCAGCCGCACCAGCAGCATCGCCAGGAACGCGCCCAGGAACAGCGCCTCGACCCGCAGGAAATAGCCGCGCCGGCCGCGCCATTCGGCAGCCAGTTCGGCGCGCTGGCGCCAGGCCAGCCCGCCGCTCAGCGCGGCCAGCCCCAGCAGCACGAGCAGGATAAAGCCACGCGTGGCGCTGATGCCCAGCGAACCGCCCAGCCAGGTGAAGTAGGCCAGTAACAGCATCCCGAAGCCGCGCGCCAGCGGGTAGCCCTTGTCCGGCAGGCCGGGCAGCGCCCAGCGCACAATGGGGTAGGCCAGCAGGCCGAGGGCCAGCACCGCCAGATACCACAGCCCGACGGTGAGCGGCTGCCAGAGGTTCATCAGGCCGGCGCGGTTGTAGAGCGCGCGCCATGTGCCGCCCACCTGCTGGCGCGCCAGGCGGTCGGCGGGTAGCAGCAGCGTGGGCGTTTCGCCGGTCTCGCGCCCGGCCTGCTTGGGGCTGACGTGCCGCACCTGGCTGAGGTCCACGGCATCGAATATGGCCGCGGCCGCGGCGGTGGAGTAGCCCGGGCTTTTCTTGAAGATGAAGACTTTGGGGTGGTCGTAGACCGTGAAGGCCTCTTCAGCGGGCTGGTCGTTGATCTCCAGCGGGCCGAGCGTGGGGTTGCTCTGGAACACCTGCACCAGGTCGAAGCCCAGCCGCCCGGAGAACATGCCCGGCTGGGCGATGTTGTAGCACTGCTCGATGCTCAGGTCGTCCGGGCAGCCAACCAGGGCGCGGTAATAGGCGATGTTGAGCGGGAAGCGCTCCGGGATGCGCGGCGTGCTGCCCCACTGGCGGCTGGACGAGATGATGATGTAGTCGGCCCGGTCGAGCGTATCCAGCAGGTACTGGCGGAATTCGGGGCTGCTGGTGGCGTACAGGTCCAGGTTAAGTTCCGGCTGATAGATGCCGCCGAAGCCGTCGTAGCCGTCGGCGCGCAGCGGCAGGCCGTCGTCCCAGTTGGTCTCGTTGGCAATGGCCGTGCCCAGCAGGGTGACCGCCCCGCCCTCGGTGAGGTTCTCCAGTTTCAGATACAGCGTTTGCTGGAGCGTGACGCCCACGGGCTGGTCGAACACGAACACCCTGTCCGCGTCCTGCCGTTCGCGCATATCCAGCGTGACCTCGGCGGCCGCCAGCACGCGGGTATGCTCCGGATTGGCGCTCAGGGTGAGCCGCAGCACCTGCTCGCCAGGCGGTTCCGCCGGGGGAATGGCGAACAGCCCGAACAATTCGGCGATGGTGGCTTCCTGGTCCACCTGGAAATCGGCGATGTACGGTTCGCCCTCATAGAGAGTGGCGCCCCCGCCCTCCATGGCCAGCACCACTTGGCCGCCGCCGGCCAGCAGGCGCACCTGCGGGTTGTAAAGTTCGGCCGGCCCCTGGCCGGGAGCCAGTTCGATTTGCAGCCGGTAGGTGCGCCCCGGGAGGAGCAACACCGGCACATCGGGGGTAAGCACATGCTCGGCGTTCTTCACGCCCTCGCCTTCGGGGAATTCGACCGCAGTGGCGGCGCTGTAGAGCGGGGCGAACAGGTCCTCGCGGTCGAAGATCAACACCACCAGGGCACGCTGCTCGGGCGGGGTCAGGGCGTATTTCAGCCGCACCTCGCCAATCGTGCCGGTGGCGCGGGCGGTGAACTGCATCTGGTACGGCGAAGCCGGGGTGACGGAATAATCGTAGGGGAAGGAGAGCGGCTGGTTCGTGCCGCCGGAGGGGTTCTCGATGGATACGGTGAGCGGGCCGGGGATGTTCTGGTAGATCCAACGCGTGGCAGCCACGCGCGTCACCGGTTGCTGGTAGATGGCGACGAAAGCAAAGGCCCACACGGCCGTGAGCGCCAGGGTGGCCGCGCCCAGCAGCCCGGACGCGGCCGGCAGGGCTTTGCGCCAGCCGCCCTCGGCCTGCGCCGCCTGTGCGCGCGCCCAGTCCCACAGCGCCACGACCGCGAACCCGGCCAGCACGGTGAAAGCCGGGTAGGACGGCAGTTGGTAGCGCATGGTGGGGTTGAACTTGAGCGACTCCTGGACGAACCACAGCGCCGCCCAGCCGAGCAGCACGGCATGGCGCGTCCACTCGCCGCGCAGGCTGCGCCAGGCGGCGGCGAAGAACCCGCCGAAGGCCATCAGGGCCATCGGCAGGCCCATGCCCCACAGGATCACGTTCTGGGCCGAGAACCACAGCGGCCGGCGCGCCCACTGGATGCTGGGCGGCCAATCCACGTCGCCGGTCTGCTGGGCGAGCAGGCTGCGCAGGGTGTCCACCCAGCCGGCGCTGAGCGAGAAATTGAAGAAGGAAGGCCCATTGAAGGCGTAGGGCTGGAAGATGCGAAAGACGACCACGCTCAGCAGCGCCGCGGCGGTGACGTATGCTGCCGCGCTCCACTGGGTCTTCTGGCGCTCCTCCGGCGTCATGCGCGCCATGCGCACGCCCACCGCCAGCGGCAGCATCAGGCACACCACGGCGGCGTTGACCTTGGAGGCCACTGCCATACCCAGGGCGGCCCCGAACAGCAGGAACGGCCCGATCTGGAAATCGCGCAGGCGGTCGTTGCCCTCGGCATCCCGGCGGTGCAGCGGTTCGGTGGAGATGAAGGCCGCCGTGGTCACTGCCAGGAAGGTGAAGAAGTTCAGGAAGTTGTCCACGGTGAAGAAATGCGACTGCTGGATCTGCACCACCGTGAACGTGGAGAACGCCGCGGCGACCACCGCCGCCCGGCGGCCGTACAGCCGTTCGGCCAGCAGGAACACCAGGAAGACGACGCCCAGGTCCATCAGCGCCGAGAGCACACGCCCCACCAGGTTGATGTCTCCCCAGCCGGTGCGGCCCAGCCACTCGCCGATGTAGCGGGTGAGGAAAATGGGCAGCGTGCCGTAAACGTAGAAACCGAAGTCCCTGTTGCCGGGGTTGAGCGGCGAAGTGGCGGTATCGAAGTATTCGCCCAGCCCGGCGGCCGGTTCGATGCGCGTCTCGACCATCGTCAAGAAACGCTCGTCCGGGTGCAGGCTCTGGTCTTCGTCCCAATCCAGGCCCACCAGCCGCAGCCAGGAGCCAACCGCCAGCAGGACGGCCAGCAGCAGGTAGGGCAGGGCGCGGCGCAGGGTCTTGTTGCGAACGTATGGAGCGTCGGTCGTCATCGGTCACTGGCCCGCCGGGACAAGGAAGATGTAGAACTCCTTGAACGGCACTTCGGATTCGTAGAGGGAATAGGAGGCCTGGGGATAGAGTTCACGCAGGCGCGCCAGGCCGTCCTGGTCATCGTATTTCACCAGAAACAGTTTCGCGCCCGGCAGGCCGGCCATTTCGGCGGCCTGTTCGGGGGAGATGGCCGTGTCGCGGCCGGGCTGGCCGGAGGCAAAGCCCACCAGGCGGGTATCCACCCAGTGCGGGAAGGCCAGCACCCAGGCCTGCTCGGCCGGCACGCCCGCCTCGATGTAGGTGCGCATCACCCGCCCCATCTCGGTCGTATTCCAGGAACGGCCCTGATACTGCGCGTTGTACTGCTCGAAGACCAGATTGTAGTTGTTCAGTCCGGCCATGGCGATGAGCAGCGCCCCCAGCGCCGTTGCGACCGCCCGGCCGCGGCGCGTCCCCAGCCTTTCAATGACCGCCGCAAGGAAGCCTTCCAGCGCCAGGGCGACGATGATGAAGACAACCACCGCCGCGCCGCTGGCCCGGTTGGGGGCCGGGTTTTCGTCCGGGAAAGCCAGCACCAGAATCGAGGGCAGCATCAACACCGGCACGGCGACCAGCAGGAACAGGTCCTGCCAGTGGCGTTTTTGCAGGTAGCGCACGAAGAGCAGCGCCGCGCCCAGGACGAACAGCGCCGCCGAGACGATATCCAGGGCCGGGCGCAGCGGGATGGAAACCGGCCAGATGTTGCCCGCCGACCAGTTGAACATCTTGAGCGCGTTCCACAGGTTGCTGAAGAACAGGCCGATGGCCGGGCCGGGCAGTTCGCGTTCCAGACTGCTCATGCGGGTGAGGGTGCGGTAATTGAACGCCGCCGGGTCTTCGAGCGCGAAGCGCGCCAGCGGGATGAAGACGATGAAGGACACCAACGCCAGCAGCGCCAGATGCACCAGCGCCTGGCGGCGGTTGCCGTGGGATTGTTTGTGCAGGATGTAGAGCAACACTGCGGCCGCCACGGCGATCGGCAGGGCGCGGATGGGGGTGTAGCCGTGCAGGCCGATGCCAAGGAACACCCCGGCCAGGATGAAATCGTTGCGCGCTCGCAGGCGAATGCCGCGCACCAGGTAGTAGAGCACCGGCGCGACGAAGGCCGGGTACAGGATGAAGCGCAGGGCCACCCGCGCCTGGACGTTGATCCAGTACGACATGCCGGACAGGAAGACCGCCAGCAGGCCGACGCGTTTGCCGCCCACCTCCTTGCCCAGCAGGTACACATAGATGAGCGAAAGGAAACCCAGCCCGGCCGTGCCGATCTTCATGCTGAGAAAGGAAACGCCGGTCTTGAACACCCGGACGGTGGCGGCGATCAGGTAGAACTGGAGCGGCTCGCGGCCGGTATTGCGCGGGAAGAAGATGCGCGTCTGGCCGTTCAGCACGTCCATAACGTCGAGCAATTTCTCGGCCTGGTCGCTGAACATATCCGCCGGGACGGAGTCCAGCCGGTAAAAGCGGAAAAAGGCCGCCGTCAGGAAGGCCAGCGCCAGCAGCAACCCGAAGCGCGTGATGTGTACGCCCCAATACGGGCGCGCCAGGAAGGCGCGGGCGCGCCGCCACCAGGCCGGTTCGTGCAGGCGGAAGGCCAGCAGCGTGAAGAGCACGCCCAGGGCCGCCTGGCGCAGGGCCGCGCCCAGCGTATCCAGCGCCGCCAGGGCGCTCAGAAAGATGAGCGCGGCCGTGCCGAGGAGCAGATACGCGAAGATCTCGTTGCGGGAAAGGGGCGTCCCGGGTTCGCGCTTCGGCCACCAGCGCCGGGGCGCGTTCGGGTCGCGCAGCCAGAAGGCCCATACGGCAAAGGCCAGCCCCAGCGCCCACAGGGCCACGTTCTCCGGGGTGAACTGGTTGACGCCCAACGCCCAGAACGCCAGGCCGCTGAGCACGGCCGCCAGGATGAGCGGGATAGTGCGCACAGTGAGCGGGTCGGGCGGGGTTTCCGGGGCGGTTTCGGCCGGTTCGGCCAGCCGCCACGCCTTGCGGAAATAGGCCCACACCGCCAACCCGACGGCCACCGCCAGGAACAGCGCGCCGGGCATGCCGCTGCGCGGCTCCTGGTTGAAGGCCGCCTGGGCCGCCAGCCCCAGCCCGATGGCCGCCAGTCCCAGCCAGGGGAACGGGCCGGACGGTTCTTGTTCCAGCTCGGCCGCGACGGCCTCGGGTTGAGCCGCGACGGTTTGGACCGCGGCAGCCTTGCGGCCGCGTGGTTTTGGGACGGCCACAACCTCTTCCGCCGCAGCCTTGCGGCGCGGCGCGGGCGGTTCAGGTTCGGCCGGGATGGCGGGCGGGGCCTCGCGGCGCACCAACGCCTTGAGGTAATCCAGCACACTGGGTTCGGGCGGGGGCGTCGGTTCGGCTTTCTTACGCGGCATGATGGCATCTACTCCGGGATTAATCTGTGCAATCTTACTCTATCGGCCAACTGCGGGCAAGCGAGAAGGCAGCAGGCAGCAGGAAGTCGTATCAGGTATCACGCCTCCGCCGCGCTACGTAAAACGAATACGTGCCATCGTCCCGCCGTTCGTTGGTGGCGTAAGGCTTCAGGAAAGCGGCGGCAAGGGCCAGATTCCAGCGCGCCGGGACGAGAATCCAGCGGCCCAGAAGCCTACGCGCCACCCAGGCGGGCAGGCCGAAGTAATGCCCCCATTCCAGGACGTGCAGCGCCGCCGGGCGGAAATAATGCCAGGTTTCGACGATCTCAAACCCGGCCGCGTCCAGCCGGGCGCGCCACTCCTCCGGCCCCAGCATGTGGTGGTGGCGGCTGATGCGCCGGAACAGGCCGGCATACCAACCCGCCAGCCGCCGCAGACCGGTCTTGCGCAGGATGGCGGGCAAATGCAGGCCGCCCATCCATTGATGGTTCGGCGAACAGAACACGAACAGCGCGCCCGGCCTGAGGATGCGGGCGGTCTCTTTGAGCACCTCGTCCAGGTGCGGGATGTGTTCGAGCACCGAGTTGCTGACCGCGCTGGCAAAGTGCCCATCCGGGAACGGCGCGGCGGCGGCATCTGCCTGCACCAGATTCCGGTAGATGGGGTACTGGCGCGCCTCGCGAATCGGCCCGGCCCAGGGGTCCAGCCCAACGGCGATGGGCGGCAGCGGCGCAATGCTGGCGAAATGGCCGTCGCCGCAGCCCAGGTCGTAGACCGGCTGAGCCAGTTGAATCTGTTCATAAAAGGAAGCTTCAACCGCCCGCAGCAGGGAGCGGAAATACGGCAGCGCCTTGAGGTTGGCCCACAGGTAGCGGTCGGTCGGAGTGGATTGGGTCATGAGCTGGTTGGCCGCCTGCAACCCGGCGGGTTAAAGTCCGCTGTCCGATTGGGTCATTCCTGCGATCACCGCTTCGTACTCTCCGGCGATGGTCTCCGGCGAAAAACGCCGGGCGATGCCGGCCACGTCGCCGATGAACTTCTCGCGTTCGCTCAACACCTCCAGCACGGCGGCCGCCAGTGCGGCCGGGTCGCCGGGCGTGAAGGTGCGGCCCATGCCGGTGGTGAGCGCCGGCTGGCGCATCCCCGGCCGGTCGGAGGCGGCCACCGGCGTGCCGCAGGTCATCGCCTCGACCTGGACGATGCCGAACGATTCGGTGCTGTTGGTGCTCGGCACGACCACCACAGCGCACAGGTGGAAGAAGGCCGCCAGGTCGTCGTCCGGAATCAGGCCGAGGAATTTCCACTTTTCGCCCAGTTCGGCGATCATCGGCGCCAGCATGGCGGCGTAGGCCTCCTCGCCCATCACGCCTTCGTGTTGCCCGGCATACACGACGCGCGCCTGCGGCATGTTCTCCAGAATCAGGGGCATGGCGCGCACCAGCGTTTCGGCGCCCTTCTCGGCCGCCAGCCGCGCCACCATGCCGATGACGCGTTCGCCCTCCGCCACGCCCAGCCGGGCGCGCAGGCTGGCCACCGCCCCGGCATCCACCTGCGGCAGTGTGACCGGCGGGGGGATGCCGTGCACCTTGCCGATGTACTGGCGCAGGAATGGCGAGGCTTCCGCGTAGTCGAGCGTATTCGTCACGATGGCATTCGCCGCGCGGGCGGCGATATGGTTGGCGACGTCTGAGGCCAGGTTTGCCAGCCGGTTGACCAGCCCGCCGGGCAGCAACAGGTCGCAGTGGTAGGTGAGCAGCACCGGCCGGCCCATCAGCCGCGCCAGCAGGGCGATGGGCGCGGCGTCCAGTTGCGGCACATGCAGATTCACCAGGTCGGCCTTGCGGATCTCCTGCCAGGCGCGGAAGGGGATGGACGGCATGATGACGCCCTTGCTGATGCGGAAAGCCACCGGCAGGCGCACCACCCTTACGCCGTTGACCATCTCCTCACGCGGCAGCGACGTATCGAACTGGCTGGTGAGCACCGTGACGCTGTGGCCGCGCCGCGCCCAGGCGCGCGCCAGCCGCTCTGTGTAGATGGTCAGCCCGGAGTAGTGCGGGCGGTAGTAGGTCAGGGCGATGAGGATGTTCACGGGGAATCCGTCGAAGGACAAGCGGGATTGAGGTCGGGAGTGGTCTGGTTCATTGGTACGGGATTTCGAACATTGTGAGCAGTATTCGCGTTCGGTAACCGCGGCGCTCAATTGCCAATTACCATTTACCCATTACATCTTACCCATTACATCTTCTTGATCAGCGAACATCTGCTCACAATTCACGTTCTTTCCGCTTCGTGATCTGACGGTACAGCCCGCCCAGGCTCTGCCCGTCCCGGCTCAGGCCGTAGGCGCCCAGCGTGATGGTGATGACCAGATACAGCACGTGGGCGCTGATGGCGAAAGCCAGCGCCACCGCCGCCTCCACGCCGAACAGGCTGAGCGCCCCCACCAGCGCCGCCTCGAACACGCCTATATAGCCGGGCGAGGAAGGCAGCGCCACGCCCAGGGCTGAGGCCCCGACCACGAACCCGGCCATGACCGGGCTGACCGGGCCGACGAAGCCCCACAACAGCGCGCCATACCAGCCGACGTTGAACGCCCACGCCAGCAGCAGCAGGCCCAGGACGAGGAAGAAGCGACGCGCTTCGGTGAGGACAGCCAGCCCGTCCAGGAAGGCGGCCAGTTTCGGCAGACCCCAGGCGGACAGGCGCGGCCAGCGGCCTGCCAGGCGGCCGAACAGGCCGAGCGTGCCCGGCCGGTTGCGGGCCATGGCGAACAAAACGAGGAAACCGGCGGCCATCACGGCGGCGGCCGCCAGCGCGGCCGTGCGCGCATTCTCCGCGCCCAACACGAACGGCAGAGTCCCAAGCAGCAGACCGGCCATGATGCCGACGTCGAAGATGCGCTCGACAATGATCGTCGAAAGCACCTCCCAGAAGGGCAGGTTCTGCGCCCGGCCCATCAACAGCGCCCGGCCAAACTCGCCCAGCCGGAACGGCAGGACGTTGTTGAGCAGGTAGCCTTCGTTGAGCACCCAGAAGGCGCGCCGGAACCCGGCCTTTTCCTGCAGGAGGATGCGCCACGAAAGCGAGCGCGCCGCCAGCGTGCCGAAGAACAGGACGAAAGCCAGAGCAAAACCGCGCCAGTCCGACTGGCGCAGGGCGGCCAGGAACGCCGGCAGGTCGATGAAATAGAACAGGGCCGCCAGCGCCGCCAGGCTGACGAGGATACCCGGCAGGGCGCGCCGCAGCCCGCCCTGGGACGGCAGGGCGGCAGCCTCACTCATCCGACAGCCTCAGCACCGCCAGGAAGGCTTCCTGCGGAATCTCGACGCTGCCGATCATCTTCATGCGCTTCTTGCCCTTCTTCTGCTTTTCGAGCAGTTTCTTCTTGCGGGTGATGTCGCCGCCGTAACACTTGGCCAGCACGTCCTTGCGCACGGCCTTGACGTTGGCGCGCGAGATGATGCGCCCGCTGGCGCTGGCCTGAATCGGCACCACGAACAACTGGCGCGGGATGAGGTCTTTCAGCTTGGACACCAGCGCCTGGCCCTTGTGGAAGGCGTGATCCTTATGGACGATGGCCGCCAGGGCATCCACCGGCTCATTGTTGACCAGCACCTCCAGTTTGGTGAGGTCCTCAGCGCGGTATTCCTTGAAGTGGTAGTCCATCGAGGCGTAGCCTTTTGTGCGCGACTTGAGCCCGTCGAAAAAGTCGATGATGAGTTCCGAGAGCGGAATTTCATAGTTCAACTGGACGCGGTTGTGGGAGGGGTACTCTTCGTTCAGGTAGATGCCGCGCCGCTTGGTGGCAAGTTCCATCACCGGGCCGTAGAACTCGGTGGGCGTGTAGATCTGCAGGGTCATCCACGGCTCGCGGATCTCCTGGATGTCGCCCTCATCCGGCAGTTTGGCGGGCGACTCAATCGTGATGGTCTTGCCATCTTTCATCAGCACTTCGTATTCCACCGAGGGCGCGGTGACGATGATATCCAGGTCGTATTCGCGTTCCAGGCGTTCCTGGATGATCTCCATGTGGAACATGCCCAGGAAGCCGCAGCGAAAGCCGAAGTTGAGCGCCTGCGACGTCTCTGGCTGGTAGACCAGCGAGGCGTCGTTCAGTTGCAGTTTTTCGAGCGCGTCCTTCAGTTCGCCGTATTCCTCGCCTTCCACCGGGTAGATGCCGGCGAACACCATCGGCTTGGGCTCGCGGTAGCCCGGCAGGGCATGCGGCAGGTCTTTGGCCTTATGGGTGATGGTGTCGCCCACCCGGCTTTCGGCCACGGTCTTCAAACCGGTGGCGATGTAGCCCACTTCGCCGGATTTCAACTCAGCCGCCGGGCGCATGTCGGGCGCAAAGGTACCGATCTCGACCGGCTTGAAGGTGATGTGGGTGGCGATGTGGTGGAGTTCATCGGTGTGCCGCAGGCCGCCATCGACGACGCGCACATAGGCGACCACGCCTTTGTAGGAGTCGTAATGTGAGTCAAAGACCAGCGCCCGCAGGGGGGCGTTTTCGTCGCCGGCGGGCGGCGGGACGCGGGCGATGACCGCTTCCAATACTTCAGCCACGCCGGTGCCTTCCTTGGCCGAAATCTGCAGAACAGTGGCCGCGTCCACGCCGATGAGCGCGGCGATCTCCTCGGCCACTTCGTCCGGGCGGGCGGCGGGCAGGTCGATCTTGTTGACGACCGGAATGATCTCCAGGTCGGCTTCGAGGGCGAGGTACAGGTTGGCGAGCGTCTGGGCTTCGAGGCCCTGGCTGGCGTCCACCACCAGCACCGCGCCTTCGCAGGCCATCAGGGCGCGGCTGACTTCGTAGCCGAAGTCTACGTGGCCGGGGGTGTCGATCAGGTTGAGTTCATAGACGCGGCCATCGGAGGCCGTGTGGGCCATGCGCACCGCCGAGGCTTTGATGGTGACGCCCTTCTCGCGTTCGAGGTCCATCGTGTCGAGCACCTGGGCCTGCATATCCCGGTCCGAGATGGTGCCGGTGAGCTGCAACATGCGGTCGGCCAGGGTGCTTTTGCCGTGGTCGATGTGGGCGATGATGCAGAAGTTGCGGATATGTTCCTGTGACATGGCGGAGGGTAGTATACCAGCGGTGCTATCTAATGCCGGTCTGACAATTCCTTTGCAAGTCCATCCAAGTCCGGAAATGCAGTTGAGTGATTGACCCCTAGCATGTGTAGGTCTGCTTTGAGTTTTCCTCTTTGATCTGGGGAGATAGTAAACTTTCGAAGAAGATAGCCCGGGATGATTTCTTTCATACTTCTATGATCAGCCCCGTGCACAGTGAAAGCACTTCTTTGTGCGCTCATACGTGGGTGAATAAAGGTTGCAGGCACCGCAACTGGATATTCCAGACCGTTCTCATCCGGCTCCCATGCAGCTCTGATGTTTGCCTCTCCGATGTTTATGGAGTCCTTCGGTCTGACCCACGTTAACGGAAAAGCAGGATCGCCAGCAAACTGTGGTCTTATTTCATCAGGGAGATGCAGCTGATTGAGTTCATGTGGATTCAGCATCCAAACAACAGAGTGTTCTTCTTTAAGAGCAAAGTAGAGAGCAAGTAGAGCGCTTTCCGTCCAATCCAGCAATCGAGTGGGTAACCCCACATGTTGCGCTAGAAACAACCACTTGTCGATTTCAGAGCGGTCGGGTGTAGGTAGATACGAGAATGATGACGCTCTGATTCGAAACGTCTGAAGAAGCCTGTTTTCGTTGTGGAGAGTGCCGTCTTCCCTCTGCCTGAACAATCTTGGAAGCAATGGAGTATCGCTTTCTGGCTCACCTCTAAACCAAGGAGTGGCGGCCGTGCCCCATTGACTAACGTTTTCGCGGATGTGCGATATATAGAGTTCCACACTGCTGATTGGAAGTTCAATAATCATTTCTTCCTCCACTGTACCCAAATTGATCATGCATCCGGCGAGAAAACCGTACTCAGCATTTCAGACACGGATTTGCTATCACACTTCGTTCCCAAGCTCATCCAACAGAGATACTCCACATTTCCTTTTGGCCCCAGCACGGGCGATTGGATGAGGCCCAGCAGGGCATAGCCTTGCGCTTCGGCGAAGGCGAGTACCTCCTCCAACACTCGCCGGTGTACCTCGGGGTCGCGGATGACGCCCTTGCCGCGGGCGGTCTCCTTCCGCCCGGCCTCGAACTGCGGCTTGACCAGCGCGGTCATCTGCCCACCGAGTTCGCCGTACCAACCTTTCAGGACCGGCAGCAGGGTCTTGAGCGAGATGAAGGACGCATCGACGCTGATGAACGCGACCGGCTCGGGCAGTTTTTCGATGTGGCGGGCGTTCTGGCCTTCCATCACCACCACGCGGGAGTCCTGGCGTATCTTCCAATGCAGGATACCCTGCCCCACGTCGATGGCATACACCTTCGCCGCGCCGTTTTGCAGCAGGCAGTCGGTGAACCCGCCGGTGGACGCGCCCACGTCCGCGCAGACCAGACCGTGCACCTCCAGCCCGAAGGCAGCGAACGCGGCTTCCAGTTTCTCCCCGCCGCGCGAGACGTACTTCGGCCCCCCGACGACTTCAAGAACGACACTCGCAGTAAAGGAATCGCTGGGCTTGCTCACCAGCTGGCCGTCGGCGCGCACCTGCCCGGCCATCACCAACCGCTGGGCCAGGCTGCGGCTTTCGGCCAGCCCGCGCGCCACCAGCAGGAGATCGACGCGCTGTTTCTTCATGGCGGAGAGTATAAAGGGAAACGGTATCAGGTATCAGGTTCTTCAAGATTGTCAATTCGCCTCGCGCACCCGTCAAGCCCCTCTCCCTGATTACCTTATTCCTGATCAACTGATTCCATTTTTCCATGTTTCCCTGTTTCCGTGTCTACCTATGTCCATGCACCCCCTTCTCAATGTATACTACCGACCATGTTTCCCGCCCTCCTCCGCGCCATGCGCCCCAAACAGTGGGCCAAGAACATCCTGCTGTTCGCCGCGCTGGTGTTCGACCGGCAATTGACCAACCTGCCCGCCTTGCTGGATACCCTGGCCGGGTTTGCGCTCTTCTGCCTGACCGCCAGCGCGGTCTATCTCGTCAACGACCTGCACGACCTGGAGGCCGACCGCCAGCACCCCACGAAGCGCAACCGGCCCATTGCCAGTGGCGCGCTGCCGCCGCGCATCGCCTGGGCGGCGGTGGCCGTCCTGGTGTTGGTCATCGTCCCGCTCGGCTGGCGTCTGTCGCCCGCTTTCCTGGCGATGCTGACCGCCTACTTCACGCTCAACGTCCTGTATTCGGTCTGGCTCAAGCACGAACCCATCATCGATGTGCTGGTGTTGGCGTCGTTCTACATCCTGCGGGTGGGCGCGGGCGTGGTGCTCATCCGGGTCGAGCGCTTTTCGCCCTGGCTGTACGTCGCCATGCTGTTCCTGGCGCTGTTCCTGGGCATCGGCAAGCGCCGCGCCGAACTGATCTCCCTGCAAGCCAATGGCGGCGGGCGCAAGGTGCTGCAATTCTATTCCCAGCACTTCCTTGACCAGCTGCTCATCATCGTGTTGACCATCGCTGTGATGACCTACAGTCTTTACACCTTCACCGCGCCCAACCTGCCGGAGAACCACGCCATGATGCTCACCATCCCATTCGTCATCTATGGCATCTTCCGTTATCTGTGGCTGGTGCAGGTAGGCGGCCACGGCGAGGCCCCGGAAGACCTGCTCTTCAGCGACCGGCCGCTGCAGGTGGATCTGGCGCTGTGGGCGGCGGCGGTGTTTGTCATCTTCTACCTGTCCTGATAGTCGCCGCGCATGCCCAACTTCACCGCCACCGCCCCCGGTAAGGTCATCCTCTTCGGCGAGCACGCCGTGGTGTACGGCCAGCCGGCCATCGCCGTGCCGGTGACCCAGGTGCAGGCGCGCGCCACCGTCGCGCCGGGCATCGGCCTGCCGAGCGGGACGATCCAGGTGCAGGCCCCGGAGATCGCCCTGGACAGCCCGCTGCGCGCGCTGCCGCTCGACCACGCCATCAAACAGGCCATCGACCTGACGCTGGCGGCGGTGGGCGTGGCGCAGCCGCCGGCTTTCAAGCTCAAGATCACCAGCACAATTCCGCTGGCCGCCGGCCTGGGGTCGGGCGCGGCCGTCAGTGTGGCAGCCGTTCGGGCGGTTTCGGCCTTCCTCGGCCATCCGCTGGCGGACGAGCAGGTCAACGCCATCGCCTTCGAGATCGAGAAGATCCATCACGGCACGCCCTCCGGCATCGACAACACGGTTGTTACCTATGCCCAACCCGTCTACTTCGTCAAGGGCCAGCCGATAGAGACCTTCGTCATCCACACCCCGTTTACCCTCGTGATTGGCGACACCGGCGTGGCCTCGCCCACCGGCATCGCCGTCAGGGATGTGCGCAAAGCCTGGGAAGCCGACAAGGGCGGCTACGAGGGTCTGTTTGACGAGTGCGGGCGGATTGCCAGCGCGGCCCGCCGCGCCATCGAAAGCGGCGAAGCCGGCGCGCTCGGCCCGCTCATGGACGAAAACCATACCCTCCTGCAAGCGATGGGTGTGTCCTCCCCGGAACTTGACCGGCTGGTGCAGGCGGCGCGTGCGGCGGGCGCCGCCGGAGCCAAACTCTCCGGCGGCGGGCGCGGCGGCAACATGATCGCCCTGGCGCGCGAGGTCGACCCGGACCGGTTGGCGAACGCGCTGATGGAGGCGGGCGCGACGAACACGGTGGTAACAACTGTGGGGCACAGATAATGAATCTGCAATTCCTGAAACTGGGCGGGTCGTTGATCACCGACAAGGGAGGGACCTCAGTCGCGCGACGCGCTGTCATCGAGAGACTTGCGGGAGAAATCGCTTCAGCGCGTGAACTGAAACCCTCCGACGCATTGGTGCTCGGGCATGGAAGCGGGTCGTTCGGCCATGCCCCGGCGCGGCAATACAATACGCGCCAGGGAGTGCAAGAGGAAGAGCAATGGGCGGGCTTTGCCGAAGTGTGGTATCAGGCCAGCGCGCTCAACCGCATCGTCATCGAAGCCCTGCACGCCGCCGGTCTGCCCGCCCTGGCGTTTCCGCTCTCAGGGGCCGTCGTCGCACACGATGGGCAGATCGCGGAATGGGACATCCGCCCGATTGAACTGGCCCTCGAACACGGCCTGCTGCCGGTGGTTTACGGCGACGTGGCTTTCGACAACGTGCGCGGCGGCACGATTCTGAGCACCGAGGACATCTTCGATTTCCTCGCCCCGCGCCTGCGCCCCGTCCGCATCCTGCAGGCCGGGTTGGACCCGGTGTGGGCCGACTATCCGGCCAACACCCGCGTGGCGGCACGCATCACCCCGGCTACTCTGAAGAATGTGGAGGCCGCGCTCGGCGGTTCTGCCGCCGCCGCCGACGTGACCGGCGGCATGGCCGCCAAAGTGCGCCAGACCCTGGCGCAGGTGCAGGCCCTCCCCGGCTGTGAGGGGCTGATCTTTTCGGGGACGGAAGCGGGCGCGGTGCGCGCCGCCCTGCTGGGCGAGAACCCCGGCACATGCCTTTCCGCGTAATCCGTCCCTGTTTTCGCTATAATACAGACGGCTCCGCTGATCCAATTCATGTGTGTTAATCAATGGTCAGCAAACTATTCAACCTCGCCATTCAAACCGCCCCCTCCCCGGAAAGAAGTCCCCGATGATTGCGACCCGCGAAAAGCTGGAAAAACACGAAGACCAGAGCCTCGCCCCCTACGGCCTGCGCAGCAAGGACAGCAAAGGCCGCCAGTACCCCGACCACGAGCCGGACTACCGCACCGCCTTCCAGCGCGACCGCGACCGCATCCTGCACACCACCGCCTTCCGCCGCCTGGAATACAAGACCCAGGTCTTCATCAATTATGAGGGCGATTACTTCCGCACCCGCCTGACCCACTCGCTGGAAGTGGCCCAGATCGGCCGCACGCTCGCCAAGGCGCTGGGGGCCAATGAAGATCTGGTCGAGGCCATCTGCCTGGCGCACGACCTGGGCCACCCGCCCTTCGGCCATTCCGGCGAGGTCGTGCTCAACCGCCTGATGAAGGACCACGGCGGCTTCGACCACAACAAGCAGTCCTTCCGCATCGTCACCCAACTGGAACAACGCTACCCGGACTTCCCCGGCCTCAACCTCACTTGGGAAGTGCGCGAAGGCATCGTCAAGCACGAGACCGAGTACGACGTCTCCGACGCCCAGGACTTCAACCCCGACCTGCGCGGCCACCTGGAGGCCCAGCTGGCGAACGTGGCCGACGAACTGGCCTATTCCGCCCACGACCTGGACGACGGCCTGCGCTCCGGCATGATCAACCCCGCCATGCTCTCCGGCATCGAACTGTGGGAAGTGCTGGTGGAGCGGCTGGGCCTGGCCGGCGCGCTGACGCTCAGCGACCTCCAGCGCCACCAGCTGATCCGCGAACTGATCGGGCTGCTGGTGACGGACGCCGTCCAGAGCGCCGACCGCCGCATCAAAGAGGCCAAAGCCCGTTCGGTGGAGGACCTTCAGCGGCTCGACCACAACGTCACCGGCTACAGTGAAGACATGCACCGCCGCAACCGCGAACTCAAGGACTTCCTCTACGCCAAGCTCTACCGCCACTACCGGGTGGTGCGCATGGCGGTCAAGGCCGAACGCATCCTCGCCGACCTGTTCAGCGCCTACCGCGCCGAGCCGGATATGCTGCCGGATTCGTTCCGGGAGTTGATCGAGCCGCGCGGCCTGGAGCGCACCATCTGCGATTACCTGGCCGGGATGACCGACCGCTACGCCCTGCAGGAATACGAGCGCCTGTTCGACCCCTACACCAAACCCTGACCGCCGGCCGGGCGGCGCCTGCCCTTGCCAAGCGGTTTCAAACGATATATCATAGGCATACCTTACCCAAGCCGTTACAGGACCTCCCGCGGGTTCGCTTGCGCAAGACCGATTCTGGCGATCCATCCTGCGGGAGGTTGGCATCCCGGCCTGCGGCGCAGGAACAAGGGCAACGACCATGAGCCGAAACGACCAGATGTACCTGACCCCCGAGCGCGCCGAGGAAATGCGCGTCGAACTGGCCGACATGAAGGGCCGCCAGCGAGATCAACTCTCGGAACGGCTGCGCTTTGCCATTTCCCAGGGCGACCTGAGCGAGAACGCCGACTACCATAAGGCCAAGGAAGACCAGGCGTTCCTCGAAGGCAAGATTCAGGAATACGAGATGATTCTCAGCGAAGCCGTGCTGATTGACGGCAGCAGCCGGCGGCCGGGCCTCGTGGATATCGGCTCGCACATCACCATCAAAGAAGGCGACTACCCGGAAGAGACCTACCACCTGGTGGGCGCGGTGGAAGCCAACCCGCGCGAGGGCAAGATCTCTAACGAATCGCCGATGGGCCGGGCGCTGATGGGCCACAAAGCCGGCGATACGGTGGAATATGAAAGCCCCGGCGGCAAAATGAAGGTGAAAATCCTAAAGGTTGAGTGAACACAGACGCCCTCCGGTTGGAGGGCGTTTTTGATTCTTGTCAGACAGGCATGCCGCTTACACCGCCCGCGGCACCCGGCCCACCAGTTGCAGCATCCAGCACATCGTTCTGTGGAACGGGTCGGCGTCCAGGAACATCATCGGGCAACCGCCGGGGATGACTCCCACGCCGTGGGCGCGCAGGTGCTCGACCGCCTCTTCTGAAACGCTGTCGCCGAACGAGCGGTGCATCCACACCCACTTCACGCCGCTCTCGGCGCAGTCGCGCGCCACCTGCGCGCTGGCCTCCGGCGTGGTCACCAGCATGGCCGCGCCCACCCCACCGGGGATATCCCTTACGCTGGGGTAGCAGGCCGCCCCTTCCACCTCCGTCGCGGCCGGGTTCACCGGGAACACCTCGTAGCCGTTGTCTTTGAACTTCTTATAGATGGCGTTGGCGGTTTCGGCCGGGTTGCGGGAGACCCCCACCACGGCCACGCGTTTTTCTTCCAGGAACCGGCCAGCGGCCGTTCGTAAATCGGTCATGTGACATCCTTTCAAGAGTGGTATCGAGCCCGATTTTCAATCCTGCGGCGCAATCGCCGAATGGTCAAATGCCCTCACTTGGCCGGGGCAAACGGCCCGAATGAGCCGGGGACAGCAAACAGGGGCGGCGCGCGCCGCCCCTGCGCGGGAACAGGGCCTTGTGCCGGTCAGGGCGTTTGCAGGATGACCACCTGCCGGCTGGCGCTGGAGGCAGCGCTCCCGCTGGCGGTCCACAGGTAGCCGCTCAACTGGATGTTCCCCGCGCCACCGCCAGCAAAGACAGAACGGCAATACCTGTGATAAACAGCCTTGGCGCGCGCATGAAGGTTCCTTCCTCCCGGCAGGCCAGGCTTGCGGCTGGCGCGTTTATTATGAGGCGGAATTGGGCCGGCGCGCTAGAACTGTTGCGTGACAGACGCAAAACTGCCTATTCGGACAGATGTCCTCGGATATTCAGGACACATGCACCCCTAAAACCTGCCAAAACCTGTATGGGGAATTCCAGGGTTTCCCACTAAGATTACGGCATATTCTGATCCTTGGAGCGACCCATGAGCACCGGAACTGGAAACCGCCGTTATCCCGCTCTCTACGAAAAACTTGTGCCGGCCGCCATCGGCCTGCTGGCAGTCATCATCCTCGCCATGATCGTCCTGACCGTTCTGGTCGCACTCGGCCTGGCGGGCTGAACCAACACAGGAGAAGACCATGACCTTTATCAACACCGTCCTGCCCTTCCTCTCGGCCCTCATCAGCGCGGCCTTCGCTTTCTTTGTGTTGCGGCGCTACGCTGAGCGCAAAGGCGAACACCTGCTGTTCTAGGGCATCGGCATGAGCATGTACGCCATCGGCGGTTTCGCTGAAGGCTATTTCGGCGCGTTCGGCTGGAACCCGCTGATCTACCGGCTGTGGTACCTGTTCGGGGCCATCCTGGTGGCCGCCTGGCTCGGCCAGGGCACGGTTTACCTGCTGGCGAACAAAAAGTGGGCGAATGCCATGATGGTCCTGCTGGTGCTTGGCTCGCTGTGGGGCGCAACCAGGGTGTTCAGCGCCCAGCTCGACCCCAGCCTGCTCACGACCAGCGTGCACACCGGCAGCGAGTTGAGCGGCCATGCCATCGTCACCCCCGGCGTGCGCAGTCTGACCCCGTTGTTCAACCTGTATGGCACCGTCACGCTGGTGGGCGGGGCGGTCTACAGCGCCTGGATCTTCTTCCGCAAGCGCATCCTGCTGCACCGCACGCTGGGCAATATCCTGATTGCCGCCGGCGCGCTGGCTCCGGCTTTTGGCGGGGTGTTCAGCCGCTTCGGCATCTCCGGTGCGCTGTACATTGGCGAACTCATTGGCGCGGCGCTCATGTTCGCCGGTTTCCTGCGGGCTACCACACCTATGGCTGAGAAGGCTGCCCAGCCCGCCACAGCCTGAACAAACCAATCCAACCCCTTTCCCTTCTTTCCCAAACAAAAACGCCCTGCTTCCTGCAGGGCGTTTTTGTTTTCTCGCTATCGGGTCATTTCTGCCAGATGGCCAGTTCCAGCGTCAGGCGGTCGAAGAAGCTGTTGGCGGGCAGTGCGCCCTCGCCGTAGGCCATATCCACCACCCGCGCCACCATCTGGAGCGTCTCGGTCTCCAGCACGGCTTCCGCGCCGGGGCGGGCCAGCACCGGCTCGCCCTTGGCCGAAAGGCGCTCGCGGCCGGCGTCGTCATTGTAGACGTGGTTGCTCATGATGACTTTCGTGATGGTCTGGATGTCGTTTTTGTCGAACAGCCAGATCTCGAAGGCCGTCACGCGTTTGGGCTCGCCCACGCCGATGGTATCGGCGACGCCCACGCCGCATTCGCCCAGAAACTCGCCGGCTACGGCATCGATGCTGAACGAGTCGTCGAAGAGATCGTCGCCGATCAGGTAGGTGGTCATATATTGCGCCACCGGGGCAGTCTGACCCAGGGCGGTGAAGTCGGTCTTTTCCGCCGCCTGGCTGTAGCGGCTGGCGGCCTGGGCGGCGGTTTGCGGCGCGCTCGACCGCCCACCCCGGCCGCGGCTGCGGAAATACAGGAAGAGCAGCACCCCGCCGAGGATCAGCGTGGCGAAGAAGCAGACTGCGAACAGCGCCAGGGTGTTGCTGCCCGCCGCGGGAGCGTCGGGGACGGTTTGCCCGGTGGCCGGGTCGGTGGCGATTGGCGCGACCACCACGCCGCCCTGGTTCTGCAATTGCCGCAGCAGCAGGATGGCCTCCTGGTTCTGCGCGCCGGGGCTGGCCTCCACCGTGGCGAGGGCCGAGGGCGCAGTTTCGCCCAGAGACTCAAAGCGGCCCTGGAACCTATCCAGTTCGGGCCGCAGCGCATACGAGTCGATGGTCATGCGCAGCCAGTCTTCGCGCAGGTCGGCGCGCAGGTGAGTGATATCTGCGTCGTACCATTGCACCGGCCAGAGCTGCCAGGCGAACAACAGCCCAAACGCCAGCCCCAGTATTCCGCCTAATACCAGCATCGCGATGGGATTGCCGGTGAGGGCTCCCAGGTTAATGCTCGGCAGGCCGCCCCCCCTGCGGCGGCTGCGGCGCTCTTCGGAGCGGTCGCCGCCGGAATCGTCCAGACCGGCGAACTCATCGCTCTGGGGTTCGTCGAAAGCGTTGTCGTCGAAATCGAAGTCGTCGTTCAGGTTCATGCCATACTCCTGCGGCCGCCCTTCCTGCGCGTGCCGAAGGGTGAATGTATTGTAGACCAGCCGGAACAAAACCGCAACCAGATTGATTAAGCGATGCAATTCCCTTGCCAACCCCGGCAGAAAAAGAGCGCCCACGCGGGCGCTCTCCTGTTCACTTCCGGGCTACTTACGCCTCAGTCTCATCTTCCTGCGGCTCCGGCAGTACTTCATCCAGGGGATACTGGTTGCCGCAGTTGAGGCACAATGCGTGGTTCTTGTTGGCGACCACCAGCGTGCCTTTGCAATTCGGGCAGGGCGTCGGGATGGGTTTCTTCCAGGAGGTGAAATCGCATTCCGGGTAGCGCGAGCAGCCGTAGAACACCCGGCCCTTGCGCGAGCGCCGTTCGACAACGTCACCCTCGCCGCAGGTCGGGCAGGTCATACCGATCTTCTCCAGCCAGGGTTCGGTGTGGCGGCATTCCGGGAAGTTGTCGCACGAAATGAACTTGCCAAAACGACCCCAGCGAATCATCAGCTGGCCCTTCCCGCAGGTGGGGCAGGTGCGGCCGATGTACTCCGGTTCGGCTTTCACCTCCGGCATCTCGCGCTCGGCCTTCTCCACCTGGATGGCGAAAGGCGTGTAGAACTCGCGCACTGCCCCCACCCATTCCCGTTTCCCGTCGGCGATGCGGTCCAGGTCGTCTTCCATCTTGGCGGTGAAGCCGATGTCCACCACGTCAGCGAAGTGTTCGGTCAGCAGGTCGGTGACCGTGATGCCGGTTTCGGTTGGAGTCAGGCGGCGCCCCTCACGGAAGACGTAGCCGCGCGCCTGCAGGGTGCTGAGCGTGGGCGCGTAGGTGGAGGGCCGGCCGATGCCGTATTCCTCCAGCGCCTTCACCAGCGTGGCTTCGGAGTAGCGCGGCGGCGGCTGGGTGAAGTGCTGTTCCGGGAACAGCCCGCGCAGGTCCTGGGGTTTGCCTTCTTCCAGGTCGGGCGGGATCTTGGTGTCCTCGTCGCCTTCGGCCACGTCGAATTCGCCGCGGGCCTCTTCGTAAACCGCCAGGTAACCGGGGAACCGCAAAGTGGAACCGGAGGCGCGCAACCCGTACAGGCGCGCCGCGCTGCGGCCGTCGATATCCACCGTGAGGGTGTCGTAGAGCGCGTTGGTCATCTGCGAAGCCAGGAAACGTTTCCAGATCAACTGGTACAGCCGCAACTGGTCACGCGTCAGGTAGTCGGCCACGTCCTTAGGCTTGCGCAGCACCGAGGTGGGCCGGATGGCCTCGTGGGCCTCCTGGGCGCCCTTGGCGCGCGTGCGGTACAGCGGTGGCTCGTCGGGCAGGAATTCCTGGCCGTGAACGGCCGCGATGTATTCGCGGGCTTCCTGCTGGGCGATGGCCGAAACGTTGGTCGAGTCGGTGCGCATGTAGGTGATCAGGCCCACGGTCTCCGAGTCGCCGTTCCCAAGGTCGATGCCTTCGTACAACTGCTGGGCGATGGCCATGGTGCGCTTGGCGGTGTAGGAAAGCCGGCGCGAGGCTTCCTGTTGCAGGGTGCTGGTGGTGAAGGGCGCCAACGGGCGGCGCTGGCGTGTGCCGCGTTTGATGCTGGCGATGGTATAGACCGCCCCTTCCATATCAGCAGCAATCGGGCGCACGGCGGCCTCGTCGGGCAGGGCCGGGTCCTGGCCGTCCACCTTGACCAGACGGGCGCGGTAGGTGTTCGCGCTGCTCTGCTGCTGGAGTTCGGCCTCGATGGTCCAGTACTCGACCGCCACGAAGTTCTCGATCTCGCGCTCGCGTTCGACGATCAGGCGCAGGGCCACGGACTGCACGCGGCCGGCGCTCAGGCGGTTGCGCACCTTGCGCCACAGGATCGGGCTGAGGCTGTAGCCCACCAGGCGGTCCAGCACACGCCGCGCCTGCTGGGCATCCACCAAGTTCATGTCGATGGCGCGCGGGTGGGAAAAAGCCTCCTGGATGGCGGGCTTGGTGATCTCGTGGAAGACCACGCGTTTGGCGCGCTCCGGTTCGATCTCGGCGGCTTCCATCAGGTGCCAGGCGATGGCCTCGCCTTCGCGGTCCAGGTCGGTAGCGAGGTAGATGTTTTCCGCCCGGCTGGCGAGTTTCTTCAGTTCCTTGATGACCGGACGCTTTTCGTTGGGCACCCGGTACTTGGGCGCGAAGTCGTTGTCCACATCCACCGAGAGCTGTGAGCGCAGCAGGTCGCGCACGTGGCCCACCGAGGCTTCCACGCGATAGTCGCCGCCCAGATAGCGCCCAATGGTGCGCGCCTTGGCCGGCGATTCGACGATGACCAGGTTGCCTTTGCGCACAGCCGGGGCGCTGGCGCGTTTGGCGCTGGGTGGGGCTTGCAGCCCCTCATGCGCCGGGGTGCGCCCCATGCGGAACAGGGTCGTGCCGCACACCGGGCAGGTGCCGCGCGTGCCGGGCGCCCCCGTGGTCGTGAATTCAGCCCGGGGGTCCTGCATCTCTCGTTTGGTCTTGCACTTTACGCAATAAGCTTCCATGCGGTTTCCTTGATGTGCCTCTTAGCCCATTAATTCATTGCGGCAATGTTTCGCCTGGGCGTTTGGCCCAGGCGAGGCGTTGCCCAACGAACCATCCGGCCGGACGGCCACACTGACCGTCCGGCCGGACGATAGGCGCGGGTGTTATCCGCCGCTCTTGGCGGGCGGGGTCATGCCGGCGTGGGCCGGGGTACTTCCCATGCGGAACAGGGTCGTGCCGCACACCGGGCAGGTGCCGCGGGTGGCCGCCGCGCCTTTGGAGGTGAATTCCGGCTTGGGGTCTTTCATCTCGCGTTTGGTCTTGCACTTCATGCAATAGGCTTCCATAGATTTTCTTCCTCCTGCGTAGTGGGGTGATCTGCCGAAGCAACCGCGGCGGCAGGGTGCCAGAACGGCCAATGGCCCTGCCAGCCGCAGCAGAGGTAACGAAGTATCATAGCAGATTATTCCGGTTCGCCTGTTTGAGCAATTCCACCACCTTGCGCACATCCTGGGCCTGCTCTTTATGGCACACCAGCAGGACATCGCCGGTATCCACGATGACGAGGTCGCGCACGCCGATGGTGACCACCGTGCGGCCGGAACTGCCATTGGCAATGACCAGCGAACCCTGCGAGTCGATGTTGATGTGGTCGTCGCAGTGGATGATGTTCCCGGCCGCGTCCGGCGCGATGACGTCGAACAGCGCGTTCCACGAGCCGATGTCGTTCCAACCCAGGCCGCTGGCCGGGATGACCGCCACGCGCTCGGCGCCTTCCATCACTCCGAAATCGATCGAAATCGAGTCGCGGGCCGGGATGCCATCCCAGGCGGCTTTCAGGGCTTCCGCTCCCCCGCCCGGCGGGATGACTTGAAGCTGGCGGTAGAGGTCAGGCATCTGGCGTTCGAACTCGCCCAACACGCGTTCGACCTTCCAGATGAACATGCCGGAGTTCCAGGCGTGATCGTTATCCGCCAGGAACTTCCTGGCTGTTTCCAGGTCGGGTTTCTCTTTGAACGAGCGGGCTTCGAACACCTCCAGGCCGGCGCGCTCGCCGAGCGACGCGCCCTGTTCGATGTAGCCGAAGCCGGTGGCGGGGTAGGTGGGCGCGATGCCCAGCGTGACGAGGTGGCCTTCCTCGGCCGCGGCCTGCGCCGCCCGCAGGGTCTGCAGGAAGACCGGGATGTTCTCGATGTAGTGGTCGGCGGTCAGCATCGCCATCACAGCCTGCGGGTCGCGCTGCTGCAGCGTCAGCGCCGCCAGGCCCACCGCCGGGGCGTTGTTGCGCGAGTAGGGTTCGATGATGAAATTCTCTCCCGGCAGGTCCGGACACTGGAACCGAATAGCTTCAGCCTGGTCGGCGCCGGTGGAAACCAGGATGCGCTCCGGCGGGAACAAGCCTGCCAGGCGCTCCACGGAGAGCTGCATCAGCGTTTGGTCGCCCACCAGCGACAGCATTTGCTTGGGGCGGCTGCGCCGCGAGAGCGGCCACAGCCGCGTGCCGCCTCCCCCGGCCATGATGACAGCGTAAAAATGCTCAGACATACCTTTCCTTCGTCCATAAGCGGCGGCGTTGGCCGCCGGTAAGTGGTAATTGGTAATCGGTAATCCTCAATTGCGCAAGGGCCGGCGCGGGTCCGTCAATCTTCTTCATCCACCAGATAGCGGGCCTGAGCCTCGCGCACGGCCACATAGTGCATGCCGCCCACCTGGCGCACGAGACCCTTCAGTTCCATCAGGGCCAGCGTGGCGGAGACCTTTTCGATGGGCAGCCCGGCCTGCAGGCCGAGTTCGTCCATATGCACCGGCTCGGCCCCCAGCAGGGCGAACAGGCTGGCTTCTACGGCGTCGGCGGGCAGGACGCTGCGCGCCGCCATGTGCTCGGTGGCCAGGGTAAGGTTGAGCGACTCCAGCAGATCTTCCGGCCGGGTGAACGGTTGGGCGCCCTGGCGCAGCAAATGGTTGGCGCCTTCGCTCTGCGGGGCGTAGATGTTACCCGGCACGGCGAAGACCTCGCGCCCCTGGTCGGCGGCGAATTGGGCGGTGATGAGCGCGCCGCTCTTCAGGCCTGCCTCGGCCACCACCACCGCCAGAGACAGCCCGGCGATGATGCGGTTACGGGGCGGGAAGTTGACCGCTTCCGGCTGGGTGCCGAGTGGGTAATCGCTCAACAGCGCGCCGTTTTCCATCATATCGGCCGCCAGTTTCCGGTTTTCGGGCGGGTACACCTGGTCCGCCCCGCTGCCCAGCACGGCCAGACTGCGGCCGCCGGCCTTGAGCGCCGCCGCATGGGCGATGGAATCGATGCCGCGCGCCAGGCCGCTCACCACCGTGACCCCGTTATGCGCCAGGAAAGCGGCGGTCTCTTCGGCCACCTGGCGGCCATAGGCCGTCACCCGCCGGGTGCCCACGATGGCGACCGCCCACTCATCCCGCTCGGCCAGCGCCCCGCGCACGTACAGCACCGGCGGGGGTTGGTCGATCTCTCTCAGACGGCGCGGGTAGCCGGGGTCGTCCCAGGTGAGCAGCCGGACGCCGTGCCGGTCCAGTTCCGCCCACAGGCTGTGCGGGTCAACATCCGCCCGCAGTTTGGTAAGGTTCTGGACGGCCCGTTCCGGCAGGCCTGAAGCGCGCAGGGCCGCGGGAGCGGCCTCCCAAGCCGCCTGGGCTGAACCGAAATGCGCCAGCAGCGAGCGGAAGCGCACCGCGCCCACGCCTTTGACGCTGTTCAGCGCGAGCCAATACATGCGTTCCTGCTCAGATGGGCTGTTCACCGCCTGCACGGCGCTACGCTCCCGTCACACCTGCACACCCCGTTGTTGCTCCTACTTTAAGGAAGAAAGCCTCGATTAGCGAGGCGGGCGTAGATTACCACACGCCGGAAACGCATGTCAAGGGAAATGCGCGCGCTTATGTGGGCAACCCCAGCGATTTCAACCAGGCCTGGGCCTTGCGCGGATCGTCGAATCGCACGAAACGGATATGGGCGTTGGCCGGGTCCTGCTCCAGTTCGGTAAACTGCGCGCGGCGGCGGGCATAGGTGTTCCACGACCAGCGGATAACGGAATCTTTGGAGAACAGAGCGTTGGTCAGGCTCTCGCGGTTGCCCTGCCACAGTTCCACGCCACCCAGAGATCGTTGGAAGGTACGGGATGCCACGCGCCACATCACGAACCAGCGCGGATAATCCAGGAAGATGGTGGTGTTCAAACGCGGCCAATACAGATGCCGCGCTCGGGTGTAATTGCCATCGACTACCCAACCCTCTCCAGCCGTAGCTTCGGTTATACGCGTGAAGAAGACTTCATCCGGCGTTTCTGTCCAGTTTGGCCCCCAAAACAGCGAGTCCAATTCAACATGTCGAAAGTTAAGGATACGCGCCAGGTCACCGGCAAAGGTGGTCTTGCCGGAGCCGGATGTGCCCCTGACGTTAATGCAGGTGCCAAGTTTGATGCGGGAGGGAAAGTCGCTCATCTGGAATGCAGGTGTTCAACGTTTTCGATGACCCGAGCGGTTCACCCGCGGCTTGCCTTTTGCAGTCCGGCCTGCAACGCCAGGTTTCCGGCAGTGAACCCGGCCAGCAATACAAACCACAGGATATCGCTAACCTCTGCCAGTGAGAACAGGCTGGGGTGGATGATGGAGGCCACCAGCGCCGCACCGGTGAAGGCCCATAGCGAGGGTACGAGAATACGGATGCCGCTCCACGTACGAGCATGCCCGTAGAGGATACAGCTCAGCCCGTAGGCCAGCAACGGCCCGGCATACACCTGCGCCAGCAGCGGGCTGACCGGCCACGGCCAGACGGTGACCATAAAGGCAGGCGCGAGCAACAGAGCCAGCGATAGCAGGACGACTAACGCACCTTGCACCTTCAGGAAGTTATACGCCCAGGGCGCCACTTCAGGACCGGGGAATTCATCTTTGAGAACGCGCGGTTGTTTCCAGAATAACCACAGGCCCAGCAATGGATAGATGATGTAGGACGCAAACCAAATCTGGTCGGGAAGACGGCTCAGGTCAAAGACCGAAAAATTCAATGCCGAGACCAGAAACAGCAAGCCGGTGAATACTGCCACCAGCAACACGCCCCAGCGCGCTTCAATCAAATAACGGGCGCGCATGGAGTTAAACATGAACACCGTCCCAAACAGGTAAATCGCTCCGATGAAACGGGCGTGGAGCGGCGGGATTTCCGTCCAGGGCAACACAACCGCCAACCATGATGGCGAGAGTAGTCCTGCCACCGCCACCAGCAGAGCAGCCGCGCAAATGACGCCAAAGTACAACTGATACGTTCGTGACACTCTTTCCATGAGTCCCTCCTAGGGAACATTGGCCCGCGGGGTTTTATTAACCCGTGCGAGTCGCGAGAGGTAAAGCCGGATGGCTGATTATACAATCGCTGGCAACGCCGTTCGAGACAAACAAGAAACCCGATTTCGGGACACAAGTGTCCTTAAGAAATCGGGTTTCTAATATTGCCGGCCCTTCCCAGCTTACACGACGATATTCACCAGCGCGCCGCCGGCCACAATGACCTTCTTTGGCTCTTTACCCTCCAGGAACTTCTGCACGGTCTCGCTCGCCAGCGCAGCCGCCTTCAGGTCTTCTTCGCTCGTGCCCGCAGCCACCATCAGCTTGTCGCGCAGTTTGCCATTCACCTGCACCACCAGTTCAATTTCATCAACTTTGGCGGCTTCTTCGTCCACCTTCGGCCACTGTGAGGTGTGAATCGAATACGGCTTGCCGATGCGCCCCCACAGTTCCTCGGCGATGTGCGGCGCAGCCGGGGCCATCATCTGCAGAAAGATCTCCTGCGCCTCGCGCCACTGGGTGGTGCCGTACGCGCCCTCTTCCTTGAACCGGTACAGGTCGTTGGTCAGTTCCATCAGGCTGCTGATGATGGTGTTGAACTCGAACTGCTCGTAGTCGCGCGTCACCTGCTTCAGCGTCTGGTGCACGCGGCGGCGCACGTCCTTCAGCATCGCCATCTGCACCGTATTGCCGGGCCCGCCGGGCTCGGTGAACAGCGCCCATACCCGCCGCAGCCAGCGGCTGGGGCCTTCGATGCCCTGGCTGCTCCACGGCCCGCCCACGTTCCAGCGGGTGAAGAACATCAGGTAGGCGCGCACCGCGTCCGCGCCGTACTGCGCCACCAGTTCATCCGGCGAGACCACGTTGCCCTTGGATTTGGACATCTTGGCGCTATCCTCGCCCAGTACGCTGCCCTGGTTGCGCAGTTGCAGCATGGGTTCCGGCCCTTCGGCGATGCCCATATCCCGCAGCGCCTTGTGGAAGAAGCGCGTGTAGATCAGGTGCATGGTGGCATGCTCGATGCCGCCGGTGTAAGTATCCACCGGCATCCAGTAGTTGTATTCCTTCATGTCCACCGGCCCTTCAGCGTACTGCGGGCTCAGGTAGCGCAGATGGTACCACGACGAGCACATGAACGTGTCCATCGTGTCGGTATCGCGCTCGGCCGGTTCGTCGCACACCGGGCAGGGTACGGTTTTCCAGGTGGCGTGCAGTTTCAGCGGACTTTCGCCGGTCGGCTTCCATTCGATGTCATCCGGCAGCAGCACCGGCAACTGGTCTTCCGGCACGGCGACGATGCCGCAGGTCTTGCAGTGGATCATCGGGATGGGCGCGCCCCAGTAGCGCTGGCGGGAGATCAGCCAATCGCGCAGCCGGTAGTTCACCGATGCCTCGCCAAATTTCTGCTTTTCCAGCCACTCGGTGACGGCTTTGATGGCCGGGTTGGCGCCCCCCTTAGCCTCGGTGGCGGGCGTGCCGTCGAACGGGCCGCTGTTGACCATCACGCCTTCGTGCGGCCAGGCGGCCTCCAGGTCTGCGCCCTCCCATGCCTCACCCTCGGGGCGGATGACGACCCGCACCTCCAGGCCGTACTTGCGGGCGAACTCGAAGTCGCGTTGGTCGTGGGCTGGCACGGCCATGATGGCGCCGGTGCCATAGGTCAGCAGCACGTAGTCGGCGATCCACACCGGGATGCGCTCGCCGTTGACCGGGTTGACGGCATAGCCGCCGGTGAACACGCCGGTCTTCTCTTTGTCTGTGGCTTCGCGCTCGATGTCGCTCTGGCGCGTGGCGGCGAACTTGTATTCCTCGACCGCGGCGCGTTGTTCTTCGGTGGTGATCTTCTCGACCAGCGGATGCTCGGGGGCCAGCACCATGAAGGTTGCGCCCCACAGCGTATCCGGCCGGGTGGTGAACACCCCGATGGAATCGCCGCCTTCGGTCTTGAAGAACACCCGCGCCCCTTCCGAGCGCCCGATCCAATTCGTTTGCAGGGTCTGGACGCGCTCCGGCCAGTCGATGCCCTCAAAATACAGCAATTCCTCGGCGTAGTCGGTGATCTTGAAGAACCACTGCTCCAGTTCCTTCTTGATCACCGGCGTGCCGCAGCGCTCGCACACGCGGTCCTCCCCCACCACCTGCTCGCGCGCCAGGGTGGTGTTGTCGGTCGGGCACCAGTCCACAGCGGCGCGCTTGCGGTAGGCCATGCCGTGCTTGAACAGTTGCAGGAAGAACCATTGCGTCCACTTGTAGTATTCCGGGTCGGCCGAGACGGCCTCGCGCCGCCAGTCGAACATCGCGCCCATGGTTTTCATCTGGGCGCGCATGTTCTCAATGTTCCTGTAGGTCCACTCCTTGGGGTGGATGTTGCGCTTGATGGCGGCGTTCTCGGCCGGCAGGCCGAAGGCGTCAAAGCCCATCGGGAACAGCACATTGTAGCCCTGCATGCGCTTGAAGCGGGCGCGGGCGTCGGAGGGCGTCATGGCGAACCAGTGGCCCATGTGCAGGTCGCCGCTGGGATAGGGCAGCATCGTCAGCGCATAGAACTTGGGGCGGCTTTCATCGATATCGGCATGGTACAGCCCATCGGCTTCCCATTTGGCCTGCCACTTGGGTTCGATCTCGCCGGGGTGGTAGTGATTGTCGGTCATAGCATCTTCTCCTTGAAGAGCCGTGGAACTAAGAGGTCAAGGTCAACGAGTTGCTGAGGCAACGTGGTACGGGGGAAACACGGAGGCGCGCGGGAGCCTGCCCGCGGAGGAAAGAGCGGGCCACAGGTATTCCGGATTTCTTCTTCGCTTCCATTCCAGCCTCCTGATTGGGTTCAACGAAGCAGTCCGCTGAACTCGCACCTCGTTGCCTCATTGACACGATTAAAACAAACGTCCCTGATGAAATCAGGGACGAAAGGGGCGCTTCCGCGGTACCACCCTGGTTGCCGGTGCGAGGACCGGCCAACTCAGTTACGCGTTATCGGGCGTTCCCGCCGCTCACTAGTGTTGTTTCGCGAGCAGGGTCGTGCCCCGGTTACCGGGGCGGGCAGGCGAGTTCGGCCTTGTGCGGTCTGCGGACGCCTGCCGGGCTTGCACCCTTGGCGAACGCCTCCGGCGTTCGCTTAGAATTGGGCTTTGCCCAACTCCGCCCGGCTCTCTGGCAGATGGCCTACTACTCCTGCCGACCAGTTGCTATTCGTTTGTACTGAGTTGCCTGCGGCAACTGCGAGTCAAATTGCCTTCGGCTATTTGACCAGTGGACCCAGAGGGATTCGAACCCTCGACCTTCTCAATGCCATTGAGACGCGCTCCCAACTGCGCTATGGGCCCGTACATTCCTCGCTGCGCTCGGAATGACTTGGAGTTTCCGACTTCGTCGCAAACTCCAGCCGGTGATCTTAAACCTACCGCCTGGTACAGTGGACCTGGCGGGATTCGAACCCGCGACCTCTTCAGTGCGATTGAAGCGCGCTCCCAACTGCGCTACAGGCCCGGGTCCTGGTCAGGGATGGATTGTACCTGAACGCACAGAGAGTGTCAAGCAACGTTGTGCGCGCGGGCAGGGCTTTCTCAAAGTCGCGGGTAGGGACAGGTTTAAGGATGCGAAGCATCCCAACCTGTCCCTACGCCATTTACGTTCCCGGCCTTCCTGACCAATGAAAACCCCCAAAATCTTGCTGTTTTGAGCCAACGCAGCACAAAGAGATTCTCTTGTCAATCGACTTTGAGAAGGCCATATGCGCGCGGGTTCGGCGACTAATCAAACACCACCAGCCCGCGCCACTGCGCCAGCGTCGCCTCGCTCACGCCCGGCACGGCCAGCAGGTCGGCCCAGGCCCTGAACGGCCCGTTCGCCGCGCGGTGCTCCACGATGGCCTCCGCCAGGACAGGCCCCACACCCGGAAGGGCTTGCAGTTGCGCGGCGTCGGCCGTGTTGATGTGCACCAGTTCCACCCGCCCTTCGGCCTTCTCCGGAACGTGCAGTTGCCCGCCGCCCTCGGCCGGGGCGTTCAGATCAATGCTGGTCAGGTCGGCGTTGGCGGTCGCGCCGCCGGCCGCCTCCAGCACATCGGCCAGCGTGCTGCCCGCCGCGACCTGCACCGTAGAATCCGGCTGGGCCACCGCGCCGGTCACGTACAGGCTGAGCGAACCGAACAGCGGCAACGGCGTGGGCGATTCGTGGGGCGCGGTTGTGGTGGGCGTTTGCGTCCACAGGAGTTCGGGGATCAGCGTGGGAGCCTGAACCGGCGTGGCGGTCGGTGCCCACTCCACGGCGCTGTCGAGTGGGATGGCAAGCAGGTCGCCCAGGTAAAGGGTCAATCCGGCCGCCGAATCCGGCACGGTGAACAGCAGTTTGCCGTCGATGAGCGTGGATGTACGGTCGAGGTCGCCGCCCTCATAACCCAGCGCCCACTCGCCGTTCGCCAGGTTCGTGCTATTCCCCATCCTGCCCGCGCTGGGGATGTCGCCGCCGCGCACTTCGACCTCGACCAGCACAATATCGAAGCCCGGGTTGGCGGTCATGGCCTGGTCGATCGCCTGGATCTCATAGCGGTCGGTGCGCTCGATGCGCGTAACCCGCACCTGGCCGTCTTCCACATCGACAAATGAATCCAGGCCGGGCACGCCCCCGCCGCAGGCGGCCAGCAAGGCCGCAAGAACGCCAGTGACAAGAGCCTTTCGCATGGGTCGGTCCTCCTACAAAACAGATTGCCGGAATTCTATCACCGCGCATCCGGTGGCCCCAATCAGCGATACAATAGGCGCAGCATTGGCCTCAAGCAAGGAGCAAGTCTATGGCGCACAAGGGCTACCTGATCGTCGCCGACATCACCGGCTATACTGCCTATCTGAGCACGTCGGAACTCGACCATGCCCAGGAAATCCTGGAAAGCCTGATCAACACGATTCTTAAACGCATTCACCCGCCGATGATCCTCTCGCGCACCGAGGGCGACGCGGTCTTCGCCTACACCCTGGACGATTCGTTCCTGCAGGGGCAGACCATGCTGGAGGCCCTGGAGCAGATCTACTGCTCGTTCGCCACCGAACTGGAGCAAAACCGCATCAACACCACCTGCGACTGCCAGGCCTGCCGCAACATGCCCAACCTCGACCTCAAGCTGGTCATCCACTTCGGCGAGTTCGGCCTGCAGAAGCTTGGCAACCACACCGAACTCATTGGCAGCGACGTGAACCTCACCCACCGTTTGCTGAAGAATCACGTTATCGAGCAAACCGGCATCGCGGCCTACGCCTTCATTTCCGAGGCCGCCATCCGCGCCATGGGGCTGGAGGAATACGCCGCCCAGATGGTCAGGCACGCCGAGACCTACGACCACCTCGGCACGGTGCATGGCTATGTCTACGACCTGAAAGGCGTCTACGAGCGCGACCGCCAGAAACGGCGGCTGACCATCGGGCCGGAACAGGCTGACATCACCCACAGCATCACCCTGCCCATCCCGCCGGCTCTGGTCTGGGACTACATCAACGAGCCTGAATTCCGCTCGCGCTTCCGCTTCTCCGAGTCCAGCCAGGTCTCCGGCCGCCAGAAAGGCCGCATGGCGGAAGGCGCCACCTATCATTGTGTGCATGGTGACTTGTTGTTCTATGAAAAGATCGTCGACTGGCAGCCCTTTGAGTATGTGACCATCGAAGGCAGCCACCGCACCTCCGGGATGGACGTGGTCTACTATTTCACCATCTACCTCGAGCCGATCGAGGAAGGCACGCGGCTCACCGTACACCTCACACCCACCCGCGCCCGACGCGCCGCGTTCGCCCCGCTGGCGGCGCTGCTCTGGCGTACACGCCTGCGGCCGAATTTCCAGCACAGCGTGAGCGGCTCCTACGATTACCTCCAGAAGTTGATCGCCGAGGAGCAAAACAGCGGCCGTTTGAAGATGCGCGCCATCGCCGCGCAGGCCGTGCCCGCCTGATTCGGTTTCAAGCCTTGCAAAGATTCGGATGCTTTGCATCCTTAAACCTCCGCAAGGCTGACAGGTAAGCAAGTAAGAATGGATGCTTCCCCCCTCGGAGGACCGATGAAACCTGCCATCCTCGCCGGCGCGCTGGCCGCTCTCGTCACCGGCATCATCATCACCGCTCAGGCGGCCCTGCTGGCGCGCAGCGGCGGCACGCTGGGCGCGGCCCGCACCGGTCTGTTCACCTATCTGCTGGGCGGCGCGGCCGCCGCCGCGATCCTGGCAATCCTCACCCTGCGGCCCGACCGGCCCGTCGCCCCCACGCCAGGCCAGATTCTGGTCGTGGCCGTCGCCGGGTTGATGGGCGTGGCCATCCTCACCGGCATCGCCTTCTCCGGCCAGCGCGTTGGCGTGGGCGCGGCCCTGGGGGCCATGCTGCTCGGCCAGATGGCCGCCGCCATCCTGGTGGATGCTTTCGGCTGGGGCGGCGCGGCCATCCCGGTGACCCTGCCGCGCCTGGCGGGCCTGGCAGCGCTGGCCGCCGGGGTGTGGCTGCTCCTGCCGCGCGGTTGACCGCACCCGTGTTCTAATGGAGACCATGAGCGAACAGGAAACCCCCGAGATCCCTGCCCCGCCCACGCGCGTGCAGGTGGCCATCAAACGACTGGAAGACTGGCTGGTGTGGGTCATCATCACCGGCATCGCCTGGATCGCCGGGCTGGTGCTGGCCGTGGCCCTGCTGGAGACCGCCCTGAGCGCCCTGCCCGCCGCGCTGAGCCTGCCCCTGGCGCGCCTTCTGGGCGGCGCGCTGCTGGGCCTGGTGCAATGGGCCTACCTGCTGCGCGGCCGCGCCAAACTGCTGCGTTTTCTGGCCGCCAGCGCCCTGGCCTGGCCGCTGGCCCTGCTGGCCTACGACCTGATCCTGGGCGCCAGCCAGAGCCCGCTGCTGGCGGGGCTGGGCGGGCTGGCAGGCGGCGCAGTGATGGGCGCGGTGCAGATGTGGGCGATTCTGGAAGCCGATGAAAAGCGCATCTGGCTGGCGAGCAGCGTGCCCGGCTGGGTGGCGGCGCTGGCGCTCGGCCGCCAGGCGGTATTCGACGAAGTAGCCCCGCTCGCCAACACCTGGCAGTACAGCCTGCCGCTCGGCATCGGCTGGGTGTTCCTGGCAATGTTGGCGGTGGTCGCCATCGTGCTGGTGTTCCCGCGGCAGAAGCTTTCTGGCAAGGACATGAAACTGCCGATGTGGCCGAAGAGATAGCAGGCAGCAGATAGCAGATAGCCGGTAGTAGACAGTAGGTAGTAGTCAGTCTGTGACTACTCGACCTCAAGACTTCCAGACCTCAAGACACCCAGACTACCGCGCCGGCGATGAGCGCGGCCAGGAACAAGAGCACGAACAGCCCGCGCACGTGCGCCCGCAGGTGGAACCTGTAGTCCTTGTACCCGGCGAAGCCCTCCGTGCCCGGATACACCACCCACTTGGGGGTGATGGTGTTGAGAATCAGCCAGTCAAGGATCAGCAGGTCTGCCAGGAAGGGGACGAACAGCACCAGATAGGTGTGGGCGAAGACCGCCCCAAACGCTGCCCCACTCTGTTGTGCAAATGTATAGGCCGACCAGCCGGGCAGAATGAGCATCAAAGCCAACAATGGCAGGCCGACCCATATGGCCTTGCGTTTTTCTTCTTCCGTGCGGGGCGGCACGGCCGCCAGGATATCCGCAGGGACATTTTTCTTCGATAGGAACAGGCGCGGGCTGGTCAGTCCAATCCCGAGGAAGATGAGCATGAGCAGAGCGCTCAAGACGCCGCCATCCAACAAAATCTTGTTGAAGTCCAACATTTCGCTGCTCCTGAATTTAGGAATAACTAATTTTATATTTAGTTTTGTTGTACGTCAAGCGTCATCTGGGGTCCGGGTAGGTCATCTCCCCCGCTTCGATTCGCACCGCCAGCCAGTTTTCGGGTGGGGCCAGCGGGCAGTGCCAGCGGTAGTGGTAGGCGCATGAGGGGTTGTAGGCATAGTTGAAATCCAACACCAGTCTGTCCCCCGCCTGTCCCAGGTCGGCGGACTTGATGCTATCCAGCAGGTAGCGCCCGCCGCCGTAGGTTTCGCCACTCTGGTTCGTGTCGTCACGGAACGGCAGGAACAACCCACCGCCGTAGCCCAGCACCCAGTACACCGCCAGGCTGGCGGCCTGCCCGGCGACCTCGAAATGGACGCGCCCGAACCGTTGCATCCGGAACGTGCCATCATCCTGAAGCGGCAGTTCGAAGGCCTCCGGCTGCACGGCGCGGTCGAGTTCGCACTCGAAGCGCAGGGCGGGGTTGTAGCCGAAGTAGCGCAGGCCGGGAAAGATGGCGCGCTGCTCCGCATCCAGCGCCGATTGCGGATGCGAGCCGATCAGTTCGTCGCGCCGGCGGCGGAACTCCGCCAGCCGTTCGGCGGGCGGGAGACCGCTGGCACGCAGCCAGGCGTACAGGTCAGCCACGCCGCGGCGGTAATCCAGCAGGGTGAAATAGTCGTCCATCGCGGTTGAGAAGCGAAGAGAGCAGGCTACCCCAGCGCGTCCACGAAAGCGCCCGCAGAGTCGAACCGCCCGGCGGGGTCCTTGGCCATCGCCTTGAGGATCGCCAGCGCCGCCCCGGCCGGGATGGCCGGGTTCTCGTCGCGCGGGTCCGGCGGCGGCTGTTGCAAGTGCATGAACATCACCTGCGCCGCGCTGCCCTTGAACGGCCGCGTCCCGGTAAGCATCTCGTAGACCACCACCGCCAGGGCGTAGATATCGGCGCGCTGGTCGACCGTGGTGGCTTCTTTGATCTGCTCGGGGGCCATGTAGTCAATCGTGCCGACCACGCCGGTGCCGGTGAGCATGGTCTGCGACTCCTTTACTTTGGCCACGCCGAAATCCATCAGCACGGCGTCCAACGCGCCGCTGGCCTGTTTGCGCAGCATGATATTGCCGGGCTTGACATCCCGGTGGATGAACCCGGCGGCGTGGGCATGATCCAGGGCTTCGGCCACCTGGCGGAGAATGATGAGCGCCACCTCCAGCGGCAAGGGCCCGCGCGATTTGAGGAACGCCCCCAGGTGCTGGCCTTCGATGTACTCCATCGCCATGTAGGCCGTGCCCTGCTCCTCGCCGTAGTCGAACATGCGCACGATGTGCGGGTGCGCCAGGCTCAGGGTCAGCTTGGCCTCACGGCTGAAGCGGGCGTAGAACTCGCGGTCTTCGGCCACGCCGCCCGGCAGGATCTTGATGGCGGCGGTCTTTCCGCCACCGGCGGCGCGGTAGACCTCGCCCATGCCGCCTTTGCCCAGCAGATCCTGCACGGTGTATTCGCCCAGCGTCAGGCCGCTGTACATGCCGGGGTTCTTCAGGTCAAGCGGCTTCTGGCTGGCGCGCAGGTCGAGCAGGTTGAAGCGCAGGTGGTAGAAGCGGCGGTCGATGAGTTCGCGCGCCTGGCGGTGAACGGGGTTGTAGAGCAGTCCGGCGGCAAGGGCCGACGCCGCCACGGCAATCGTGCCCTGCTGGCCGCCCAGCAGCATCTCCAGCAGCGCGCGCAGACCGAAGAAGGCCGCCGCAAATGGTACGGCCAGCATGAGCGTCATCAGGCCCAGCACCAGGGAACGGTTAATGGTGACGTCGATATCCCACAGGCGGTAACGCAAAATGGAGAACACGATGGTGGTCGGGAAGATGAACAACGCCAGTTGTTCGGCCACGCGCAGGCCCTCCAGCAGGAAGTAATTCCCGGCGCTGCGCGGCCCGAAGACCTGGAATACGATGACGGTGAAGATGTAGGTCGCCACGACCGGCACGGTGATGAGCAGGCCGATGAGCAGCCATTTCACCTGCTGGCGCTGGGCGGGCGTGCTGAAGCGCCGGTAGCGGTAGGCCTGCATCCCGAAGCCGATGACCATCAACAGCACCACGATGCCGACCTCCACCGCCCCCTGCCCGGCCCCGTTCACATAGATGTTGGCCCAGATGATGAAGCGGAAGAAGAACAGCGGCAACACGAACCAGCGCGTCCAGCGCGGTACGAACTCCCCCGATGGGAAGATGTAGAAGAACACCACCTGGCTGGTTTCGCCGGCGGCGATGAAGAACACCGCCAGCCACAGCCAGGCGCCCTCGGCATAGGTGGAGTTGGCATAGATGAACGCCGTGAGCATCATCATCATGCCCACGTACAGCGCCAGCCAGTCATCGCTGCGCCGGAAGAACAGCAGCAAGGCGATGGAGGAGAACACCGTCAGCGAGAGCAGGTCCAGCCCGACTTTGTAGTAGGCGTGGAAGTTCTGCGGCAGGCCCAGCCGGGCGAACATCGCCAGGATGTCTTCGGCCACGCGCCCGCCGCTGGCGAGGTTCTCAGGGATGCCCGCCACCACCAGCCCCCACATCCCGGCAAACGCCAGCAGCCAGCCGGCCCGAATCAGGCCCAGGGCGCGGGGCGGCAGGTGCGTGAGGGTTGTCGGCGAGGTGCTGGGGGCGGTGGTCATTAAGGCATCAGTTGTTGCGCGTGGCGCTGAAGGTCCCGGTCTGGTCGTTCTGGTCATCCACCCAGGTGCCGGTCAGGGTGTCGGCATCGCCGAAGGCCCCCTGCCAGTTCAGGTAGCCGGAGAGCTGCAGGGTCGAGCCGCCCACGGCATACTCGCCGCTGTACTCAATGGCGTAGATATTGATCTGAGTGTACGTCCCGCTGGATGCCGAACCGCTGAAGGTGATCGTCCCGGCGTCCCACTGGTTGCCGTCCGCGGCGTACATTTCGTAGGCCCACTCGCCGGTGATGTCGAAAGCCGGGGCGTCGGCGGGCACGGCCGGGGCGCCTGCCGCCCCGCCTCCGCAGGCGGCGAGCAACAGGGCAAGCGCGGCCAAGAGCGCTATCCGTTTCATGAGATCTCCTCGATTCCAGTTGTGTACTAGAATTATCCCACATACATCTGGAGGTGAAAATGGACGTGTTCGAACTGGCCGAACTGGAAGCCGCCCACGCCGCCGCCGGGCGGCTCTATCACGAGTTTTTGCGCCACCCCAGCTTGAGCATGGGCCTGTATGTGCTGCCCGCCGGGGGCGAGGACCCGCAAAGCCCGCACACTGAAGACGAGGTGTACTACGTGCTTTCCGGCCGGGCGCAGATTCGCGTTGGCGAGGAAGACCGCCCGGTGCAATCCGGAAACATCGTTTTCGTGGAAAAGCACATCCCGCACCGTTTCCACAGCATCCAGGCCGAACTGCGCCTGCTGGTGTTTTTCGCCCCGGCCGAAACCTGAGCGCGGCCATGCCAACCCGGTGACCTTCCCAGCCATCATGCATCCCACCCAACTCCACGACAGGGCCCGCATCGAAGCCTTCCTGCTGCGCCGCCCGGAACTGAACTTCTACCACCTCGGCGACCTGGACGATTTCTTCTGGCCCTATACCCAGTGGCTGGCGCTGGAAGAGTCCGGGGGAATCCAGGCGATCGCCCTCGTCTACAGCGGCGGCGACCCGCCCGTCCTGCTCGCCATCGAGAACAACAACCAACGGGAGATGCTCGCCCTGCTGGAAGCCAGCCTGCCCCTGCTGCCGGCCCGCATCTACGCCCACCTCAGCCCCGGTCTGGATACGGCGCTGGCCGGGCGCTACCGGATGGAAAGCCACGGCGAATACCGCAAGATGGCCCTGCGCCATCCGGCGCGGCTGGTGGAGATCGACACTTCGATCGTCCAACCGCTCGCTCCCGCCCATCTGAACGAACTGCGCACCCTGTACGCCGCCGCCTACCCCGGCAACTGGTTCGACCCGCGCATGCTGGAGACCGGGCAGTACGTGGGCGTGCGCGGCGCGGATGGCGGGCTGGCGGCGGTGGCGGGCATCCATGTCTATTCGCCGGTTTACCGGGTCGCCGGGCTGGGCAACATCACCACCCACCCGGCCCAGCGTGGCCGCGGCCTGGGAGCGCAGGTGACCGCCGGGCTGTGCAAGCGGTTGCTTCAAACCGTTGACCACATTGGCCTCAACGTGCGGGCTGACAACGCCGCCGCCCTGCGCGCCTACCAGAAGTGCGGTTTCGAGGTGGTAGGGACATATTACGAAGCGATGCTCAGTCAGCAGACAGCAGATAGCAGATAGCCGATAGCGGTCAGCGTTGGTTTACAATCACGCCAGGTATTTGGGGTCGCAGGCTGTCCGCCCCCTGCTGTCTGCTTCCTGCTATGTTGACTTCCTACTTCGCCACCCCCGCCCACCAGGCCGAACGTCGCAGCCTGCCGCTGCTGCGCGCCCTGGCTGAACGCTACGCCGGTGAACGCCCGTTTGAAGGGCTGGCGGTGGTGATGGGCCACCTGCTGGTGCGCAATACCTTGGTGGTGGCCGAGGCCGTCCTGGCGGGCGGCGCGGAGTTGATTCTGGCCGAAGGCCACGCCAGCCCGGCCGCCGCGCCGGTCATCGCCGAACTGAAAGCGCACGGCGTGGCGGTGCTGCCCAACGCCGAAGCCGTGACGCGCGGCGAACTCTACGTGGACGTATCCTGCATCCTCGGCAGACTGCGCCTTCCCACCGGCGCGGCCGAAGTCACCCGCACCGGCGTGCTTCACTACCAGGCGCTGAACTGCCCGGTCGTCAGCGCCGACGACTGCAAAGCGAAGCGCATCGAAGGTTTTTACGGCACCGGCGATGGCTTCCTGCGCGCCTGGCGGCAATTGCGCCCGCACGACCCGCCGGAGGGCAAGCGCGTGGTGCAGTTCGGTTACGGCAAGATCGGCCGCGGCGTGGCCCATCGTTGCCGCGCCGCCGGGCTGGACGTGACCGTGGCCGACGTGAGCGTCGAAGCGCGCGCCCGCGCCGCAGGAGACGGCTTTGACGTGCTGGCGGCCGAAGCCACGCCGGAATTGCAGGCCGCGCTGAAGTCGGCCGGGGTTATCATCAGCGTCACCAGCATCCCGGGCGTGCTGAGCCGCGGGGCCATCCCGCCCGATTGGCTGCGGGCCGGCGGCGCAACGCTGGTGAACCTGGGCGCCGAAGACGAATACGGCCCGGCGTTCGAGGATGCGGAGATTCTCGGCGGGCGCGGCCTGCCGCTCAACTTTCACCTCGCCAACCCCACCCTGAACCGCTATGTGGATGCACCCCTGGCCGCCCACGTGCTGGCCCTGGAGGCGCTGGTCGCCGGCGGCCACTCTCCGGGCATCCACCCCCTGCCGGAGGCGATGGACCGCTGGCTGGTGACCGAGTGGCGCAACGCCTGGCCGGAAGAAGACCTGGCGGGCATCGGGGAAGAGTTGGGATTGGCCTGAGAAGTGGAGGTGCAAGATGAGCAAAGAACGCAGCCCTGGCTGGCGGCCTTTACGCGTTCGTGGCCCTTATGTGGCGGGTGCCGGACCGGCGCTTCGAGCGCACCGGATACCCGGTTTTATCGAATACAATGGGTGACGGAGAAGGAGCAATCATGCGAATCGCCCACCTAACCAGCGGGATTGTTTTGGCCGCCCTGCTGCTCTCGGCCTGCGGCGGGCAGGCGCCTGCCCTCACCGCTACACCCACCGCCGCGCCCAGCGCCACCATCCCGGCGGCCTCGCCCACACCCGTCTCACCCAGCGCCACGCCTACAGCCACCGAAACGCCTTCCGAGACCCCCAGACCATCCAGCACGCCGCGTCCGACTCTGGACGCCAGCCTGGCCGGTCTGACCCTGCCGCCGGCGGTGGAGCAGTTTCTCGACAGCGTCGTGCTCACTCGCTTCGAGTCGTTCGACACCACCCGTGATTCGTCCGAGATGTTCAGCGGCAACCTGGAAACGCTCGGGGCCAGCCTGGCCTACTCGCGCCAGAACAACCCGCCGGAACCCGGCCTGCCGGGCCGCCAACAATTGCCTGCCGGGCAGGGCCTGCTGTTCCTTTTCAACTACGAATCCGGGGCACGCTTCACTATCACCTACCGGCACAACCGCAGCAGCGAGCCGGAGGGCGCCCGGCTGGGCCTGTCCTTCAGCCGCAACACCGTCACATTCTCAGCCGCCCTGGGAGACTACGATTATTCCGACCAATTGGTGGGCAATCTCAACATCCTGCCTGACCACTGGTACTACATGCTTCTGGCGGTCGGCGCCGACGGCAAGGGCATCGCCCTGGTGTGGGACTTTGAGGATCCGGGGCGCGCCGCTCGCACCACCTTCATCTTCGATCCGCCCGGCGAGGGCTGGAACCTGAATGTGGATGTCACCCGCGGCAACGTACTCTTCGACAACTACGCCGAGTTCACCTTCACCACTGTAAAGTAAACGCCGGGGGGGGTCACCGGTTAAATCAACCTCCCGGAGGCTTGAAGCCTCCGGGAGGTTTTCGGTAGTTGGCCGAAAGGTTCTTGGAAGGTTTGCAGGCTTACGCCTCGCGGAATTCGCCTTCGACCACTTCGCCTTCGTCGTCCGGCGAATGGCCGTTGCCGTTCTGCCCGCGGGTGCCATAGTTCGGGAAGTCCGAACCCGGCGCGCCAGCCGCCTGCCCCTGCTGGGCGTACAACTGCTGGCTGAGGGCATGGAAGGCGTTTTGCAGCGCCTCGGTCTCACGCTGGATGCGGCCTTTGTCGTCGCTTCCGAGCGCGGCGCGCAGGTCATTGATCTGGCTTTCGATCTTCGCCCGCTCATCCGCGGCCACCTTGTCGCCCAGTTCCTTGAGCGTCTTCTCGGTCTGGTAGGCCAGGCTGTCACCGGTGTTGCGCGCCTCGATGAGTTCACGGCGCTGCTTGTCTTCGGAGGCGTGCGCCTCGGCTTCCTTCACCATGCGCTCGACGTCGCGCTCGTTGAGGTTGGTCGAGGCAGTGATGGTGATTTTTTGCTCTTTGCCGGTGGCCTTGTCCTTCGCCGCCACGTTGAGGATGCCGTTGGCGTCGATATCAAACGTCACTTCGACCTGCGGCACGCCGCGCGGCGCGGGTGGGATGCCCTCCAGCCGGAAGTGGCCGAGGCTCATGTTGTCGCCAGCCTGGGCGCGCTCGCCCTGCAGGATGTGGATATCCACCGCGGTCTGGCTGTCTTCGGCGGTGGAGTACACCTCGGTCTTGCGCACCGGGATGGTCGTGTTGCGTTCGATCATCTTGGTCATCACGCCGCCCAGCGTTTCCACGCCCAGCGAAAGCGGGGTCACGTCCAGCAGCAGGATGTCCTTGACATCGCCGCCCAGCACGCCGCCCTGGATGGCCGCGCCGACGGCGACGACTTCATCCGGGTTCACGCCCTTGTGGGGCTGCTTGCCGGTCATCTTTTCCACCAGTTCCTGCACCATCGGCATGCGCGTCGAGCCGCCCACCAGCACCACCTCGTGCAGGTCGCCGGCGGTGAGGCCGGCATCCTTCAGCGCGGCATCGAACGGGCCTTTGACGCGGTTGAGCAGATGCGCCGTCAGTTGCTCAAATTTGCTGCGGCTGAGTTTCTGCTGCAGGTGCTTGGGGCCGTTGGCGTCGGCGGTGATGTAGGGCAGGTTGATCTCGGTCTCCATCACGCTGGAGAGTTCGATCTTGGCCTTCTCGGCCGCTTCGCGCAGGCGTTGCAGCGCCTGGCGGTCGGCGCGGATGTCGATGCCCTGCTGGGCCTTGAATTCGTCGGCCAGCCAGTTCACCACGGCCTCGTCCCAGTCGTCGCCGCCGAGATGCGTGTCGCCGTTGGTGGATTTAACTTCAATCACGCCTTCGCCGACTTCCAGCACCGAGACATCGAACGTGCCGCCGCCTAGGTCGAAGACCAGGATGGTCTCGTTGGTCTTCTTGTCCAGCCCGTAAGCCAGCGCCGCCGCGGTGGGTTCGTTGATGATGCGCAGCACGTCAAGGCCGGCGATCTTGCCGGCGTCCTTGGTGGCCTGGCGCTGGCTGTCGTTGAAGTAAGCCGGCACGGTGATGACCGCCTTCTCAACCTTCTCACCGAGGTAGGCCTCAGCGTCGGTCTTCAGTTTGGCCAGCACCATGGCGCTGATCTCCTGCGGGGCGTATTCCTTGCCGGTCTGCGGCACTTTGATGCGCACATCGTTGCTGGGGCCTGCCTTGACTTCGAACGGCACCATCTTGCGCTCGGTTTCCACTTCACCGTAGTGGCGGCCGATGAAACGCTTGACCGAGTACAGCGTGTTTTCGGGGTTGATGACCGCCTGGCGCTTGGCAGTCTGGCCGACCAGGCGCTCACCGTTCTTGTTGAAGGCTACCACGGAGGGCAGCAGGCGCGAACCTTCAGCAGTGGTGATGACGGTCGGTTCGCCGCCTTCGATAACGGCCACCACGCTGTTGGTGGTGCCGAGGTCAATGCCTATGATCTTGGACATCTTTCTTACTCCTTCATTAACGCTACGTTGCGTCCCTGTACGGGATACACCCCAAGAATACTCAGCCAGCATAGGAGGGCCGTAAGAAGAACGTTGGAGGAAGATAAGAGGAGGGACTGTACTATAATTCCGCCCACCTATGCCCGCCCTGCCGCCGCCGAACCTCATTACCACCCCCGACGAACTCGCCCGCCTGGCGGCGGAACTGGCGCGCCAGCCCATCCTGGGCGTCGACACCGAATCGAACAGCCTGCACGCCTTCCGCGAGCGCGTCTGCCTGGTGCAGATCGCCACACCCAGGGCCGACATGCTCATCGACGCGCTGGCCGTCCGGGACCTCAGCGCCCTGGCCCCGGTCTTCGCTTCCCCGGACATCGAAAAGATCTTCCACGCCGCCGAGTACGACCTGCTGACCCTCAAACGGGATTTTGGCTTCACCTTCGCCAACCTGTTCGATACCATGCTGGCGGCCCGCATCCTCGGCCGGCCGAAGATCGGCCTCGGCGACCTGCTGGCCGAGGAGTTCGATGTGACACAGAGTAAGAAATACCAGCGCGCCGACTGGGGCCTGCGCCCGCTTCCGCCCGAGGCGTTGGAATACGCCCAGACGGACATTCATTACCTCATCAGCCTGCGCGGCCGCCTGAAGCCGCAGCTGGAGGCCGCCGGGCGCTGGCCGCTGGCCGCCGAGGATTTCCTGCGCATGGCAATGGCGAACGGCGACGCCCCCGGCTCGCCGGAGGTCAACATCTGGCGCATCACCGGCGTGCGCGACCTCAGCCCGCAGCAATGCGCCATCCTCCAGCGCCTGGCCGAATACCGCTACCAGCGCGCCGAACAGGTGGACCTGCCGCTCTTCAAAGTCATCGGCGACAAGACTCTCATCGCCATCGCCCAGACCGAACCGGCCAGCGAAAGCGACCTCAAACGCATCCCCGGCATGAGCGCCAGCCAGGTGCGCCGCCACGGGCGCGGCCTGCTGCGCGCCGTGCGCCAGGGGCAGGAGGATTCGGCCCTCTACCCGCCCCGCCGCCCGCCCTACGATGAAGCCTTCCAAAACCGGTTGGAAGCGCTGCGCCTGTGGCGCAAGACGCGCGCCCGCGCGCTGGAAGTCGAAAGCGATATCATCCTGCCGCGTGACGTGTTGGAAGCCATCGCCCGCCGGAACCCCGCCGGGCGCGCCGACCTGGAAGAGCCGATGGCAACCCTGCCCTGGCGGCTGGAGCAGTTTGGCGCCGAAATTCTCGCCAGCATCGCCGAAGCACGAAAGGAGAGCGCATGAGAATCCACTTCTGGGGCGCAGCGCAAACCGTGACCGGCTCCGCCCATTACCTGGAGATCAACGGCAAGGTGTTGCTCCTGGATTGCGGACTGTTCCAGGGCCGCCGGGCGGATACGTACAAGATCAACTCCGAATTCCGCTTTCCTCCGCACAAGATCGACGCCGTCGTCGCCTCGCATGCCCACATCGACCACATCGGCAACTTGCCCAACCTGGTGCGCAGCGGCTTCGCGGGCCGCATCCACACCCACGCCGCCACCGCCCACCTGGCCGAGGTGATGCTGGCCGATTCAGGCCATATTCAGGAATACGACGCCCAGTTCGTCAACCGGAAGCGCGCCCGCAACGGCCAGCCGCCGGTGGAGCCGCTCTACACCGAAGAGGACGCCCGCAACACCGTGCCGCACTTCCAGGAGCAGGCGCTTGACCGGCCCTTTGAGCCGATACCGGGCGTGCGCGTCAGGCTGGTGGAGGCCGGTCACATCCTCGGTTCCACCGCCATGCACATCGAGATCCAAGAGCGCGGCAAGACCCACAAACTGTGGTTCAGCGGAGACATCGGCCGGGTGGACCTGCCCATCATCAACGATCCGGTGCGGCCATCCGACGCCGCGCACATGATCATGGAATGCACCTACGGCGACCGGCCGCACGACCCGCCTGACGTGGCTCGCGAAGAACTGGCCCGCCTGCTCAACCGCAGCCTGCAACGCGGCGGCAAGGTCCTCATACCTTCTTTTGCCGTCGGCCGCACGCAGGAACTGGTCTATGCCATCCACCGCCTGATGGACAGCAGCGACCTGCCGAAAGTGCCGGTCTTCGTAGACAGCCCGCTGGCCGTCAGCGTCACCGACATTTTCAAGAAACATCCGGACTGCTTCGATGAAGAGGCCCGCGCCATGCTCACCGACGACCGCCACCGCTCGGCGCTCGGCTTCGACAGCCTCACCTACGTTCGCAGCGTGGAGGAGAGCAAGGCGCTCAACGACCGCCGCGACCCGATGATCATCATCGCCGCCAGCGGGATGATGGAGGCCGGGCGCATCCTGCACCACCTGCGCAACAACATCCACGACGCCAACAGCACGGTGCTGATCGTGTCCTGGATGGCCCCGCACACCCTCGGCCGCCGCCTGCTGGATGGCGAGCCGAAGGTGCGCATCTTCGGCGAAGAATTCAAGGTCAACATCGCAGTCCAGAAGGTGCGCGGCTTTTCCGCCCACGCCGGGCAGAATTCCCTGCGCGACTATGCCCTGGCGCTGAACAGCCAGTTGAAGGGCCTCTACCTGGTCCACGGCGAGCAAAGCGGCGCGGACGGTCTGACCGCCGCTCTGGCTGCGCGCGGCTTTAACACCGGCATCATCCAGTACCCACCGCGCGGCCACACAGTGGAATTATAGGGACAGGTTTATAAACCTGTCCCTACTCGCGTTATAATTCGCTTTCGCCCGGAGAGGTGCCAGAGTGGACGAATGGGGCGGTCTCGAAAACCGTTGTGGCCCTTGGGTCACCGTGGGTTCGAATCCCACCCTCTCCGCCAGATCGCTCAAGCCTGCTTGGGCGATTTTGCTATTGGGCGTTATGCTGTCCCAGTACAGACATTGAGCGTCCCTGCAAGGAGAAGCTGACCCTCAACGAAGCCGATTATTCACCTTCTCATGGCTGTGGGAAATTAAATATCCCCGTGTGAGGTTTCGCGAACCTGTCATTCTGACTGAGCGAGCGCAGCGAGCGAAGAATCTGCCGGCCTGAGCGATTCTTCCCTGTGAACCGGAAGATTCTTCGCCGTCCAGCCATCGCTTCGCTACGGCTGGATGCCTCAGACCTGTCCTGAGCCGTGCGAAGGAATGACAGATCCAAAAGAACTTGCACATCAGGTTAGTAACCAAAATTCACATCGGGTAGAATTAGCAGTATGACAAACGATCGAGTCTATAGATATAGCTTCGCAAGCGTCTATCCCCATTATGTTGCGAAGGCAGAGAAAAAGGGACGCACGAAAGCAGAAGTGAATGAAATCATTCACTGGTTGACAGGTTATAGTCAGAAAGAGTTGGAGGCCATACTGAAAAAAGAGACCGACCTTGAGACCTTCTATGCCGATGCTCCAGCGCCCAATCCTGCGCGGGCGTTGATCAAGGGCGTGATTTGCGGTATGCGGGTGGAAGACATCCAGGAACCAACGATGCGGGAGATTCGCTACCTGGATAAATTAATTGACGAGTTGGCCAAGGGAAAAGCGATGGAGAAGATTCTGCGCAAGGAATAGTTCTTCAGGCGGGGTTGCAAGGATGGGAGTGGCTAAGAAAGTGGGTCTCTGGGGTTGGCAGCGGCAGCAGCGGGCTAAAGCCTGCTGTCAGGTAGGCACAAAGAAGGTCAGACAGTGGGCTGAAGCCCACTGTGGCCCACAGAGTTAGCCACTCCCAGCCCCGGAGGTTCTCCAACCCGCCTGCAAAATGCACTACAATAGGGTCGCTTCTTCTTGAAGACCGCGATGAAGATCAGGCAAATCCTCGAGCAGCATATCAAGAACGGCGAGCCGATCAAACTGGAGACCCAGGGCGGGGTAGAGGGCGCGCTGTTCACCGACCGGGGCGAATTCATCCCGCTCGACGACCTGGGCTACAGCGGCGAACTGGGTTTCTTCCGCATCAGCGATTTTCCCTTCATGGAAAACGAAGCCGGCTGACCGCGTTGCTCTTCCCCACCCTGAATCAAAACGAGCCTTCCAATGCGAAGGCTCGTTCGCTTTACTGGGCTGTCCGCCGGTCAGACGTGCTCTGGCAGCATTTTGTCGAGGATGATCTCCAGCGCCATGGTGTGGCTGCAACGCTGGTGCACCAGGAAATATTCGCAATCGCAGTGCCATTGGCCGTCTTCGAACGAAACCGTATGCGGGTTGTTGGCTCCGTCAAAATCGACCTTGAGGGCGCGCACGTGAATCCGGTCGCGTTCTTCGGCGTACTGCTTGGCCTTCTCGTACTTGCGGATCATCCCGTTGTCCATGTCCTTTGGTCTCCTTTACCGGTGGTGTAACAAAAAGGCACGCGCGGGCTGCGCGTGCCTTGATTTTCAAATGAAGAACTCCGTTGATTTGGCTGCTACTCGCATGGCGGGAGTCGCCTCCAGGGTTTGCTACGTACAGTATAGCCAGTGTCGGGCGTCGAGTCAACCTTCGGATTCCCTACGCCCGTCCGTCGTTACAGGACCGGCACACCCTCCAGTTGGTCGCCTTTCCCCTCAGGCGCCCCTTCCGTGCGCAGGTTGTCATCCTTCAGGAGAACGCGCCCCCCCAGTTCGAACTCGCTGGCGAGGTAACGCTCGCGCCGGCCGGTGTAGAAACGCCGCCGGCTCTTCAGCCGGGCGATGAGCTGCTCGCGGTCCAGCAGCACATGGTCCGACCAGGTCGGCCCGCGCCGTTCGTAGGCCCGCGCCCAGGCGATGCGCCCGCCGCGCCCGTAATGCACGGCGGTGATCACGCCGTCGGCGCGGCCGCCGAACATCAATCGCAGGGTGGGGTTCTGTGTCTTGGTTTGCATGGTCGGGGCGAGAGGATTTGAACCTCCGACCCCCGCGTCCCAAACGCGGTGCGCTGCCAGGCTGCGCTACGCCCCGATGGCTTGAAGCGCTTGGAGTATAAACGCATCCTGTGTGGAAGGCAAGCCGCGCCTTGCCGGCGTGCGCAGAAGAAAAGCAAAAACCGTTTCGTGCAAAGCGGGTGGTAAGGATTGCCTCGCCAGGAACACAAAGAAGATCACGGCGCACCCAACTACACGGAGCGCAGTTCCCTCTAAATCCAGAGGTGTCCGTTTTCATCTGTGTCCATCTGTGTTTATCTGTGGTTAAAAGTTCCATCCTTCGCCTCTATAATGGAAGGCATGTCTCAAGAGCAGGCCGCCCGCGACCTGGCCGAACTGGTCCACCTGCACCACGCCGGCTACGACGAAGATCTGCCCTACTGGCTGGCCCTGGCGCGCCGCCACGCCAACCAGGCGCTGGAACTGGGCTGCGGCAGCGGGCGCGTGCTGCTGGCGCTGGCGCGCGCCGGCATCGCGGTCTTCGGCATCGACAACGACCCTGCCGCGCTCGCCATCCTGCGCCGCGCCGCCCAACCCGCCCGGCCGGCGCTGCTCCAGGCCGATTTCACCACCCTGCCGCTGGGCGGGCGCTTCAGCTTCATCTTCATGCCGTGCAACACCTACAGCACGCTGGACTCTGCCGCCCGCAACCGCCTGCTGGGGCGCCTGCGCGCCTGCCTTGCGCCCGGCGGGGTCTTCGCCGCCAGCCTGCCCAACCCGGCCGCTCTGGCCTCGCTGACGGAGTCCGAACCCGAAGAGGAAGAGACCTTTCTCCACCCGCGCACCGGCAACCCAGTGCAGCTCAGCAGCGGCTGGGCGCGGGCGGCAGATGAACTGGTCATCACCTGGCATTACGACCACCTCCTGCCGGATGGCCGCGTGGAGCGCCTCACCGCCGCAGTGCGCCACCAGCCTCTGACCGCCCAACAGCTCCGCGCTGAAATGGAAGCGCACGGCTTCCGGGTCATCCTCTTCGGGGATTTCGACGGCTCAGACTACGCCCCCGATTCGCCGTATTTGATCTTCGAGGCCTCGTGAGATTCTCTTTGCGCCTTTATGAGAGGACGCTATTACCACACATGGACACGGACGAAGAGAGCGTCCGACGGATGTGTTCCGCGTGATCCCATGATCTGCGCAATCTGTGATTTGGTACAATCAGGCGAGGCGAAAGACCGGCCGGGTTGATGCCGGCCGAAAATTGACAGGCGCAAGGCAATGCCCTACACTGGGATGAACGTGCCGGGGTCGTTGCGCGCCTGACGGCAACCACAATGGCTAAAACGAAGTCCGCTACCAAAGCCTTCATTTCCTATTCCCGCAAAGATACTGACTTCGCGCGCCGCCTGCACGCCCGCCTGGGCGAAGACGGCCTCGATCTGTGGGCGGATTGGGAGCGCATCCCGATCACCGCCAACTGGATGGCCGAGATCACCGGCGCCATCGAGCAGGCCGACTCCTTCATCTTCATCATCAGCCCCGATTCGCTGGTCTCCGAGTACTGCATCAAAGAACTGCGGATCGCCGTCGAGAACAACAAACGCATGGTACCGGTGCTGCACCGCATGCCGCGCCGCCCCCAGATGAAGACCCTGCCGCACGAACTCTCCGCCCACCAGTGGGTCTACATCCGCCCGGAGGACGATTTCGAGCAGTCGGTCGGCAACATGCTGGCGGCCCTCACCACCGATCTCGAGTGGGTCAAGGCCCACACCCGCCTGCAGGAGCGCGCCCTGGAATGGAACCGCAAGAGCCGCGATGTCAGTTTCCTGCTGCGCGGCTCCGACCTGGAGCAGGCCGAAGCCTGGCTGGGCAGCGCGTCCGCCGAGCGCAAGCCGTCGCCCACCCGGCTGCAAACCGAGTTCATCCTCGCCAGCCGCCAGCAGGAGACCGCCCGCCAGCGCAGCCTGTTCTTCGCCACCGCCGTGGGGCTGGCGCTCACCGCCGTGCTGGCCGTGGCGGCCCTCTTCGCCTGGCGAGAGGCCGAACAGCAGGCCCGCATCGCCCTCTCGCGCCAGTTGGCCGCCCAATCCCTCAACAATCTGGAAAGCAACCCGGCCGTCGCCATGCTCCTGAGCGTGCAGGCCTTTCAGGTGCGCGACGACCTCGAATCGCGCACCAGCCTGCTCACCGCCCTGGCCGAGAACCCCTCCCTGGTCACCTTCCTGCACGACCACGAAGCCACCGTTTTCGCCGTGGCGTACGACCCGCTCGGCCGCTGGCTGGCTTCCGGCGGCGGCAGCAACGAACTCTACCTGTGGGACCTGCAAACCCGCCGGCCCTACGCCCGCCTCGCCAGCGCCCTGGGCGGCGAGATTCGGGATATGGCCGCCAGCCCGGATGGCGCCCTGCTGGCCGTGGGCGATGCCAACGGTTTCGTGGAAGTCTGGAACCTGGATGCTCAGGAATACGTGACCAACGTCTTCGCGCACACCGGCGGCGTGAGCCGTCTGGCCTTCACGCCCGACGGCCAGGCGCTCGTCAGCGCCGGCGCGGATGGCCGCATCCTGTTCTGGGATACCGTCGCCTACCAGCCCAGCGAAGCCGCTCAACAACATGGCGCGCCGGCGCTCGGCCTGGCCCTCAGCCCGGATGGCCGCTGGATGGCTACCGGGGCGCAGAATGGCGAACTCTTCCTGTGGGATCTGAGGACGCGCAAAGTCGTCAGCGCGCTTTCGGATCATGCCAACGAGGTTAACGTCCTGGCGTTCGCGCCGGACGGTACCCGCCTATACTCGGCCGGACGCGACACCTTCGTGCGCGGCTGGAGCATCCCCGCCGGCGACCTGCTCTTCAAACTGACCGGCCACCGCAGCAACGTGCGCGCGCTGGCGGTCAGCCCGGACGGCGCCTGGCTGGCGACCGGCGGCGAAGACCAGACCGCCCTCCTGTGGTCGCTGGCCGAAACGCCGCCGCGCCTGTTTAACCAGTTCTCGGCCCACACCAACTGGGTCAACGACCTGGCCTTCAGCCCGGATAGCCGCCAGCTCGCCAGCGCCAGTTTCGACACCAACATCATCCTCTGGCAAACCACCAGCAGCGGCACCGGCCGCTACCAACGCCACACCGCCCCGGTGCGCCGGGTGGTCTTCAGGCCCACCGGCGCGCTGGTGGTATCGGGGGGTCAGGACAACGCCATCATCTTCTGGGATCGGCTCTCAGGCACGCCGCTCCTTGCGCCCATCGATACCGGCGGCTCGGTGTTCGGCCTCGACCTTTCCGCGGATGGCAGCCGTCTGGTCACCGGCAACACCGCCGGGGCCCTGCAGGTCTGGGATGCCGCCAGCGGCGCCCGGCTGGCCGAATACGTCGAGCCCGGCGCGCAGTTCTTCACCGTCGCCCTCAGCCCGGATGGCCGCACCGTCGCGGCCGGCGGCATTACCCCCAACAACGCCCTGCTCCTCTGGGACCTGGAGACCGGCAGCACCCGCTGGCTCTCCGGTCACGCCCAGTTCATCCGCTGGGCCGCCTTCCGCCCGGATGGCCGCCTGCTGATTACCGCCGGCTGGGATGGCAACCTCATCCTGTGGGACGTGCAGACCGCCACAGAACTCCGCCGCTTCATCCCCCACCCGCTGGAGGAGGAACTCGACCCCGGCGAGCAGCCGACCGGCGCCAATGTGTTGTACGCCGCCTTCAGCGCCGACGGACGCTTTTTCGTCACCACCTCGTCGGACCACACAGCCCGGGTCTGGAAACTCGAAGAGGTGGTGGATAGCGTGACCAAGGCCGTCTCGATTCGCGACATCCTGCTGGTCTACACCCTCGAGGGCCACAGCGACTGGGTGCACGGCGCGGCCTTCAGCCCGGATGGCGCGCGGCTGGTCACCGTCAGCGAAGACAAGACCATCTTCATCTGGGATCTTGCGGATGGCTCGGTGGTGGCGCGCCTTACCGGTCACGAAGCCTCGGTGAATACCGTGGCGTTCAGCCCGGATGGCAAACTGATCGCCACCGGCAGTTCGGACAACGACCTCTTCCTTTGGAGCGTGGACTTCACATCTGCGCCGCAGTTGCTCTGTCTGCGCGTTAACCGCGACTTCACCGAGACCGAGTGGACGCAGTATCTGGGCGGGGTGCTGGCCTACGAACAGACCTGCGCCGCCTACCTTCCCTGAGCTCTCTGCACCCGCGCCCCCGCCCAACCGCACGCAGGTGCTTTCCGCCAGCCTCCATATCGGTCACAATCACGGGCGATGGCCTCACCCGCCCGTCCGCTCTTCCAACTCTCGCGCCGCGAATTCCTGCGCCTCGGCCTGACGACCAGCCTGACCTCCCTTTTCGGCGGAGCCGCCAGCGTCGCCTATGGCTTCAACCTGGAGCCGGATTGGATTCACGTCAATCCCATGACGCTCCGGTTGCCGCGCCTGCCGCGCGCCTTCGAGGGCCTGCGCCTGGCCCACCTCACCGACCTGCACGCCGACGACTGGATGACCGCCGAACGGCTGGCCCACATCGTCGACCTGGTCAACGACCAGCGCCCGGATGCCGTCGTCCTCACCGGCGACTACGTCACCGGCGTACAGGCCCTCGAACAGCGCCTGGCGGAGCTCGAAACCCAGCTGGCCCGGCTGGCCGCGCCGGACGGGGTCTTCGCCGTGCTGGGCAACCACGACCACTGGACCGACGCCCGCGCCATTCGGCAGATGCTGGAAGCCGCCGGCGTGCGCGAACTGCGCAACCGCGCCCACCGCCTCGGCCGCGCCGGCCAGTCGCTCTACCTGTGCGGGGTGGATGACTACTGGGAGCGCCACGCCGACCTGGGCAAGGTGATGGAGGGCCTGCCGCCGGAAGCCTGCGCCATCCTGCTGGCCCACGAGCCGGATTTCGCCGATGAAAGCGCCGCCGCTGGCCGGTTCGACCTCCAGCTTTCCGGCCATTCCCACGGAGGGCAGGTGGCCCTGCCGTTCGTCGGCCCCATCGTCGTGCCCACCTACGCCGAGAAATACCCCTCCGGGCTGTACCGGGTCGGGCAGATGTGGCAGTACACCAATCGCGGCCTGGGCATGGTCGAGCCGCGCGTGCGCTTCAACTGCCGCCCGGAGATCGCCATCCTCACCCTTCAGTCGGCCTGAGAGCCGCCCCCCCAGTTACCCATTACCAATTACCCTTCATCAGTTCCCTTCTTCACAAACCATTGACGCGCGCCCGTTAACCTGATAAACTCCTGCGCTGGCATCCCCGCTGGCCGCGTCTTTCTTGTTTCGTGGTCGCCGTCTGGTATAATGGCTTGCGCTTTTGCGCAGGTTTTCAATTAACAAACGAGCGCGCCGACGTAGCTCAGCCGGCAGAGCAACCGCCTTGTAAGCGGTAGGTCATGGGTTCGATTCCCATCGTCGGCTTACGTTGCAGGCTGGCAAGGCAGGCCGAAATCCCCCTCGGCCTGCCCGGCGAGCGGGCAACCGCTCCATAACCTGGGCAGGTACCCAAGTGGCCAAAGGGGACTGACTGTAAATCAGTTGTCGTATGACTTCGGGGGTTCGAATCCCTCCCTGCCCACTGGCGTTCGCTTCGGCGGGCGCCGGCGCAAATCGCGGCGCGATTTGCACGCCCTCATAGCTCAGTCGGTAGAGCACGTTCTTGGTAAGAACGGGGTCATGGGTTCAAATCCCATTGAGGGCTCTCGAAACGCTGAAACGGAATCGCTATTTTTAAGGAGAAGACAATGGCCAAGGAAAAGTTTGATCGCAGCAAGCCGCACCTGAACGTGGGGACGATGGGGCACATCGACCACGGGAAGACGACGTTGACGGCGGCGATCACCAAGGTGGCGGCGATGCAGGGCGGGGGCTAGTTTCGGGCCTACGACCAGATCGACAACGCCCCGGAGGAGAAAGAGCGCGGCATCACGATCAACATCTCGCACGTCGAGTACCAGACCGAGAAGCGCCACTACGCCCACGTGGACATGCCCGGCCACCGCGACTACATCA
>JACPVG010000007.1 GCA_016191875.1 Chloroflexota bacterium
CCGCCTTTGGCTTCTCCCGCGCACAAAACGATGCATCGGGCCATAAAATGACGCAGCAAACCTACAAAACGACGCATCGAATCTACCAAAATGGTGCACCTTTTGCCGCTTTTGGTGCACTTTCTCAGAGGGGGGTGGGGGTTTTTGCACCATTTTCCTCACCTGCCCGCGCCAGCCCACACCCCGCGGACAAGAAGACACCCGCCTCCGCCCGCGGACACCCGAAGACGCCTCGCGGACGCAGCGCGGACACCTCGCGGACAGGGGGGTGGGGGAGTGTCGTCGCGGCTCGCCACTGCGCACTGCCGCGCTCCGAACCTCAGCACCTCAGCACTTCAGCACCTCAGCACTTCAGCACCTCAGCACCTCAGCACCTCAGCACCTCGGCACCTCAGCACGCCTTTCCCGCATTAAGAGGAAGGATGCCCCTCCCACGAAGGAAAAAGGCGCGGTATAATAGGCCGGTGCGAGCCGTGCAGAACCCCCGGCCCGCACGTACTTTGTTTGGCCCAAATCAGCGTAACTGGAAGGTCCCCGCATGGAAATCGGTCAGGTAGAGCGCGTCGACATCAACGAAGAAATGCGCTCGGCGTATCTGGATTACGCCATGAGCACCATCGTCGCCCGCGCCCTCCCGGACGCCCGCGACGGCCTCAAGCCCGTCCATCGCCGCATCCTCTTCGCCATGCACGAGATGGGCATCCGCCCCAACACCGCCTACAAGAAATCCGCCCGCATCGTCGGCGAAGTGCTCGGCAAATACCACCCCCACGGCGACTCCGCCGTCTACGAGAGCATGGCCCGCATGGCCCAGGACTTCTCCCTGCGCTACCTGCTGGTGGATGGCCAGGGCAACTTCGGCTCCATCGGCGGCGACCCGCCCGCCGCCATGCGCTACACCGAGGCCCGCATGTCCGCCCTGGCCGCCGAGATTCTGGTGGATATCGGCAAGGATACCGTCAACTTCACCGACAACTTCGACGGCTCGCTCCAGGAGCCGGATGTCCTCCCGGCCCGCATCCCCAACCTGCTGCTCAACGGCTCCTACGGCATCGCCGTCGGCATGGCCTCCAACATCCCGCCCCACAACCTCGGCGAACTCGCCGGGGCCATCAACTACCTCATCGACCGCTACGACGAGTCCGACGACGTTTCCGTCGACGACCTGATGCAGTTCGTCAAAGGGCCGGACTTCCCCACCGGCGGCCTCATCGTCGGCGAGGAAGGCATCCGCCAGGTGTATTCCAGCGGGCGCGGCAAACTCACCCTGCGCGGCCGGGCCGTCATCGAAGAAGAGAAGAGCGGCCGTTTCCGCATCGTCATCACCGAGATTCCCTACCAGCTCAACCTCACCACCCTCATCGAGCGCATCGCCGAACTGGCCCGCGACGGTCGCCTCGAGGGCATCGCCGATCTGCGCGATGAATCCGACCGCAACGGCCTCACCATCGTCCTGGAACTCAAGAAGGGCGCGTCGCCGCGCACGGTCCTCAACCGCCTGTATAAATACACGCCGCTGCAAGGCACCTTCGGGGCGCAGTTGTTGGCCCTGGTCAAGGGCGAACCGCGCACCCTCACGCTCAAACAGTGCCTGCTGGTGTTCATCGACCACCGCGTCGAGGTCATCACCCGCCGCTCGCAGTACGACCTGGAAAAAGCCCGTGCCCGCGCCCACATCCTCGACGGCCTGCTCATCGCCCTCGCCAACATCGAAGACGTCATCAAGACCATCCGCGAGAGCGCCGACGTGGATACCGCCCGAACGCGGCTGATGAAGCGCTTCAAACTCAGCGAACTCCAGTCCCAGGCCATTCTCGACATGCAGTTGCGCCGCCTGGCCGCCCTGGAGCGCCAGAAGATTCTCGACGAGCACAAAGAGGTCATGCAGCAGATCGCCCACCTGGAAGACCTGCTCGCCCACCCCAAAAAGATTCTCGCCCTCATCCAGGGCGACATGCAAGACCTCGCTGAGAAATACGGCGACGAGCGCCACACCAGCATCGACCTGGAAGGCACCGGCGAATTCAACGAAGCCGACCTGGTGAAAGACGAAGCCGTCCTCATCAGCATCACCGACCGCGGCTACGTCAAGCGCGTGGCCGCCAAGGCCTACCGCGCCCAGGGGCGCGGCGGCAAAGGCGTCATCGGCCACGACATGCGCGAAGAAGACGAGGTCGTCATCCTCCTCCCGGCCGGCACCAAGGACACCATCCTGTTCTTCTCCGACCGCGGCAAGGTCTACTCCGAAAAGGCCTACCGCCTGCCGGAGGCCGCCCGCACCGCTAAAGGCACGCCCATCATCAACGTGCTCGCCATCGGCCCGGCCGAAACCATCACCGCCGCTGTGCGCGTCCGCGATTTCAAGGCCGCCCAGTTCTGCGTCATGACGACCCTCAAAGGCCGCACCAAACGCGTCAACCTGCCGGAGTTCGAAGCCGTCCGCCCCTCCGGCCTCATCGCCATCGGCCTGGACGACGATGACAGCCTCAACTGGGTGCGCCTGACCAGCGGTAAGGACGAGATTCTGCTCATCACCGAAGGCGGCCAGGCGCTGCGCTTCAGCGAAACCCAGGTGCGCGCCATGGGCCGCCAGGCGGCCGGCGTGGCCGGCATCAAACTAAAGAAAGAAGACCGGCTGGCGAGCATGGAGGTCGTCGAGCCGGGCGGCGACCTGCTGGTCGTCACCAGCGGCGGCTATGGCAAACGCACACCCCTCAAGGAATACACCGCCAAGAACCGCGCCACCATGGGCATCAAAACCATCGACGACAAAGCCCTCCCCATCATCGGCCGCATCGCCGCCGCCCGCGTGGTGCAGAAATCGGACGACGTCACCATCATGTCCTCCGGCGGCGTGGTCATCCGCACCAGGGTCAACCAGATCAAAGTGGCCGGGCGGGCCACGCGCGGCGTGCGACTGATGAACCTGGGCGAAGGCGACGCCGTCGCCTCGCTGGCGCGCATCGCCGCCGCCGACATCCTCCTCGCCGAGAACGACGAGCAGAACGGCAAGAACGAACCCTGAACAGCCATCCGTGCCCGCCGCGCCCGCAAATCCAGTACAATCAACGAAATACTGGTCTGACGGGCACACATGGCGTTCGATCTACGCACCATCTACCTGAGCCTCAGCCTGGCGTTCTTTGCCATCGCCGGCGGGCTGCTCATTTCCGTCCATTACTCGCCCCGCGCCCTGCGCGGCGCGCGCATCTTGGCGCTGTCTTACCTCCTGTCAGGCGTCGCCTGGGGGCTCTACCTGCTGCGCGGCCGCATCAACACCGCCATGATTATCTACAGCACCAACCTGCTTCTCGTCGCCGGAGTCGTGCTCCTTTATCTGGCGTTGTGCCGGCTGTTAAGCCTGAAGCCGCGCCTGGCGATTCCAGTCATTGCCCTGGCGGGCAGTCTGGTAGTGTTGGTGGCGTTCGTCTCCTTGACGCCCGACTACCCGAAGCGCGTGGCCTGGTTTTCCATCATCGGCGCACTCCAGATGTTGCACATCGCCTGGGAACTGATGCGCCGTTCGCATGGCAACCGGCTGGCGAGCCATCTGCTCACCGGCGCCATCTTCTTCCTGATCGGGGTTGGATTCATCGCCCGCAGCATCTACGCCTTCTCCGGCGGCATCGAAGAGACCAACGCCCTGCAATTCTCCATGCACACCGTCAGCGTCGCCATCGTCACGCTGGTGACCAACGTTTTGCTGCCGTTCGCCTTCCTGCTCATCTCCAACGAGCAGCACTTCGCCCGCCTCCAGCAACTGGCCGAGACAGATACGCTCACCCAGTCCCTCAACCGGTACGCTGTCCTGGAAAATCTGGCCGCCAAAATGGAGCTCGCCTCCCGTTCCGACCGGGCGCTCAGCCTGTGCATGCTCGATCTGGACGGGTTCAAGGCCATCAACGACCGGCACGGCCACTCGGCTGGCGATGAGGTCCTCACACAGATCGCCCAACAATTGAAAACCCTCATCCGCCAGAGCGACCTGCTTGGGCGCTACGGCGGCGACGAATTCCTGGTCGTTCTGCCGGATACCAACGCCGACAATGCGTTGGGGCTTGCCAACCGCCTGCGCGATCAGGTCAGCCGCCGTGTTTTCCAGGCCCACGGTGAGACAAACACCCTCACCCTCAGCATCGGCGTGGTGGTTTACAAACCGCCGGAGAGCCTCAGCGACCTGCTGCACCGCGCCGACCAGGCCATGTACCGCGCCAAGCAAAGCCGCAACCACGTGAGCGTTGGCTAAGTAGCCGCCGAGAATCAAAAACGCCCGGCCAGCCGGGCGTTTTGCGCCTAAAGGGGAAGCGAATTCAAAAGGGCAGGCCAATGCTATCGGTGACGAGCAGGAAGAACGAACCGAGGATGCAGACCGACATGAAGAGCATCAAGGCGATGATCATCCGCTGCGGCGCGGTCATGCCGAAAATGCGCCGGCTGGCGCGGGGGGCGCGGCGGGCGCGCGGCTCTGGTGCCGGCTCATCTGCAGCCGGTTCGTCGCTCAACTCCATTTCCAGATCATCCAGGAAATCGGACGAATCGTTGAAATCATCCAGCACGGCAGCCTCCATTCATTACTAGGGTCAGTTTAGCCTATTTCCCCGCGCTGTCAACTTCGCGGCGCAATCGAATTTCGCCTGCCTCCACCCGGCGGATTTTGCCGCTGGCGATCTCCAGCCTGAGGCGTCCATCCGGCTCCATGCCCAGCAGGCAGCCAGTCAACGTTTCCGGCCCGGCGCTGAGCGTCACACGTTCCCCGCGGTACGCCAGGCGCTCCTCCCATGCGGCGATGAACTCCTGCTCGCTCAGTTTCGGCCGCCACGCCAGAAGGGACTGCACCACTGCCCGCGCCAATGCGGCAGGCTCCACCACATAGCCGGTCTCTGCCTCCACACACGTCGCCGGCAGGCTCAGAAACTCTTCAGGCGGCACCGAGGAACGAGCAAGATTGATGCCAATCCCGAGCACCAGCGCCTGTAACTGGCTCCCCAGCCAGTGTGCTTCGGCCAGCACCCCGCAGGCTTTCCGGCCGCCCAGCAGCACATCGTTCGGCCATTTGATCTGCGTCGCCAGGCCATACAAATCCTGCAAGGCCTCCGCCGCCGCCAGCGCGCCCAGGCCGGCGACCAGGGTCGGGTCGCAATTGGGCAGGTTTTCTGGGCGCAGCGTCAGGCTGAACGCCAGCGCCGATCCTTTCGGAGTGAACCAGCGCCTCCCCGCCCTGCCGCGCCCGGCGGTCTGCTCATCCGCCAGGACCACGCTCAGGTCAGGCGCGCCGGCCGCCGCCCACTCGGCCGCCAGATCGTTCGTCGAGCCGATACTGGCGAAATACGCCACGCGGCCCACCGGTAGGCCGCTCAGGGCGGCAAGCAGTCGTTTTTCGTCCATGGCGGCATTCTAGCACAGCCTGCCCGGATGGCGAATCGGGAGGCGCGCGGCGGGGTCGGTGAGCAGCGTGGGCGCGCAATCGGCTTGACCATCCTTGACAATCTATGTAGAATAGCGACTTAACCGGTAGTGCTCAAGTACCAGACCGGCATTTGCATGAGTTGCCTGTGTGAATGGAACTCGTGTACACTGATTGGGAAAGGAGGTGGTTGCGCACATCACGATTTCCCTACTTCTCTGCCACGCAAACCTGCGTAACCCCGCGTCCTAGCGGGAGAACCCATCCTGAATTCTTGGAGGAGAAGTTCCAATGTCCAAAAGACTGTTGATTCCCTTTTCGCTGCTGATCATCGCCAGCATGGTGCTGGCGGCCTGCGCCGGCGGCGCCACCACCCTTGAATGCACCGACGCCATCGGCTGCGTGGAAGTCGCTCCCGGCGAGGCCATTCACCTTGCCTACATGCTGACCGTCTCCGGCGCCACCGCCACCCTTGGCGATGACTCGGTCGGCGCGATCCGCGTGGCTCTGAACGACCGCCCCGAAGTGCTCGGCCACTCCATCGAGCTGACTGGCGAGGATTCGGGCTGCTCGGCCGAAGGCGGCCAGACCGCCGGCACAAAAGTAGCCGCTGACACCAGCGTGGTCGCCATCGTCGGCACCAACTGCTCGGGTGCGGCCTTCGCCGCCCTGCCGACCATCTCCGAGGCCGGCATGCTGATGTGCTCGCCCTCCAACACCAACCCCGGCCTGACCGACCCCGAAGGCGGCTGGCTGCCCGGCTACTACCGCACCGCCCACAACGACAAGTTCCAGGGCCGCATCGCCGCGGAATTTGCCTACAATGAACTGGGCGCCCGCAGCGCCGCGACCATTCACGACGGTTCCCCGTACGCGCAGGCCCTTCAGCAGGTGTTTGCGGACACCTTTGCGGAACTGGGTGGCACTATCACCTTCCAGGGCGCGGTGAACGTGGGTGATACCGACATGCGCGGCATCCTCACCACCGTGGCCGCAGATGGTCCAGACATTCTCTACTTCCCGATCTTCGAGCCGGAAGGCAACTTCATCGTTGCCCAAGCGGCTGAGATCGCTGGCATGGAGAACACCATCCTGATGGGCGCCGACGGCCTGCTGGCCGACACCTTCCCGGAGAACTCCGGCGAGAACGTGGTCGGTGTATACCTCTCCGGCCCGTACGTGTCTGGTGAGACCTACGATGCCTTCCTGGCCAAGTGGGCCGAAGTCGTCGGCGGCGTGCCGCCCTCGGGCTTCCACGCCTTCGCCTACGACTGCACCAACATGATCCTCGATGCGATCGAGAGCGTTGCCCAGCAGGGCAGCGATGGCACACTGCTCATCGGCCGCCAGGCCCTGCGCGATGCCATGACCGCCACGGCCAACTTCGACGGCCTGACCGGCCTCCTGACCTGCAATGAATACGGCGACTGCGCCACCGGCGAAGCCCTGGCCGTGTTCCAGATCACCGAAGCCGAACTGGGCGGTGGCTGGCCTCCGGCCGCTATCTGGACCCCGTAGTTCGCACCAATCAGCCCATTGGCTGTCATGTCATAGGCTGATGCAGTAACCGGGATGAGCCAGAGATGGTCTCTGGCTCATCCCCCCTTAATTCCAGCCTGCAAGCGAGGGCCGCATGTTTAGAAGAACACTTTCACGTCTATCCTGGGTGGACCTGTTTCTCAGGGCCTTCCAGCTCGTCGCCGCCGTGGTCATCATCATCGGCCTGGTCAATACCTTTACCACCGCTCGCTACACCAGCGGTCAGTGGGCCACCCTGGTGTTCTCGGGGTTGGCCCAGGGCAGCATTTATGCGCTGATCGCCCTGGGGTACACCCTGGTGTACGGCATCCTCCTGATGATCAACTTCGCCCACGGCGAGGTCTACATGGCGGGCGCGTTCTCCACCGTGTTCCTGGCCATACACTTCGCCCGCACGGGCTTCCTTGCCAGGAGTCCCCTGATAGCCATCGTTATCTTGATTCTGTTTTCAGCCGCGATATCAACCACTATCGCAGTGTTGCTCGAACGTATTGCCTATCGCCCACTGCGCAATGCGCCGCGCCTGATTCCCCTCATCACCGCCATCGGCGCTTCGTTTGCGCTCCAGTACACGTTCCGCGGCCTGTACGGCACACAGTTCCGGGCCTATCCAGACATCGCCGTACTGAAAGGCACCTGGAACATCCTTGGGTTTGATGTGCCTCTGGTCCAGTTGGTTGTGTTCCTGGCCGCGCTGGGGTTGATGGTGGTGCTGTATTGGTACGTGGAGCGCACCAGGGCTGGCAAGGCCATGCGCGCCGTTTCGGAAGATAAGGCTGTGGCGCGCCTGATGGGCATCGATATCGACAAAGTGATCGTCTCAACGTTCGCCCTGGGGGGCGCCCTGGCGGGCGCGGCCGGCGTTTTCAATGGACTGTACCGCCCGCAAGGCGTGTTCTTCCTGATGGGTTTCTTCCCCGGCATTAAGGCCTTCACCGCGGCGGTGCTCGGCGGCATCGGCAACATTCCGGGCGCGATGATGGGCGGCTTGCTGCTGGGGCTAATCGAATCGCTCGGCCCGAACTCGGTGCTGGAAGGGCTGGGCATTCCCGCCACCAACCAGCTCAAAGACGCCATTGCTTTCATCATGCTGGTGCTCATCCTCATCTTCCGCCCACAGGGCATCTTCGGCGAACGCTTGGCCGAAAAGAAAGCCTAAGGAGGCCGGCATGAAGACCATCCAATGGCGCACGACCCTCCGTTACGGTCTGCTGGGCGGCGTGGCGGCGCTGTATTTCTCCGCGATCGGCATGGTGGAGTTGTTTGCCGGCCGCAACCTTGTCGGCACGACCATCAACATGGGCCACATCCTGCTCTATGGCGGAGTCGTGGCCGCCGGATTCCTGGCGGCCCGCAGCGAGGCGCATGCCCGCCTGCCCCAACGCCTCGTTATTGGTCTGGTGGCCGGCTTGGTTGCCGCCGTTCCCACCATTGCCCTCGTGCTGCTAGACAGCGTCTGGGATATGGAAGCGATCTTCGTCAGCATGAACAACCCGCTCATTCGCCTGCTCACGTTGGGGCGCGGGCTGCCCGGCCTGGGCATGTTCCTGGCGGTCTGCGGCGCGTTGGGTCTGGCCGGCGGCGGCTACAACAGTATGCCGGGTGAGCACAAAGCCGCCGGCGCGCGCGCCCTGGCGCTGGTGCTGATCGTCGCCATCTTTTCCGACCTGGTGACCCAGGTGATGAGCAACCTCTTTGGACGCGGTTCGCTCAGCCTGTTTTTTGCGGGCAAGGCCCTCAAACCGGCGGTAGCCATCGTCCTGTTCGTGCTCATGGGCGCAGTGTTCTACTTCCGGGCTGTCCGCAAAGCCCGCACTCCGCTCGACCCGGAGAAGGTGAAAGTGGACAAACGCACCCGCTTGCAGCGTCAGGTGGTGCAATTCGTGGTCGTGGGCATCATCCTGCTCGTTGCGCCCCAGGTGCTGGGTTCGTTCCTCAGCCAGGTGCTGTTCGAGGTCGGCCGCTTCGTCCTCCTTGGCTTGGGGCTGAACATCGTGGTTGGCTATGCCGGCCTGCTTGACCTGGGCTATGTGGCGTTCTTCGCCGTCGGGGCCTACACGATGGGCTTGCTCACCACCGCCACCGGGTTGAACATGGGCGGCGGGGTCATGAATTTCTGGCTGGCGCTGCCGGTGGCCGTGCTCATCTCCGTGCTCTTCGGCATCCTGCTCGGTTTCCCGGTGTTGAGCCTGCGCGGGGATTATCTGGCCATCGTCACGCTGGGCTTCGGCGAGATCGTCCGCATCCTGGCCCTTTCCGACTGGCTCAAGCCCATCATGGGCGGCGCGCAGGGCGTGTTGTTCATCCCTACGCCGCACATCTTCGGCGTCACCTTTGACACGCCGCAGAAGATGTACTATCTGGTGGTGCTGGGCGCCCTCCTGGCAGCCTTCGTATCCATCCGCCTGCGCGATTCGCGTCTGGGCCGTCAGTGGATGGCGATGCGCGAAGACGAGGACGTGGCCGAAGCCATGGGCATCAACCTGGTGCAGACCAAACTGCTGGCCTTTGCCATCGGGGCTGGTTTCTCCGGCCTGGGCGGCGCCATCTTCGCCGCTCGCCTCGGCAACGTCTTCCCGCACTCCTTCAACCTGCTCATCTCGCTCAACGCCCTCAGCCTGATCATCGTCGGCGGGATGGGCAGCATCCCCGGCGTGATCGTCGGCGCTGTCGCCCTGGTGGGTCTGCCGGAACTGCTGCGCGAGTTTCAGGAATATCGCCTGCTGATCTACGGCATCCTGCTGATTGTGATGATGCTAAACCGGCCCGAAGGCTTCCTGCCCGCCGAAGTGTTCAAGCGCGAACTGCACGCCGAGGAAGGCGAACTGGCCGGGACCGGCGATTGAAAGGTCACCTGGAGCGACCACAATGGCAAACATTCTCATTGCCCGCAATGTAACCAAGACCTTTGGCGGCCTGGTAGCCGTGAATGACTTCACGCTGGATGTTGCCGAGAACTCGATTTCCTCGGTCATCGGTCCAAACGGCGCCGGCAAGACGACTTTTTTCAACTGCGTCACCGGCTTCTACAAGGTGGACGAAGGCGAGATCCTGTTCGGCGGCGGACTGATTCATAACCTGCGCACGGATGTGGTCACGCGCAAGGGCATCAGCCGGACGTATCAGAACATCCGGTTATTCGCCAACATGAGCGCCATCGAGAACATTCTGGTGGGCCAGCACCCGCGCCTGAAGACCTTCTGGGCGGCCGCGGTCTGGAAAAGCAAAGGCTTTGTGGAAGAAGAAGCCGCCGCAGTGGAGGAAGCCCGCCGCCTGCTGAAATTTGTCGGCCTGCAAGGGCTGGGCGACCAACTGGCCCGCAACCTGCCCTATGGCGCCCAGCGCCGCCTGGAGATCGCTCGCGCCCTGGCCAGCCAGCCAAAACTGCTGCTGCTGGACGAGCCGACCGCCGGCATGAACCCCAATGAGACTGGCGAGATGACCCGCTTTATCCAGCACCTGCGTGATGAGCTCGGTGTCACCATCCTGCTGATCGAACACGACATGCGCGTGGTCATGGGCATCAGCGAACAGGTGACCGTGCTCGACTACGGCTCGAAGATCGCCGAAGGCAAACCGAAGCAGATCCAGTCCAACCCGCGGGTCATTGAAGCCTATCTCGGCCGGGGCGCAGCCAGCGGCCTGAAGGCCGTGAAAGCCGGAAAGCATTAGGAAATCGGAGCGACCAACATGGCGATGCTTGAAGTCAGGGACATCCATACCTATTACGGCAACATCCACGCCTTAAAAGGCGTTACTCTTGAAGTGAACCAGGGCGAGATCGTCACGTTGATTGGCGCGAATGGGGCCGGCAAAACCACCACACTGCGCACCATTTCCGGCCTCCTGCATCCGCGCCAGGGCAGCATCTCGCTGGACGGGGAGGACATCACCGCCTGCCCGGCGCACGAACTGGTCTATCGCGGCATCGCGATGGTGCCAGAAGGGCGTGGAGTCTTCGCCAAGATGTCCGTCCAGGAAAACCTGGAAATGGGCGCCTATCACCGCTCCGACCGGCCCGGGATCAGCGCGGATATGGAGCGGGTATTCACCCTTTTCCCGCGTCTCCGGGAACGCCGCCGCCAGGTGGCGGGCACGCTTTCCGGCGGCGAACAGCAGATGCTGGCGACCGGCCGGGCGCTGATGAGTAAGCCCCGGTTGCTGCTGATGGATGAACCCTCCATGGGACTGGCCCCCATCCTGGTCGAGGGTATCTTCGATACCATTCAGGCCATCAACAAAGAAGGTACGACCGTGTTGCTGGTGGAGCAAAACGCGCTCATGGCGTTGTCCATCGCCAGCCGCGGCTATGTGCTCCAGACCGGCCAGATCGTTCTGACCGACCAGGCCGAGAAACTCAAGAAGAATGAGATGGTTCAGAAGGCCTATCTGGGGATTGAATGAACCGGTGAGTTCGGGGTTTGCGGCGGCGGGCTGGCAACGGTCCGCCGCTTTTTTGACAGGCAGTCCGGTGACGACTTTCGCGCCTCGCGATTGACGCAGCCCTTGGCATACCAACAACGTAATCATTCCTGCTAGAATATCTCCCATGCTGATCCTCGACGCCGCCGAAGTGAGACAGGCCCTGCCAATGGGCGAATGCATCTCGGCTATGAAAGGCGCCTACGCGGCCTTATCTGCCGGGCAGGTTGAGATGCCGCCGCGGATGCGCTTGCCGGTGGGACCGCACGACGGGCTGAGTCTCTTCATGCCCGCCTTCGTCGACGACGTCGAAGGGCAGGCGCTGGCGGTCAAGATTGTTTCCGTGTTCAACCGCAATCCGGCCAGGGGACTGCCGCTCATCCACGCCGCGGTGCTGGTTCTGAGTGCAGAAACTGGTGCCGTCGAAGCCCTGCTGGAAGGTGCGGCTCTGACGGCCATCCGCACGGGTGCCGGCAGCGGCGCGGCCATTGATATCCTCGCCCGCCCGGATGCGGCTGCGCTGGCCGTCTTCGGCGCGGGCGCGCAGGCCCGTACCCAACTGGAAGCCGCCTGTACCGTGCGCGCCATTGAAACCGCCTGGGTCTACGACCCGAGCGTAGAGAGATGCACCGCACTGATCGCTGAAATGGCCGGACGCGGGCCGATTCCAAACGACCTGCGGGCGGCCGGGACGCCGCGCGAAGCCGTGCGGGAAGCCGATATCGTCTGCGCCGCCACTACCTCAGCCAACCCGGTGTTTGACGACGCAGACCTCAGGCCCGGTACGCACATCAGCGGCGTGGGCAGTTACACACCCCAGATGCAGGAAATTCCGGCAGAGACCATCGCCCGCGCCCGCGTTGTCGTGGACAGCCGCGTGGCCGTCCTGGCCGAAGCCGGCGATCTTGTCATCCCTCTTCAGGCGGGTCAGACGCGAGCAGCCGACATCGCCGAGTTGGGCGAAATCCTCACCGGCACAGCCGCTGGCCGGACCAACGACCGTCAGATTACCTTTTTTAAATCCGTCGGCGTGGCCGTCCAGGATGCCGCCGCCGCCCGCCTGGCCCTCGCCAACGCCCGCCGGCTGGGGCTGGGCACGGAAGTGGCGTGGTGAGATGGCCGGCAAACGAGGTTGAAAATGTTTCACTGGACCACCAACCCGTCGGACTTCACGACTTCCGGATCTCAAACCTCGATACGTTCCAGCAGGATACCCTGACAAAATGACCCTTCCCAAAACCGCATCCATCGTCATCATCGGCGGCGGCGTGATGGGCGCCAGCGTCGCCTATCATCTGGCCCGGCGCGGCGTCAAAGACATCGTCCTGCTCGAAAAAGAAGACTTCTTCGGCCTGGGAGCCACCGGCCGCTGCGCCGGCGGCGTGCGTTACCAGTTCGCCACCGAAGTGAACATCCGCCTCTCGCTCGCCAGCCTCCCAATGCTCGAACGCTTCCGGGAAGAACTGGGCCAGGAAGTGGATTACCGCCAATGCGGCTACCTTTTCCTGCTCACCAATGAACACGACATCGCCACTTTCGAGCGCAACGTGACCCTGCAGCACAACCTGAGCGTGATGACCGAATGGCTGGACGGCGACGCGATTCGCCGCCGCCTGCCTATGATGCGCCTTGAGGACGTGTTGACCGGGACCTTTCACCACAAGGACGGCCTGTGCGACCCCAACAGCGTGGTAATGGGCTACATCAACAGCGCCAGCCGGCTCGGTGTGCAGACCCTCACTGGCGTGTCTGTGACGGGAATCCAGACCAGTGGAGTGAAGGTTACAGCAGTGGAGACCGACCTGGGCACGATTCAAACGCCGCTGGTGGTAAACGCCGCCGGGCCATGGGCTGGCGTTATCGGGCAGATGGCCGGAGTAACGATTCCCATCACCCCCGTCCGTCGCCAGATGCTCACTACCACCCCCCTACCGGAGATTCCCCCCGATTTTCCGTTCGTAATCGACTTCGCCCAATCGCTGTACTTCCACCGCGAGGGCGACGGCCTGCTGACCGGTATGAGCAACCCCGGCGAGAAAGCGGGCTTCGACCAGAACGTGGACTCAGATTGGGAATTGACCAACCTTGAGAAAGCCACCGAACGTCTGCCCTTGTTGGAGAAGGCCGGCCTCGCCAGCCACTGGGCCGGGCTGTACGAAGTGACCCCCGACGCTCACCCCATCTACGGGCGCACGCCGCTGGAAGGTTTCTATGTTGTGGCGGGGTTTTCCGGGCATGGCTTCATGCACGGGCCGGTAAGCGGACTGCTGATGGCCGAACTCATCCTTGACGGCAGGGCCAGCGCGGTGGATGTGTCCATGCTCGATCTGGCTCGGTTTACTGATGGGCGGCTGGTCCATGAATACAACGTGGTATAGGAACTATCGGGCGAGTTCAGACGTCTGGAACACAAACTAACTCTTGGAGGCCCCATGAAATCTGCGTTCAAACTCACTGCGTTTGCGCTTCTTGTCGCGTTACTGGCCGCCTGCAGCCGGAACAGCGAAGAACCGGAACCGCAAGCCTGTACCCTGATTGGATGCGTCAACAGCATCGAGCTGCGCCTTGAAAGCGAGTTGACCTATCCATTCACGGTCAGCATCCGCGGAGGCGAAGACTCGTTCAGGTTTGTCTGCGAAGAACCAACCTCTCAGATACCAACCGGCATTCCCGCCACGGGTGACTGCCAGGCCGGTATCTTTACAATGTTCAACTTCAGCCCGGTGAGCATAGACGTGACCGTGGAATGGCCAGCCAGCAGCCAGAGCGTCACCGTTGAGCCGGATTACGAGACCTTCCGCCCGAACGGCCCCGGCTGCGAACCGGAATGCCGCTACGGCATCGTCACAATCCAGGGACAGTAAACGGCAGGCGGAAGTCGGCGCTTCTTCACACTGGAGCATCCGACCTCCAAACTTCCCGTCCTTATGCCTTCCGCTGAGATTCTGACCATCGGCACAGAGATTCTGCTGGGGGAGATCGCCGACACCAACGCCCGTCACATTGCGCTGGCCCTGCGCGAGGCGGGCATAAACTTGTATTTCACCGCCACCGTGGGCGACAACGAAGAGCGCATTGCCGCGGCCATCCGCCAATCGTTGGAACGCGCCGACATCTTGGTCACTACCGGTGGTTTAGGGCCGACTGTGGACGACCCGACCCGGGCGGCGGTGGCGCGCGCCCTGGCCCTGCCGCTTGAGTTCCGGGAAGAGTTATGGCAGCAGGTGGTGGAGCGTTTCGCCCGATTTGGGCGTACGCCCACAGAGAATAACAGACGCCAGGCATACGTGCCGCAGGGCGCGCAGGCCGTCGAAAATCCCGTGGGAACTGCGCCGGCATTCATCCTCGAAACGGAGGGCCGCAGTATCATCTGCCTGCCGGGAGTGCCGCGCGAAATGGAGTACCTACTGGAACATGCTATGTTGCCTTACCTGCGGGAACGTTATGCGCTCACCGGGACCATCCGGGCGCGTGTGCTGCACACCGCGGGCGAGGGCGAATCGGCTGTGGATGAACTCATCGGCGACCTGGAAACGATGCTCAACCCCACGGTGGGTCTGGCAGCCCACGCCGGGCAGGTGGATGTGCGCATCACAGCCAAGGCAGCCTCGGCCGAGGAGGCAAATGCGCTCATCGCGCCCGTGGAAGCCGAACTGCGCCGCCGGCTGGGCGAACGCATCTACGGGGCAGATGAGGACACACTGGAAGGCGCGGCGCTGACCCTCCTGGATGAACTGGGCTGGCGCGCTGCGGTGGTCGAAGTTGGACTGGAAGGCGACCTCGGGGCGCGACTGGCGAGTGAAGCGCGCCTGGGCTGGGAAACGCTGGCGGTGGAAGCCACGCTTGACGACCTGAAGGCCGCCGTGACAGCGTTGCGCCAACGGACCGGCGCGGAGATTGGGCTTGGTGTGGGGCTGGAGCGCGGCCAGGAGAAACAGACCCTGCACCTTGTGATTCAATCGCCGGTGAAGGAGAACGCCATCACTCGCACCTACGGCGGCCCGCCCGCGCTTGCGACGCAATGGGCCGTGAACCTCGCTCTGGACCTGCTGCGCCGCTTGCGCGCCAAACCCTGAGGCGAAAACAAACCATGAATCCCGTTTTGGAGATTCTGCTGGCCGGCCTGATCATGCTGGCCGCACTGCTGTATTCGGCCGTCGGGCATGGCGGCGGCTCCGGCTACCTTGCGGCAATGGCCCTGTTCGACATACCCCCCGAGGTGATGCGCCCGACCGCCCTGGCTCTAAATATCCTGGTCAGCGGGCTGGCCACCTATAACTTCTCCCGCGCAGGGCATTTCTCCTGGCGTTTGTTCTGGCCGTTCGCCCTGGTCTCGATTCCGTTCTCGTACCTTGGCGGTTCGATCGCCCTGCCGGGCGGCATCTATCGGCCGCTGGTGAGCCTGGGGCTTTGGTTCGCCGCGCTGCGCCTGATGCGTCCGTCGGACGATTACTCGCCGACGACCACCCCCCCACCCCTCTGGGTGGCATTGCTCGTCGGCTCGGGTGTCGGCCTGCTCGCCGGCCTCACCGGCATTGGCGGCGGCATTTTCCTCAGTCCTTTGATGGTGCTTCTTGGCTGGGCGGATGCCCGCCGGACTTCCGGTGTCTCCGCCCCATTCATCCTGGTTAATTCGCTTTCGGGGCTGGGCGCCCACCTGGCCGCCGGTGGAGCGTTGCCAGCCGCCGTGCCGCTGTGGGGGCTGGCGGCGCTGATGGGCGGCCTGCTGGGGGCACATTACGGCAGCCGGCGGCTGGCCAATCAGACCCTACGCAGGCTGCTGGCAGCCGCCCTGGTAATTGCGGGCCTGAAGATGCTCCTCGGCTGAAGGGATGATCCTAAAGCAAATCATGTGCAGCCAACCTGTCCACAACCTGAAATACGCCCGCGTCGAAGAGGAGTGCCGTTTCTTGGCTAGAAGGCTCCCACAATACGCTCCTTAGGCGGGGAACTGGGAAGCGGCCCAACGATTCACACGCCGACCAGTTTGAGTAGCACCCAGGCATTCAACGCCTGCAAGACCAACCCGACAAAGAGAAACATCCGGGTGACCGCCTTGCTGATCGACCGGCTGAACAGCCCTTTTGGGAGCCGCTTGGGCGCATGCTCTCCCAGTACAAGATGATACCTCTGGCTTACCTCGCCCAGGCGGACGTATTCTGCCCCAAGATGCCAGGCGGCGAAAATCGCCAGGAGGGCGGCCACAGCCGGGAAGGCCACCACCTGCCAGCCCAGCGTACTGATCAGGCGTTCCTGAAAGTAATACGGGGCGATGGTAATGAACCCCACGGCCAGCCCCCATCGGTAGATCGATTGCCAATAGATCTCATGGCGATACTTCCACTCTTCCCATAGAAGATTGGCAATCTGTTCTTCAGGCAGTTTTGTCATGCGGTGATCTTTCTTTCCCACAGCAGCCTCCTGGCATACGCCGAAATGGCACCCACCCAATCATACAATGGGTGGCTCGCCAGGGAAAGCGGCAGATTGCGCCCTTGTCCGAAACCTGCTTTTATGTAGAATTGGTCTATGGTAGTACAGAATACGCCACCCACCGCCGGGGCGCACGAATTGGTTGACAATTCGCTGCGCCTCGACGTCTATATTGAGAAGGAATTCGAATGACAAAGAAAGCAGATCTCATCCTCCACAACGCCATCGTCCTGACCATGGATGACGACTTCACCCAGTACGAACCGGGCGCAGTGGCCGTGAAAGGCGACAGCATCCTGGCCGCCGGGCCGGAAGCCGAAGTGCTGGCGACCTATGCAGCCGCCGAAAAGATCGACTGCGGCGGTAAAGTGCTGATGCCCGGCCTGGTGAACGCCCACACCCACGTGCCCATGACCCTGCTGCGCGGCCTGGCCGACGACCTGCGTCTTGATGTCTGGCTGCTGGGCTACATGATGCCGGTAGAGCGCGAGTTCGTCTCGCCGGATTTCGTGCGCCTCGGCACGCTCATCGGCTGTGCCGAATACATCCGCACCGGCATCACCACCTTCAATGACATGTACTATTACGAAGAGGATATCGCCAAGGCCACCGTGCAGGCCGGGCTGCGCGCCGTTCTCGGCCAGACCGTGCTCAAATTCCCCACTCCGGATGCAGGCTCGTTCGAGGAATCGCTGGCCGCGGCGCGCGAGTTCATCGTCGGCTGGCACGACCATCCCCTGATCGTCCCGGCAGTTGCCCCCCACGCACCTTTCACCTGCACCCCGGATATCCTCAAAGCCTGTGCCGCGCTGGCGGCCGAGTTCGACGTGCCCTTGCATATCCACCTGGCTGAAACGGCGGTGGAAGTGGAAAACATGCGCGCCGAGAACGACATGCCGGTCATCCCATACGTCAAGAAGCAGAATATTTTCGACGCCAAAGTCATCGCCGCCCACTGCGTGCACATCGATAAGGGCGAAATCCATACCTTGAAACACCACAAAGCCGGTGTGGCGCACAACCCCAGCAGCAACATGAAACTGGCATCCGGGGCCGCGCCGGTAATGCAGATGCTCGAAACCGGCCTGAACGTCGGTATTGGCACCGACGGCCCGGCCAGCAATAACGATCTCGACATGTTCGAAGAGGTGCGCCTGGCTTCCTTCCTGGCCAAACTACGCAGCGGCGACCCGACCAGCCTGCCCGCTCGTACAGCGGTGCTTATGGCCACTCGTATGGGGGCCCGGGCCTTGCACCTCGGCCACCTCACTGGCTCACTGGAACTCGGCAAACGCGCCGACCTGATCCTGGTCGAAATCGACACGCTGCACAACAGCCCGCGCTTCCGCCGCGACCCGAACGGCATCTATGCCCAATTGGTGTTCGCCGGCAAATCCACCGACGTGAGCGACGTGATGGTGAACGGCAAGTGGCTGATGCGCGCCCGCAAACTGGAGACTATCGACGAACGCATACTGCTCGAAGAAGCCAACCAGTATGCCCTCAAAGTGGATACCTTCCTGATTCAGCGCGAACAGTCCGTGCTCTCCAAGCTCATCGCCATCGGCGGCGCCACCCAGGAAGAATCCTTCGAGGTGCAGGTCAAGGTCCGGGTAGAAGAACCCGAAGCCATCGCCGCCGCCCTCGACCAGCCGGAGATCGAGATCGTCTACTACCGGCATTATCATGAATACGATACCTACTTCGTCTTCGAGGACGAAACCCAGGGTCTGGTGCGCCACCGCGAGGACGAGTTCATGAATCTCCAGGGCAAGGTGGAACACGTGCGTGCGCGCCTCACCCACATCGGCCAGACCCACGAACGCGAATACCCCAGCAAGGCCATGCTCTCGCGCAGCCGCTACCTGGCCCCCGCCGGCCAGAGCCTGCGCTTTCTGCGAGAGTACTTCATCCCTGACCACGAAATGTTCATCGAGAAAGATCGGCGCCGCTGGTTGGTCAAATACAAAGACACGGAATTTTACGTGAATCTGGATACGGTCGACCAGCCCGATCTGGGGCATTTCCTGGAAGTGAAGAGCCGCACCTGGAGTCGAAACGACGCCGAAAGCAAGGCGGAACTGGCAATGGAACTTGTCCGGCGGCTGGGCGCATCGGCTGAAGAGATTCAGGCCCGTGACTATGTAGAGCTCGTCCGTGAACCCGGTGAGCGCCGCGGGTCACGCACCTAGGCAAGGGCCAGTCGCGGGCGGGCAAACTTGACCCACGCGCGCCGACATGTTAAACTCTGCCTAGCCCAGACCCAACGAGGAGGAGAACCCCGATGAGTTATGTCCAACTGCTGAAGAGCGTGGATATGTTTAGCGACTTGAGCGAGGCGCAGATTCAGCGCGTTGAAGCCGTTTGCAGCGAGGCCAGTTTTGCCATGGACGAAGCCATCTTTGAAGAGAACAGTCCCAGCAAGGAGTTCTACATTATCGTTGAGGGTAAAGTGGCGATTCAGCTCAATCCCTTCATGTCACTGGGCAGCGCCGCAGCCCGGCAGAAACCCAAAACCATCGCCTCGCTCGAAAAAGGCCAGTCCTTTGGAGAAGTCTCGCTGGTGGATGAGGGCGTGCGTTCGGCAGCGGCGGTCTCCCTGGCGGAGACCACCCGCCTGCTAAAGATCGACCGCGATGACTTCATGCGATTGCTGAAAGAAGACGTCCACATGGGCTTTGCGGTGATGACCAACCTGGCCACCGACCTGTGTTTCAAGATTCGCAATTCAAACCTGATGATTCGCGAGGCGATGCTATACTAAGCCTGTAGAAGGACGACGACACGCCGGGTTTTCCCGGCGTGTTTTTGTTCTCGGCAGAGGGCATCCGCGAGGCGAAGTATCTCTTCATTTGGGCATAGCCCGCCCTGAACCTCACCAGCCTTGATTCCCCCACACCAAAACCCCGCCCTTTGGACAGTATCACAAGATTCGAACCGCCACTATGATGATTTCATTCAGAAAAGGAGCAGAGGATGGCAACAGCCGAAAGCACCCCAGATGAAGGCAATCAATTCATCATTGAATGCCATTTTGACCTGGAGACGGTGAAAAAGAAAGTCGCTGAAAAGCCCGGTTTGGTGCATGCCTTCAATGAGCAAATGAACGAGAGCGCCCTCGGCGCTGCCGGGCATATGGGCCGCCGCGACATCGCCGAGTTCCTGCTGGCGCAGGGAGCGGAAATGGAACTGGCGACAGCGGCTATGTTGGGCCGCACAGACCTTGTGAAGACGGCCTTGACCGAAAACCCAGCCAAGGCAAACTCCGGTGGGGCGCATGGCATCCCGCTGGCCTTCCACGCCGCCATGAGCGGGGAGGTGGAGTTGCTGCAAATGCTATGGGACGCGGGCGCGCAAGAAGCTCTCAAGGCCAGTCTGCACGGCGCGGTGTGGCACAACCGCCTGGCGGCCGCCGGCTGGTTGCTGGAGCACGGCGCCTCCACCTCCGAGAAAAACTTCCAGGGCAAGACGACCATTGAGTTCGCAGAGGAAAGCGGGCTGGCGGAGATGCTGGAGTTGTTGCGGGGAAACGCGTAGTGGGCAGCCTGCCAACAGGCAAGATCTAGGTAATCGTGAAGAACGAGTAGTGATAGGCGATGCGCCCGTCCTGCAAGCCGATAGTATCGTTGCCGTTCAGCACCTGCTTGCCGGTGGCGGGCGACTTGCCCGTCCAGGTGAAATGCCGCGAGTTGCCGCTGCCAGACATGCCGGTGAGCATATACACGCCGCCGGGGAATTCCACATTCAGGAAATTGTAATACCAGCCCAGGAGCGCCTCCGGGCCTTGCAGCGTCTGGCCGGGCAGGACGCGCACGCCCGTGGGTGTGTAGAGCGTCACCAGACGCACGGCATCCTGGGCATTCATGGCGGCGATGATCTGTTCCGGCAATTCCTGCGGGGTGGGCGCCGGGGTGGGCGGCGTGGGGCTGGCCCAGTCATAGTCGCGGATGGCGCGCCACACATCCGGGAGGAAACGTCGGGCGTAATCCCATGACCAAAAATTGGCGGCGCTCAACTTCAGGCTGCGGGCGGTATTGAGGAACAGGATCACATCGTTGGGGGTTGGTTTCCAATCCCCGTAGGCATAAGCCGCGCCGGTGGGGATCAGCGGGCGGCGGAAGCGCCGTCCGGCGAATTCCGTCTCGGCGCGTTTGAGCTGGGCATCCGGGTTATGGGCACCCTGCCAGTAAACCTGCGGCATGTTGAAGTCGCAATATTCCAGGAACGCATCGTAGGGGAATTGGGGATGGTATGAGGGGAAACGGAAGGTGCTGAGCGCCAGCGGCACGTTCCGCAGAGCATTGCGCAACTCCTGCATATATCTGCGCGCCGCAACGTCCATTCCCGAAGCCTTGAATTCGATTTCGGCATTGACCACAAAGCCGTCCAGACTCAGTTCCTTGACGCGCTGAATGGCCTTGCGCGCTTCGGCCAACGGTTCCTTGCCGTAGATGTACTGCCAGCCCCAAACCTGGATACCCGCCGCCCGTAGCTCGCGCCCCACCGGCGCCACCATGTCCAGCAGCCGATTCTTATCGTAGTTGTAGGTGCGGTCGCCATCGGCAACCTTGATGAGTACGTGGCTGAAGCCGCACTTTTGGGCTTCGGCGCGGATGGCACCCGGGTTGCCGTTTTCGCAATCCAGGATCTTCCAGATGTATGCGCCTTTGCCGATCAGGGTCATGCCTGCGCTCCCGTTCGCCTCAGTCTAGGTAGTGCCATCAAAAGTCTCTTTCCAAGGAACGCCTCAATATCCGGCATGTTCGCCCTTGGATAGCCCTCGGGGCTACTTTTAATAGTTGGTTGTTAGGGCGCACTCTTATCGCTAATCACTTACGGCCACCTATCTAACGGTGTTATAGCATGATTCATACCGGCCGCGCCACTTAGCAAGCTGCCGACTACGCGTTTCCCCGCAACCCCAGCTCGCCGGCGATGCCTTTCATCGCTTCAATAACGTTGCCGACGTGCTCCCACAGTTCCACACCGAATTCAGCCGCGCCCGCTTCAATATCCTCGCGGTGCGCCCCGGCGGCGAAGGCTTTGTCTTTCCATTTCTTCTTTACCGATTTCGCTTCCAGGTCGAGTATCGAGCGCGATGGTCGCACCAGCGCCACTGCCGTGATAAGGCCGGTGATTTCGTCGCAGGCGGCCAGGGCCTTGCGCATGGGTGTGTCGCGCGCCACGCCGGTGTGGTCGGCGTGGCTCAGTACCGCCTGCACAACCTCCTCAGGCACGCCTCGGCCGCGCAGGATTGCCGCGCCGTCCTGGGGGTGCTGCACCAGAGTCGGGTGAATCTCCCAATCGAAGTCGTGCAGCAGCCCTACGACGCCCCAGGTTTCTTCATCCTCGCCCAGTTTGCGGGCATAGAAGCGCATGGCAGCTTCCACCGCCAGCATGTGACGCAGCAGGCCTTCGTTCTTTACGTGCTCTTTGACGATGGCTAAGGCGTCTCCACGCGTTACCATGCCGCCTCCAGAGTTGGATTGAATTCTGAGATCGAAGGCGCAGGCCGCGAAACGTGCGCCTCCCACAAAGCCGCCACCGTCGCCAGTGTTTCGCGGATGTTCCAGAACACCAGCGCACCGTGCCAGTAGCGGCTCTCGTCCACCCAGGCCCCGTTAGCTTCCAGCCCGAAGTGAGCGCACAAGTACAGGGCGCGCGGCAGGTGGAAGTGATTCGTGACCAGCACCACCTCCCCCAACCCGAACACGTGGGCGGCGCGGTAGCAGGAATCGTAAGTCCGCAGGCCGCCCTCATCCAGCCGGATATCTTCCGGCAGCACGCCCTGCTCGACGGCATACGTCTGCATGGCGGCGGGCTCGGCCCCGGCTCCGCTCATCAGCAGAATCTTGACCTTACCGGCGCGGTAAAGCTCGATGGCGGCATCCAGTCGGTCGCGCAGCACCGCCGAGGGTCCACCGTCCCGGCGCAAAGCGGCCCCAAAGACCAGCGCCACCGGTGCCGGCCGGGCGTGGTCAGCCTGGGCCATGCGCGGCAACGCCAACAGCGTGGTATACACGCGCGGCAGGAGCACCAACCCGAGCGCGGCGAATCCAGAATAGATGACTATACGCAGTATGATAGTGGAAAGCTGTTTTGGCATCATGGGTCGATTCTAGCAGACAGTCACAGAGTTGGCATATGAGTGAAGTCCAGCCGTCGGGCTGGACTTCACCAGGCATCTGCGCCGTCTTAGACGTAACGTTCCCGCAATACCGAGGAGACGTAGTCCATCATCGCCACGACAACCGCAATGGCGAACATCTGGGTCGCGGCCGCCCGATAGTTTAGCAGGTTGATGTTCTGCAGGAGGAGGAAACCGATGCCGCCGCCGCCGACGAAACCAATGATGGTTGACATGCGCACGTTGATATCCCAGCGATACATCGTGTAGGAAATGAAGGGTGGAATGATCTGTGGAATAACAGCATACACGATTGTCTGCAAGCGGTTGGCGCCCGTGGCCTGCACGGCTTCCAGCGGCCCGGCCATGATGCTTTCAACCTGCTCGGAATACAGTTTGCCGAGACTGACGATGGTGTGGAGGCCCAGCGCCAGCACACCGGCAAACGGCCCAATGCCTACCGAGATTACGAACACAATCGCCATCACGAGGGCTTCCACGGAACGCAGGGCATTCAGGATAGTGCGCGTAACGTAATAGATGACCATGCCGATGGGCAGGACAGCCTTCGGGCTGGCAAGCGTCGCCGCCAGCAGGCCCAGCCCGCCGCCGATGGCCGCCGGCCAGTACACCGTCAGCTCTGGCCGGCCCCATTGGTAGAACCATTCAAGCAGCGCGCCGCCCAGAACGAATAATGTCGCCCCTGCCATAGCCGCCAGGAGAAGATTGATTGCCCTGGCGACGGCTGTCGAAAGATTCTCTGCCATCCGCTGGCCGATACGGCCAAGAAAGCTTGCCACGGCTCCACCCGCTGCCAGGCTCCCCAGCAGAGGAATGATCAGTCTCAGGATGTCGCCACCTTGGAACAGCAGCGTGCCAAGAAAGCCCCAGCTGCCCAGGCCGGCGGCGATGCGCGCGCCCAGGATGCTCATCAGCCCAGCCAACTCGAACAGACCGAAAATCAACAACAGCACAACAGCGAATACTACGAGCAGGCGGGCGAAGCGCAGTCCCGCAGCCGCTGGCTGGAGCTCCACCTGCGGCAGCGCCCAACGCAGCGCAACGACCATGACCAGCGGCACTCCCACCACACTGGCGACCAAAACAGGCAGATTGTTGATGTAGGGGGCGCTCACCCCGGCCAGCCATTGCACCAGCTGCAGACCAAACCAGATGCCAAGCGGCCAGCCGATGGCCGAGAGCGCAATGCTCGCCAGTGGACTCTTGACGGGTTTCATCAGGTTGCGGGCAGCCATAAAACTGATTGGAAAGGCCAAGATCGTTCCGCCCGCGGTCGCCAACAGGGCCATGAAGACCGTTTCCACGATCTTGTCCCAGGTTTCATGGGCCGAGCGAGAGAAATACGGCGAACCCACGTTTTCGCGGGCCGTGGCGCGGATGAATTGCACGTCGTCGCTATCGCGGTTGGCGGGCAGCGTCATTTCCACAGAGAAATGCCCGCTGGCATCCGTCTCCAGGTTTTCGCGTCCCAGAGTGACCACGTTGGTGGGGTCGCTGCCTGGCACAAAACGCAATGGTCCGCTGACAAAAGGGGTGAAGCCGAAGCCCTCCACCAGCACGGCCCCGCCGGATTCAACGCAGGCGGGGGTCACAATTAGATAGGGTTGCGATCTGTCCGGCTCGAGGATATCTGGCACGCTGCCGTCCGCCGGGCAGGGCATGTAGACCGGCGCGTTGACGACCACCGTTACCTGTTCATATTCCAGGATGTCGGGGCGCGCCAGCGTGCGCAGCACGCGCGTTAGGCTTTCCCGGCGGCGTTGGCTCTGCAATTCGCCAAGGTTTATGTTGGTGACTTCAAACCCATAGGCAAAGGTAATAACCACCAACCCGAAGGCCAGACCGCGCAGGATGGATTTCCATGGTGAGGACTTTTCTTTTTCCACGGACTTACCCTACCCGTTCGGCCTCGCGGCCGTAGATGTCTTTGAATTTGGCGTCGTCGATTTCCTGGGGCAGCCCTTCAAAGACCACCCGCCCCTCGTTGAGCGCCACCACCCGGTCGGCGTAGCGGTGGACCAGGTCCAGGAAGTGCAGGCTGCATAAAACAGTCACGCCATCGTTCTTATTGATATCTTCGAGATGTTTCATGATGCTGTGAGCCAGCACCGGGTCGAGGCTGGCGACCGGTTCGTCAGCCAGGATGATCTCGGGGTCCTGCATCAGGGCGCGGGCGATGCCCACGCGCTGCTGCTGGCCGCCGGAAAGCGCATCCGCGCGCTGGTTGGCCTTGTCGGCGATGCCCACCCGCTCCATCTGGATCATCGCCTTTTCCATATCTGCCCGCGGAAAACGGTTGACTAGGCTCCAGGCCGGGTTCACATAACCCAGGCGGCCGGCCAGGACATTGGTGATCACCCGACTGCGGTGCACGAGGTTAAAGTGCTGGAAGACCATGCCGATGCGGCGGCGGATGCGCCGCATCTCTTCCGGGGATGCGGCGGTGATATCCTCGCCCTTCCAGAGGATCTGGCCGCTGGTCGGCTCGATCAGGCGGTTGATGCAACGCAACAGCGTGGATTTGCCCGAACCGCTCAGGCCAATGACGGCCAGGAACTGGCCTCTGGGCACCTCGAACGTGACATCTGTGAGCGCCTGGACGCCGCCTTCATAGGTTTTCGAGAGGTGGTTGATCTGGAGCATGAGGTCTCCTGCAGCAGACTGGATGCGTATCGCGCCCTGCTTGGCGGGGTGAGGCCGCGCCGCCTGGAGATCAGGTGATGAAATGAATTGGCGATAAGTACAACTTGGGGCAGGGATGGCTCCCTGCCCCAAGCGTGTTACGAGCGGATATCTCTACAGATCTTCGAGGGTCAGGCCGACCGCGATGACCATCGCACGCACGAAGTCATATTCGGCGTCAGTGGCAGGCTCAAGGCCCGTCCAACCGTAGAAGTCCTGCGAGCCAATGGAGGTATCCCAGGCTTCCGTTTCAGCGAAGGCCAGCAGCGCGGCTTCGATCTGGGCACGCAGGTCAGCCGGGAATTCAGGGCTGAAGGACAGCGTGTCGTTCGGGATGGCCGGGGAAACAGCCAGGATGCGCAGAGCCTGGACAACGTCCGGCGCTTCCGCACGGATGTTGGCGCGGGCGTCCAGAACGCGGTAGCCGTCACAGAACAGGCGGCTGGCATCCTCGTTCGGCGCGCAGTTCTCGATCGTCTCGGCCGGGACTTCGTACATGTCGAAGGTTACTTCGCCCGCCAGGTACTGATCCCACGTCCACACGGGCGGTCCATCCGGGCTGAGTGGCACGCTGTAGAACGTTGTGGCAAAGTCGACTTCACCATTGTACAGCGCCAGGGCCGACTGGTTGTGGCCGCCGGTTTGCACTTCTTCACCCGGGACGACCCCAGCTTCCTGGAACATCACCAGCGGAACCATGTAGCCGGAGGTCGAACCAACATCGCCGTAACCCCAGCGTAGTCCGTTGAGGTCAGAGAGCTCGTCAATGTCGCTGTCGCGCGGCACGAGGATCTGCGCCCAGTAGGCCGGGAAGCCAAAGCGGATGGCCTTGAAGGACACATCCACGCCGCACAGCTGGCTGGCGAGGGCATAGCCCAGGCCGGGGATGAAAGCCATGGTGTCCGTCGGGGACGCGCACATCTCTTCAATGGTGGCGGCGTACGAGGTCGGGACGCTCACGACGAAATTCAGGCCAGTGGCTTCCTTAAGCGCCGCGGCCATCACTTCGCCGCCCGTCACGATGACGTTGGCGTCAACGGACGGGACGAACAGAACCTTGATCGGGTGCTCCTCGGAGCCGATGGCCGGTTCTGGAACGTCGGTCGGCGGGACCTCCGTCGGTTCCGGCACATCGGTCGGCTCAGGCACGTCGGTCGGGGCCTCGGTCGGCGTGGTGCCGCAGGCGGCCAGCAGCAACGCGCTGACTACAAGCAGCGAGAGCAGGGTGAAAAGTTTCTTGCTCATGTTCTTCTCCTTACAAAAGTTGAGTGGCGTCTCGGCCGGTTGCTCTACCAGCCAACCTGTATGATACCCCGGTTTCGTACGCCTTTCAAGTAGAATCCTCGTTATGCCCTCCACGCCTGAATATCGGCAGGCTCTGAACTACCTGCTGAGCTACATTGATTACAGCCGCACCCACCAGCAGAACGTCGCGCCGCAGAACTTCGACCTTGAGCGCATGCGCGCCTTGCTCAACCGGCTGGGCAGCCCGCACCTCCAGGCCCCTGCCATCCATATTGCCGGGACAAAAGGCAAAGGCAGTACCGCCGCGCTGTGCGCCGCCGCCCTTCAGGCCGCCGGTTTTCACACTGGCCTGTACACCTCGCCAGATTTGGGCGACTTCACCGAACGAATCCAGATCGACCGTCAGCCCATTCCGAAAGCAGAGTTCGCCACGCTGGTAGACGAACTGAAGTTCCATGCCGAAGCAACGCCCGGCGTGACCTCCTACGAACTTCAGACCGCGCTGGCCTTTCTGTATTTCGCACGCCAGAAGATCACCGCCAGCGTCATCGAGGTGGGCATGGGCGGGCGGCTGGACAGCACCAACGTTGTCGAACCCGTTGTTTCGGTCATTACCTCCATTTCGCTTGACCATACCTACGTGCTCGGCGATACGCTGGCGGCCATCGCCGCCGAAAAAGGCGGCATTATCAAGTCGGACACGCCTGTCGTCATCGCGCCCCAGGTTGGCGAAGCCTCCGCTGTTTTGGAGCAAATCGCCACTGAACGCAGCGCAGCGCTCACCAAGGTCGGTCGCGATGTGACTTTCGAACGGCTGGTCGGCGGGCTGGAGGGCCAGCGCGTCGCCATCCGCTGGCGCCAGGATGCGCCTATGGAAGTGTCCATCCGCCTTCTGGGGCCGCACCAAGCCGAGAACGCCGCAACGGCCTACGCTGCTCTGCGTGCCGCCAACGCCGCCGGGCTGGCTGTACCTGTGGCGGCCATCCAGGCCGGGTTCGCCGCCGCCGAATGGCCGGGCCGCTTCGAGGTGTTGCAAACGGATCCGCCTTTCATTTTGGATGGAGCTCATAACCGTCACTCAGCGGACGTGCTCGTCAAGACCCTGCGCGAGCAGTTCCCCGACCGACCGCTGGCGCTGCTGTTCGGCGCATCGGAAGACAAGGACATCGCCGGCATGTTCGCCGAATTGCTGCCGGAGGCGCGCTGGCTCATCGCCATCCGTTCGGCCCACCCGCGCGCCGCCAGCCCCGAACGCCTGCTGGAACTGGCCGCCCCGTTCGGCGTCGAATCCCAGGTCATCCACGAAATTCCCGCGGCGATGGAAGAGGCGCTCCGGCTGGCGGGGAACGGCGGCGTTGCCCTGGCGACGGGCAGTCTGTACAGTCTGGGGGAAGTGCGGGCGGCGTGGCTGGCGCGGAGATAACGGCTCTGCCGCCTAAGCATTCCCCATTCCAATACAGGATTCCCAAAAGCGTCGACTCCGCTGCCTCGGGAGTTGGCTAACGAGTTGGGGTTAGTTACTCCCCCAGACTACCACCAGCCACCCATGCCCACTATCGAGGGTATAATCATCTAATCTTTAAAGTGGAGTTTCCTCATTAAATGACCGATACCGACTGGTACGCTCAGGGCGAAGGCGACATCGACCCCACCGACCTGCAAAGGCGGGCGGAACGCCTTGAGAGCCTCCCGGATGCACAACCTGATGAGCAGGGCTTGGTTATGTTGCCCGTGCTGCCCCTGCGGGATGCCATCATCTTCCCGCACATGCTCACCCCGCTGTACGTGGGGCGTGAAGGAACGCTGGCGGCCATCGAGGAAGCTCACACCCAGCAACTCAACATGCTGGCCCTGCCCCAGCGCGACCCCGACCAGGACCACCCCCGCAACCAGGACTTCCTGGAAGTTGGCGTGGAAGTGGCTGTCAGCGAGATCTTCCTGACCGAGAGCCGCGAGAGCGCTATCCTCGTTCAGGGCCGCCGCCGCATTCAGGTCGAAGGCTTCGCCAGGGTCGGCAATGCGCTCTATGCGCGCGGCCGCGTGGTCCTCGGCCCTGAAAAGGCGGATAGCCGCCAGGAAGCGCTCGTGCGCCACCTTATGGGCCAATTCGAGCGCCTGGCCGAATTGAACAACGATCTGCCCGAGGATGCCGTGGAATTCGTGCTCGGCCTGGAAGCACCCGGCGCGGTGGCGGATACCATCGCCAGCGCCTTCCCCCTGCCGCTCGCCCAGCGCCACAACCTCCTCACCGAACTCGACGTCAGCCGCCGTCTTGAAGAGGTCAATCTCCTGCTGGCCCGCGAGCTGGAAGTCCTGACCCTCGAGGAAGAGATCGAGGCCAAGGTGCAGGGTGAGGTCGAGCGCGGTCATCGCGAGAACTATCTGCGCGAACAGATGCGCGCCATCCAGAGCGAACTGGGCGACAGCGACCCCTGGACGCAGGAACTGGAAGAACTCAACGCCCGCATTCAGCGCGCCGGCCTTCCGGACGAAGTGAAAGCCATTGCCGCCAAGGAACTGAGCCGGCTGCACCAGATGCCGCCCATGTCCCCGGAAGTGGGCGTCATCCGCACCTACATCGACTGGATCCTCGATCTGCCCTGGTCTGAGGAAACCGAAGACAACCTGGACGTGAAGCACGCCGCCGAGGTCCTCGACCGCAATCACTTCGGCCTGCCCAAGGCCAAGGACCGCATCTTGGAATACATCGCCGTGCGCAGCCTCAAGCCTAAGCGCAACCGCCAACCCATTCTGTGCTTCATCGGCCCGCCCGGTACTGGCAAGACCAGTCTGGGCCAATCGATAGCCGATGCGCTGGGGCGCAAGTTCGTGCGCCTTTCGCTGGGCGGCGTGCGGGATGAAGCCGAAATGCGCGGCCACCGGCGCACCTATATCGGTGCCCTTCCCGGCCGCATCCTCCAGACGATGAAACGCGCCGGAACCGTCAACCCGCTCTTCGTGCTCGACGAAGTCGACAAACTCGGCATTGGCTATCGCGGCGACCCGGCCGCCGCCCTGCTGGAAGTGCTCGACCCGGAGCAGAACGATACCTTCAGCGACCATTACCTTGAACTGGCCTACGACCTCAGCCGGGTGATGTTTATCACCACGGCCAACAACCGCGAAGACATTCCCTGGGCGCTGATCGACCGCATGGAAGTCATCGAGTTCCCCGGCTACATTGAGGAAGAGAAATTGGAGATCGCCCGCAAATTCCTGGTGGGGCGGCAGACGGAAGAGGCCGGTCTTGAGGCCGGCGACCTGGTCTTCAGCGATGCCGCCCTGCAGGCTATTGTCCGCCGCTATACCTACGAGGCCGGCGTGCGCAACCTGGAGCGCGAGATCGGGCGGGTGTGCCGCAAGGTGGCGCGCCTGAAAGCCGAAGGCAAGAAATATCCCAACCGCATCTCTCCGGACGTGGTCGAAAAATTCCTTGGCCCCCCGGAATTCGACGAACTGGAGGCCGAGCGCGAAGACGAGGTCGGCGTGGCCACCGCAGTGGCCTGGACTTCCGGCGGCGGCGACATCATGCCCATCGAAGTCCTGCTGATGGAAGGCAAGGGCAACCTCCAGCTCACCGGCCAGATCGGCGAAGTGATGCAGGAATCCGCCCAGGCCGCCCTCTCATACCTGAAGTCGCGCGCCGAGGAATTTCAAATTAACATCGAAGCCTTTGAGCGCACCGACGTCCACGTTCACATCCCGGAAGGCGCAGTGCCCAAAGACGGGCCGAGCGCCGGCATCACCCTGGCGACGGCCATCATCTCAGCCTTCACCGGCCGCAAGGTGCGCAAGGATCTCGGCATGACCGGCGAGATCACCCTGCGGGGCAAGGTGCTGCCCATCGGCGGCGTGCGCGAGAAGGTGCTGGCCGCCCACCGCGCCGGACTCAAGACCGTCATCCTGCCCGCCAAAAATGAGAAGGACCTGATCGACGTGCCAAAGAAAGCGCGCCAGGACCTTGATTTGCATTTCGTCACTCATATGGACCAGGTACTGGCTCTCGCGCTGCTCCCGCCTGACGCTGCGGTCGACGCCAAACGGCCGGCCCGCAAGACCAGCGCCGCAAAACCCCGCCCGCCGGCCGGCGAGCCGCCCGCTACCCCGGGCGTGTGATGACCGAGAGACGGCTCCACCGGCCGTCTCTTTTTGCGCCTCATCCAAAAGCAGGATTGCCCGCCCGGCGTTCTCCATGCCATAATGAATCACTCTATAGGAGTGAGGAGGCACATGCGAAGACACCTGTTTGCCATTTCGGGAACCCTCGCCCTGGCCGCGCTGGCCTGCAACCTGCCGGGCAGCCCGGTGGTCGAGCCGCAGATCACGCTGCCGCCCGTTCTGGTGATCACCGATACTCCCGCCGTCCCGCCCCCCACGCCGGTTCAGCCTTCCGAGGTTGACCTGGAATTCATTCAGCTTACGGCCCCTGGCCCCCTTTCTCGCGTCACCTCGCCGGTGGTGGTGACCGGTTTTTCGCTGCCGACCTTTGAACAGAACGTGGTGGCGCAGGTGACCGACATGAACGGCGATATCCTGTCCCTGCAACCTGCCACCCTGCAAAGCGAAATGGGCGAAGCCGGGCCGTTCGAGACCACCCTGAATTTCAACGTGAACGAGGAACAGCCCGGACGCATCTCGGTCTATTACGCCAGCCCGCGCGATGGCGGATTGGTGCATCTGGCAAGCGTGCCGGTGACCCTGCTGCCGCCGGGCGCGGAAACCCAGATTGAGCCGGCCGCCCCGGAAGATGAGACGATTCAGATCGACTTTCCCAGCCCTCTGGCGCCCATCAGCGGCGGGCTGCTGACGTTTAACGGCTACTCACAGTATTTCTTTGAGGCCAATCTGGGCGTGGTGTTGTGCGGCCCCGGCGGCAGCGGCGCGCCGGACCCGATCTGCGGCACAGTGGATAACCGGCTGGCCACCCACTTCGTTATGATTCAGTCCGAAGAGATGGGTTTGCCCGGCCCGTTTGCCGGAGAGATCGCCTACAGTGTGGGCGCAGAGACCCCGGCCCGGCTGGTCATTTTCGCCGCCTCGCCAATGGATGGCGGCATCGAACACCTGACCAGCGTGGAAGTCGTTCTGTTGCCGTGAGGCAAGCAACCGGCGCTTGACAGCAGGTTGTGGAGGCTCGCTTAATAAAGTGAGCCTCTTTTCTTGAAATTGCTCTCCTGCACTTGTTTCCCTGTTTACATGTCTATTTGATACTTGTATACTGTTCCAAGGAGAGAAGGAGCGAGAAATGGAACAATCCGCCAAACCCGTTGCCATCATCACCGGCGCGTCGTCCGGCATCGGCGAAGCCACCGCCCGCGTCCTCGGCCGCGCCGGCTATCGCGTGGTGCTGGCCGCACGCCGCCTGGACCGCTTGCAGGCCCTGGAGCAGGAGATACGCGCCGCCGGGGGCGAGGCGCTCTCAGTGGAGACGGATGTAAGCGACCTGGCCTCGCTGCAAAACCTGGTGGCCCGCACGCTCGAAGCCTACGGCCGCATCGACCTGCTCTTCAACAACGCCGGGTTTGGGCGCTTCAAGTGGCTCGAAGAACTCGACCCCGCCAAAGACATCGCCGGCCAGATCGACGTTAACCTGACCGGCGTGATTCAGTTGACCGGCATGGTGCTGCCGACGATGATTCAACAGAAGAGAGGCCATATCGTCAACATGGCCTCGATGGCGGGTTACGTCGCCACACCCACCTACACGGTCTACGCCGCCACCAAGCACGGCCTGCGCGGCTTCACCGACGCCCTGCGCCGCGAGGTCGGCGTGTGGGGCGTACGCGTCTCGGCGCTGTATCCGGGCGGCGTTTCCACCGAGTTCGGTTCGCACACCGAAGCCAAACGGTTGACCGGCATCACCACGCCCAAGGCGCTGCTGCTCAGCGCCGAAGACGTCGGAAACTGGGTGTTGCGCCTGGCGCGCGGCCGCCGCAGCCGCAACGTCCCCCTGCCCGGCGTCGCCTGGTTCGGCATCTGGCTCAACCGCTTCTTCCCCGGCCTCAACGACTGGATCATCGAGCGCACCTTCACCAGGCCGGAGCGCGGGCTGTAGGATGTCGCGGATTGCTCATGCAAGCTTCAAGAACGCGGCTGGTGTTCTCTCTGCTCGCCACCCTCTCACTCGCAATAGGCCTGGGCATTGCAGGATACGCTCTAACCGGCTCGCTGACCTGGGGTTATGACGTGCGCGCCATCTAACAACTCTATGTCAACAACCGTCCGGTAGGCAGCACGCTGACCGGCGAACGCATCGCATCCACAAACACTGGCACGCTCGGCCTGGCGGTATCCCCCTTTCTGACAACCGCAATCCTCCTGCTCTACATGGCATTGACGAATCGAAATGTCTCAGGCATGAAGTGGGCCGCCACCTGGCTGGCGCCTGCGTTGGGCTTCCCCGTCTACGCCATTCTGTTTGTGAACATCCTCTACGACGGCATGGGCATCAAGGGCGTAGCCAATCCGTTGATTGTTGCCGGAATGGCCGTGGTTCTCACGCTGGTCATATGGTTTTTCCCCGAAGAAAACCGCCGCCGCTAATACCCCCACGCTCCAGAAACGCCAACGTGTTCGCCCCAGCCACGGGGCCGGCTGTTCCTTCACAGACAACCGCGCAGTCATCCTGATGGGATTTGAGAAATCACGAACGCCGGCGCAAGCCGGCGTTCGTCTTGAATGGGGTTGGCCTACTCGTCTTCCGACTTGGTCGCCACCGGCGCAGGCGCGGCGGCGCGGGCCGGCGGCGTGTTTCGGGCGGCGTGGGTCTGCTGGAGGGCGCGAATGCCATTGCGCACCTGGTTGAGCGAGCGTTCCATCTCGATTTCCAGGTTGGTCAGGGCCTCCAGCACGTACTCGTCCGCTTCGCGGCGGGTGGCCTCGGCATCCAGTTTGGCCTGCTCCAGGATCTGCTCAGAGCGCGCCTGCGCGGCTTCCACAATGGCGTCACGCTCGATCATTCCCTCGCTCTTTTCGCGCGCCAGCCGGATGGTGCGGGCGGCCTCCTCTTGAGCCTGCGCCAGGGTGCGGTCGCGCTCCGCCATCAGTTTCTGAGCCTTCTTGACCTCTTCCGGGATGGCTACGCGCATCTGGTCGATTAAATCCAACATCCGATCCTCATCCACGACCACATTGTTGGTGAACGGGATGGGACGGCTTTCGTTGAACAGTTCTTCCAGTCGGTCTACCAGATGCAAAATATCCATACAGCATCCTCGTCTCAGGATACCTACACTACCGCTACGTGCAAGATTCAAGCCCAAGCCTACAAGAAAACGCCGAAATCGTCAACTTGAGCGGCCGGTCAATTTGGTTCAGGGTTCAGTCGCGCAACGAATTCGTCTGGAAAGACGCGTTGCCGTCGGAATCCGGGTCGTACTTCGCCGCCATCGCGGTCCGGACGTGCGGCGGCACCATGCTGCTCACATCGCCGCCCAGCGAAGCGATCTCGCGCACGGTGGTCGAAGACAGGAACGTGTGCTCCTTGGCGGTGATGAAAGCGATGGTCTCGATGTCCGGAGCCAGAGTCTGGTTGGCGAGCGCCAACCGGAACTCGAACTCGAAATCTGAAAACACGCGCAGCCCGCGCACGATGACCTGTGCGCCGATGTCCTTGCAAAATTGCACCGTCAGGCCGCTGTAGCCCTGCACCGCTATCTTTGGCTGGCCGTCGAACGCCTGGCGCACCATGGACATGCGCTCCGCCGGGCTGAACATCAGGTTTTTCAGGGGGCGCTCATACACGCCCACAACCACCTCATCGAACAACCGGCTGGCGCGCAGGGCGATATCGATGTGGCCGTTGTGAATCGGGTCGAACGTGGCGGGGAAAAGCGCACGTATCTTGGTCACGAGAGGTCTCCCTGGCCGCTGCGCCAGAACTCGGCCAGCCATTTGGCCAGACGGCTGTGCTCCGGCTGGGCCAGTTCGGGGTCGCGTTCCAGCAGCGCGTGGGCATGCTGGCGGGCCTTTTCGATCAATTTCACATCCGTCAGGCTGGCCAGGCGCAGGCGGTCGCCAAAACCGGCCTGGCGCGTGCCCAGGAACTCGCCGGGGCCGCGCTGGTCCAGGTCGCGCTCGGCCAGCACAAAGCCATCGTTGGTCTCGGCCATGGCCAGCAGCCGCTCATTCTCGGCTGCGTCGTCCTTTTCAGGGATCAGCAGGCAGAAGGATTCGCCCCCGCCGCGCCCCACCCGGCCGCGCAGCTGGTGCAATTGCGCCAGCCCAAACCGGTCGGCCCCCTCGATGAACATCACCGTGGCGTTGGGCACATCCACGCCCACTTCAACCACGGAGGTGGAAACCAGGACGTTGAACTCGCCATCCCGGAACTGGCGCATGGCCTCTTCTTTTTCATCCGGGCGCAGGCGGCCGTGCAGCAGGCCGACCCGGAAGCGCGAGAAGACCTCGTTTTGCAGGCGGGCATGCTCTTCCACCGCCGCGCGGCTGTCGCTCGCGTCGCTCTCTTCCACGAGCGGATAGATGATGAATGCCTGGCGGCCGGCGGCCAGTTCACGTTTGATGAGCGTGTAGGCGCGCTCGCGTTCGCGCGGCACCAGCACATGAGTGGTCACTGGCTGACGTCCGGGCGGCATTTCATCCATCACCGTCAGATCCAGATCGCCGTAGACGGTCAGCGCCAGCGAACGCGGGATCGGCGTGGCGGTCATCACCAGCAAGTGCGGGTTCTCGCCTTTACCCCGCAGGGCGGCGCGTTGCTCCACGCCAAAACGATGCTGTTCGTCAATGACCGCAAACTGCAAGTCCTTGAATTGCACCGGTTCTTCCAGCAGGGCATGCGTGCCCACTACCAGCCGGACGCTGCCTGCCTGCAGGCCGGCGCGGATCTCGGCCTTTTCGCTTTCAGGCGTCGCGCCGATCATCAGGCGCACGTCCTGGGGCGCGAGCAAACCACCCTCGCCGGCCAGCAGTATGCTGAAGGATTTAAGGTGCTGCTCAGCCAGGATGCTGGTGGGGGCCAGCACCGCGGCTTGCGCGCCATCCCGCAGCGCGATGCCGGCCGCCAGGGCAGCCACGGCCGTCTTGCCGGAGCCGACGTCGCCCTGCAGCAGCCGGTTCATCGGGCGGCCGCTGGCAAAGTCGGCCCGCAGGTCTTCGAGGGCGCGGCGCTGGGAGGCAGTGAGTTCATAGGGCAACCCGCCGACCTGAGCGGCAAGCCACTCTTCGGGCGCCTCGAAACGCCGGGCGGGGCGGGCCTCCCACTCCCGCTTCTGGCGCAGCGCGCCGAGTTGGAGATAGAAGATCTCATCGAAGGCCAGCCGGGCGCGGGCATCCTCCAGGTCTTCCCGCGAGTCCGGGAAATGCACCTGTTGCAACGCTTCGGAAAGCGGCGGCAGGTCAGCATCGTCCAACACGGACTGCGGCAGGCTCTCCTCGACACGCGGTGCCCAATAGGTGACGACCTTGTTCATCTGCGTCCGCAGCCAGCGCTGGGTCATCTCGCTGGTGAGCGGGTAGACCGGCACGATGCGGTTGGTGTGCAGTTGTTCGTCGTCCAGCAGTTCCCATTCGGGGTTGACCATCTGTAGGCGGCCCAGGTACTGCTCCACCTTCCCTGCCAGCACGACGTGGGTGCCTTCCTTGAACTGTTGGGCCAGCCAGGGTTGGTTGAACCAGTTGAGTCGCAAAGCTCCCGTGCCATCCGAGACGATGACCTCCACCAATTTTCCGCCCCCGCCCTTGAAGGGCCGCACGGCGCTGCTCTGCACCGTGGCAATGACGGTGACTTCATCGCCATACTTCAGACGGTTGATCGGGCTTAGCTGGCTGTAGTCATCGTAGCGGCGCGGGTAGTGGGTGAGCATGTCGCCCAGGGAATGGATCGACAACCGGGCGAGTTTCTCGGCGTTCTTGGGGCCCACGCCATCCAGCACGGTGACAGCCGCGTCCAGCGCAGCGCTGGGGCCCTCCGGCTGAAGGCGCGGCCCGCGCACCTTCCTGTGCTTGCGAACGGGCGGCCTGGCAGGCGCCTGGCGTTCCTCTCTCTTGGCCGCCGGCTTGGGCCGGGGTTTTTCCCGCGCTTGGGCGGGTTCAGCCGTCGGGGGCGGGGTTTCCGCAGAAGTCTCACCGCCCTGCGGGCCAGGGATGATCACAGCGACCTTCTGGTCGCCCGTGGGCCGCGGTGGGAGTGTGGGCAGATCTTTGATCCAATCCGTGTTGCCTGACGGATTCTCGCGCGCCCGTTCCAACTCTTCAACGAGTTTGGGTTTTACCTCAGTGAACTCATGCTCCGGGGCGGGTCCACTGCCTGTTTCCGGCGCGGTGGTTGGCGCGGGCTCGGCAGTCTCATCCCCCTCGCCCAGCGTGCGGCGGATGCGCGCCCACAGACCCTTCAGCGCATCGCTGCGCGATTCGGGCGTCAGGCGTTCGTAATCGCGCAGCCGGGCGAGGATGACCTGCACGAGGTCTTCGGGCAGGCCATCGGCGCGGGCCTCGCCCTCCCAGGCGCCTGCCATGCTGCCCAGGCCGCCGAAAACGGCTTTATTGTCGTACTTGCGCTCGGCTTCCAGCCGGAAGATCTTTTGAAGTTTCTCGATGGATGGTTTCATGGACTTGTATTTTATCAGGGATGGGCGGCGCAACGCCCTTCGGAGTCGAGGCATCAGCCAAGACAGATGTGCCCCCCGCCGAGACCCGACGCCCACCGACCCGGAGGCAGCCGCGCAACAAAAAAGCCCGGCACGCCGGGCCTGTTCGTGGCGGGAACCCAGGCTACTCTTTCACCTCGTAACCCACTACCTTTTCATCGGATTCGGCGTGGGCTGACTCAAGCGCCTGGTTGGCCTGCTCGATGAGCACATACAGGGGCTGGGGGTCTTCGCGCTGGCTGTTCGTGAAACCACAGCGGATATCCAGCTGCAGGCGGCCACCCTCCGGCGTGCGGATGCGGATGGTAGTAACCGCCTTGGCAATGCGCTCCAAAACGGCGCGGGCATTCTCGGCGGAGGCTCCCGGCAGCATCAGCAGGAACTTGGAACCGATCCAGCGGCCGACGATATCATAGATGCGTACGTTGGCGCGGGCGGCGCGGGCCACAAAGCGGATGGCCTGGTCGCGTATTTCAGGGCCGTGTTCGCTGCGTATTTCGGGGAGATTCAGGACTTCCAGCATACCCACGCTCAACTGGATCCCCTCACGCTGGGCGCGGTTAAGCTCGGCCAGAGCGCGTTCGTAGACCGCCTGCCGGTTCAGCACGCTGGTGAGCTGGTCGTACAGCGCCAGCGACTCCGAGTGGCCCTGCCCCTGTTTCAGGCTGGTCTGCAACGCGATGGTGCGCTCGGCGATGGTCATGCGCGACAGCAGGTCTTCCTCTACCACCGGGCTGAGTACGAAGTCGCCGGGAATCGGCCCTAGTGAATCGATGACGTTTTTGCGGCGCGCCTCGTCAGCGACGAAAATGATGTACGGGTAGATCTCCAGGTCGCCTGCCAGCAGGTGGTTAATCAGCTCCATCCCATCCATCTCGGGCTGGTCGAAGGCGGCGATCAGGATGCGAACTGGCTCATCTTCCGACGCCTTCAGACGCTCGACCACATCATCGGCCTCAGCGGTTTCAAGGACCTCATATTCGTGCTGAGCAAGGATTTTCTTCAGAAAGGCGCGCGCTTCAGCGTCTGGGTCAAAGATAAGGATTTTCAACAGCTTGCTCCTGGAAAACGAATGCGAGTACAACCTACCTTATTATAGAGAACGCGGGCGGAAAATGCATGGTAATTACGTGGCAGGGGTGTTACATGCAAAACAAGAAAGACATCCGATATCTTGAAGAAACTGGATGTCCGCAAGGCACGCGGTTAGGCGGTTTTTCGCCCGCGCAGGCGCAAGCTGTTGCTGACCACAAACACGCTGCTGAAGGCCATCGCCCCCGCCGCCAGCATCGGGTTCAGGTAGCCTGCCGCGGCGGCCGGGATGAGGATGACGTTGTAGATGAACGCCCAGAACAGGTTCTGCTTGATGGTGCGCAGCGTCAGGCGGCTGAGGGCGATGGCGCGCGGCACACCCGCCAGTTCGCCGCTGATGAGCACCACCGGCGCAGCCGCCATGGCCACATCCGTGCCGGTCCCGATGGCAATCCCGACGTCCGCCTGGGCCAGCGCCGGGGCGTCGTTGATGCCGTCGCCGACCATCGCCACCACCTTGCCTTCGGCCTGTAGTTTCTTCACCTCGGCGGCCTTGTCGCCGGGCAGCACTTCGGCCAGCACGCGGTCCACGCCCACCAGTTTGCCAATGGCGGCCGCGGTGGCCGGATTGTCCCCGGTCAGCATAGCAACCTCAAGCCCCATGGCGTGCAGGCGGGCAATGGCCGCTACTGAGCCGTCTTTGAGCGTGTCGGCCACGGCGATCACCCCGGCTAATTCGCCATCCACAGCCACCAGCATGGGCGTCTTGGCCTCGGCCTGCAAGCGGGCGATATCGGCTTCGCTTCCCAACAGAGGGATGTTCTCCTGCTGCATCATGCGCGGGTTGCCCACCAGCACAGTCTGGCCGTTCACGCCGGCGCGGATACCCAGGCCGGGAACGGCGCTGAAGGACTCCGGCGCGCTCGGTCCCAATTCGCGGGCGTTGGCTTCGGCCACGATGGCCTCGCCCAGCGGGTGTTCGCTGCCGGTTTCGGCCGAGGCCGCCAGATGCAGGATCGACTCGACGCTGTATCCGGCGCAGTGCATCCCGTTCCGCTCCAGAATCGAACGGTCCACCGGCGCCACGTCGGTGACCGCGGGTTGGCCGCGCGTAATTGTGCCGGTCTTGTCCAGCGCCACTACGCCCACCCGGCCGGCGCGTTCCAGCGCTTCGCTGGATTTAAACAGGATACCGCCTTCGGCGCCTTTGCCGGTGCCAACCATGACGGCGGTCGGCGTGGCAAGGCCCATGGCGCACGGGCAGGCGATGACCAGCACAGCGACCATATTGATGAGAGAGCGCGTGAAGGCATCCGCCTCCGCTCCCGCGGCGGGCGCCGGCACGAGGAAATACCAGACCGCGAACGTGCCCAGAGCGATGGCAATGACAATGGGCACGAACACCGCCGAAACCTGGTCGGCCAGTTTCTGGATCGGGGCGCGGCTGGCCTGGGCATCTTCCACCAGGCGGATGATCTGCGCCAGGGCGGTCTCTCTGCCGACCTTGGTGGCCTCGAAGCGCAGCAGGCCAAGCTTATTGAGCGTCGCGCCGATGACCGGGTCGCCGGGGGCTTTGCTCACCGGCATGGATTCGCCCGTCAGCATCGATTCATCCACCGCCGAGTGACCATCGACCACCACGCCATCCACGGGGATCTTCTCCCCGGGCCGGACGATGACCACATCGCCGACGAGTACATCTTCGGCGGGCACTTCCATTTCCTCGCCGTTCCGCACAATGCGGGCTGATTTGGCGCGCAGGCCCATCAGTTTCTTGATGGCTTCGCTGGTCTGGCCCTTGGCGCGCGCTTCCAGGAACTTGCCCAGTTTGATGAGCGTAATGATGACCGCCCCGGTCTCGAAATACACGTGGCCGGAGATAAGGCCAAGCATGACGGGAATCGAGTAGAAATAGGCCGCCGAGGTGCCCATGGCGATAAGCACGTCCATGTTGGCCGAGCGGTTGCGCAGGGCCTTGAACGCGCCCACGTAATACTGCCAACCAACGAAGAACTGCACCGGCGTCGCAAAAGCAAACATCGTCCAGTTGACCCAGGCGTCGTGCGCCCAATGGCCGACCAGTTCCAGATCGCGCGCCATGGCGAACAGGAACAGCGGCAGAGTGAAAGCCAGGCCGATGAGCAGAAGGCGGCGCTGTTCGCGAACCTCGCTTTGCCGCGCCAGGCGTTCGGCATCTTCGGCTTCCCCGCCGGTCTCCAGTGCCTCGAACCCGGCCGCCTGGACTGTCCGGCGCAGGTCGGCTTGGCTCACCAGTGTGGGGATGTATTTCACCCGGGCGCGTTCGGCGGCATAATTGACCGTCGCCTCCAAAACTCCCTCAAGTGCCGAAAGCGCCTTCTCCAGGCGGCGGGCGTCGTTGTCATCGCTCAGGCGGCGCAGAGCTAGGTCGGCCTCCCCGGCGGCGACGCCATAGCCGGCGCGCTGGATGCGGGCGATGAAATCCGGCAGCGTGGCCTGGGCGGGGTCGTATTCCACGGAAGCGCGCTCGGTGGTGAGGTTGACAACTGCCGAGGAGACGCCTTCCACTTTCTTGAGGTTGCGTTCCACGGTGGAGACGCAGTTGGCGCAGGTCATGCCGGTTATCGGCAGGGTGAGTTGTTTGGTGGTGAGGGTCATGGTTGCTCCAAAATCAGGTTCAGTCAGCGGGATGGGGCCAGAACCGCCCGGCGCAGGAACTGGGCGTTGACGGCGACGATGACAGTGCTCAAGGACATCAGCACCGCGCCGAGGGCGGGCGAAAGGAGGAAACCGGCCGACGCCAGCGCCCCTGCCGCCAGCGGCAGGGCAACGATGTTGTAACCGGTCGCCCAGACCAGGTTTTGAATCATCTTGGCATAGGTGGCGCGGCTGAGCGCAAAGATCTTGACGATGTCACCCGGGTTGCTCCTTACCAGGATGATACCCGCTGATTCGACCGCCACGTCCGTGCCACTGCCGATGGCGATGCCGACATCAGCCCGAGTGAGCGCCGGGGCGTCATTCACGCCGTCGCCAACCATCGCCACCCGCTTGCCCTCCGCCTGCAAGGCGGCCACGTGCTTGTCCTTGTGCTCGGGCAGCACTTCGGCGAATACCGTGTGGATGCCGAGTTCGGCGGCCACCGCGTCCGCCACCGCCCGGCTGTCGCCGGTGAGCATCGCGACCTCGATGCCCATCGCCTGCAGCCTCTCCACGGCGGGGCGGCTCTCCGGCCGGATCACATCCGCCAGGGCAAACGCCGCTACGGGCTTCTCCTCCACCAGCAGGAAGACAACAGTTTGCCCGGCAGCGTCGGCTCCTGCCTGGAATTCCGCCAGGGTTTGGTCGGGCTGCACCGCCAGCAGTTCCAGCAGCCGCGGTCCGCCCAGGTGCACGGCCTTGCCCTCCCAGCCGGCGCGCACGCCCCGGCCCTTGATGGCCTCGAAATCGGTCACGCGCGCCGGCGTCAATCCTTTGCCCTTCGCGTAGTCTCGGATGGCCCGGGCGATGATGTGCTCGGAATCGCCTTCCACGGCCGCCGCCAGGGCGAAGGCGGTATTCTCATCCAGTCCGCTGACGCGACTGGCGACCACGCCCTGTTCGCCCTGCGTGAGCGTGCCGGTCTTGTCGAAAATTACCACGTCGATCTGCCGGGCGGCTTCCAGGGCCAGGCGATTGCGCACCAGAATGCCGTTACGCGCCGCCAGCGAAGTGGAAATGGACACCACCAGCGGGACAGCCAGACCGAGGGCGTGTGGACAGGCGATGACCAGCACCGTCACGACGCGCTGCAAGACGAACAGATCAAAGCCGCGTGCCAGGCTCCAGACGACGGCGGTAACGCCTGCCACCGCCAGGGCGATGTAGAACAACCAGCCGGCAGCCTTATCCGCCAGCACCTGTGTCCTGGACTTGCTGCGCTGGGCCTCGGCAACCAGACGCATGATGCCCGCCAGCGCGGTCTGGTCGCCGGTGGCGCCCACGCGCACGCGCAGGCTGCCGTCGGTGTTGATGGTGCCGGCGATGACCTTGTCGCCGGGCCGCTTCTTCACTGGGGCCGATTCGCCGGTGAGCATGGCCTCGTTGACGTCCGATTCGCCGTCCACCACCTCGCCATCCGCGGGGACGCTGGCGCCCGGCCGCACCAGGACTACGTCGCCGGTTTTCAACTCTGCGGCCGGCACAGTCTGGGGTTCGCCATAAGCGTCCAGGCGCTCGGCGGTGTCTGGCATCAGTTTTGCCAGTTCATTGAGCGAGCCGGAAGCCTGGCGCACCGAGCGCATCTCCAGCCAGTGGCCGAGCAGCATGATGTCGATCAGGGTCACGAGTTCCCAGAAGAAACTCTCGCCCAGGGCGAACAGGCTGGCCGCCAGGCTGTACACGAACGCCACCGAGATGGCGAGCGAAATGAGCATCATCATCCCCGGTTGGCGGTCGCGCCATTCCGGGCGGGCCATATCCAGGAATGGCAGACCGCCGTAGACGAACACCACCAGCCCAAAGAGCGGCGCGACCCACTCACTGCCGGGGAAGCGCGGCACACTGAAACCCAGCCACATCTGGAGCATGTCGCTGTAGGCCAGCACCGGCACGCTCAGCAGCAAAGAGACCCAGAATCGCTTCCGGAAAAGGTCCTCGTGACCGCTGTGGTCGGTATGGGCGTCATGCCCGGCGTGTGCCGGGCTGCCCGCGTCGGGAGGTTGCACATGAGGCGCATGCTCGTGGCCGGCATGGTTAGCGTGCATATCGTGACCATGCCCACCGTGCTGGGCGTGCTGCTCGTGGCCGACGTGCGGGTCATGTTCGCTTTCTTCACGACCAGATGCGTGTGACTTGTGGGAATCCATATCGGCTCCTGCTAGGAAAGACTATCAGATTTGACGCCGGCACGGCCGGCCAGCGACGGGTCATCCACCAATGCCCCGCCGCGCACGGTCGCCCCGATGACGATCCCGGCGCTGATGAGGACGATGTTCTTGAAGATGTATTGGCCTTCGAGCGTGGGCGCGTAGGGGATGTGGGCGAACACCTCGCCCGGCAGGAGAAAGATGGGCGTGATGGTGCCCAGCATTTGCAGCCACAAGAGAAGCAACGTAGCCCGCAGGTAGAGGCCGAAGATCAGCCCAATGCCGATGGCCGTTTCCCAGACGGCGAGCAGGTAGATGGATACGTTGGCCGGAATCAGGCCAAAGGTGAGCAGTTCGATGGTGCGCGTGGCCAATCCAGTGGCCGGGCTGAGACCGGGGAAGAATTTCAGCGCTCCGAACCAGAAGAAGACCAGCCCAAGGCTGATCCGCAGGAGCGTCACGCCGTACCGCGCCATCCAGGCGGTCAGGCGCGCGTCGATGGCATCAAAACGTTTGGCGAGCATGGCGGGTTGCAGTTCACTCCATTAACAAGGCCCCAAGATCGCGCCTGGGGCCTGAAAGTTTCCGATTCAGGCGCGGGTGCGCCTCAGCATGAGCTGGTCCTAGATAATGACCGGCGGATAGTTGATTTCCTTCAACAGCGCCACGATCTGGTCTTCGGTGGCCGGCGCGTCAAACGAAACCGTCACTTTGCGGGTATCCAGGCTGGCGACGACTTCGGTCACGCCTGCCAGTTCGCCCACTTCGGTCTGGATGGTGTGGGTGCAGTGGCCGCAGTGCATGGCCGGGACGGAGTAGGATACAGTGTGCATGTCAATCTCCTTTGAATACGAATTACGATTTGTTGGCGGTCTGGAACACGTCGGCAATCTCGTTGAGCACGCGCTCGCGTTCGGCCGGGTCGTCGCCCTGGATGACAGTGATCAGACAGTGGCGCATGTGGTCCTCCAGCACTATCTGGCTGACCTTGTCCAGCGCGGCCTGCACGGCCTGGATCTGGCGGATGACATCGATACAGTACTCGCCATCCTCCACCATGCGGGCGATTCCGCCCACGTGGCCCTGTATGGTGCGCAGACGCTTGGCAGTCGCTTCATTCTTCATCGTGTTCTCGCCTTACCCCCCCCATGGGGGAGGGGTTGGGAGATTATAGAGAGGTTTCAGGAATGTGTCAAGGGCTGGGCGCAGAAAAAACCTCACCCATGCGGCGGCTTCTTGGAAGGTCGCCTGGAGGGTTTCTAAGGCTTACTGGTTGTCCAGAATCGCCGTCACCAGCGCAACTTGCAGGGTGCGGGCATCCACCGGGCCTAGCCATTGGTTGAGCACCGTGCCATCCGGGCCTAGGATGTACAGACCCGGGCGGTAGCGCGGGTCGTAGCCCAGGGCGTCGATGAACGGGCCGTACTCGTTCGGGCCGTTACGGTCCAGGTCAAGGGTGACGATGGTGGCGTAGTCGCCGTACAGTTCGCGTAGCCCATGCACGATGGGCGCCATTTGACGGCAATACGTTCACCACACGGCGCTGAAGTCGAACAACTGCACCTTGCCGCTCGCCAGTTGTATCTGACCCGGCGGCGTGGGCTGGAACCAGTCGTTGCCCGGCAGTTCGATGTGCGGCACATCCGGCAGATTGTCCAGATCTAAGACCGACTCGGGGCTGGGAACCCCCGTCTCCGGTGGCGCACCGATCGCGGTCGTCGGCGAAATGGTGGATGTGGATATCTGGACCTGCGGCTGGGGCAGGTCGGCTTCCTCGGCAGGCTGGTCGCCGCAGGCTGCAAGTACGAGCGCCGCGGCGATGAAGATCGAAAATCTTATTGGCAGTGATGGCATTGTTCGCGCTCCGAAATTGGTTTCAGGTTCTGACTCAGTGTATCCGAAAGTCCTTACGGGGAGATTAATCCAATGGCTTCGCACCCAAAACCCCACCTGGAGGTCTTTTGTGGTAAATTGCTTCTGAAAACCACTCCGGTAAGCAAATACTTGCTCGCCTCATCTATTTCCCATGACCCCCTTCCCAAAACATTGGAACCTATTTTCAGCCGCCATGCTGCTGGTCGGGGCCGCCTGGATAGCCGTGAGCGCCCGCCTGCCCGGCGCAGGCGCCGCCCGCCTGCCCGCCCCCCAGGTGGGCTTCCCTGCGCCTGATTTTGAACTGGGCACCCCCGGCGGCGAGCCCATTGCCCTGTCCGACCTACGCGGCAAGGCAGTGCTGGTGAACCTGTGGGCTTCGTGGTGCGGCCCGTGCCGCGCAGAAATGCCCGCCATCCAGCGAGTGTACGAAGAATACGCCAGCCGGGGTTTCGTCGTGCTGGCCGTGAACGCCACCAATCAGGATTCTGTGACGGCGGCGGTTGACTTTGCGCAGGCCCTTGGCCTCACCTTCCCCATCCTGCTCGACCTGGACGGCGCGGTCAGCCGTCAGTACGGCCTGCGCGCCCTGCCCACATCATTCTTCATCCGCCCTGACGGGGTTATCGAAGAAGTGGTCATCGGCGGGCCGATGGCCGAAGCCCTGTTGCGCACCCGCGTCGAACGCCTGCTCGAAGGCATGCCTTGATGCTCCCGATCCTCAACGTTGGTCCGCTGGCCGTGCCGGTCCCGGAACTGCTTCTCCTGGCAGGTGTCTGGTTCGGCCTCAGCCTGGCTGAGAAACACGCCCCGCGCCGGGCATTCCATACCGAGACTCTCTACAATCTGGTGTCTGTGATTCTGCTCAGCGGGGTGCTGGCCGCCCGCGCGGCCTACGCGTTGCGGTATTCGTCCGCATTCGCCGCCAGCCCGGCCAGCCTGCTCTCGCTTAACCCCGGCCTGCTGGATAGCGGCGGCGGGCTGGTCGGCGGTCTGCTTGCAGGCTGGATCTACGGCCAGCGTAAGGGGCTGGCGCTCTGGCCCACGCTGGATGCCCTCGCCCCGCTGCTTGGCGTGATGCTGGTGATGATTCCGCTGGCAAACCTGGCCAGCGGCGGTGCCTACGGCGCGGAGACAGATCTCCCCTGGGCCATCACGCTGTGGGGCGCGGCGCGCCATCCGGCGCAATTGTACGAAGCGTCCGCCGCCGGGCTGATTCTGGCGCGGCTGTTCCCCGCCCCGGGCATGGCCAACCGCCCTGCCGGGCAGGACTTCCTCTTGTTGGCAACCTGGAGCGCCGCAGCACGCCTGTTGCTTGAGGCTTTCCGGGGAGACAGTCTCACGATCTTCGGCGAATTGCGCGCCGCCCAGTTGGCGGCCTGGCTTGTCCTGGCGGCGGCCCTTGTGCTGCTGGGGAAGATGCGCGCGCCCAGGGAACAAAGCGCGTAGTCTCCAATTACCTCCCAAGTCGTCCGGAAGGCTTTCCAAAGGCGAACATGCCGAATAAAGAACTTCGGATGGACTACTTCAAAAACCCACTACAATAGGCGTATGTCCCTGAGCGGCAAAACCATCCTCGTCACCGGCGCGGCGGTGCGCCTTGGCCGCAGCATGGCGCGCGGCATCGCCCAGGCCGGGGCGAACGTCGTCCTGCATTACGGGCAGTCGGCCGAGGCGGCGCAGGAACTCAGATTTGAGCTGGAGACGCTGGGGATTCAAGCCCACTTGGCCCGGGCGGACCTGAACGAACCAGCCCAGATCGAGGAGCTCATGGCCGAGTCGCTTTCCCATGGCCCGCTGTATGGCCTCGTCAACAGCGCCAGCATCTTTGAGAACAAAGGATTGACTGAAACCGACCTGGATACCTGGCGGCGACACCTGCAGATCAACTTGACCGCGCCCTTCCTCCTCGCCCGGCGGTTCGCGGCCGCTGCTGCCGCCGCCGAGGGACGCATCGTCAACATTCTGGATTGGCGTGCCTTGCGCCCGGGAGCCGACCATTTCGCTTATTCCGTCAGCAAAGCCGGGCTGGCAGCGCTGACCCGCTCGCTGGCGGCCGCCCTGGCCCCGAACATCACCGTGAATGGTCTTGCCCTGGGAGCAGTCCTGCCGCCCAGCGACGACGGCGACATCCGCGCAGTGCTCGCCAGCGTGCCCGCCGGCCGTTGGGCGGAGCTGGATGAAGTCAACCGCGCCCTGCTGTTCCTGCTCGACGGTCCGGCCTACATCACCGGTGAGATCCTTCATCTGGATGGCGGCCGGCATCTGACATAACTCTGAACACGTTGAAAGGCGTCTCCATCTGGAGACCAACAAGGGAGCAATTTCATGGACCAGATCATCATCAAGAACCTGCGCGCCCGCGGCATCATCGGCATGAACGATTGGGAGCGCGAGAAAGCCCAGGAGATCGTCATCAGCATCACCGCCTTCACCGACACCCGTCAGGCGGGCGAAAACGACGACATCCAGACCAGCGTGAACTACCGCACCCTGGCGAAGAAAACCCTGCGGCATGCCGAAACCGCCAACCGCTTCACCGTCGAGGCCCTGGCAGAGGACATCGCCCGGCTGTGTCTGGAAGAGCCCAACGTGCTGGCCGTGCGGGTGCGGGTGGAGAAACCCGGCGCGGCGCGGTTTGCCGATTCGGTTGGAGTGGAGATTGAGCGCGGGCGGCAAGACTGAGCGGGTCTACCTGGCGCTGGGGAGCAACATCGAACCGGAGCGCCACCTGCGGCAGGCGGTGGCGGAACTGCGCGCCCGCTTTCCGATTTTGGCCATCTCTTCCGTCTGGCGCACGCCGCCGGTGGGCGGGCCAGGGCCGGATTACCTGAACGCCGCGCTGGGCATCGAATGCGAACTGCCGCTCCGGGCGCTCAAATACCGCGTCCTGCGGCCGCTGGAGGCCGCCATGGGGCGCGTGCGCCGGAAAGACAAGAACGCGCCGCGTGTCATCGATATTGATCCGATCATCTTCGGCAAGGACATCCTGGACCCCGAAATCTGGACACAGGCGCACCTGGCGGTGCCGTTGGCGGAACTGCTGCCCGGGCTTGTTCGCCCGCTGACCGGCGAAGGCCTGGCCAGTGTGGCGGACCTCCTGCGCCACACCGCGGATATCCAGCATATATCGCTTTCCCTCTGAAAAGCAAAGCGCCTCCGTAGAGGAGGCGCCCGCCAGGTTCTTGGGTGGGAGGATCGGATTTTCCTGGTATGCCCGTTACCGCGTTAAAGCCCACTGATGATATTACTGAACACGTCGCCGATCGTCGTTCCAAATAGTCCTAAAACAACGATGACTACTATCGCGATGAATACAAGCAACAATGCATATTCGACGATCGACTGGCCCTTCTCCATCCATCTTGCACCCATATCCCCACCTCCTTTCGCCCGTCCGTGCAAGAACCTATTAAGTTGTAGGTCCATTATATCCCGTGCGGCTGTGGCAGATATGGGTGAATTGTCCTGCTTCGGGATGCGGGTGGCCGCCCGGCCCGTGTGCTGGCGCTCAGCTCAGAGTAGGCTGAGGAAGCGCCAGATCTCCAGCATGGCCAGCGTGTCCAGTCGGCAGTACGCGAGCAGGTCCTGGATGGCTTCCCGCCGCGCCTCTCCCTGCCGCGCCCCGCGAACCAGTTCCTCCCAGACCTGCATGGCCTGGCTGCCCTCCCCCACCGGCAGGTCGGCGTAGCTGAACTGCGGCAGCAGGACCGGCAGAACGGATTTGATCGATGCGCTGCCCTTGAAACCGGGATGAATGTAATGCCCCTGGCCGAAAACGGTCATCAGGTCGAAGAGCCGGTCGTTGATGCTGAGCAGCGTCTCGGCGTACTCCGGGTACAGGGATGCCATCTCCTTGTTGCGGGCCGCCTCAAAGCCCTTGTTCCACACCAGCACCGCGCCGGTCGGCTGCATCACGGCCGCCAGGGCGGCCGCCACGCTCCGGCCGGGGTCGTCCGGGCCGAGCGCCAGATGCTCGAAGTGCTGCGGGTCGGCCCCAGGTTCGGTCAGCACGTGCAGCGAAAACTGGAAGACCATATCCTGGTAGGGGCGGTATCCCTTGAACCACGGCAGGCTGGGGTCGAAGGTCTCATAGTCCAGAAACCACAGCGGCCAGGCCAAGCCGGCCAGCGTTGAGCGGATCCGCTCAACATCGATCAGCGGCGCGCCGGTCTGGGTCGCCAGCACCATTCGGCGTTGCCTGTCGGTCAGGGGAAAGTCGCCCGGTACGTCGCGCAGGTCAAGGACGCCCCGCTCGCGCAGTTCGGCCGCCTTGCCGGCATTCAGGCGCGGGATATCGTAGATGGATAACTCCGGAAGGCCGGGATGGCACACTTCCGGGCACGGGCAGGTATTGGGGTTAGTGCAATGCGCTTCCAGCGGCGCGGCGGCTGCCTCGGCCAGGAGCGCATGCGCGCGGGCGCGCTCCGCCAGCACCAGCGGCTCGACGACCTCAATCTGAGCGGTCACATCCTCGGCGATGAACAGCCCGGCAGGTTTCAGTTCCGCGCCACGCACGTATTCCCGGTTCAAATGCACGATGGTTGCGCGCCGCAGCGGGTGGTGGGTGCGTAACACCAGCGCCTGGAAAGCGGTGTCCTCGATATGGCTCGCATCCAGCCGCGTGACGGCCTTTATTTCGTACAGGTCCACATCGCCGCTGGCTTCGTCACGCGCCAGGACATCCGCCCTGAATTCGTAGGGCCCATCCGAGAAGGTCGGCTGCCAGTTCAACACCGCCTGCCCGGCCAGGCGCGCCTCCAGGAAGGCCCGCGCCGCCGGCTCAATGGCCAACCCCTGCCGCATCCGGTGCAAGTCCTGGGCCGAGGGGGGCGCGTCCGAGAGCCGCCCGTGCGCCCTGGCCCACAGGTGCAGCGGAGCCTGGCGGTAAAGCAGGTAATCGGACTTCGTGAGAGTGCCGGCATCCATTGCTCGCTATTCTACCCGTGACGCCTGCTATAATGCGCGCTGGCTCATACAGAGGCAATCCGCTTGAACGAGAAGAAACGCATTCTGTTCGTCTGCCTCGGCAACATCGTGCGCAGCCCGCTGGCCGAAAACATGTTCCGGCATCTGGCCGAGCAGGCCGGCGCCGGCGAGCGCTACGAAGTCGATTCCGCCGGGACGGCCGCCTATCACATCGGCGAAGCGCCGGATGCCCGCATGCGCCAGGTGGCCGCCGAGCGCGGCCTGGTCTACTCCGGAAAGGCCCGCCAGTTCCAGGCCGATGACTTTGAGCGCTTTGACCTGATTCTGCCGATGGATGCCAGCAACAAGGCCGAAATCCTACGGCTGGCAGACGGCCAGGCCGCCCACGCCAGGGTACGGCTGTTGCGTGAATTCGACCCGCAGGGCAGCCCGGACGAGCCCGTCCCCGACCCGTACTATGGCGGTCTGGATGGCTTCCATGAAGTCTACAACATCGTCGCCCGCGCTACGCGCCGCCTGTTCGAAGCCCTGGAACGCGGTGAAGCCTAGTCCCTGCCCTCAACCATTCCCGGCGGTCAGGCGCCGATTGCCTGCAATCTGCCGCCTGCCACCTGCTCTCCGCTTTTCCTCGCCAGAAGCCCCAACCTCTTGTAGAATAGCCTGAGAAAGTCTATCCATCAGAAGGCAGGAACTCATGAGCGAGAATCGCCAAAAGGCGCTGGATAGCGCGCTCAGCGCCATTACCAAACGTTTTGGAGACGGGGCCATCATGCGCCTCGGCGAGGCTCACCACCTGGCCGTGGAAGCCATCCCGTCCGGCGCGCTCTCGCTGGATATCGCCCTGGGCGTCGGCGGTATTCCGCGCGGCCGGGTCACCGAGATCTTCGGCCCCGAATCATCCGGCAAGACTACCATCTGCCTGCACCTCGTCGCCGAATGCCAGAAGATGGGCGGCACCGCCGCCTTCATCGATATGGAACACGCCCTCGACCCGGCCTACGCC
>JACPVG010000014.1 GCA_016191875.1 Chloroflexota bacterium
CTCTGAGAAAGTGCACCAAAAGCGGCAAAAGGTGCACCATTTTGGTAGATTCGATGCGTCGTTTTGTAGGTTTGCTGCGTCATTTTATGGCCCGATGCATCGTTTTGTGCGCGGGAGAAGCCAAAGGCGGCTCATGCCAAGGGGGCGGTGAAGCTAGCCTGGGCGGTGAAGCTAGCCTGGGCGGTGAAGATGGCCTGGGCGGTGAAGATAGCCTTGCAAAGAAAAGCGAAATGCGAAAGGCTTTTAACCACAGATAAACACGGATGCACACGGATGAAAAGGATTGACAGGCTGCGAAGCCCCCGGATGGGGAATGATAGCATGGGTCGGACGAGAAGGGAAGCGGCGGTGCGGCGCAGCCGCACCTCAGGGAGTTCCCCTACGGGGAACTCCAAGGGGGTTGGAAGGATACCAGCGGGAGGCGTGAGAGGGAAGTGGGGCAGCGGGAATGTCAAGGCGAGAGCAGGCGGAAGGATGCCCTGGCGGGTGATTGTTGCAGGCGATGATCTAGCCTTTATGGGTGCAACCCCCGTTCCTGGCGGGTAACCCTGCGCTTCAACCTAATTCACGCGGTCGTCGGTGCGGCTCCGCCGCACCTCAGGGAGTTCCCCTGCGGGGAACTCCAAGGGGGTTGGACGAAGTGAGTTACCGTGCCGCCAGATGCTTTCCGGAGTCTTGCAGGGGGCGCCAGCCCTATTTTGCCCCTCGCTTGTTCGTCCCGAATCGCCCGCGTGTAAATTCCGTGTAAATCTTTGTAAACGGTTTTTCGCGGGCAGTTCCATCAAGAAGCGGGCGTGAAAATCTCCATGGTTAGTTATCGCCTGTCCGGAAATCAATCAGAACGTAAGATCCCAAAAGTCCATGCGCATTCTTGCACGCTTGTTCAAGGATATTCATATGTAATCTCAGTAACAGCTGTGGTACGAGAGTCGGATATCTGACCACTTTCAATTATGTGGCCAGTAACACTTATTCCGAAGTTCAGGGTGTCGCCTGAAGTAAGACCCATTGCTGGGTTAGGTCGCAGCACGATTCTAAACGACGATTGTCCGGCCCCTTCTGGGTACAGAATAAGTTCTTGTCCTGCGCTCATGTTTGGAAAGAAGCTAGGCCGAGGTTCAGTGCCTGTTATTGTGTTGTAGTAGAAATATATATTGAGTGTATCTGGGAACCATATGCTATCGTCTGATGTATTGACAAGGTCGAGCTCAATAACGGAACGATTTTGCGGAAACATCAACTCGCCGGGTTCGACGACCTTCAGGAGAATCCTTTGGTCTATTTCGTTAGTTCCATCGGCACTACCTCCAAAAGTATTTGGAGACAATTCTGGCCCCTGCCCCCCCGGAAGGACCGATCCCCATCGGATCAATGCCAAGAAGACAACTAGTAGAAGTAGGAAGAACCTTAACAGACCGTGGTTAGGGGTTCGTTTGCTTGTTTGCGCTGCCATAAGGTGGACAGGTAGACTCCCGACGCTAAGGAATCGCCAAAGACCCAAAACCGAATGCAAAGGTTGGATTTCCATAGGCGTCATAATAGCCGCTACTCTCCAGGCTAATTGTTATCAGGTTGTAATCGCTCATGCTGAGCACCGGACTGTTGTCAACATTCATGGTGATAACTTCCTGGTAGTCGATTAACGTGTTCCCCAACGGAGTTGTGTAGCCATTCTGACTTACAGATACCCCTGCAAGTACACCGTCAAACCCAGAGACGTTAGCAAGAGTGACCGTATCTAGATAGATATCGCCGCTGCTTCCTGTGGAATAACCCACTGTCACAGAAAAGGCATTGTCGTTTTGATATGGCACTCCAAATATGTTAACAGCAGTGTTGTAACCCGCGAAGACTCCGGCAACTCCATTGTAGCTGGACGGTGCCAGCGCCCCTGCGGGATTTGTAGTGTAGGTGTAAGGAATCTTCCACGGAAGTGGCACACCAATGAGACTGCTGTAATAGTCTGGGCCCAACTCATATGACCCAAACTGGCCACCGAGTTGTGCTCCGGGCACACCAAACGGGATCCACCCAGAAACCGAATACCCGGTCAAACATTGACTGATGGGAGAGGTGGCTTCGCTACCTCTGGCCTCCTCTCCACCTCCCTTGTCCTTCGGATCCCCGGGAAGAGGCGCGGGATCCTTCTGACAGCCAGGCAAGTGAGTATTCGCGGGATCATCACACGTGGTTGGCGGCGGCACATAGTCGTACGCCTTGGTAATCTCGGAAGACGCGGTACTGCTATTTACACAGTACCCGGTATCAGTGACATACCCACCCTCGCAGAAATGTCCGGTCGAATCCGTGAAATTCATTGGCGAGTTCAAAACATAGGTGTATCTGTTCAAATTCTGCGGATTCGCAAACCCAGGAATCAGACTATCCGGCTGCGCGAACCGGCCTATCGAACTTACGTAGATGCTTTCTTGCAGTCGTTTTTCCCGCACTTGTAAACGCTCTGTAAAATCCGCCAGACTCATGGCCCCATTATAGCGGCCGGGGCGAAGAATCATCCGTCAGTCCCGCCGGCTGCCCGGCCATCCACGAAGCAGGCCAGTGGGTGGCCGGGGTCGGCCCATACGCGCACCGGCGTGCCGGGGCGCAGCACCCGGTGGTGCGGCTCCACGGCGTGCAGCAGCCGCCCACTGGGCAGGCGCAGGCGGTAGGTGTTCACCGCGCCCTTGAAGTGCCGCGCCAGCACCAGCGCCGCCGCGCCGGCCTGCGGCTCGAAGGCGATGTCGTCCGAGCGCAGGGCGAGTTCCACTTCTGTTCCTACAGGCAGGGCCACGCCCTGCTTTATCAGGCCGATCTCGGTCTGGATGCCGCCCTCAGCCACCGTGCCGGGCAGGAAATCCGTCGCCCCCATGAACTCGGCCACGAAACGCGTCGCCGGCTGGTGGAAGATCGCCTCCGGCGCGCCGACCTGCTCCAGCCGCCCCTTGTTCAGCACCGCCAGCCGGTCGCCCATGTAAAGCGCCTCCTCCTGGTCGTGGGTGACGAAGATGGCGCTGGCGTGCATCCCCTTGAGGATGACGCGCACCTCCTCGCGCATCACCGCCCGCCGGTCGGCATCCAGGTTGCTGAAGGGTTCATCCAGCAGCACGAGGATCGGGCGCGGGGCCAGGGCGCGGGCCAGGGCGACGCGCTGGCGCTGGCCGCCGGAGAGTTCATGCGGGTAGCGCCCCTCCAGGCCGCCCAGCCCCACCAGGTTGAGCATCGAACGTGCTTCGCTCTCGGCGGCGGCGCGCGGGCGGCCGTGCAGGCCAAAGGCCACGTTTTCCAGGGCGGTGAGGTGCGGGAACAGCGCGTAATCCTGGAACACCATCCCCACCCCGCGCTTTTCTGGGGCAACGAAGGCGCGGCCCCCGGCCACGACCTTCCCGCCCAAACGCACCTCGCCGCGGTCCGGCCGCTCAAAACCGGCGATCAGCCGCAGGGTGGTGGTCTTGCCGCAGCCACTGGGGCCCACCAGCGCCAGGATCTCGCCCGGCTCCACGGTCAGGTCCAGGTCGTGGACGGCGAAATCCACCTGGAACTGACGCGTCAGGTTGATGGTCTGTACGGCGGGGGTCGTCATCCCAGGCTCGTCGGGGCGGGGTCGGGGCGTTCAGGCGCGCCGGTCGGGCGGTCGCGCAGCAGCAGCAGGGCCATCGGCACGGATGATACCAGAACGATGAGCAGGGCCGGGGCGGCAGCGCGGGCGAAGAAGGCCTCCGAGACCGCGCCCCACACGCCGGTCGCCAGCGTCTTGAAGCCGATGGGCGCCAGGATGAGCGTGGCGGGCAGTTCCTTCATCGCCGTCAGGAACACCAGCGCCGCGCCGGAGGCCACCCCCGGCCGCACGAGCGGCAGCGTGATGCTGCGGAACACGGCCAGCGGCGAGCGCCCCAGGCCGCGCGCGGCTTCCTCCATGCTGGGGTGCACCTGCAACAGCGAGGTGCGGATGGCCCCCACCGCCTCCGGCACGAACAGGATGACATAGGCCAGCGTGAGCAGCGGCAGGGTCTGGTAGAACGGCCGGGCGTAGTTGGCCCCAAAGAACACCAGCGCCAGGGCGATGACGATGCCCGGCAGGGCGAAGGCCGAATAGGTCAGCCGTTCGATCAGGCGGCTGGCGCGGCCGCGGTAGCGCACGCTCAGGGCCGCCACCGGCAGGGCCGCCGCCAGGGTGGCCCCGGCCGCCAGCGCCGCGGCGATGATGGAATTGCGCGTCTCCAGCCACAGCGCGCCCACCTGTTCGCCCGCCGCCAGGCCGCGCCCCAGCCAGTACAGCAGGTTGAGCGCCGGCATCAGCACCGCGGCGAAGGCCACCGCGGCGCAGAACAACACCGCCGGCCAGCGCCAGCGCCCCAACGGCAGGATGGCGGGCGGGCGCGGGTGGCTGGCCTCGCTGGCGTGGTAACGGGCGCGGCCGCGCGTCCAGGTCTCCACGCCCAACAACGCCAGGGTGAGCGCCACCAGCGCCAGGGCCAGCACGGCCGCCGCGGTGCGGTCGAACGTGGCGGAATATTGCAGGTAGATCACGCGCGTGAAGGTGTTGTAGCGCATGATCGCCACCGCCCCAAAGTCGCGCACCACGTACAGGGCCACCAGCATCCCGCCGGCGGCGATGGCCGGGCGCAGCTGCGGCAGCACCACCCGCCAGAACACCTGCCAGGCGCTCAGGCCCAGGCTGCGGGCGGCCTCCTCCAGAGCCGGGTCAATGCGCAGCAGAGCGGCGCGCACGCTCAATAAGATGAACGGATACGACAGGATGGTGAGGATGAACAGCGCCCCGGGGAAGCCGTAGATCTCCGGCAAGCGCGTCACCCCCAGCCAGTCCTCCAGCCAGCCCTGCAGCATGCCGCGCGGCCCCAGCGTGCTCACCAGCAGGTAGGCCCCCACGTAGGACGGGATGACCAGCGGAAGGGCGGAGGTGAGCGCCCAGAAGCGGCGGCCCGGCAGGTCGGTGCGCGCCGTCAGCCAGGCCAGCGGGACGGCCAGCAGCATCGAGGCCAGCGTCACCGACCCGGCCAGCAGCACCGTGCGGCCCAGCGTTTGCAGGGTGGCAGGCCGCAGTAGGAGCGCCCACGCCTCCGCCCCGGCCTGGCTGGCGCGCAGCAGCAGGTAGAACACCGGCAGCAGCACGGCCAGCGCCGCCAGCCCGCCCGGCAGCCACAAGGCCAGCAGCGAGCGCAGGCTGGGTGGGTGAGCGCGGCGTTTGAAGCCCGTTGGCGTAGTCGCAGGCTCCGGCATCTGGCGGTTGAGTTCGGTCATCGCCTAAGGATACCGCAGGACAATCCGAGAACATTCTGGTTCATGGATGAATCCAACAGCAGGGGCGCGTGAGTTGCTTCGCAACTTTCGCCGCGCCCCTGCTGTTGGTAGAGTCATTCCGTTACGGCAGCATCCCCACCTGCTGCAACAGAGCCACCGAGCCCTGCAGGTCGGCCAGCGCCTCCAGCCCCAGGTCGATGGCGTTCAACTCCGCCAGCGGCGTCAGCAGCGGGTTGACCTCCACACCGGGGACGAGCGGGTATTCGTAGGTCTCGGCCGCGAAGTACGCCTGGGCCTCCGGCGAGAGCAGGAACTCGATGAAGGCGTGCGCCGCGGTCGGGTTCTTTGCGCTCGCCAGCACGCCCACCCCGGCCGGCATCACCAGCGAACCGGGGCCGCCATCCGGCAGGAAGAAGTTGCGGGCCGGGAAGGCCTCGCCCTCTTCAGCCAGGAAGCGGTACAGGTAGTAGTGGTTGACGAAGCCGACCTGCACCTCGCCCGCCCCCACGGCGGCCACCACAGCGGTGTTGTTCTCGTAGAAGGTTGGCTCATTCGCCAGGATGCCTTCCAGCCAGGCGCGCGTGGCCTCCTCGCCCCAGACCTGGCGCATGGCGGTTACCATCGTCTGGAACGAGGCGTTGGTGGGTGGCAGGCCGATGAGGCCCTTCCACTGCGGGTCGGTGAAGCCTTCCAGGCTGGCGGGCAGGTCGCTTTCGCTCAACGCGGCGGTGTTATAGACCACTACCCGCGCCCGCCCGGAAACGCCCACCCAGCGCCCGGCCGGGTCGGCGAAGCGCGCGTCCACGGCGCCGAGCAGGTCGGCGGGCAGTTGCGCCAGCAGGCCGGCATCCGCCACCGCGCCCAGACCGCCGGGGTCCTGGGCAAAGAATACATCCGCCGGGGAGTTGGCGCCCTCTTCCAGCAGCGTGGCCGCCAGTTCGGAGGTGCCGGCGTAGCGCACCTCCACGTCGATGCCTGACTGGGCCTCGAACTGTTCGATGAGCGGAGCCACTAAGGTTTCGCTGCGCCCGGAGTAGATAACCAGAGTCCCTTCAATAACCTCAACCGGCGCCTCCGGGTCGGCGACCGGGTCCGGGACAGGGTTGATAGCCGGGGTTGGCAGCTGCGGGGCGCAGGCTGCCGCCAGCAGAGCGAGCCCCAACAGCAGGCTTATGGGTACTGCGTACTTGCGCATTAGGGTGAGTCTCCTTTTCCTACATGCGTGCTGTGGTGCGGAGGCGCTGAAGTTCAGTCTTCCGGCGCTTCAGCACTCCAGCAAGGTTTTTGGTTTGACGACGCGAGTATACCGATTCCGGACAATTCGTATCCAGTCCCTAATATTAAGTTTCACGTTCACTGCGATTTACGGTAGAATATCAACCGGGTTGAAACTTTTGGCCCATTTTTGACCCGGACAGGGTATCATCCCTGCCGCAAATTTGACAGAACCCGCGGGAATCTTCCCGCTGTTTTGGAAGCCTGAGGTACCGAACGTTGGATGAAACTCTCCTGAACGACGCCAGCCCGGCCATGCAGCGCTACGCAGCGGAGATCTTCCGCTTGCAGCAGGACCATGAACAGGTGCGCCTGAACGACCTGGTGGCCGAGGCCAACACCTCCATGCAGGCCGTCTCGCGCATGGTCAAACGCCTGAAATCCGGGGGTTACCTGGAACACACGCCCTACCGCGGCATGCGCCTGACCCAGACCGGCGAGCGCATCGCCATGCCCGCCCTGCGCCGCCACCGCCTGGCCGAGGTCTTCCTCGTCCAGCGCATGGGCTATGACTGGGCCGCGGCCCACGAACTGACCGAGACCTTCGAGCGCGGCCTGAACCCGGAACTGGAAGACCGCATGGACGAACTGACCGGGCATCCCACCCGCTGCCCGCACGGCGAACCCATCCCGACCCGCGACGGCCGCATCACAACCCCCGATGACCGGCCGCTGGTCGAAGTCGGTTCCAAGGTGTGGTGCCGCATCAGCCGGGTGCGCACCCACGACCTGGACAAACTGCGCTACATCGCCGAACTGGGACTGGTGCCCGGCGCGGATATCTACGTGATGGGCTGCGCCCCGTTCCAGGGGCCGCTGCGCATCCAGGTGCCCGGCGGGGTGGACCAGATCATCGGCCACGAACTGGCGCGCGCCCTGTGGGTGGAACACGTCCACCGCGACCCGCCGCCGAAGGTTGGTGCCGCCCGCTAGGAGCCAGCCCGTATTCTGTTAGGGACTTGTAAGGTCAGATTTCGCATATTCGTGCTATAGTGGCAGTGTAGAGAACAACCCGATAAAGGCAAACCCGGCGAAAGCCGGCGACGCAAAGCCATGGGTCTAACGGCATCCACGAAGATGCCCACGATCGCCAGGCCGCCGAAGACAGCGAGATACAACAACGCGCTTTTGCGGGCCTGGCCGGGAAACAGCCAGGCCCGTTCTTTTTCGGGGAGCACCTTAAAAACAAGACACCGATAATAGCAAACCCGGCGAAAGCCGGCGACGCAAAGCCATGGGTCTACCGCATTCACCCGAATGCCACGACTGCCAGGCCGCCGAAAGTTCCCCACCCTGTTGAGCTACTCAACTTCCTGCGGCCTGGCTGATCACCAGGCCGTTTTGTTTACCCGCAGGATCCCCGGCCCAGGGGACCGACAGGAACAGGAGGTTGCCATGCAAGAGAAACGAACCATCCTCATCATCGACGACGACGAAGCCAATCTGGCGCTGTTAGGCGCCATGCTGGAGATCGGCGGCTACGCCACGCTCAAGGCCGGCGATGGCGCCAAGGGTCTCTCGATCCTGGAGACCTACGCGGTGGACAGCATCCTGCTGGATGTGATGATGCCCGGCATGGATGGCTTCCAGGTCTGCCGGATCATCAAGACCAATCCGGCGCTCAACCACATCCCGGTCATCCTGGTCACCGCCCTGTTCGATGCGGCCAGCCGTCAAAAGGCCAGCGCCATCGGCGCTGATGCCTTCCTCTCCAAACCGGTGGGCTACGATACGCTCACCCGCCAGGTGGAGGCGTGCATCCTCCAGGCCAGCCCCGCCGCCTGAGCAACCTGTAATTCAATCACCCCACTACCCGGAACAAGGAGCCAACACTCTCAGAATCTGTTTGACCGATAAAGGCAAATCCGCCGAAAGACGGAGACGCAAAGCCATGGGTCTACCGCATTCACCCGAATGCCACGACTGCCAGGCCGCCGAAACAATCAGGTAATCCTGCATGGGGGAACGCCAATTTCAGCGCTGTGTCGAAGTCTTCTTAGGCATCTTTTATCGCTCGACTCTCAGAGCACGGATGAATAAGATGACGACCAAAAACAAAACCCTCACCGTAGTCCTCGCAGCCGCCCTGCTGGCTGCCAGCCTGTTCAGCATATTCTCCAGCCGCGCCGCGGCCGCCAGCCTGCCGCAGACCGGCGCGCTTTCCGCACCCGTCGCGGCCGCGCCGCTGGCCAAGGGCAGCCTCAAGGCCACGAAAGTGGAAGTGCCCGGCGTGTTCGTCTACACCGTGGAACAGAGCGGCAACGGCGTGCCCTCCGCCGCCGGTTCCGTCGGCCAGTATGCCGAAGCCGCCAAGAAGAAGAGCCTGGGTTTCCTGGCGCACAACTACCTGGCGGGCGCGTCGTTCGCGGCGCTTTCGCCCGGCCAACTGGTCATCGTGACCTTCAGCGACGGCTCGACCCAGACCTACGAGATCTACAACGTGCTGACCTTCCAGGCCAGCAACCCGGACGACTTCAGCAAGCCGTTCATCAACAGCAGCGGCAAGCGCCTGACGGCCCGCCAGGTGTTCTCGGCGGCCTACAAGGCCAACGAGGTCACCTTCCAGACCTGCATCGCCAAAGATGGCTCCTCATCCTGGGGTCTGATCTTCGTACAGGCGAAACTGGTGAAATAACCCCTCCCAGTCATCTTCCGGGCGTCGCTCCTCCCTCCTCCTCCCGACGCCCAACCCTGGGCCAGCAGGCCGCCTGCGAACAAACAGGCGGCCTGCGCTTTGTACCGGGGGAGACGAACCTTGGGGAGGTCCTGGTCAGCGCGGGGCGCGGCGCAACGCCCAGAGGGTAAGGCCCAGGGCGGGGACGGCGGCTTCTTCCACGACCTCGAACCCGAAGTGCTCGTAGAGCGGCACGTTGGCGTCCGTGTAGGTATCGGTATAGGCGGCGACGTGCTGGGCGTCGGCCTGTTGGAGGAAGGGACGGATGAGGAGCGAAGCGAGGCCCTTGCCGCGCGCCTCGGCCAGCACGCCGATATTGTCCAGGTAGTAGTGCGGCGCGGGGGCGTGCTTCTTGTGCAGAGCGTCCTGAAGGTCGAGCGCAGGCCGGGCGCGGGCGATTCCCAGCGGATAGGCGGTGAACAGGATGGGGAGGAAGGCGCCCAGCGATTTGACGCTGATGGACAACCCCTCCCCGCCGGGCGGATTCCAGTACGCCACGCCCTGCAACGGGTCGCCAACGCCGTAAACCCGCCCGGAGCGGATGCCGGCCGTGCCGTAGGCGCGGAAAAACTTGAGGAGCGTGCGCGGCCGGGAACGAGCATTGGGCAGCATGAAGGCGACCAGCGGGTCCTCCAGGAACGCCTGGGCGATGACCCAGGCGGCGCGGTCGGCGTCGGCGGGGGTGAGGAGGCGAGGGTCGGTTGCGGCTGGCGATTCCACGTTCTATCCTTTCCGACTCTTCGGCTTCTTGGCCTTCATCGCGGCTTCCTCGCGGTCTATCTCCGCCATGCGCGCCTTCACCATCTTCTTCACCAGCGCGGCCGGGACGGGTTTGTCCAGCGGGAACTGAATCGTGCCTTTCGAGGTCGCCAGGCCCTTGAGCGCGTCCATGTTGGCGGCGATGATCTCGCCGCTGGCGGCATAATAGCCGTAATGGTTCTTCCAGGCGCTGTAGTAGGCCAGCGGCCGGCCACGATACTTGAAGCCCGGCATGCCGTAACTGAACAGTTCGGCCGCCTCCGGCGCGGCGGCCCGGATGGTCTGGCGCATTTCTTCCATCCAGGCGCGGCGCTCGGGCGGCAGCGCGGCGAGGTGCTGGTCGATGATGGCCCTGTGGAATTGTATTTCTTGGATAACGGCATTGGGGTGGGGCATTTTATAGGATTACTGACACTTGCGCAAGTAACTAAACCGTGGTCTGATCAACCGCATGGCCAAGGATAAGATAGCAAATTGGAAAGAAGCACGGCGCAAACGAGCCTGGGCATTGCACCAGACTGGCTGGAAGCAGAAAGACATTGCC
>JACPVG010000015.1 GCA_016191875.1 Chloroflexota bacterium
AAAATCATCCACGACGCAGTACACCGTGACAATGAGTGTGTTAGTATCCATTTGGGAGCTCCTCTAACTGGTGGTTTAGACATCTTCAGTTTAGAGAGTTCCCATTTTCTTTTCAAGCCCCGAATAACTTGCACACGGGGTCAATTACCCGTTACCAATTACCAACTCCTTCCTCGCCCCTACGTTTTTCGCAAAAATTCTCATCCCCGTTGTATTGCCATCGCCCGCAAAAGTGTCTATACTTTCAGCACACCGGCCTGTTGAATTTCGGTGACGCCGCCCGCCCGACTCCGGCGGGGGAAACCACTACACGAGGAGAGAAGCCATGAAAACCCACGTACGCCTGTTGTCCCTGTTCGCCGCGCTTGCCCTTCTGCTCGCAGCCTGTGGCGGCACACCCACACCAGCCGACACCGGCGGCGAAACGCCCGGCACAGGCGGCCAGCCGCCCGAACCGCCCCCTGCCGCCGAACCCGTGCAACTGCGCGTTGGCTGGGCCGGCAGCCCGGACACGCTCAACCCCGGCACCGCCGTGCTCAGCGAAGCCTACGCGCTGTTTGAACTGGTTTACGACTCCATGTACCAGCTCAACCTGGATGGCTCCTACTCGCCGGAATTGGCCGAGTCTGTTGACATCTCCGACGATGGCCTGGTCTACACCTTCACCCTGCGCGCCGGCATGACCTTCCACGACGGCGAAGCCCTCACCGCCAGCGACGTCGCCTTCTCCTACAACTTCTACCAGACCAACACCGACTTCCCCTTCCTGCCCGTGTACACAGATTACTTCGAGAGCGTCGAAGCCACCGATGACCGCACCGTGGTCATCACCCTCACCGAAGCCATCCCCAACATGGAGAGCCAGCTCATCTTCCTCTATGTCCTGCCTGAGCACATCTGGGGCGGCTTGGAAGGCGCCGCCGCGGCCGAGTTCGAGAACCTCGAAATGATCGGCTCCGGCCCCTTCAAACTGACTGGCTATACGCAGAATGAGTTTGTCACCCTCGAGACCAACCGCGCCCACGTCCTCTACAACCCCAAGATAGACGGCGTGGTCTTCCAGACCTTCAGCAACCCGGATGCCCTCGTCCAGGCCCTCCGCACCGGCCAGGTGGATATGATCACCGAGATGCCCAATACCGCCGTGCCGGGCCTCCAGGGCGACGCCGCCATCCAGGTTGTGGATGGCGCCCCGCTCGCGCCCTCCGTCTCGGACATCATCTTCAACCTCACCAATGAAGACACCTGCCCGCCCGACGATGGCGTCTGCACCGGCCACCCCGCCCTGCGCGACCGCAACGTCCGCCTGGCCCTCTCCCACGCCACTGACAAGCAGAAGATCATTGATGTCGTCCTGCTCGGCTTTGGCTCGCCCGGCACCACCCTCATCCCGGATGGTCTCGGCGTCTGGTACAACGACACCATCGTCGATTACGCCTTCGATGTGGCTCTCGCCAACCAGATTCTCGACGATGCCGGCTACCTGGATACCGATGCCGACGGCGTGCGCGAGATGCCCGGCGGCGGTGACCCGCTCAATTTCCGCCTCAACTGGCCCAGCGACAGCACCACCGCCCCGCGTGAGGCCGAATTGCTCAATGAGATGTGGACCCAGGTCGGCGTCAGCCTCGAACTCCAGGCCCTCGACCCTGACACCCTCACCGCCGTGTGCTGCCCGACCTTCGATTTCGACATCATCATCTGGGGCTGGGGCTCCGACCCGGATCCCGGCTTCCTGCTCTCGGTGATGACCACGGATGAGATTCCCACCGGCACCAGCGAGACCGGTTACTCCAACCCGGAGTACGACGCTCTCTACGTCCAGCAGGCCACCGAACTCGACCTGGATACCCGCATCGGCCTCGTGCACCAGATGCAGCAGATCGTCTTCGACGACATCGTGTATCTGATTCCGTTCTACGATGCCAACGTCCAGGCCTATCGCACCGACCGTTTCACCGGCTGGATTGTGGACATGCCCAAACTGGCCCTCGAAGACCTCAGCTCGCTGCTCGTCATCGAGCCGGTGCCGTAACGCACCCGCCAATTGTGGCAACGGGTAGCCCATACCCCTTGAGCAACTGGGGCGGAGGATGAATGTCCTCCGCCCCCTTTCCCCTTGTCATTCTGAGGGAGGCCAACCTGCCCTCTTCCGCCAATCGCCTTCTTCCCGACCGAAGAATCTACATCTCTGCCTTCAACCAACTTCCATCTTCACAACCAACTAGTCTCACCACCGTAGGGGCGACGCAAAGAGTTACTCAGCAACTCCCGTCGCCCCCTGACCACTCGACCCCATGAAATCCCTCCGCTTCCTCGCCGCCCGCCTCGGCTGGGCCTTCCTCACCATCCTGTTCGTCGTCACCCTCAACTTTTTCATCTTCCGCGTCCTTCCCGGCGACCCGGCCCGCGCCGGCCTGCGCGACCCGCGCCTCACCCGCGAGGCCGTCGAAGCCATCCGCGTGCGCTTCGGGTTGGATAAGCCTGTCATCAACTGTGTCCAGGCCCTCAATCCTTTTGAGGCCGGGGACTGCCTCGTCAACCCCCTCGACACCCAGTTCTTCATCTACTTTGGCAACCTCCTGCGCGGCGAACTCGGCATCTCCTACCATACCAACCGCCCGGTGGCCGACCATCTCGGCCAGATGCTCTGGAACACCGTTCTGCTCATTGGCGCCGGCCAGGTGCTCGCCATCCTGCTCGGCGTGGCGTTGGGTGTGCTCGCCGCCTGGAAATCCCGCACCCGCATCGACGTCGGCGCGCTGCTCTTCAGCCTCCTCGCCTGGAGCCTGCCCACCTTCTGGCTCGGCATCATTCTGCTCTTCTGGGGCAGTTCCCGATTCGGCCTGCCCATCGGCGGCAAACTGACCCCCGGCCTCCCGTTCGTCAGCCAGGCGGCCATGCTCAAAGACCTCGGCCGCCACCTCCTCCTGCCCACCCTCACCTACACCATCGTCTTCCTCGGCGAATACATGCTCATCATGCGCTCCACCCTGTTGGATATCCTCTCCGAGGATTTCATCCTCACCGCCAAAGCCAAGGGGCTGCGCACGTTCCAGATTCTCAAAGACCATGCCCTGCGCAACGCCATGCTGCCGATGGTCACCCTCATCGCCCTCAACCTCGGCTTCACCGTCGCCGGGGCCATCCAGATCGAGACCGTCTTTTCCTGGCCCGGCCTGGGCGGCGCGGTCTTCAACGCTGTCGGCCAGCGCGACTACCCTATGCTTCAGGGCGCTTTCCTCCTGCTGGCCGTCAGCGTCATCCTCGCCAACCTCGCTGCCGACCTGCTCTACTCGCTGCTCGACCCGCGCGTCCGGGTGGATTGAGATCGATATGACCGACCAGCCCACCCTCATTACCGGCCGCGCCTTCTGGCGCGGCTTCCGCCGCAACCGCATCGCCGTGGCCGGCCTCGCCATGCTCCTCATCGCCCTCGCCGCCGCTGTGTTCGCCCCGGCCGTCGCGCCCTACGACCCCTACGCGCCGGTCGCCATCACCGTTGAATCCATTTACCAGCGGCCCGGCCCGGCCCACTGGCTGGGCACCGACGACGCCGGCAAGGACGTGCTCAGCAACTTCATCTTCGGCGCGCGCGTCTCGCTCACCGTCGGCATCTTCGCCTCGTTCATCTCCGTGGTCATCGGCGGCCTCATCGGCATCAGCGCCGGCTATTTCGGCGGCCGCCTGGAGCGCTGGCTGATGCGCTTCACCGATTTCATGCTCGTCATCCCAGACCTGCCGCTCATTGTCGTCATCGTCGCCATCACCCGGCCCAGCCTCACCAACATCATCCTGGTCATCGGCCTGCTGGGCTGGACCACCACCGCCCGCCTGGTGCGCTCACAGACTCTTTCCATCAAGGAACGCAAATTCGTCCTGCGGGCGCGCTCCATCGGGGCCGGCCATCTCCACATCCTGCGCCGCCACATCTTCCCGCTCGTCCTGCCGCTGCTGGTCGTCAACAGCGTCCTCATCATCTCGCTGGCGATTCTCAACGAAAGCACGCTCTCCTTCCTGGGCCTCTCCGACCCCACCCGCATCTCCTGGGGCCAGATGCTCAACTATGCCTTCGAGCGCGGCGCCATGAGCTCTCGCGCCTGGTGGGTGCTGGTCACGCCCGGTTTTGGCATCGTCTGGCTCGTCCTCGGCTTCACCCTGCTCGGCCACGGTCTGGAGCAGGTGCTCAACCCGCGCACCGAGTGGCACCACCTCACCGACCACCCCCGCATGGTTTCCCTTCCCGCCCCGTTAAATCCCCAGCCATGACCGCCTCCCCCCACCCCCCATCTTTTTTCATCCGCGTCCATCTGTGTTCATCTGTGGTCAATTCTATTTGTTGCTTTTCTTTGCGCAACACAACCTTTCCCAATTACCAATTACCAGTTTCAAATTACCTCCCATCATGACCTCCCCCCTCCTCGATGTCCGCGACCTCTCCGTCGATTTCCACCTCCCCGGCCGCCCGCCCGGCCACGCCGTCTCGCGGGTCGGCTTCACTCTCCAACCGGGTGAAGCGATGGGCCTGGTGGGTGAAAGCGGCTGCGGCAAGACCACCCTCAGCCTCGCCCTCTTGCGCCTCCTGCCGCCGCAGGGCCGCATCGTCAGCGGCTCGGTGAAATTCAACGGCCGCGAACTGCTCGCCCTGAGCGAACCCGAGATGGCCAATGTGCGCTGGAAGGACATCAGCATGATCTTCCAGGGCGCCATGAACGCCCTCAACCCGGTTGCCAGCATCGGCGCCCAGATAAGCGAGGCCGTCCGCCGCCACTATTCCTTCATGACCCCCGTCGAGGCCAGAACCCGCACCGCCGAACTGCTCGACATGGTCGGTATTGGGGCCGCCCGCGCCGGGCAATACCCGCACCAGTATTCCGGCGGCATGCGCCAGCGCGCCATGATCGCCATGGCCCTGGCCTGCTCCCCCCAGATCGTCATCGCCGACGAACCCACCACTGCCCTGGACGTGATGATTCAGGCTCAGATTCTCGACCTGCTCGACCGCCTGCGCCGTGAACTCGGGCTGGCCGTCATCTTCGTCACCCATGACCTCGGCGTGGTGGCTGAACTGTGCGACAAAGTGCTGGTGATGTACGCCGGCGTGACCGCCGAGTACGCCGGCGTGGACGAAATCTACAACCAGCCCCGCCACCCCTACACCCAGGAACTCCTCAAGGCCTTCCCCGACCTCTCGCGGCCGCGTGCCGCCCTCAACAGCATCCCCGGCTACCCGCCCCGCATCGACGCCCTGCCGCCCGGCTGCCGCTTTGCTCCGCGCTGCCCGGCCGTCTTCGACCGCTGCCATATCGACCAGCCCGCCCTGCACGCCCTCACACCCGAGCATCTCGCCGCCTGCCATCTCGTCGAGTCCGAATCATGACCCTCCGATTTCCCTTGGCCTACCCCCTGCACCCCTTCCCCTTATCCCTTCTTCCCTTGTCTCCGTGTTCCCTTGTCCGCTCTCCGCGTGAACTGACTCTTATCGATCACCAATTACCGCTTACCAATTACGTTTCATGACTCCCGCCCTCCGCCTCGTCTCCCTCAAAAAACACTTCGCCGCCGGCCGCGCCGGTTTCTTCCACCGCGACCCCCGCTTGGTGCACGCTGTGGATGGCATCTCGCTCGAGGTCGCCCACGGCGAAATCCTCGCCCTGGTCGGCGAAAGCGGCTGCGGCAAGAGCACCCTCGCCCTCACCCTGCTCGGTCTGGAAAAGCCCACCAGCGGCGAGATTCACTTCGAAGGCACGGATGTCACCCACCTGCGCGGCGCGGCCCTCAAAGACATGCACCGCCGCATCCAGATGGTCTTCCAGGACCCCTATGAATCCCTGAATCCGATGATGACCGTGGAAGAGGCTGTGGCCGAGCCGCTGGAAGTGCACAGCCTGCTGAAAAATTCCGCTGCCCGCCGCACCCGCGTCATCCAGGCCCTCGAAGATGCCGGCCTCAAACCCGCCGACTCCTTCCTCGACCGCCTGCCCCACCAGCTCTCCGGCGGCCAGCGCCAACGCGTTGTCATCGCCGCCGCCCTGGTCCTTGAGCCCACCATCCTCCTCGCCGACGAGCCGGTCTCGATGCTGGATGTCAGCATTCGCGCCGAGATTCTGAACTTGCTGGCGGAGATTCGAGCGCGCCGCAGCATCACCATCCTGTTCATTACCCACGACTTCGGCACCATCGCCCACTTCGCCGACCGCATCGCCGTTATGTACCTGGGCCGCATCGTCGAGATCGGCGCGACGGAAGAAGTCCTGCGAGATCCTCAACACCCCTACACCCAGGCCTTGCTTTCGGCCGTGCCGGTCCCCAACCCGCGCCTGCGCCAGAAGCGCCTGATTCTGCAAGGCGAGACCCCCAACCCCATCGACCTGCCCTCCGGCTGCCGTTTCCACCCCCGCTGCCCCGTCGCCGAAGACCGCTGCCGCCTCACCGACCCGCCCGCCGTCCCTCTCTCCGCCACCCACTCCGCCGCCTGCCTCCTCGTTGAAGACTGAATTCATGCCAACACCCAAGTTCTCGCTCGCCGCCTACAAAGACGAAGCAACCCTCGACCTAATGAGCAACGCCAGTCACAAGGCTCTGGCCGCCTGGGCGTTCGCCTGCGGAGAACGCGCTCTGCCCCACTTTGAAGAACAATATCCGCAAGACCGGCGTCCCCGCAACGCCCTCGACACACTCCAAAACTGGATAACCACCGGCGAGTTCAAAATGGCCGTCATCCGCAAAGCCTCGCTCGACGCCCACGCCGCCGCCCGTGAAGTCGGCGCAGACACACCCGCCCGCTCCGCCGCCCGCTCCGCCGGTCAGGCCGTTGCCACCGCCCACGTCCGCACCCACGCCCTTGGCGCCGCCAACTACGCCCTGCAGGCCATCCACCACGCCGCCGCGGCCGCCGATGCGGATGCCGCCATCGCCGCCGAACGCGCCTGGCAACTCCAGCACCTGCTCGAACTGGGAGACCACTGACCTATCTGCGCTCATCTGCGTTTATCTGTGGTCAAATTACTCATTAGCAGTTACCAGTTACCGCCCACCCTCGCGCCCGAATGTCCAAACTGAGCACCCTCCCAGCAGCCATCGCCGCCCACGTCCACGACGGCGACACTCTCTACCTGGCCGGCTTCACCCACTTGATTCCCTTCGCCGCTGCCCATGAGATCATCCGCCAGCGCCGCAAAGACCTCACCCTCGCCCGCGCCACCCCGGACATCATCTACGACCAGATGGCCGCCGCCGGCTGCGCCCGCAAGATCATCTTCTCCTACATGGGCAACCCCGGCGTCGGCTCGCTCCACGTCCTGCGCCGCCTGGTCGAATCCGGCGCGCTCGAATGGGAGGAATACTCCCACTTCGGTATGATCACCCGCCTCGCCGCCGCCGCCGCCGGCCTGCCCTTCCTGCCCATGCGCCCCACCGGCGCCTCAGACCTCGCCAACGTCAACCCCGCCTACCGGCGCATCCCCGACCCCTACGGCGGTGAAGACGTCGTCGTCCTGCCCGCCTTGCATCCCGATGTTGCCATCCTGCACGTTCAGCGCGCCGACGAAAACGGCAACGCCCACCTGTGGGGCATCCTCGGCGAGCAGAAGGAGGCCGCCTTCGCCGCCCGCCGCGTCATCCTCACCGCCGAAGAGATCGTCAGCGAAGACGTCATCCGCCGCGACCCCAACCGCACCCTCATTCCCGGCCTGGTTGTCTCCGCGGTTTGCCACGTCCCCCATGCCGCCCACCCCTCCTACGCCCAGGGCTATTACGACCGCGACAACGCCTTCTACCTCGAGTGGGACGCCCTCAGCCAGGACGAAGCCCGCCTGCAAGAGTGGCTCGACCAGTGGGTCTACGCCCTCCCCGACCGCGCCGCCTACTGGGACAAACTCGGCCCGGAGGTCCACGCCCGCCTCACCCCTTCCCCACGCCCCAGCGGCGAAGTCGATTACGGCGGCTACGCCTGACTCCCCCTCCCCATGTCCCCTCTTCCCTTCCTCCCTGTCTCCGCTTCTCCCGCTCTCCTTGCATCGTTCCATTTCATCTGTGCTAATCTGTGTTCATCTGTGGTTGAAAAGCCTTTGCATTGCTTTTCTTTGCGTTCCTTGCGTTCTCTGCATCCTTTGCATAGCGGGTTTTTTGCGTGCCTCCATGTCTCTATGGTGAAATAGCTCTATGACTCCTTCTCGGCAGCCAATTACCAGTTACCGATTACCAGTTACCCCATGACTCCCTACTCCCCTTCCGAACTCATGGCCGTCAACGCCGCTCGCCTGCTCACCGATGGCAAGGTCGTCTTCGTCGGCGTCGGCCTGCCCAACCTGGCCTGCAACCTCGCCCTGCGTACCCACGCCCCGAACCTCACCTTGATCTACGAAGCTGGCGTCATCGGCGCCCGCCCCGAACGCCTGCCGCTCTCCATCGGCGACCCCACCCTCGTCACCGGCGCGGCCGCCGTCGCCGGCATGTACGATATCTTCGCCCTCTACCTCCAGCGCGGCCTCGTGGATGTCGGCTTTCTCGGTGGGGCGCAGATCAGCCGCACCGGCGACATCAACGCCACCGTCATCGGCGACTACGCCGGCCCCAGGACCCGCCTGCCCGGCTCCGGCGGCTCGATGGAGATCGCCGCCTGGGCGAAGCAGTGCTTCATCATCACCCCCCACCAGAAGCGGCGCTTCCCTGATAAGGTGGATTTCCAGACTTCGCTGGGCCACGGCCCCGCCCGGCGCGCCCTGCCCGGCCGCGGCCCGCAGGCCGTCGTCACCGATCTCGGCATCCTGCGCCCCGACGCCAGCGGCGAACTCGTCCTCGTCGCCCTGCACCCTGCCGCCACCCTCGAAGAGGCGCAGGCCAACACCGGTTGGCCGCTCCAATCTGCCCCCGATCTGGCCGCCACCGCCCCGCCCACCGCCGACGAACTCGCCCTCCTCCGCGCCCTCGACCCCGACCGCATCTACTTGAAATAGCAGATAGCAATCAGTAGACAGTAGGTAGTGGACAGTAGACAGTTGGCAGTTCGCTGGCATCGTCGTATCGAGGTCCTTCTTGCCAATTACCCGTTGCTCTGTTGCGAACATGCCGATCTGGAAGTCTTGTCATCCCGAGCACGCCGACGCCGCGAAGCGGCGCTCGGCCAAGCGAGGGATCGCATTCAGCACGCGTCTTTCAGACCGGCGAGACTGAAAAAGAGCCCGACTCGCGACCCCTCCCTTCGGTCGGGGTGACAAGTATTGCCTATTGTGAATCTCTGCAACAGAGCAATTACCAGTAACCACTTACCAATTACATCTTCTCCATCTGTGTCCATCCGTGTTCATCTGTGGTTAAATATTTCTGATGTCACCCCGTCCCCGCCTGCGCGACCTCGGCATCTCCCTCGGCCATCATCCCCCCGGCCCCCTTAACGCCATCACCGATGTGCCCGGTCTCACCGTCGGCCACGCCACCATAGTCCGCGATGCCCCCGCCGTCGCCCGCACCGGCGTCACCGTCATCCTGCCGCGCGGCCGCGACTCCTGGGCTAACCGCTGCTTCGCCGCCTTCCACGCCTTCAACGGCAACGGCGAGATGACCGGCCTGCACTACGTCGCCGAGACCGGCGTCTTCGGCGGGCCGTTCACGCTCACCAACACCTACGAACTCGGCATGGTGCGCGACGCCCTCATCCGCTACCTGTTCGACCGCGGCCTCCCCAACGCCGGCGGCAACGACCTTCCCGTCGTCGCCGAGACCTGGGACGGCTGGCTCTCCGACCTCTCCGCCGCCCACCTCACCCCTGCCGATGTCTACGCCGCCCTGGACTCCGCCGCCCCCGGCCCCGTGCCGGAAGGCAACGTTGGCGGCGGCACCGGCATGATCTGCCACGAGTTCAAGGGCGGCATCGGCACCGCCTCCCGCCTCGTCCGCACCAGATCCGGCGAGTTCACCCTCGGCGCGCTGGTGCAGGCCAACCAGGGTGGCCGCGAGGAACTGCGCCTGGAAGGCTTCCCCATTGGCCGCTACATCCCGGCCTCTGAAGTCCCGGCCGTCTGGGGCGATGAATTCGCCAGCAGCAGTTCCATAATCGTTGTCCTCGCCACCGACGCCCCTCTCCTGCCCGTCCAGTGTCGCCGCCTCGCCCAGCGCGCCACCGTCGGCGTCGCCCGCGTCGGCTCCTACGGCCACGACGCCAGCGGCGAGATCTTCTTCGCCTTCTCCGCCGCCACCCCCATTCCGGCCACAGCCGCCGAACCCATATCCGCTGTCACGATTCCCAACGAGCACATCAACCCCCTGCTGGCCGCCGCCGCCGAAGCCGTCGAAGAGGCCATCTGGAACTGCCTCCTCGCCGCCGAGACCATGACCGGGCTCGACGGCCACACCGTCCACGCCATCCCCCACCACCGCGTCCAGCAACTCTGGAACGCCCATATCAGCCACCCGTAGGATGGGTGCAGCATGCTGCGCTCATCCCCCATCCGGCAATTCCTGTCACCTTGAGCAAAACGAAGGGTCGCGAGTCGATTAATGACTGATTCTCGTTTATCTGCGCGAAGATACATCCGCGCGCTTGTCATTGGTGGCCGCACGGCTATAATCAATACATGACAGTCCCCCAACTGCTCAAGCTTCGCCGCAAGGACATTCTCGCTATCGCCGCCCGGCACGGCGCCACCAGCATCCGCGTCTTCGGCTCTGCCGCCCGTGGCGAGGCCACCCCTCACAGCGATGTGGACTTCCTCGTCGAACTTGAACCCGGTCGCACTCTGCTGGACCTGGGCGGACTGCTCATGGACTTGAGAGACCTGCTCAATATGCCGGTGGACGTTGTCACGCCCAATTCGCTGAACGCCCGCTTCCGCCAGCAGGTCCTTGACGAGGCAGAGTCCCTATGAGGGATGATAAGGGGCGACTGCAAGACATCGCGCTCGCAATTGACAAGATCGAACGAGCGTTGCGAGGAAAGACCAGGGCAGAATTTGACGCCGACGAAATGCTTCAGGTTTGGACAATCTATCACCTTCAGATTATCGGCGAAGCGGCTAACCGTCTCAGCCACGACTTTCTGGATAGATTTCCTGATGCTCCGTGGCGCAAAGCAATCGGTATGCGACACATTCTTGTTCATCAATACTTCGGTGTAGATAAGGATATCGTTTGGGGCGTTGTTGAGAGCGATTTGAATCAGATAAGAACTGTGACAGCCAAAGCCCTTTCCGAACTCTAACCTCCTCGCTGCCGAGACCATGTCCGGCCACACCGTCCACGCCCTCTCCCTCGACCACCTCCGTAATTTGTGGCCGGAAAAGCGCTGACGAAACCGAGCAAAAGTAGGATACCCATGTAAAACGAAATGGAGGGGCAGCTGGACACCTCAGCTAGTTTGACAGAAAAACTCAAGAAGGCACTACAAAATCCCCACGGTAGCTTTGTCTTTTGGTATCAGTCTCCAGAATTGTTGCTGAATTCGGGAGAAGGCGGGATCGTCCTGGAGATAATCTCAGGCTCAAGACTCATACGTCTTGAGAAATCAGCAGAGTCCACTGTTGACTACTACTACTCTACGCCCGGATCGGGAACTCGAAGGGCCAGGATTAACCTCTCAGAAATTCCATATGCTGATAGGGTATTCATAGCATTGACTTGGAGCCCTCAACAGACCAGCCTATCGATGGGACCAGAAGCGGAAGGAGGAAGACTTGTTCATGCCAATGGGGAAGAATCCCGGATCAGATTCCGCTTGGATGTAGAAGGTAATGTCTGCCGGATCGGCGACCAAGGTGTTTTCGTAGCTCAGACCTACATATATAGAGGAGAGAAGATGATTCTTGAGCCAACGGCTATAGAATATTGGCGAGAGTCGTTGCAGGCGATACAAGTGTTGAAAACCGCTAAGTCCTCCGAGGGTTTCATGTTTGAGGCGCTTCAATCAAACTTGATTGTTGGAATACTTACTACAGGATTTGAAGTCTACTGTAAGAGACGATTCATTGAGCTGGAAGGGGAAGGAATTTCTCCAAATCTACCGGCCCTAATCAAAATGCTCCCGAAATCCAGGGTTGGCTATGCACACAACATTCGATCTTCCGCAGAATTCGTCGCGGCAAGTGGAATCAATTTCCAGAATTGGGACATCTCCAAAGAGGCGTTCAACAAAGGCTATGGAATAGTGTTTGGCCAGTTGCCGGTCAGTGGAGAATATTGTCGAAAATTCAGAGATACTTCCTATTCCGACACCGCATCGTTCACGTGTCGCCATTACTCACGGTCCTATCCCCAAAAGCACCCGGTGTCCTTCCAGTAATGTCCAGTAGTAAACTCGCAACCGCGGCAATCGACGACTTCGACACTTTCATCAGAGCACTTCACGATTCAACATTATCAGTTGGAATGAGTCCCCCGCAAGACAGATAGACCCTATGAGACTCGTGCACTCACAGTGTAAGCATCGGAATATCGTATCTGTGGGACTCTGGACAATGGACCTCGAACTATTACGACCATTTGAACTATTTTGACGAATACGACGTCTTCTCGACCCTTGTAATAACTGCACATCCGTTCTATAATATCCACATGGAGACCTTGGCCAAACTCGCTGCAACCTCGCAGAACATGTTCCTGGAGCCCGACGCCGAACACGAATGCCAGCCCCAGATCGGCGGCGTCCTCGCCGAAACCCGCATCCCCATCGCCGAGGTCGTCAAATCCGGCGGCGGCCGCATGAAAGTCCTCAAGACCATGCTCACCACCGCCTGCGAGCGCGACTGCCACTACTGCCCCTTCCGCGCCGGCCGCCACACCCGCCGCGCCACCTTCAAGCCCGATGAACTCGCCGGCATCTTCACCCAGGTCCACCGGGCCGGCGCCGTTGAGGGCCTTTTCCTCTCCTCCGGCATCATCAAGGGCGGCGTCACCACCCAGGACAAACTGCTCGACACCGCCGAGATCCTGAGGAAGAAGCGCGGCTTCCGCGGCTACCTGCACCTCAAAGTCATGCCCGGCCTGGAGAAGGATCAACTCCTGCGCGCCATGCAGCTCGCCAGCCGCGTCAGCATCAATCTCGAAGCCCCCAATGCCGGTCGCCTCGCCGCCCTCGCCCCCAAGAAGCGCTTCGACGCCGAACTCCTCGCCCCCCTTGTCTGGGCCCACCAGATTCGCCGCACGCTCGACCCGCGCCAGACGTGGAACGGCCGCTGGGCCAGCACCGTCACCCAGTTCGTCGTTGGCGCCGTCGGTGAAACCGACCTCGAACTCGTCTCCGTCAGCGAGCGCCTCTACAAACAACTCGGCCTCGCCCGCGCCTACTACTCGGCCTTTCACCCCATCGCCGATACGCCCTTCGAAGACCTGCCCGCCGAGGACGAAGCCCGCAAAGTCCGCCTCTACCAGACCTCCTTCCTCCTCCGCGACTACGGCTTTTCCATGGAAGAACTGCCCTTCGAGCCGGACGGCAGCCTGCCGCGCCACACCGACCCCAAGACCGCCTGGGCCCGCCAGCACCTCGCCGCCGCGCCCATCGAACTCAATCGCGCCAGCCGCGAGGAACTCCTGCGCGTCCCCGGCATCGGCCTCAAAGGCGCCGACCGTATCCTTCACGCCCGCCGCCAGCGCCGCCTGCACGACCTCTCGCAACTCTCCAAACTTGGCATCCGCGCCGCCCGCGCCGCCGATTTCGTCCTCCTCGACGGCCGCCGCCCCGCCCGCCAGCCCGCACTGTTTTGAAAAACGGTAGGCAGTGAGCAGGTGTCAGTGGACAGTAGATAGAACAAACCGGCATGCTGGACGATGGACATTTGACCATTTAGTCTTCAAGAATTCCCGACTTCCGACGGTACAATCTCGCCATGTCCCCCTCTCCGGGATTGCGCATCGGCATCGACACCGGCGGCACCTTCACCGACTTTGTCGTCTTTGACCCGGCATCCGGTGATTTCTCTACGTTCAAACTCCCCTCCACGCCCCACGACCCCGCTGAAGCGATTCTCGCCGGGCTGGTGCGCATTGGCGGCGCGGGCCGGAGCATCGTCCACGGCAGCACCGTCGCCACCAACGCCCTGCTCGAGCGCAAGGGAGCAACCACCGCCCTCCTGACCACCGAGGGCTTCGCCGACGTGCTCGAGATCGGCCGCCAGAACCGCCCCAGCCTCTACGACTTCTTCGCCGACCGTCCTGCCCCGCTCGTCCCCGCCGAACTGCGCTTCGGCCTGCGCGAACGCGTCCTCCACACCGGCGCGGTGCAGTCCGCACTCGACCCCGCCGAGGTCGAAGCCCTCATCCCCCAATTGCAGGCCGCTCAGGTCGAGGCCGTGGCTGTCTGCTTCCTGTTCTCCTTCCTGCACCCTGAACACGAAGGGCGTACCGCCGGTCTCCTGCGGCAGGCGGGTTTCTTCGTCTCGCCCTCCAGCGAGGTCCTGCCCGAATTCCGCGAATACGAACGCGCCAGCACCACCGCCATCAATGCCTATGTCTCTCCCGTCATGTCCCGCTACCTTTCCCGTCTCGAAGACGACCTGCCCGGCGACTCTCTTCAGATCATGCAGTCCAACGGCGGCAGCATCGCCCCCGCCGAAGCGCGCCGGCACGCCGCCCGCTGCATCCTCTCCGGCCCGGCCGGCGGCCTGGTCGGCGCGCAGGCCGTCGGGCGAGCGGCAGGCTTCGACCGCCTCATCACCTTCGACATGGGCGGCACCTCCACCGACGTCGCCCTGCTGGATGGCGGCCTGTACGTCACCGGCGAGGCGGAGATCGGCGGCCTGCCGCTGCGCCTGCCTGTGTTGGACATCCACACCGTTGGCGCCGGCGGCGGCTCCATCGCCCGCGTCGACTCCGGCGGCGCCTTGCGCGTCGGCCCCCAAAGCGCCGGGGCCGACCCCGGCCCCGCCTGCTATGGCCGCGGCGACCAGCCGACCGTCACCGACGCCAACCTCATCCTTGGCCGCATCCTGCCCGACCGCTTCCTCGGCGGCCGGATGCCCCTGGACTTTAAGCGCGCCCTTGCCGCCATGGCCCGCCTTGGCGAACCCCTCGGCCTCTCCCCAGAACAGGCCGCCCTGGGCGTCATCCAGGTCGTTGACGCCCACATGGCCCGCGCCCTGCAGGTCATCTCGGTCGAGCGCGGCCGCGACCCGCGCGACTTCACCTTGCTGGCTTTCGGCGGCGCGGGCGGCCTGCACGCCGCCAGCCTGGCGCGCGCCCTCGCCATCCCGCGCGTCCTCGTCCCCGCGCATGCCGCCACGCTGTCCGCCCTCGGCATGCTGATGGCCGACGTACTCAAAGACTACTCTCAGACCGTCATGCTGCCGGGCCATACTCCGGCTGCCGAACTTGACTCCCGTTTCGCGCCCCTACGCGCCCGCGCCGCCAGCAACCTGGCCGCCCACGGCTTTTCTCCGCCTGAGCAGACCCTCAACGCCTCCCTCGACCTGCGCTACGCCGGGCAATCTTACGAACTCAACCTGCCGTTCACGCCGGATTTCCTCGCCGTCTTTCATCGCAAGCATGAATTGGAATTTGGCTATGCGAACGACACGCAACCAGTCGAGGTCGTCACCCTGCGCCTGCGCGCTGTTGGCGCCGTCGCCCGCCCGGCCCTGCCGCGTTCCCCGCGCACTCGCCGCGCCCCCAGGTCCTTCGACCACCGCCCCGCGCTCTTTCCCTCCGGCGAACTCCCGACCGCCTTCTACGACGGCGCCGACCTGCTCCCCGGTCAGCGCCTGCGCGGCCCGGCCGTCGTCGTCCAGCCCGATACCACCATCTTCCTCGGCCCCTCCGACTCCGCCCGCCTCGATTCCTTCCGCAACCTGCTCATCGAGGGTGGCACATGACCAGGAAAACGATGTCATTCCGAGGGAGGGTCCAACCCGTCGCGCAGGCGATACGGCTACAAACCCGACCGAGGAATCTCGTATCATGCGGTTGCTTGGGAGTTGCGGAATCGCCGCAGAACCAACTGGCTTGTTTGAGAGATTCTTCGCCGTGACCAACGCCATCGAACTGGAAATCTTCAAACACCTCCTCGCCGCCATCCCCGAGGAAATGGGCGCCCTCCTGCGCCGCAGCGCCTACTCCCCCAACATCAAGGAACGCCGCGACTACTCCTGCGCCATCTTCAACCCTTCCGGCGAAATGATCGCCCAGGCCGCCCACATCCCCGTCCACCTCGGCACCATGCCGCTCTCCGTCCAGCAGGCCCTCGCCGAGGTCGAACTCCGCCCCGGCGACGTTGTCATCCTCAACGACCCCTACCGCGGCGGCACCCACCTGCCGGACATTACCCTCGTCTCGCCCGCTTTCGTGGATGGCGAACTCTTCGGCTTCGCCGCCAACCGCGCCCACCACGCCGACGTGGGCGGAATGGCCCCCGGCTCCATGCCCATCGCCCGCGAACTCGTTCAGGAGGGCCTGATAATCCCGCCGGTCAAACTCATGGAGGGCGGCGAACTCCAAACCGGCCTGTGGGACATCATCCTCGCCAACGTGCGCACGCCGCGCGAGCGCGCCGGAGACCTGCGCGCCCAGCTGGCCGCCAACCGCCGCGGCGTCGCCCGCCTCGAAGAACTCGCCGCCCGTTACGGGCCTGAAACCATCCACCGCCACAGCGCGGCACTGCTCGGCTACGCCGAGCGCCTCACCCGCGCCCTCTTGCGCGCCCTGCCCGACGGCCGTTACGAATTCGCCGACCAGCTGGACGATGACGGCGTCGCCGACGCGCCGCTGCCCATTCGTGTGGCTGTAACCATCCAGGGCGACTCGGCCAGCGTGGACTTCACCGGCACTTCTCCGCAGGCGCAGGGCAGTCTCAACGCCGTTTACGCCATCACCCTTTCCGCCGTGCATTACGTCTTTCGCTGCCTGCTCGCCGAAGATGCCCCCAGCAACAGCGGCAGCCTGCGCCCCATTCAGGTCATCGCCCCCGAAGGTACGCTGGTCAACGCCCGCCGCCCTGCGCCTGTGGCCGGCGGCAACGTCGAGACCAGTCAGCGCATCACCGATGTCCTGCTCGGCGCGCTCGCCCAGGCCGCCCCCGACCGCGTCCCCGCCGCTTCACAGGGCACGATGAACAACATCCTCATCGGCGGCTGGGATACCCGCCGCGCCGCGCCCTTCACCTACTACGAGACTCTCGCCGGGGGCATGGGCGCGCGCCCCGGCGCGCCCGGCCAGTCCGCCATTCACACCCACATGACCAACACGCTCAACACGCCCATCGAGGCGCTCGAGTTCGCCTACCCGTTTGAGGTCGTGCGCTACGAGATTCGCCGCAGCACCGGCGGCGCGGGCCGCTTCCGCGGCGGGGACGGCCTGCGCCGCGACCTGCGCCTGCGCGTTCCCGCCACCGCCAGCCTCCTCACCGACCGCCGCATCAGCCGTCCCTACGGCCTCGTTGGCGGCGAACCCGGCGCGCCCGGCGAAAACGTCCTCATCCGCGATGGCGCAGAGTCGCCCCTCCCCGCCAAGGGCAGCATCGACCTCCAGCCCGGCGACACCCTCTCCATCCGCACCCCCGGTGGCGGCGGTTGGGGCAAGGCAAGCCAATGACCGCTTCACCCGATCCTTCCCGCCTCCGGAAGACCCTGGCCGCTTGCGCCCTGCTTTCCTCCTTGTGCGCCGTCGTTGGGGCCGTCTGGCTGCTCCTCTTGCCAGCCGACCCGAAGAACGCCTTGCTCTTCGGCCTGTCTGCCAGCCGTGTCGCCCTGCTGTCCGGCCTCCTGGTATCGGCAGCCCTTGAAACCTTCGCCGCCCGCGCCCTTTGGATGGGGAGCCTTGGGGCCTTCCGGTTTCTGTCCAGCCTCGAACGCTGGCTGGGCTCCCCGGCGCGCCTGTATTTCACCGAACTGGCTTTGCTGGCCGCCGCCCTTGCCGGCGCCGCTGTCCTCGCGGTCGCGCCGCCCGTCCCGGGGTGGGAAGCCATCCTCCTCCGGCTCTCCCCGCTGGCGTTTTCCCTGATCGGCACCGCGGCTCCCTCCTTCCTGGCCGTCGCATGGTTGTTCGGCGGCCCCCTGACCGCCAGCCCACGCCTTCGGGCGGCCGTCCACTCAGTGGATGTTTTTTTCTTCGCCGCCGGCCTGCTGCTTGTCGCCCTCAATCTCTATGGGCTGCCTCGCAGCATGCGCAACCCGGAGATCTATCGCGATCTCTACTGGACCATCGAGCTCACTCCCGAAGAGGTCTATGCCGCCCTCCCTCAGCGCACAGGCGAGAGCAATGCCGAATACATGGTCCGCCTGGTGGACGCCCTGCACTGGGGCATCGCCCATTACTGGGAGCCGGCCGGCACGGACCGCTACCATCTCAGGGTTCCCGTCTGGGAGAATTGGATTCTCTTCCTCGGCAGTTACCTGAACCCGGATCGCTACCTGGCGTACGAATTCTGCGCCCCCCGCCCCGCCATCGAGCGCGGGGTCGGTCTGTGCTCCCAGGTCTCATTGACGATTGCCGACATTCTGGCCGCGCGCGGTTTCAACGTCCAGATCGCCGGGCTGGACGGGCATGTGGTCGCCCAGGCCGAGGTTGCCCCCGGTGAGTGGTGGACGCTTGACGTGGACCACGGTATCGTCCTGAAAGAGCCGATCGAGGCTATCCAGCAGCATCCTGAGGTCATCGTCCCGCTGCTCATCGCCCAGGGGTACACCGAACCCGAATACCTCGCCCACATGGTGGAGGTGTGGGGCCCGGAAGGCAATTTCGTCACTGCCAATGCGGGCGACGATTTTGAAGAGGGTCGCTGCACGCGCGAACGCTGGTTCTACGCCCTCAAGTGGCTCCTCCCGCTCCTGGCGCTCTGCCCTGCCCTCATTACCTTCGCAAGACGTCGGCGAATTGTTGGCACCGGTTCGGAAAGTGGGAACTGAAGCGAACTCGCCCCGCCACCTTGTTTCCGTTTCAACATGTCTACGTGTCTACCTGTTTACATGTCTACTTGCATACGTAGTTTTTCCTTTTCCTGCTATAATAGAACAAATGAGCAATAAAGGAGACCCTTATGTGCGGCCGATTCACCCTCACCGTTGACGCCGACACCATCCACGACGCCTTCCCCTGGCTCGAAGTGCCCGGAAACCTGACGCCGCGCTACAACATCGCCCCCACCCAGCCGGTCGCCGTCGTCCCCAACAACGGCCAGAACCGCCTGGACGCCTTCGTCTGGGGACTGATTCCCGCCTGGGCCAAAGACCCCAGCATCGGCAACAAACTTATCAACGCCCGCGGCGAGACGCTGGCCGAAAAGCCCTCTTTCCGCGGCGCCTACAAGCGCCGCCGCTGCCTGGTCCTGGCGGATGGCTTCTACGAATGGGTCAAGCAGCCCGGCCGCGCCAAGACGCCCCACTACATTCAGCTGGAATCCAAGGAGCCCTTCGCCTTCGCCGGCCTGTGGGAACTCTGGCACGCCCCCGATGGCTCCGAGGTCTATTCCACGACCATCATCACCACCGAGCCGAACGAGATGATTGGCAGATTGCACAACCGCATGCCGGTCATCCTGCCCCCCGCTGCCTACGAACAATGGCTCGACCCTGCCGAACAGACCGCTGACAAACTCCAGCCCCTCCTGCGCCCCTACCCGGCCGGAGAAATGATGCACTACCCGGTCAGCACGCTGGTCAATAGTCCGTTCAACGACGTGCCCGAGGTCCTCCGCCCCGCAGCCTGATTGAGCACAAAATGTCGCCCGTTCGCGTGCCGCGCCCATCGTGCCACAACCGCCCGCCACATACAGCGTCCTGCCTGCATTCTGCCATTTGCCCCTTACAATTTGCAGAGGGCGGGTCGTCGGATTAAATACATTTCTGTCGAGATTTCCTTCATTCGTCATTCTGGCTATGTCTGCAACAGAGCATTTGCCATTTGCCATTTGCCATTTGCAATTTGCAATTTGCGTTTTGCCATTTGCAATTTGCATCTTGCCATTTGCATCCCGTATCCCTCCCTTGCCCCGCCCCCGCCCATCGGCTAAAATAGCCTCCGCGCATCCACCCGGAGGAGAGGGACGCAGGCATGACCGACCTGCTCTATCAGACCGATTCCTACATCAGAGAATTCGACGCCGAAATCACGGCAGTTAATCCAGATCTGCGCGCCGTAAATCTGGACCAAACCGCCTTCTACCCCGGCGGCGGCGGCCAGCCGGCCGACGAAGGCACACTCACCGCCGGCGGCGCGGAATATTCCGTCCCCGGCTTTAGGAAGCAGGACGGCGTCCTCTGGCATCTCCTCGGCGGCGACGCCCCCCTGCCCGAACCCGGCGCGGCCGCCCATGGCGCCCTCGATTGGGAGCGCCGTTACCAACTGATGCGCACCCACACCGCCATGCACATCCTCTGCGGCGTCGTCTTCCGCGATTACGGCGCTTCCGTCACCGGCGGGGACATGCATCCCCTCCAGGGCCGCATGGATTTCGAGTTCGAGACCATGCGCGCCGAACTGGTGGCCGGCATCCAGGAAGCCATCAACGCCGAGGTCGCCGCCGCCCGCCCCCTGCGCGTGCGCATCCTGCCCCGCCGCGACGCCTTCGCCATCCCCGACCTCATCCGCACCAAGATCAACCTCCTGCCGGAAGGCATCCCTGAGGTGCGCGTCGTTGAGATCGAGGGCCTCGACCTCCAGGCCGACGGCGGGACGCATGTCGCCAACACCCGCGAGGTGGGTCGCATCCGCGTCGCCGACTACAAGAGCAAGGGCGCCATCAACAAACGCATCTACGTCACCGTCGAGGACGCCTGATGGCAAAGTCGCAGAAGAAAATATCCACGGGCGTGGATTGGCAGCTCGTCGCCCGGCTCATGCTCACCTCCCGCGCCATCGACGAGATCGAAGAGAACGAACTCGTCCCGGCCGGAAAAATCACCTACCAATTCTCTGCTAAGGGCCATGAACTCTCGCAGATACTCCTCGGTCTGCAACTGGCACACGGCCGCGATGCTGCCGCGCTGTACTACCGCTCGCGGCCGTTCATGCTCGCCGCCGGCCTCACCCCCCGGGAAGCCTTCGCCGCCGATATGGCCCGCAGCGGCTCGCCCTCCGAGGGCCGCGACGTCGGCGTGGTGTATTCCATGCCGCCCCGCCGCGGCGTCACCGTCCTGCCTTCTTCCGGCGACGTCGGCGCCCAGTACACCCCCGCCGCCGGTTGGGCGCAGGCCGTCACCTATTACCGCGATGAACTGAAAGACGACGCTTGGCGCGGCGCGCTGGCCGCCGCCCTCGGCGGCGATGGCTCGGTGGCCGCCAACGGCTTCTGGGCCGCCCTCACCATCGCCACCACCCTCGAACTCCCCATGCTCTTCTTCATCGAGGACAACGGCTACGGCATCTCCGTGCCGCGCCATTTCCAGACCCCCGGCGGGAATATCGCCGACAACCTGGCCTCGTTCAGGAACCTCAAGATCCTCCAGGGCCCCGGCACTCAACCGGAGGAAACCGCCGCGCTCGTCGCTGAGGCCGTCGCCCACGTCCGCGCCGGCCGCGGCCCCTGCCTCCTGCGCCTCGAAGTCGTCCGCCTTCACGGCCACACCTTCGGCGAAGACCAGACCGCCTACAAATCCGATGAACAGATAGAGGCCGAGCGCGCCCGCGACCCCCTGCTGGCGCTCCGCGCCCATCTCGGTGATTCCTTCGACTGGGATGCCCTCAAGACCGAAGTCGAGCACGAAGTGCGCGCCGCCCTTGCCGCCGCCGCAGCCAACCCCGACCCCGACCCGGCGGCCGCCCTGCACCATGTCTTTTCCGGCCGCGCCGCCCCGCAGGTCCCCTCGCCGGACGATTCCGCGCCGCGCCCGGTCTTCGCCTCGCCCGCGCCCGAAGGCGGCCGCATCAACTTCTCCGAGGCCGTGCGCCGCACGCTGGAGACCGAACTGGCCGCCAACCCCAAACTGCTTATCTTCGGCGAGGATGTCGGCCCCCGCGGCGGCGTGCACCGGGTCACCCTCGACCTTCAGGCCAAATTCGGCGAGCGTCGCGTCTTCGACACCTCCCTTTCCGAGGAAGGCATCATCGGCCGCGCCGCCGGGCTGGCGATGGCCGGCCTGCGCCCCGTGCCTGAAATCCAGTTCCGCAAATACGCCGATCCGGCCCATGAGCAGATTCACGACACCGGTTGGATTCGCTGGCGAACCGCCGGGGTGTTTGCCGCCCCGGTCGTCGTCCGCATCCCCGTCGGCTACAGCAAGAAGACCGGCGACCCCTGGCATTCCATCAGCGGCGAAGCCATTTACGCCCACATGGTCGGCTGGCGCATCGCCTACCCCTCCAATGCCCAAGATGCCGCCGGCCTGCTGCGCGCCGCCTTGCGCGGCGAAGACCCTACCATCTTCCTCGAACACCGCGCCCTCTACGACACGCCCATGGGCCGCAAACCCTGGCCCGGCGACGGCTATTGCCTGCCCTTCGGCGTGGCTGCTGTCGTTCAGCCCGGCGCCGACCTCACCGTCGTATCATGGGGCGAGACCCTCTATCGCTGCCTGGAGGCCGCCCAACCCTTCCCCGGCGCGGCCGAGGTCATCGACCTGCGCACCATCAGCCCCTGGGACAAGGAAACCGTGCTGGCCTCCGTCCGCAAGACCGGCAAACTGCTTGTGGCCCACGAAGACACCCGTACGGCCGGTTTTGGCGCCGAAATTCTCGCCGCTGTCTCCGAAGAAGCCTTCACCCACCTGGATGCCCCGCTGGCACGTATCGCCGTGCCCGATATCCCGATTCCCTTCAGCATCCCGATGATGAACGCCGCCGTCTTGCCCTCGGCCGAGGCCCTCCGCGCCCGCATGCAATCCCTCCTGGAGTGGTGACCCGATGCCCCGAACGCTTCCCCTGTTTTTCCTTATCCCCGCCCTCTTGCTGGCCGCCTGTTCCAGCGGCGCCTCCGAAGACATCCCGCCCACGTTTACCCCGGATCAGGCCCGCGGCCAGCAGGTCTTCGCCATCAACTGCGCCTCCTGCCACGCCACCCAACCGGATATGCTCATCGTTGGTCCTTCGCTGGCCGGCATCGCCCGCGTCGCCGCCGAACGCGCCCCCGGCGAGGATGCCCAGACCTACCTCGTCTCCTCGATTCTTGACCCGGACGCCTTCATCGTCCCCGGCTTCAACGACCTGATGCCCAAGACCTTCGGCAAGACCCTCAGCGGCGAAGACCTCGACGCTCTCATCGAATACCTGTTCACCCTGGAATGAAATTTCGATACCTTGTCATTCCGCCTGCCCTGAACGAAGCGAAGGGAGCGAAGCGAGAGATCTCGGCCCCGCCGCCATTCCGGCTCGTCCGCAGGAGAGCAATGACCATTATCTATTCGCTATTCGTCGCTTCTCATTTGCAATTTGCCATCCGCAATTTGCCATTTACCTCCCCTGCCAGCCGCTGAATCTGGAGCCCGCATGAAAACCCGCATCCTGCAAGTCCTCGCCGTCCTCGCCGCCGCCCTCGTCCTCCTCCTGGCCGTTGCCGCCCTCACACCCATCCCGCGCGACGACCACCCCGGCCCGGAAGCCTACGGCGCCGGCGCCAGCAGCGTCCAGCCCAGCCTCACCGGCCTGCTGCGCGCCTTCCCGCCCATCAACGACATGGGCAACACCTCCACGCCGCAGAAGGTCGAACTTGGCCGCCTGCTCTTCTTCGACCCCGTGCTCTCCGAAGAGGACGACCTCTCCTGCGCCCATTGCCACCACCCCGATTACGGCTTCGCCGACGGCCTGCCCCAGGCGCTCGGCCGCGGCGGCGTGGGCGCCGGCCCGGAGCGCAGCGGCGGCGTCTCGCTTGCCCGCAACACCCCCGGCCTGTGGAACGCGGCGTTCACCAGCGCCCTGTTCTGGGATGGCCGGGTCGACTCGCTTGAATACCAGGCTCTCGTGCCGCTCAACCATGCCGACGAGATGGCCGTCGCCAATAACGAGGCCCTCGCCGCCGAACTGCGCGCTATTCCCCAATATGTAGCCCTCTTCGATGCCGCCTTTGGCGGCGGGGCCGAGTCCGTCACCGCCGAAAACGCCGTGCGCGCCCTGGCCGCCTTCGAACGCACTCTCCTCTCCCAAAACAGCCCCTTCGACCGCTACGCCGCCGGCGACCTGCAGGCCCTCACCCCCGCCCAGCGCCGCGGGCTGACGCTCTTCCGTTCCGCCGCCCTGCGCTGCTTCGAGTGCCACTCGGCCCCCACCTTCGCCGGCGACACCTTCCGCGTCATCGGCGTACCGGATGCCCCCGGCCTGCCCCACGACGAAGGGCGCGCCGCCGTCGTCGCCGACGGCGTGGATGGCGCCTTCAAGATTCCCACCTTGCGCAACGTCGCCCTGACCGCGCCCTACATGCATAACGGCGTCTTCGGAACGCTCGAGGAGGTCATCGCCTTCTATGAAAAAGGCGGCGGACGTGCCGAAGGCCGCACGGATATCGATCCTTTCCTGCAGGGCTTCGATCTCACCGAACAGGAAAAGGCCGACCTCATCGCCTTCCTCTACGCCCTCACCGACGAGAGCGCCCTGCCGGAAATTCCCGCCAGCGTGCCCTCCGGCCTGCCGGTCGTCGGTCCGATACCTAATTTCGCCCGCGACATCGCCGAAGACGTCAACGCCGGTTCCGGCGGCGGTCAGCCGCCCTCCGGCGGCGGCCGTACCCTCACCGTCCAGCCCGGCCAGACCATTCAGGAAGTGGTGGACCAGGCCGCGCCCGGTGACACCATCCTGATTCCCCACGGCGTCTACTACGAGCGCATCGTCATTGACCTCAATGGCATCACCCTGCTCGGCGTGCCGAACGATGCCGGGGAGTACCCCATCCTCGACGGCCGGGGCGAACTGAGCGATGCGGTCATCTCCTCCGGCAACGACTTCGAGATCGGCTACCTGCACGTCCGCGACTACACCGACAACGGCGTCATCGCCGAGGGCGTCACTGGCGTGTATATGCACCACATCGTCGCCGAAAACACCGGCACCTACGGCCTGTACCCCGTCCAGAGCACCGACGTGCTCATCGAGGAGTCGGTCGTCAGCGGGGCCAACGACGCCGGCATCTACGCCGGCCAGAGCCTTAACGTCGTCGTGCGGGACAACGAGGTCTATGAGAATGTCCTCGGCATCGAACTGGAGAACGTGGTCAACGGCGAGGTCTACGGCAATTACGCCCACGACAACACCAATGGCATCCTCATTGTCCTCCTGCCGCAGCTCACCAGCAAGGTCTCGGTGAACACCGTCATCTACGACAACCGCGTCGAGAACAACAACCACGAGAACTTCGCCAAAGCCAACACCGCCGCCAGCAAGATGCCGCCCGGCTCCGGCATCGCCCTCATCGCCGCCGACGAGGTGGAGGTCTACGCCAACGTCATCAGCGGCAACAAGACCGCCGGCCTGGGCATCTTCAACCTGACCATCGCCTTCGACACCGCCGAGATCGATATCGGCCCGCGCCCGGAGAACGTTTATATCCACGACAACCAGTTCGCCGATAATGGCTACGACGCCGATGAATTCCTCACCGCCATGGGCATCCCCGGCGCCGACATCCTCTGGGACATCAGCGGCGCGGGCGTGCGCGTCGATCAGCCGGACGCCGTCGCCTTCCCGCCCGTCCTGCCCACCAGCCGCTGGCCCGCCCCGGCCTACACCCTGTACTGGAACCTGATGAACTGGCTCATCGGGTTGCTGGGTTGATGGAAAGCAGGTCGCCAATGTCCGTTACACCCCTTCGCCTCGCCGTTCTCGGCGCCGGGCACATCGCCCGCCTCGTGCACATTCCCACGCTGGCAAAACTCCCCGGCGTGCACGTCGTGGCGATCGCTGATGCGCAGCCGCAAAACCTCGCCGCCGGGCTGGCCCTGGCTCCCGGCGCTTCGGGTTTCTCCGACTACCGCGCTGCCCTGGACGCCGGCGGCCTCGACGCGGCCGTCATCACCCTGCCGCCCGCCCTGCATGCCGAAGCCGCCATCGCCGCCTTCGAGGCCGGTCTGCACGTCTACCTCGAAAAGCCTCTGGCCCTCACCCTCGCCGACGCCGAACGCGTCGCCAACGCCTGGCGCGCCTCCGGCCGGGTCGGCATGATCGGTTTCAACTTCCGCTTCAACCCGCTCTTCGACGAAGCCCGCACCGCGCTGGAATACGGGCAATTGGGCCGCCTGGCCGCCGTCCGCACCTTCTTCGCCAACCAGCGCGGCCCCGGCTGGCGCGCCGACCCTGCCGCTGGCGGCAGCGCCCTGCTCGAGTTCGGCACGCACCACGTGGATATGCTCGCCCACCTGCTGGACAGCCCCGTGGTCGAGGCCTCGGCGGAAAGCGTTCCCGCTGCGGATGGCGGCGATGTCGCCGCCCTCGCCCTGCGCTTCGCCAGCGGCCTCACCACGCATTCCACATTCGTCGTAGGCGCGCCGTTCCAGGATGTCTACGAGTTCATGGGTGAGAAGGGCCTCCTGCGTATCGCCCGCCATGACCTTTCCGTCCAGTTCGTGCCCGCCCGCCCGCGCCGCGGCAAGGTCGGCCGCCTGCTGGCCGGGTTCTCCGGGGCTTGGTTCGGCTTGACCGCAGGGCTACGCTCCAAAGCCGAACCCTCCTATCGCCGCGCCCTCCAGGCCTTTGTCCGCGCCGCCGCCGCTGGAGATGCCTCCGTCCACCCAAACATCGCAGATGGTCTCGCCGCCCAGCGCGTGCTGGACGCCGCCGCCCGCTCGGCCGCCGCCCGCGCCCCGGTCGCCCTCGACCTGCCCCCCGCGAAGACCGCTGGGGAGACGCTCGTCCTCGCCCCGCCCCGGCCTGGCTCGTCGCCGCTCATTTCCATGATTCTCGACAAGCGTGGCCCATTCAGCGTCATGCTACCTTCTTTGCGCGCCCTCGCCCGCCAGACCATCGCCCCACGCATCGAACTGGTGGTCTTCGCCAATTCCGCCGACGACCTCACCGATGTGGACCGGGACTTCGTTGGGCAGTTCGAACGCTGCATCGCCGTTCGCCATCCGCGTCCCGCCGGCGAAACTCTGCCCTTCGCGTTCCGGGCCGCCTCCGCCCCGTTTGTGTGCCTCTACGAAGACCACGTTTTCCCCGACCCCGACTGGGCGGAAACGCTGGTGAAGACCTTTGAGAACGGCTGCATGGCCGCCTGCACCCGCATCGCCAACGCCAACCCGGCCTCGCTGTGGAGCGATGTCGGCTTCGTCGTCTCCTACGGTTTCTTCACCGACCCCCTGCGCTACGATCCGGCCGACGACGTGACCTTCAGCAACGGCGCCTATCGCCGCGACGCCCTGTTCGCCTTCGGCGACGACCTGCCGCGCCTGCTCAAACGCGGCGGCGGATTGAACCGCGCCCTGGTCGAGGCCGGCGGCCGCCTCGCCATTGCCCGCGCCAGCCTCATTCGCCATGCCAATCCTTCCCGGGCCGTCCATGCGCTGGGCCTCATGTTCCAGGTCGGCCGCTCATTCGCCGGCCTCAAGCGCAAGCGAACGCGCATGGCCCTGCTCAAGCGCCTGATCAACTTCGCCGCCGGGCCGCTCATCCCCTTCCAGCGCTTCGCCGAGCGCATCCCGGTCATGTTCAGCGGCGGCCGCAACGCAGGGCGCCGCGCCCGCGTGCTCCTCGCCCTGTTTCTGGGTTTTTGCGCCGAAGCCGCCGGCCGCATGGCCGGCTACCTCTTCGGCGAAGGTCGTTCCGGCGTGCGCCTGGAAGAGTACGACTTCAATCGCGCCGCCTACGTCCGCAAAGCCGACCTTCACCTCTTCGACGCCGAGGGATGAGTTGGCAGCCTCCACGCGCCCGCGCCGCGTGCTGATCTACCGCGACGAACTCCTGCCCTTTTCCGAAACCTTCATCCTGGCACAGTCCGGGGCGCTCCACCGTTACGACCCGTTCTTCGTTGGTTCCCGGCGAGTGCCCGGCCTGCTCGTCGCCCCCGACCGCAGTCTGGCCCTCGAGCCCGAATCGCGCCCGGCCCGCCTGGTCTTCCGCGCCGCCAAACTGCTCGGCGGCATCAGCCCCGCTTCGCTCGAACGCGTCCGCCGGCTGGATGGCGCCCTCCTGCACGCCCACTTCGGCCACGACGCCGTATACGCCCTGCCCATCGTCGAACGGCTCAGGCTTCCCTTCGTCGTGACGTTTCACGGCTATGACCTCGCCCGTGCGTTCGCCGCCCGGCTGCCCGCTCCCGGCGGGGCCGCCCGCCATGCCCATGCCGCCTGGGTGGAACGCCGCTATCCGGCCGTCTTTGCCCGCGCCCAACGCGTGCTGGCCGCCTCGGGCTTCCTAGCCAGCCGGCTGGCCGCCCTCGGTTGCCCGCCCGAAAAGATTCGCGTCCACCACATCGGCGTGGATGTGCAATCCTTCTCCCCCCCGCCCGAAGAGACTCCCCCCCAGCCGGTCGTGCTCTTCATCGGCCGCCTGGTGGAGAAGAAGGGCCTCGAATGGCTGATTCGCGCCATGTCCATCGTCCAGGCCGCCGAACCCCGCCTGCGCCTCGTAGTCGCTGGCGACGGTCCTCTCCGCCCCAGTCTTGAACGCATGGCCGCCGGCTCGCTGCGCAGCATAGAATTCCTCGGCCGGCTGGAAAGTAAGCAGATTCGCAACTGGCTCGCCCGCGCCGCCCTGCTGTGTGTGCCCAGCGTCCAGACCCCCGGCGGTGACGTCGAAGGTATCCCCCTTGCAGTCCTGGAGGCTCAGGCCATGGGCGTGCCCGTCGTCGCCAGCGACCACGCCGGCATCCCCGAAGCCGTGTACGCTGGCGAGACCGGCCTGCTCGTCGCCGAGCGCGATTACCTGGGTTTGGCCGCCGCCATCCTGCGCCTCTGGCGGGACCCCGCCCTGCGCCAGCGCCTCGCCGCCGCCGCCCGCCGCCAGGTCGAACGCGACTTCTCCCTCCAGCGCAACACCGCCGCCCTCGAGGACCTCTATGATGAAATCCTGAATTCCTGACGTCTCTGGGGTGGCCTCACCTCAAGGCCACTGCTTTGCGCTCTCGGCGTTCTTTGCGTGAGACGGCTTTATGGCCTTCTCAAAGTCGATTGACAAGAGAATCTCTTTGTGCTGCATTGGCTCAAAACAGCAGGATTTCGAAGGTTTTCATAGGTCAGGAAGGCCGGGAACGTAAATGGCGTAGGGACAGGTTTAAGGATGCGAAGCATCCCAACCTGTCCCTGCTCGCGACTTTAAGAAAGCCCTGGAGACGACTTTTCGCGCCCTGTTCAGAATCCCCCGCCTGTGCTAAAATTCCCAGTCGCATTCCAATAAAGATGCGCAAAAACCCGCTCCTGGCCCATCCTCCGGCGCTGGGGGCAATCCCAAGGAAAGGAGGAACAACCAATGCGTCATTACGAAGTCGCATTCATCATCCATCCCGACCAGGATGAAGCGTCCGTCAAGGACCTCATCGCCAAGGCCCAGGGCTGGATCAAGGATGCCGGCGGCACCATCCACAAAGTGGATGTGTGGGGGAAGCGCAGAATGGCCTACCCGATTCGCAAGCAGAAAGAAGGCCAATACGTGTTCCTGCAGGCTGAGTTCGAACCCGCCCTGTGCGGCGAACTTGAGCGCAATTTGCGCCTGCAAGAATCCATCATGCGTTTCATGCTCACCGCCATGGAACCCGCCCCCGTCGCCGAGTAGCACAGCCCCGCGTGGGCGACTTTGCAGAAAATTTCGTGAAGGAGGCAGCGCCATGAGCAGAGGATTGAACAAAGTCATGATCATCGGCCACCTCGGCCGCGACCCGGAGATGCGCTACACCCCCTCCGGCCGCCCGGTGACCACCTTCAGCGTCGCCACCACCCGCAACTGGAACACCGCCGATGGCGAACGCCGCCAGAGCACCGAGTGGTTCAACGTCGTCGCCTGGGGCAGCCTGGCCGAGATCTGCAAAGAACACCTCCTCAAGGGCCAACAGGTCTACATCGAAGGCCGGCTCCAGACCCGGCGCTGGGAAGATGAAGAACACAACAAGCGCCAGTCCACCGAGATCGTCGCCCGCGAAATGGTCATGCTCGGCGGCAGGAAGAAGCGCCCCGAAGGCGAAGAGGCCGCCGAACACGAAGACGCCTTCAGCAGCGAAGAAGACGGCCCTGACAACGGCGGCGAAGACGAATTCCCGTTCTAAACTGTGCGTGGGGGCCACCCACGCCCCCGATCAAGAAGAATGCAAGGAGTAACACAACCATGAGCGACAACGAACAAAGCGACCGCCCGGAACGCACTGAGCGCGGCGAACGCAGCGAGCGGGGCGGCAGCGGCGGTGGACGCCGCTTCTACTCCCGGCCGCGCGTCTGCCAGTTCTGCGGCGACAAGAGCATCGTGCTCGACTACAAGAATACCCAACTGCTGCGCGGCTTCGTGAACCAGGAGGGCAAGATTCGCCCCCGCCGCCAGACCGGCACCTGCGCCAGGCACCAGCGCGCCGTGGCCGCCACCATCAAGCAGGCCCGCCACATGGCCCTGCTGCCCTTCGTCGGCGAGACCCTCAGCTAGGCCGCCGCCAGAACCCCGCACAGGGCATCGGGCAGCGCCCATGCCCTGTGTTTTTGAGGACTCCTCATGCCAAAACAACAACAGCCGGGCCGCCTCGGTCGCCTCGGCCGGGTGGAACGCGAACAGCGCTACAACCGCATCCTTTCCATCAGCCTGTACTCCGTCATCGCCGCCGTCGTCCTGCTCCTGTTGGGCGGTTTCGCCCTGGAAAAATGGGTGCGCCCCAGCCAGCCGGTCGCGGTCGTCAACGGCGTCGAGATCAGCACCGCCGCCTTCCAGAAGCGCGTCCGCTTCGTCCGCCGCTTCTACGTCCAGCAATACATGACCCTCTACCAGTTCCTCAGCGTCGGCTCCATCGACCCCGCCTTCGCCTCCCAGTACCAGACCCAGCTGCTGCAGATTCAGTACCTCCTGCTGCCGGAGAACATCGGCCGCCAGGTGCTGGATGACCTCATCGAGGCCGAACTTGTGCGCGTCGAGGCCGAGCGGCTCGGCATTTCCGTCACCGCCGAAGAACTGGATACCGCCATCCGCGAGGTCTTCTTCAACTACCGCCCGGAAGGCAGCCCCACCCAGACTCCCACGGCCACCACCGCCCCCACCAGCACTTTCTCGCCCACCCAGCTGGCTCTCATCACGCTCACGCCCACCACCGGCGTCACCCCCACCGCCACCCTGGAACCGGGCGTAACCATCACCCCCACCATCGTCTTCCCCACCCCCACCATGCAGAGCACCGAAGCCTTCGGCATCGAATTCGCCGATCAGATGGCCCTGCTCAAGGAAGACATCGGCTGGAGCGAGCAGGACCTGCGCGACTACGCCGAGATCATCCTCCTGCGCGACAGGATCAAAGCCCTCGTCACTGCCGACCTGCCCCGCACCGAAGAGCAGGTCTGGGCGCGCCACATCCTGGTTGCCGATGAAGCCACCGCCCAGGAAGTGCTCGACCGCCTGGCCGCCGGCGAAGACTGGGTCACCCTGGCCCTCGAATACTCGCAGGACACCGGCAACGCTGCCCGCGGCGGCGACCTGGGCTGGTTCAACCGCGCCGCCATGGTCACCCCCTTTGCGGATGCCGCCTTCTCCCTGGAGGTCGGCCAGACCAGCCAACCGGTCCAGAGCGACTTCGGCTTTCACATCATCCAGGTCCTCGGCCATGAAGAACGCCCCCTCGCTGCGGCCGATTACGACCAGGCTCAGGAAACCGCCTTCGGCGAGTGGCTGGCCGCCCAGCGCGCCGCCGCCCAGATTGAAGAGTTCGAGTACTGGCTGCAGCGCACCCCCACCGACCCGGCCATCCCGCCCGGCGCGATTCTGCAATAACTGCCCAGACAGAATCAAAACCGCGCGCCAGATGGCGCGCGGTTTTCTTTTTCGTGGGAGCGCCCCTACTCGCTGGGCACGATCAACCAGAACAGCAGGTAAGCGCCCAGGCCGGGCACGCCGCCGGGGATGAAGGCGATGACGAAAGCCAGGCGGAACCAGAACGAACTGATGCCAAAGAATTCCGCCAGGCCGCCGCACACCCCGGCGATAACACGGTTGCTGCGCGAGCGGCGCAGTCTGCGTGCGTTCACATTCATGGGTACACCATCCTTTCCGTTTGTTATCGATTGCATTTCGCTTAACTATACGGGGGATGGGTAGTGGTGTTGCATACAGGAAAATATGGGGGTTCAGGCCTGGGCGTACTTGCCGTCCACCTCATCCAGCCGCAGGGAAATGGACTGGCTGGTGGTGTCTCGCCCCATCGTGATGCCGTAGATGGCCTGGGCGGCCTGCACCGTATTGCGGTTGTGGGTGATGATGACAAACTGGGTCGTCTGGCTGAGCTCTTCCAGGAGTTCCCGCAACCGCTCCACGTTGGCCTCGTCCAGGGCCGCGTCCACTTCGTCCATCACGCAGAACGGCGTCGGCGAGGCCTTGAGCAGGGCGAACACCAGCGAGGCGGCCGTCAGGCTGCGCTCCCCGCCGGAGAGCAACGCCAGGCGCTGCATGCGCTTGCCCGCCAGCCGGGCCTCGATATCGATGCCGATCTCGTTTGGGTCTTCACTCTCGGTCAACAGCAGGCGCGCCTGCCCGCCGGGGAACAGGCGGGCGAAGATCGTGCGGAACTCAGCCGCCACGGCGTCAAAGGTCTTGCGGAACTCACGCTCCATCAGGCCATCCAGCTCGGCGATGACCTCCTTCACGTCGGCCTCCGCCCTCACGAGGTCGGCCACCTGGGCGGTCATCGACTCGAAGCGTTCCTTCACCTGCCGGTGCTCCGACTGGGCTTCCGGGTTCACCGCCCCCATCCGGCGCAGCTGCATCCGCAGGTGTTTCAGGCGCTCCTCCAGGTCCGGGGCGATGGCCTGCACCACCGGCAGGCGCTCCACCAGTTCGCCCAGCGGCAGCGGCGTCGGGCCGCTGACCTCGCGTTCGTAGGTGAATTCCACCAGACCAAAGTCGTCCTCAATGCGGCGGCGCAGCGCGTCCAGGGCCTCCTGGCGGCGGGCCAGCATCACCTGGGCCTGGGTGTGGGCGCGTTCTCCGAGATTGAGAGACTGGCGCGACTCGCTCTCGGCGTTCTCCAGCGCCACCTGGTGGGACTCAGCCTGGCGCAGTTCCTCTTCCGCCGGGTCGATAAGTTTCTGCAGTTCGGCGATCTCGCCGCCCACGCCCGTTTCCGAAACGCGCATGCCGCTCACCTGTTCGCGCACAGCCGCCAGTTCGGCCTGGGTTTCGGCCTCGGCCCGCTGGAGCGCGGCTGCCTGCTCCTGAGCGCGAGTGTGGCTCGCCTGGCGCTCGGCCAGCGCGGCGCGCGCATCTTCCAGGGCGCGCGCCCCCACCGCCGCCTGGGTCTCCCAGTGCTGCACTTCGGCCTGCTGGTCGTCCAGCGCCAGGCCGGCTAGTTCTGCGGCGCGGGCGCGCTGCTCGGCCTGGGCCTGCTCCGCCTGCGCGGCCAGTTCTGCGGCTTCGCGGTCGATGGCAGCCAGCTGGCCTTCGGCCTGGGCAAACTCCTGCCGCAAAGCGGCCTGGCGGCTGCGTTGCCAATCCAGGGCGCGCTGGGCAGAGCCGTGCGCCAGCACGGCCTCCTGGCGGGCAGCCTCGGCCGCCTCGGTCCGGCGGCGCGCTTCCTTGAGGTTCGTCTCCGCCCGGCGGATTTCGCCGGTCAGGTCCGCCTGACGGGCCGCCAGTTCATCCAGTGCAGCAGCGACCCTCTGCTGGGACTCTGAACCCCGCGCCAGGGCGGCTTCCAGTTCCTGGCGCTGGCGCGGCCGGCTCAAGGTGGCGGCGCTGCTTTCCGTATCCACCAGGATTGCCCCGCTGGCAGCAAAGGCCTCGCCGCGCAGAGTCACGGCGCGGGCGTGCCCCGGCTGGCCCGCCAGGGCGCGCCGGGCGGCGCGCCGGTCGCGCACCACCAGCACCTGGCCCAGCAGCAGGTCGAGGGCCGGGCGCAGTTCGGGCGGAGCGCTCACCAGGGCGGCGGCTACACCCAGAATGCCATCGCCGTCCGGAGCGGAAAGCGGCGCCAGCGGCGCAAGGGCATCCAGCGGCAACAAGGCGGCCCGGGCGGGTTCGCGTTCCAGCAGCGCCAGGGCGGGCTCGGAATCGCCCTCCACCAGCACGGCATCCACGTACTGCCCGAGCGCCGCGGCGATGGCGGTTTCCAGTTCAGGTGGGACGGTAAGATGGCTGCTCAGGGCGCCCCGCGTCCCAGCCAGCCTGCCACCCCGGGCGGCTTCCAGCAGGGCTTTGGCGCCGCTGGCGTAACCAGCCAGGCTCTCCTCGGCCTGAGAAAGCACTTTCAGTTGAGCGTCCAGACGGGCGTGTTCGGCTTCCAGGCGGGCGTGTTCGGCGCGGCGTTCCTTTTGTTCTTCTTCCGCCTGCCCAAGCTGGGCGCGGTGGTCATCCAGCCTGCTCTGGGCATCCCCAAGCGCGACCTGGCCCTGCCGCAGGGCGGACTCCGCCGCGCCCAGGCGCGTCTCGGTCGCGCTGAGTTCGGCGGCCGCCTGGGTTTCTTCCGCGTCCACGCCAGCCTGGGCCGTGCCCTGCTTTTCCAGGCGGCCCTGTAAATCGGCCTTGAGGGTGCTGAGTTCGATGCTGCGGGTCCGCACCTGTTCCAGACGGACGCGGGCGCTGGCGATGGTCTCTTCAAGGGCGGCGCGCTGAGCCTGGCGCCCGGCCAATGCCTGCTGGGCGGCCAGCGCCTGGGCTTCGGCATCCGCGGCCTCTGCTTCCAGTTGGACGGCGCGCCCTTCGGCCTCATGCAGACGCTCGCGCTCCAGAGCAAGCTCTTCCTGGCGTTGGGCCAGTTCGCTGGCGGTGCGCGCCTGCCGTTCGCGCAGGGCGCGCTGGCGCTCATCGGACACAGCCAGTTCACGTGTTGTCGACTCGCGTTGGCTGTGCAATTGGGCCAGCTGGCGGTGCCACGAACTGAGCCGGGCGCGCAGCCCGTTGACCCGGTCACGCACTTCAGCCAGATCCTGCCCGGCGGCTTCGTGGCGCTCGCGCGCCGCCGCCAGGCTCTGCTCACGTCGCCCAGCCTGGGCGAGGGCATCCAGGAACTCCTGCTGGGCGCGGTGCCAGTGATAGCCGTACCACTCGCGCAGAATGTTCTGCAGGTCAGCCCGCACCTGCCCGGCCTCCTGGGCGCGCTGGGCCTGGCGCTCCAGGCTGCGCAGGCGCGGCGCAAGTTCGGCCAGGATATCCTCGACCCGCTCCAGGTTGCGGCGGGTCGCCTCCAGGCGGCGCAGGGCCTGCTCGCGGCGCTGGCGATACAGGCTGATGCCGGCCGCCTCTTCGAACAGGGCGCGCCGGTCTTCGGCCTTCAGCGAGAGGGCTGCGTCCACCATGCCCTGGCCGATGACCGTGTAGGTGCGCTGCGAGAGCCCGCTCTTGGAAAGCAGTTCGGTCACATCCCGCAGGCGCACCTTCTGGTTGTTGATCAGGTATTCGTTCTGGCCGTCGCGGTAGGCGCGGCGGGTGATCGAGACTTCGGAAAAATCGATCGGCAGCCAGCCGTTGGAGTTGTCGAAGGTGACCGTGGCGGAGGCCATGCCGGCGCGGGCGCGGGTCTCCGAGCCGGAGAAGATCATGTCATCCGTCTTGCGGCCGCGCATCAGGCTGTAGGCCTGCTCGCCCAGCACCCAGCGCAGGGCATCCGCGATGTTGGACTTGCCCGAGCCGTTCGGGCCGACCACGCAGGTGATGCGGTCGGCAAATTCCAACTGGGTCTTACTGGCAAAGGTCTTGTAGCCGACCAGTTCCAGCGACTTGAGGCGCGCGGCGGGCATGGGGGTCTGGCTCACTCTCCGAGTCGCTCCAGCGCCATCTGCGCCGCGGCCTTGCTGGCCGCCTGCTTGCTGCTGCCCTGCCCGCGCCCCAGCACTTCCGCGCCCACCACCACCTCGACCTCGAAGACTTTCTCATGGTCGGGGCCGAGCTCATCAACAATGCGGTAGAGCGGCGTGCGGTGGCCGTTGGCCTGCGCCCACTCCTGCAACTGGCTTTTCGGGTCGCGGTCGTGGTGGTTGCGCAGGATGTGGTCGATCGCCTCTTCCAGCAGCTGGGCGGCGAAGGCTTCCACCGCCGGTATCCCGCCATCCAGGTAGAGCGCGCCCACCAGCGCTTCGAAGGCGGCGCACAACATGGCCTGGCGCGCCCGGCCGCCGCCCTCCTCTTCGCCGCGGCCAAGCCGCAGCGCCTTCCCCAGTTCAACGCGCTGGGCGAACTCTGCCAGTTGTTCGGTGCGCACCAGGGCGGCCCGCAGGCGGGTCATATCGCCTTCGGACATCTCCGGGAAGCGGTTGTACAGCCAGGCGCCGACGATGAAATCCAGTACGGCGTCGCCCAGGAATTCGAGGCGCTCGTTGTCCTCGATGGCTTCCGGATGTTCGTTGAGGTAGGAACGGTGGGTGAGCGCCCGGCTGAGCAGGAGCTGGTTGTGAATCTGGAGATTCAGCCGTTGGGCGAACGCCTGGGGGGATTCGAGACTCAGGTCTCCCTGATTGAGGTGCATGCAGGCCTCCGGCGAACTCAGGGAGCGCCAGCCGCCCCACAACGGGTCGGGCAGCTGGCGGCCCATCAGTTCAATAAAGTGTGGAGGGATATTGTATCAGAGCCGCGTCCGGGGGAGTCTTAAAGTTTGGATACTCTCCTCCGCCCCCCTTCATCACCGATTACCAATTACCAATTACCCCTACTTATATTCCCGCACCACCAGCACCGCGTTGTGCCCGCCAAACCCGAAGGCATTGGTCATCGCCAGCTTCACCGCCTTTTGCCGCGCCTCGTTCGGCACGTAGTCCAGGTCGCACTCCGGGTCCGGCGTGCGGTAGTTGATGGTCGGCGGGATAATACCGGTGCGAATCGCCTGCACGCAGAACACCGTTTCCAGCGCGCCGGTGGCGCCCATCATGTGCCCGGTCATGGACTTGGTGGAAGACACCGGGATCTGATAAGCCAGTTCGCCAAAGGCGTGTTTGAGCGCCAGCGTCTCGGATTTGTCGTTCAGCGGCGTGGCCGTCCCGTGGGCGTTGATGTAATCCAGCTGGCTGGCCTCCGCGCCGGCCGCCGCCAGCGCCTGGCGCATGGCCGCCGAACCGCCCAGCCCCTCCTCATGCGGCGCGGTGATGTGGAACGCGTCCGCCGTCGAGGCGTAGCCCGCCAGTTCCGCCAGGATCTCCGCCCCCCGTGCCCGCGCGTGGCTCTCCGTCTCCAGCACCAGGATGCCGCTGCCCTCGCCCACCACCAGTCCGTCGCGGTCCTTATCGAAGGGCGCTGGCGCGCCTTCGCCGGGGCCGCGCCGCGAACAGGCGCCCAGCCGGTCGAACGCCGCGATGCCGACCGGCGAGATGGTGCTTTCGCTCGCCCCCGCCACGGCCGCGTCGATCATGCCGGCCCGCAGCATCAGCCAGGCCATGCCGATTCCATCCTGCCCGGAGGCGCAGGCCGAGGCCACCGAGAAGGCCGGGCCTCTTGCCCCGTGGTCGATGCCCACCAGGCCCGATGCGCCATTGGACATCAGCATCGGGATCAGGAACGGGCTGATCTTGCGCGGGCCCTCCCGCAACAGATCGCTGTGGTTTTCCTCCAGCGAGACCAGGCCGCCGATGGCCGAAGAGATCACCACCCCCACCCGGCCGGCATTCTCCTCCGTGATGAGCAGGCCGGATTGCTTGAGCGCCTCCTGGACCGCGACGGCGGCAAAAATCTCGTAGCGATCGCGGCGGCGCACCTCGCGGGCCGGCAGGAAATCCTCCGGGTTGAAATCCTTGACTTCGGCGGCGACTTTGACAAGATATTCAGCCGCGTCAAAAAGCGTGAGCGGGCCAACGCCGCTCACACCTTCAGTGATGTTCTTCCAGGCCGCGGCGGAGTTGTTCCCCACCGCGCTTACCGCCCCCAGTCCGGTGATGACGATTTTTTCCATGAGATGCTCCAAAAGATGCCGATAGCTCGCTGCTCGATATTTGATATTTGAGACAAACGAACGGCGTGCAGTCTGTTGCGTCTACGCCGCCTTCAGCCCATGCCCGGTCAGAACGGCGACGACCGGGTCGCGGGCCTGGCCGATGACCAGTTCCAATGCCTTCCACACAATGGCAGAGGTCGGCTCTACATAAAACCCCAAACCCGCCAGTTGGTCACGCCCGGGGAGGATATCTTCTTCAGCGATGCCAAGGAAATGGATCGGCTGGCTCTGTCCCAGGCGCAGCAAAGCGTCGCCGCGCACAGGTTGGCGCACGCGCACGCCCTCGGCGACGGTCTCGCCTTCGGTGACAAAGCCCAGCCCGCCCGCGCCGTGGTTGGTTAGCGCCCACAAGGGAGCGCAGGCCATTGCCTGTACGCCAACCAGCGAAGGCACAGCCGGGACCACGCCAGCCGCTTTGAGCGCGTTGAACCCGTACGCCAGGCCGAGCAGCAAACTGCCATGCCCGGCCGGAGCCAGTACCGCGCCGGGGGCCTGACCCAGCTGCTTGACCAGTTCGTAAGCCAGCGTGGCAAGGCCTGCCAGGCCGTGCGGCAAAGTTGCATGGCTGGCGTAAGCCGCGCCCGCCGCCGCCGCTTGCTGGGCGGCGTTGGCCGCCTCCGAACGCGGGCCGGGGACGCATACCACCTCTGCGCCATGCCCTTCGATCTGCTGCCGCTTGGGGCCGGAAGCGTAGTCCGGCACAAAGATGCGCGCCCGGATGCCGGCGCGCGCCGCATAGGCCGCGAAGGATGCCCCGGCGTTCCCGGATGAATCCTCCACCGCTTCAGTCACGCCCTTTTCCAATAGATGACTGACTTCCACAGCCGTCAGGCGGTCCTTGAACGAGCCCGTCGGGTTCTGGCTCTCCAGCTTAAAGTGCACTGTACGCCCAAATGCCTGCGCCGCCACCAGAGGCGTATTCCCCTCGCCGAGCGTCACGACCGGGGCAGATTCCCCCAGCCCAAACGTGTGCCGGTACCTCCAGATGCCCTCCTGGGCAGGATCCATCTGTAACTCATCGTAGGTGATTCCATCCGGCGTGATATCGTACACCCCCCCACAGGTCGGGCAACGGTGGGCGAAGGTCCCAGGCATGGGCCGGCCGCAATTTGTGCAGGCGTAGGCGGTCATCGGTCGCGCTCGGTCGGCACGTAATCGCCTTCCGCCCACTCCTGGCCGTCCGGGCCGACCTCTTTCTTCCAGATCGGGACGATCTCCTTAAGTCGGTCGATGCCGTAGCGAGCGGCCTCGAACACGCCGGTATCGCGGTGGGCCGCCGAACAGGCGATCAGCACCGTAGGCGTGCCGGGCAGAAGTACCCCAACGCGCTGGACGATGGCAATGCCCTCCACCTCCGGCCAGCGCGCCCGGATCTCGGCCGCCACCTGGCGCATCTTGGCCTCCGCCATCGGGGTGTAAGCCTCGTACTCGAGATGGTCGGTGGTATGCGCGTCGCCGCGCCGGGTCTCGCCGCGCACCATGCCGCTGAAAAGGCAGGCCGCGCCGGTGGTCGGCAGGGTGATGGCCGCCAGCAACTCATCGAGGTCGAGTTCGCCCTCGGTTACCCGCAAGACCTCCGGAAAACCCGCTCCGCCGCTCACCGGCGGAAAGAGGGCCACCTCCGCGCCTCCGGGGATCACTTCGCCATCGAAAGCGTACTCCTTGTTGACCGCCACCAGCACGGTGGCTGCGCCTTCGGCCAGGGCGGGGTACTCGCCGCCCAGCCAGCGCTTGAACTCGCCCACCGTCATTCCCTCCGGCAGCTCAACCGAGGCCTCTTTCGCCCCGGCCTTATCGCGGAAAGTGGCAAAGAACAGCAGCCGCACCGTGTTCATCGTTTCCTTGTCTGCCTGTTCACCTGTCCACCTGTTCACCTGTCTACCTGTTCACCTGTCTACCTGTTTACCTGTCTGCCTGTTCACCTGTCTACCTGTTTACCTGTCTACCTGTTTACCTGTTTACCTGTCTACCTGTTTACCTGTTTACCTGTCTACCTGTTTACCTGTCTACCTGTTTACCTTATTGCCTTATTACCTGATTCCCTGATTGCCAGTTGCCAGTTACCAATCACCACTTACCAGTTCCCAATTACCTCTTACTTGTACTCATTCACCACATCGCCGCTCTGGCCGCCATGCTTTTCCACCAGCCGGATGTTCTGGATGCGCATGGTCTTTTCGGCGGCCTTCGCCATGTCGTAGATCGTCAGCGCCGCCACCGCAACTGCGGTCAGCGCCTCCATCTCCACGCCGGTCTTGCCGGTCGTCTTGGCCGTGGCCGTGATGCGCACGCCGGGAAGCGTTTCGTCCAGTTCGAAATCTACCGAGACGTGATGCAGCGGCAGCGCATGGCAGAAGGGAATGAGGTCAGCCGTGCGCTTGGCGGCGGCGATGCCGGCTACCTGCGCCACCGTCAGCACATCGCCCTTCTTCAGTGCGCCCTCACGGATAAGGCGCAGCGTTTCCGGCCGCATCTCCACTTCGCCGCGCGCCGTGGCGCTGCGCTCGCTGTCCGGTTTTGCGGCCACGTCCACCATGCGCGCCCTGCCGCTCTCGTCCAGATGGCTGAGTTTGGGATTTTCGGGCATAGGGGAATTATACAGGCAGCCCGCCTTCGCCTGAACGATCAGGAGAGGCGGTTGATGCCGTCAAAAGCGGCGGTCTTGTAGCACTCGGCCAGTGTGGGGTAATTGAACACGTTGTTGATGAAATAATCGATGCTGCCTTCGTGGGCCAGCACCGCCTGCCCGATGTGCACCAATTCGCTGGCCCCCTCGCCGATGATGTGCACGCCCAGCAGTTTGCGCGTTTCCAGGTGGAAGATGAGTTTGAGCAGGCCGCTGTGGTCGCCCAGGATCTGGCCGCGGGCGATCTCGCGGTAGTGAGCCACGCCCTCCTGGTAGGGCACACCCTTCTCGGTCAGTTCCTGCTCGGTCGGCCCAACCATCGAGATCTCCGGGATGGTGTAGATGCCATAGGGGAACAGTTCCGGCACGCTGTGGGAGGGAACATTGAAGGCATGGCAGGCCGCCATCCGGCCCTGTTCCATGGAGGTCGAAGCCAGGCTGGGGAAGCCGATGACATCCCCGACAGCGTAAATATGCGGCGCTTCGGTCTGGTAGTGTTCATTCACCCCTAGCCGGCCACGTCCATCTGTCTTCAGGCCGGCGGCCTCCAGGTTCAGCGCGGCGGTCGCCCCCGTGCGCCCGATGCTGTACAGCGCCATATCCGCCGTCACCTGTTTGCCGCTCCTGAGTGTGATGCGCACCTGTTCGCCGTGGTCGTTTTCTGCCACCTCGATGTGCTCGACCTCCTCCCCCAGCCGCAGCACCATGCGCTGCTGGCGCATCTGATAGCTCAGGGCGTCGATGATCTCGTGGTCGACGAACGGTAGCAGCCGCTCGCGCTTGTCGATCAGGATGACGCGCACGCCCAGCGCCGCGAAAATGGTGGCATACTCGCAGCCGATCACGCCGCCGCCCACCACGGCCAGCGACTTGGGAATTCGCCACATGTGCGGGATATCGTCGCTCAGGAAAATGTGCTGGCCGTCGACGTTGAATCCGTCCGGCTCCGTCGCGCTGGTGCCCACGGCCAGCACGATATACGCCGCGCTGATCACCCGTTCGCCGCTGCGGTCCAGAGACTTCAGCCGCACCTCATGCGGCCCGGCCAACTCGGCATCCGCGGAGATGAGTTCCACATCGTTTCGGTCAAGCTGGTGGCGAGTGATGTCTATTTCATGTTTGACGACATGCTCAACCCGGAAAAGCAGGTCTTCCATGGAGATATCGGACTTGACCTTGTACGACGCGCCGTACAGTTCGCGCTGGCGATAGCCGGAAAGGTGCATTACCGCCTCGCGCAGAGTTTTGCTGGGAATCGTGCCGATGTTGACGGAAACGCCGCCGATGACGCTCTTCTTCTCCACCACGGCGACGCGCTTGTGCACCTTGGCGGCCTGAATGGCGGCGCGCTGCCCTGCCGGGCCGGAGCCGATGACGATCAGGTCGTAGTCGTAGGTGTCAGCAGGCATTCACAACGTTTGGAACAGGCCAGTTCCCTATTAAGGTACACGAAAGCCGGGCAAATTGCAATTGCATTCGCCGTGCAAAGTAGCCCACCGAAGTTTTTATACAAGGGAGTTCGACTGCCTACTCGATTCTTCTCGCAAAATGCCTTTTGCTTGATTGTGTTGCTTCGTTGCAAAGGCGCACGCCTTCAGTATTGTCATTCTGAGGGAGCGGTCAACCTACACTTGGCTTGATAGAATTCTTATCTGCGACCGAAGAATCTCGCGAAAAGAGCCCCAATTGCGGCGGTGTGTCGTCGGATGAGAAACATTATTGTCGAGATTATTTCGTCGGGTTTGCAGGTTGGAGTGAGTTTGTCGATGGTTGTACCCTCCTTCGGAATGACAGAATAGACTGTTGACCATCCTCGCAACACAACCTACTCTAATAGTTGGCCGCTGCTCCTTGCCGACGGGATTTAAGATTCTTTCGGTCAACTACTAAGTGCGTCGCGAACCGCGCAGGAACAGAACAGCCACGGATCCGCGTCCGTAGCTGCCGTAATGGATGCAGGCGTCTAGGCCCTGAGCCGCTCCAGGTGCATCTTCCGGAACTTCGCCACTTTGGGCGCCACCACCGCCATGCAATAGCCCGCGAAGGGATTGCGCTTGAAGTAATTCTGGTGGTACTCCTCGGCCGGGTAGAACACATCCAGCCGCGCGACCTCGGTGGTGAACTTCCCCGGCCACAACCCCTCGGCCTCCAGCGCGGCGATTTTGGCTTCGGCCTGCGCCTTCTGCCCTTCATCATGAACGTAGATCGCCGAGCGGTACTGCGGCCCCACATCGTTGCCCTGCCGGTTGAGCGTCGTCGGGTCGTGGATGGTGAAGAATATGTCCAGCAGGTCCTCGAAGCTCACAACATCGGCGTCGTAGCGCACCTGCACCACTTCAGCATGGCCGGTCTGCTTGCCGCACACCTGCTCATAGGTCGGGTTGGGCACATGCCCGCCGGCGTAGCCGCTCACCACGCCTTCCACGCCCTTCACTTCCTGATACACCGCCTCCAGACACCAGAAGCAGCCGCCCCCCAGCGTTGCGGTTTCAATCTTCGCCATCCTTGGCCTCCATTCGGTCGTACAATCAAGCATACTGTACCGCGGCCATATTACCAATCCCTTTCAGGCCAAATGAACTTCTACGAACAGGTCTACGCCATCGTCCGTTGCATCCCCGCCGGGCAGGTCACTCACTATGGGGCCATCGCCCGCATGCTGGACAACCCGCGCGCCGCCCGCGCCGTCGGCTATGCCCTGCGCGCCCTGCCGGATACGCCCGTCTACGCCGACGTCCCCTGGCAGCGCGTTATCCACCACACCGGCGAGGTGCGCGCCGGCGCGACCCGCCAGACCCGCGCGCGTCAGGCCGCCCTGCTGCGCCGCGAAGGCGTGCGCGTCAACCGCGACTACCGGGTCGAGATGTCACGCTATCAGTGGGACGGCCTGCTGCCGCATGAAGTGGAGGCTGCGCTTCGCCGCGCCGCTGACCGCTTATAATGAGTGCCAGCCTGCTTGAGGAGTCGTTTATGACCCAATCCGCCCGCTATCCCCTTGACCACATCGCCGCCGCCGAAGCCGACTTCATCGCCGCCACGCCCGACTACGCCGCCACCGCCCTCATTGACGACCTGCGCCGCACCGACTACGCCCGCCTGGACGCTGGCGGCCATGTTTACCTGGACTACACCGGCGGCAGTCTGTACGCCCAGAGCCAGCTGGATGCCCACCATAAACTGCTGGCCGAAAACGTCTTCGGCAACCCGCACTCCTTCAACCCCACCAGCCAGCACATGACCGAACTGGTCGAGGCCGCCCGCGCCTATGTGCTCAAGTATTTCAACGCCGACCCGGACGAATACGCCTGTATTTTCACCCAGAACGCCACCGGCGCGCTCAAACTGGTGGGCGAAGCCTATCCCTTCGAATCCGGCGCGCGCTATCTGCCGCTGTACGACAACCACAACTCGGTCAACGGCATCCGCGAATACGCCCACCATGCCGGCGCGGAGGTCACCTACGTGCCCGTCCTGCCGCCTGACCTGCGCATCGACGCCGAACGCCTGGCGCTCGAACTGGCGCACCGCGACCCGTCCAGGCATAACCTTTTTGCCTTCCCCGCCCAATCCAATTTCTCCGGCGTCCAGCATGATCTGGGTTGGATTGACAAAGCACATGCCCACGGCTGGGACGTGCTGCTGGATGCGGCTGCCTTCGTGCCCACCAACCGGCTGGACCTGCGCGCGACCCGCCCGGATTTCATCGCGCTCTCGTTCTACAAGATGTTCGGCTACCCCACGGGCATCGGCGCGCTGCTGGCGCGGCGCGAAAAACTGGCGGTACTGCGCCGCCCCTGGTATGCCGGGGGCACGCTGGTGTACTCCACCGTGCAGGGCGAGCATTACTACCTGGCGCCCGGCGAAACCGGCTTCGAGGACGGCACGCTCAACTACCTCGGCATCCCGGCCGTCGAGATCGGTCTGAAGCATGTCGAGAGCATCGGCATCCCGACGATTCACGCCCGCGTGGAGTGCCTGACCGCCTGGCTGCTGAAGGAGATGACCGCCCTCAAACACAGCAACGGCGCGCCGGTGGTCAAGATCTATGGCCCAACGAGCGCCGAAGCGCGCGGCGGCACGATTCAGTTCAATTTCTTCGGGCCGCGCGGCACCATGATGGACGGCTACACCATCGAGAAGATGGCCAACCAGCTGCACACCAGCGTCCGCACCGGCTGCCACTGCAACCCCGGCGCGCGCGAGATGGCCCTCGGCATCAGCGAGGAGGAACTTGCCCCGCTCTTTAAGGATAAGGACCGTATGACCTACCAGGATTTCCTGGTGGTGGTGGACGGCAAGAAGACCGGCGCCATGCGCGTCTCGCTCGGCATCGCCAGCAACTTCGCCGACGCCTACCGCTTCATGCACTTCGCCGAGTCGTTCGTCGACCACACCGCCCGCGAGGTCAGCGAGTTCAAGGTGGACCTTGAGATCGTCTATCACCCCTAGCCGCGCATGACCGACCGCTTCCCCACCCCGCGCGCCGCCCAGGGCTGGCACTACGCCGAAGACGGGCATTCCGGCGCCGATTGCGCGCCCGTGTACATCCTCACCGGCGGCCAGGGCTCCAGCGGCCTGGGGATGGTGCACGCCGTCCTCAAGCAGTTCCCCGGCCACAACATCCCGGTCGAAACCTATAATTTCATCACCAACCGCGAAGAGGCTGAGGCGGTCATCGCCAAAGCCCACGCCGACGGCGGCGTCATCGTGCACACGCTGGTGGTCAGCGAACTGCGCGCCTTCGTGCTGGCGGAATGCCGCGCCCGCAACGTGGCCGAAGTGGATCTCCTCGGCCCGCTGCAGGAACGACTAAGCCGGGTGCTGGGCGTGCCTGCCCTGGAAGAGCCGGGCCGCTATCACCGCCTGTACAAAGAGTTCTTCCAGCGCGTCGACGCTATTGAATACACCCTCAGCCACGACGACGGCAAAAGTCCTGAAGGCTGGCCCGAGGCCGATATCCTTCTTGTCGGGCCGTCGCGCACCAGCAAGACCCCGCTGGCCTACTACCTGGCCGACCACGGCTGGAAGATCGCCAATTACCCGGTGGTGCTGGGCATCCAGCCGCCCGCCCAACTCTGGGAACTCGACCGCCGCCGCGTCTTCTGCCTGGACATCGACCCGCAACTCTCGCTCAAATACCGCCAGCAGCGCCAGCGCACCCTGGGGGTCGAGGCGCTGGGCGCGGATTACACCAATCCGCTCAAGATCATCGAAGAACTGGAGTATTCAGCGCAGTTGTGCAAGCGCGGCCGCTTCAGCCGCCTCGAAGTTACCGACGTGCCGGTGGAAGGTTCCGCCGGGGAGATCGAACGCAAGATGGAAGAACGGCTGGGAGAGACGCGCCGGCTGGCAGGCGGGTGATGGCGGCCTTTCTCGCCCTTCTGCGCGGCATCAACGTCGGCGGCCAGAAGAAAGTGCCGATGGCTGACCTGAAGGCCGAATTCACGGCGCAAGGCTTTGCCGGCGTCGTCACCTATATCCAGACCGGTAACATATGGTTCCGCGCCCCCGGCGCAAATGCTGCCGCCATCGCATCCGCGCTGGAAAGATCTTTCGGCTTCCCAATACCCGTCTTCCTCCTTACGCGGGATGAATTCAAGACCATTGCCGCCGCCAACCCTTTCATCGGCCAACCCGGCGTGGACCTCGCCCACCTGCACCTCACCCTGCTGGCCGCCCCGCCAGAACCGGCGGCCATTGAGCAGCTCGCCAAGGTGGATGCCAACCGCGAGCGCGTCGCGGTCTCAGGCCGCGCCGTCTACCTGCACTGCCCGGATGGTTACGGCCGGGCAAAACTGAACAACAATTTCCTCGAAGCGCGGTTGGGCGTCCCGGCCACCACCCGCAACTAGAAAACCGTGAACGCCCTGCTGGCCCTGGCGGGCGGGGATGTGAGGATGTGACATTGCGCGACACACCTGTTAACAATTCTGTCACATCCATGTCACATCCGTGTAGCATCCATGTCATATCCATGTAGCATCGTGTAGCATCGCAGGCAGGGAATGTCACATCGCTTCTGAGTCGTGAAGGCGGTAGAGGGCGGGAACGCCGGAGGTGGGGAACACCTGGCGATCTTTGACGAGGCGATGGAGGGCCTGGTGAATCGTGCGCGGTTTGTGGGCGGGGAGGGCGGCGAGGAGGGCGCGGCGGGAGGCGGGGCCGTGGAAGGCGAGATGGTGGAGGATGGCCTCGGGGGCGGCGACCTTCAGCGGGTTGAAGCCCGCTGACTGAGAATAGGGGAGGAACTGGATGAAGTCGGGGTGGGGGCCGGGGGGCTGAACGTGCATGAAGGCGGCGAAGTCGGCGGCCTGGGCGTCGCGGAGTTTGTGGGTTTCAAAGTGGACGACGGGGCTGTTGGGATGGGAGCGGACCAGGAGCATGGAATCCACCAGACCTTTGAGATGGGAGACGCCGCGGTAGACACCGCGCTTGTTGAGATGATGGACGATGACGACGGCGGCGCGGGCGTTTTCGGCCACGTTGCGGAGGAGGCGGATAGTCTGGACGAGGGGACGGGAGACGGACTCGACGTTCCAGGGGGAGAGGTGAATGAGGGGGTCGAGGATGACGAGGCGGACGCCGAGGTCGCGGAGGAGGTCGAGAAGGAGGTCGGCCTCGGCGGGGTCGGGGAAGTTCCAGTAGTTCTGGGAGGCGATGTGGACGGCGGGGGCGCGGCGTCGGCGGAGGCCGCGGTTGAGGAGGGCGAGGCGGTGATTGACGGCGAGGCCGCCGAGGTCTTCTTCCATGTAGAGGACGGGGGTCTGGAGGGTGGGATGGCCGAGCCAGGGGAGGCCAAGGCTGACATGCAGGGCGAGGTGGAGCATGGCGTAGGTCTTTTTGGCGGCGGCATCGCCGACGACGAGGGTGATGCGGCCAGCCTGGGCGACGTTCTCGACGATCCAAGGGTAGAGGTGGGTGGGGGCGATGGCGGCATCCCAGGCGGGGGAGACGCGGAAGCGGTCGTAGATGCGTTTGCGGCGAAGAAAATCATATTCGTCCGTTGTCCATCGTCCAGCGTCGGATTCGTCAAATTCGTCCGTTGTCCTTTGTCCATTGTCCGCGGCGGCAGGGGCGTCCAAATCGTCGGGGGCGTCGCGGTCGCCGGGCGGGTGGGCGGCTTGGTGGGCGGCATTGGATTGCTGATTGGAGATTGCTGATTGTTGATTGGGTTGGGCGGCAGGGGCGTCGGAATCGTCCAAGTCATCGGGGGCGTCTGAGCCGTCCGGCGGGTCGGATTCGAGTTGGGGGGCCGGGGCGCGGTGAGCGAGAACCTTGCCGAGGGAGGCGAGGCCGGCGGGGAGGGGGCCAGGAGGGAAGGCGGCGGGGTCGGCCCAGGGGGAGGCGGCGGATTGCTGATTGGGGAGTGACGATTGCTGATTGTGGATTGCTGATTGTTGATTGGGCTGGACGTCCGAGTCGCCTGCGTCGTCCCAATCGTCCGGTTCGTCGGGGGAGTCCAAGTTGTCCAGGTCGTCCGAATCGGTCAATTCGTCAGGGTCGTCCGAATGGCGGGAATCGTGCGGGCGTTGCATGGCTCACCCCTGTGGCGGCGCAGTGGGCGGAGCCGCTGGGCAATGCTCAACCCACTGTCTGATGGATGGCTAGGATAGCACGGGAGGCGGGGGAGGGGAAGGGGAGGGGCGGGAATGTAAAGGGGGGGGAACGTTGAATCACAGATTGCGCAGAGGGGTGGATTCCTCGCCGCCAAACGGTTTGCGTTACTGCCGCTTGGGCGGGCGTCGAGTCTGTTCGGGAGCAGAATACTGCTGAGGTGTGAAAACTGCTTGAAAAACGCGGCGAATCCCACTTGTCGGGTGCAGGCCGTGTTGGGCAGATTCTTTATTTTGGGCTATCCTTTTGAATGATGATATGTAGCTTACCTGTAACTTCGTGTGGAATGTTAGCGGCTAAGATTCGGTAATCAATATTAAAGGAACTGGCACTTTCAAATCTTTCAAAAATAACAAACAGTGGGTCAAGAGGTACTTGTAAATTGTGTTTGATTTTTTGAACATGGACATGAACTTCGTAACTATTAACTCTCCTGATGTTTGGGCTTGATACATTTTGCGGTGATCTAAGCAAAGTATCGGGCGGATTGATAAATATAGAAGGCGGAATCAACTGGCTGTAATTTAAGGAATTAGCGACCCGCTGCATTCCTGTCATTGGTTCCACTGGTGGTTTGGGTGGTTTAGGCGGGTCTGGTAATTCTTCTTCTTCCACCAACTGAAAACCATCAGGGAAATGCAAGTAAATATCAATATCTTCGGCTGGTGAAGTACCGTCGTTTGATAATGCAATATCTAACCTAATTGTCCTCCTTTTTAGATTCTCGAATTCTAACTCGCGCAAAATGAACTTGGTGTATGCAGGAATAAATTTCTCTATTTCGCTATTGTATCTTTCGATTTCTTCCTGCGGTATTATGGTCATTGGTGTCATTGCTGCTAACACGGACAATCTTTCTAGAGCGTTTTGGGATGAATCAGCCTCGTCCTGCAACCCCCCCTTTTTTCTCTTTGGAAGTTTGCCTATTATTCCGTTTATTTTTTCTTCAATCTCAGATTTTTCTAATAGAACAGGCTGAGGCAAATTAATTGGGGCATGTTGCTTGCCGTCTTCATAAACCAAAGATAGTTTGGGGGTTCGAGAATTGAGCTCTCTTATTTCTTGTTCGAGTTGCTTGACTTTGGTTTCATTTGGGTCTGGTTCATCGGCGAGGCGAAAACTTTCTGGCATTTTTTGCGTGTTAATGTCTTGTCTGCTTGCTTTTATGACAAGCGTAAGACCTAAATCAGATGTTACTAAAACTACGTGCTCATCTGGTGCTTCTAGTCTGTTCATAAGAACACTGGCTATCAATTGGTCATCTTGAATGTTGATATTAAGTTGGTGGGTGGCAAAATCAATGATAGGGTCGCGGTCTTCAAAAGTAACAGAAATTCCTTCTGCTAATTTTGCGCTTGCGCCCAACTCCAAAAGCCCTAAAAGCCTTTTGATGGTTTCACCCGCTCTTTTTTTTATTCGAGTGCGGGGATGAGAATCTTTGTGTTTGCTTAGCTCACGAATAGTAATAGGCGGAACAACAATAGTTGCAGATTCCGCCTCAACAATTTCCAACCAATTAATTTGGTCAAATGGCTGGTAATGGAGAAAGATATTGGTATCAAGAAAGATAATTTTGTGCATTTGTTATTCCTTCATTGGCGCAGCAGCCCAACGGTTAGTGTAAGCGGCGGTGGGGCGGGGACGGCGAGGATGTCTTTGCGGCGAGATTTGAGCAGTTGGGGGACTATCATGTATTGATTATAGCCAAGCGAACATCAAAGACAAGCGCGCGGATCACACTTTCCGCCAGATAAACGAGAATCAGTCACTAATCGACCGGCTGGCCTTCCTCACCCCCTGCCCCTCTCCATTTCATGGAGAGGGGGAAATCCTGCCATTTGACGGGATGCTTCGATGGGGTGAGGAGGGGCGGGCGACGGGATGGGGCGACCTGCGGTCGCCCCTACGCAATGGGTTGAGATGGATGCGCCCACAAGGGGGCAGGCTATGTGAGGGCGGAACGCGCATGGGCGAAGCATACCACTCCCGCCCGCTGGTTGCCCAATCGGGCGCGCAAGAGTATACTTTTCGCATGCCCACCAAACCGCGCGTGCGCTACAACATCGCCAAAGAGTCCAACGTCGGGCGCGTCCGCAGGAACAATCAGGACGCCATGGGCGCCTGGGTGCAGCACTACCCCGATAGGCCGCCTCTGGCCGTGCTGGTGGTGGCCGACGGCATGGGCGGCCATGAGGCCGGCGAGATCGCCAGCCAGCTGGCAGTGGAAAAGCTGCTGGAGTTGCTCACTCCGGCCGTGGAGGGCGGCATCCAATTGGGCGAAGAACTGGACGCCATGCTTGCCAACGCCATCACCCAGGCCAGCACCGCCATCGTCAACTTCACCGTCAGCCACAAGATCGAACCCGGCAACATGGGCACCACGCTGGAATGCGCCGTGCTCATGGGCGGCGAGGGCCGCATCGCCCACGTGGGCGACAGCCGCATCTACCAGCTGACCGCCAACGGCCTGAACCAGGTGACCGAAGACCATTCGGCGGTCGCCGAATTGGTTTCGGTGGGCGTGCTCAAGCCGGAAGATGTCTATACCCATCCGCGCCGCAACATCCTCACCCGCAGCGTCGGCGGCCCCTGGCCGCTGGAAGTGGATATGGTGCCGGTCTCGCTCAAGGTGGGCGACCGGTTGATGCTGTGCAGCGACGGGCTGTGGGGGCTGGTGCGCGACGACGACATCGAGCGCATCCTGCTGAAGGCCGACCCGCCCGACCGCCTGGTTCAGGAACTGATCGAGGCCGCCCTGGAAGCCGGCGGCGACGACAATATCACCGTCATCCTGTGCGACGTGCTGCCCGCCTGATCTTCCAAGGTGCCCATTGCTGACCCCGGAGCTCAAACAATTCATTCGCGCCATGCCCAAGGCCGAGGTGCACATCCACCTCGAAGGTTCGATCGCGCCCGAAACGGTGCTGGAACTGGCGCGCCGCAACAACCGGCTGGACAACCTGCCGGCCCACGACGTGGACGGCCTGCGCCGCTGGTACACCTTCACGGATTTCAGCCACTTCGTCACGGTGTACGTCGCCATCATGGGCATGCTCCAGAAACCGGAGGATTTCGCCCTGGTGGTGTACGAGCACGGCGCGGATATGGCCCGCCAGAACATCCGCTACCGCGAGGTCACCTTCACCCCCTACCTGCACCTCGGCTGGGAGCAGAAGGGCCTGACCATCCCCGAACTGCTGGACGGCATTAACGAGGGGCGGGAACGCGCCCGAACGGAATTCGGCGTGGAAATCCGCTGGGTGTTCGACGTGCCGCGCAACGCCAACTTCCCCGACCCGGCCAGCGCCGAGAACTACAACCCGGAGCCTTCGGAACTGACCCTGGAAGCCGCCCTGGCAGGCCAGCCCTGCGGCGTGGTGGGCTTCGGGTTGGGCGGTTATGAGGTCAACTGCCCGCCGGAACCGTTCGCCCACGTCTTCGGCCCGGCCAAAGGGGCCGGACTGCTCAGCGTGCCGCACGCCGGCGAAACCGAAGGCCCGGCCAGCGTGCGGGGCGCGCTCGACCACCTGGGCGCCGACCGCATCGGCCACGGCGTGCGCGCCATCGAAGACCCGGCCCTGCTCGAAGAACTGAAAAAGCGGGCTGTCCCGCTGGAGATCAACCCCACCAGCAACATCGCCCTGCGCGTGTACCCGGACTACGCCGCCCACCCCTTCCGCCGCCTGGACGAATTGGGGCTGACGGTAACGGTCAACAGCGACGACCCGCCCCTGTTCAACACCAGCCTGGTGCAGGAGTACGAAGTCCTGGCCGGGCATTTCGGCTACGACCGGGCCGGTCTGGCGCGCATCGCCCGTAACGCCTATCGCGTGGCGGGCGTTGAGAACGATGTAAAGACCCGCTTGCTGGCCGAGTTCGACGCCTGGGTCGCGGCGAATATGTAGATCAAGGATCGGGCAATCCAATTGAGCGAAAATAGATGAAAACGATACTCGTCACCGGCGGGGCCGGATACATCGGCAGCCTCACCTGCATTGAACTGCTGGCCGCCAACTATGAACTGGTGGTGCTGGACAATCTCTCCAACAGCAGCGCCGAAGCCCTGCGCCGCGTCCAGGTCATCAGCGACGGGGAACTGGCTTTCTACAAAGCCGACCTGCTGGACAAGGAAGCGGTCGAGCGCATCTTCCGGGCGCACGCCTTCGACGCCGTGATCCACTTCGCCGGGCTGAAGGCGGTGGGCGAATCGGTCCAGGAACCCCTGCGCTACTACCACAACAACGTCACCGGCACGCTCAACCTGCTGGCGGTGATGGCCCAGCATGCCGTGAAAGATATCGTGTTCTCGTCTTCGGCCACCGTATACGGCGACCCGGTCCGCGTGCCGATCACCGAGGATTTCCCGCTCCAGCCCACCAACCCCTACGGCTGGACGAAACTGTTCATCGAGCAAATCCTGCGCGATCTGCACGCCAGCGACCCGGATTGGAACGTGAGCCTGCTGCGCTACTTCAACCCGGTCGGCGCGCACCCCGGCGGCGAACTGGGCGAAAGCCCGCGCGGCATCCCCAACAACCTGATGCCCTACCTGGCCCAGGTGGCGGTCGGCCGCCGCCCGAACTTGCAGGTGTACGGCGACGATTACGATACACCGGATGGCACCGGCGTGCGCGATTACATCCACGTAATGGATCTGGCCCGGGGGCATGTGGCCGCCCTGCGCCGCCTGATGCAGAAGCCCGGCCTGGAAACCTTCAACCTCGGCACCGGCCGGGGTTACAGCGTGCTGGAAATGATCAAAGCCTTCTCGAAGGCATCCGGGGTGGAGATTCCGTACAATGTGGTCGCGCGGCGCTCCGGGGATGTGGCGGCTTCCTACGCCGACCCCGGCCGGGCCAACCGGACGCTCAACTGGGTGGCCGAACGCGGCCTGGAGGAAATGTGCGCCGACCTGTGGCGCTGGCAGAGCAAATACCCGGAAGGGCTGGTGGATTAAGCCGTCAGGCTACCCCGAACCGGCGGCGGAGCTTTACCCCGCTTTGGCAGTCGCCTCGTCCAGGACCGCGTTCAGTTTCACCTGGGCGTCTTCAAATTCCATTTCTTCGGCGATGGCCCATTCGCGGGCCAGCCGGCCGGCAGCCCGCTCAAAGGTGCGCTCTTCATGGTCGTTCAGGCCGCGCGCCGCCCGGCGGCCTGCCAGGTCGCGCACCAGCTCGACCGTAGCCTCGGGCGAGAACGACGCCGCCATCTCGGCGATCTGGCGCCGGCGGGCGTTGTGGTCGCCCTCGAATTCGTGCGGAGTGTCGTTAAGCAGTTTGAGCGCCTTGCGGAACTGGGCGCGTGAAGCCACCGGGCGGATGCGCTGGATGTCGATGCCTTCCACCGGCACAAAGAACGTGCTGTTGTGGGCATCCACTTTGAAGTAGCGGGTCTGTTTCTCCCCCAGATGCTTGGTTTCGATCGACCTGATCTTGCCCACGCCGTAGGTGGCGTGGACGATCCAGTCCCCGGTCTTGAAAGGCCGTGTCTTGCTCGCCATTGGAACCTCCAGGGCTATGAACCGGTCAGGAACGGCTGCGCTGTTTTGCCGCGTTGCGCCGCAGGCGGCGGATGGACTTCTTCTTTTCGATGCGGCGTTGTTCACCGCGCGGGATGAACCAGCGCTTGCGACGCACTTCGCCCAACACGCCGCTGCGCATCACCAGGTTGCGAAAACGCCGCATGAGGTTTTGTTGGGTTTCGCCTTCACGCAATTGGACTTTAGGCAATGGTCACAACTCCTTTCACCGGCATCTGTAGGCGGCCAAACAGACCGCGCAGCAGGCCGGGCGGCAGAATAAGCAGGAACGGGGGGTTCTTGTAATGCGCCCGCCGGGCGCAGTTGGAATCAGGTGGAACCTGCTTGCATAAGTATACCACGAGGCTCGCAGGTCGCCGCCGGATAAGCGGCGGAGATGATTTTCCGACCGGGGGAGGATGCAGGCCGGGCGTTTCTATGTCAAAATTGGGTGATAAGGATACAAGCCACCGAGACCTGTGAGGTTGCCATGCATCATCCAGCCAAATCGTTCATCCTCATCTGCGCCGGGCTGGTTTTCGCGCTTACGGCCTGCAACCTGCCGAGCGCCACGCCCACCCCGGACTTTTCGGCCATCGTCGCCAGCCAGGCGGCGGCCACGTTGAGCGCCGAACAGACCCGCTCGGCCGGGCTGCCCAGCGCCACAGCCACGCTCAGCAACCCGCCCAGCGCCACCCAACCGGCCGCTTCCGCCACGAACGTCCCAGCCACCCAGGTGACGCGCTGCAACTGGGCCGCCTACGTCACGGATGTGACCATCCCGGATGGCACGCTGGTGACCCCCGGCCAGGACTTCGTGAAGACCTGGCGGCTGAAAAATGTCGGCACCTGCACCTGGAGCAGCGGCTATGAACTCGTGTTCGTGGACGGCAACCGCATGGAGGCCGGCGTCGCCGTGCCGATTGGCACGACCGTCGCCCCCGGACAGTCGGCCGACCTATCCATCACCTTCAAGGCGCCCAGCGCCGGCGGCACCTACCGCGGCAACTGGAAACTGCGCAGCGCCGACGGCCTGGTGTTCGGCATCGGCGGCGACGCCAACCAGGTCTTCTGGGTGGAAGTGAAGGCGCGCGAAGCCAACAAGAGTTTTCTCTACGACTTCGCCATCAATTACTGCCAGGCGCAATGGCGCTCCGCGGCCGAGGACGACCTGGCCTGCCCCGGCGACGACGACAGCGCCGACGGCTGGGTGATCCTGCTGGACGACGTGCGCCTGGAGAACCGCCTGGAAGACGAGCCGACCCTGTGGGTGCACGCCGACGAGGCCGTAAACTCGTGGATCACCGGCGAATACCCGGCCGTCGCCATCCAGAACGGCGACCGTTTCCGCGCCTGGGTGGGCTGCCTGGATTCCTACACCGGCTGCCAGGTGCGCTTCAAAGTGGAATACATCGCCGACGGCGGCCCGATCACCCTGCTGGCCGAATGGGATGAGACCCACGACGCGAACATCACCGAGGTCAACCTGGATCTTTCGGCGCTGGCCGGCAAGAACGTCAAGTTCATCCTCAGCATGGTCATCACCGGCGGCAAGCCGCGCGACGCCATGGGCTTCTGGTTCGTGCCGCGCCTGATACGACCATAGCCGTGATTCTTATGGAATGTTAACGTAATTTTGGGGCGGCGTTCAACGACAGAATAGCAAAGAGCGCGCGGGAGGTTACCTCCTCGACTTCCCGCCTTCTCTTCTCCTTGTGAGACCGGCCGGCGCCTTCAAACGCCGGCCGGTTTACATTTGGGCAGACATCCCGGAGGACGCCCTGTAAAATCCGTGTAAATCTTTTTCGAGGCGTTTTCCAAGAAGATGCGGGCGTGACGATTTACCGCTTTCCTTTGAAGATGTCAAACAGTGATCTCAATCTGGCCCTCTTATTGAGTTTCCACTTTGTAAGGGCGTAGGTCGCAAGGCCAGAGCCAACCAGCAACAAGCCCATAAAGACTGCGAAAAAGAACAGTCCCATGGCGCTAGCCTTCTCTGGAATGTCGGATGGTTGGTAGAGCATGAAAGTCAAGAGAAAGCCCGTAACGAAAAGAGAGACTATCGATAGCTTGAGGTGCTCCCTGTAATAGTAACCTCTCATACCCAACGAGATTCCTACAATGGCCAGGAGATAGGTTAGCAGTAGTTTCATTTCTTGATGTTCACTATCCATCAATGGCCCAGAGGGGAAATCGCTAGGACGGCCTTATTCTGCACGACAGAAAAATGGAGATTGCCGATGCTCACCGGCGCAAGATTCACTGCGGGAGCAAGGTTGTGACTATAAGCAGAGCCGTACCCATCTAGGAGGACATCAACCACGGCCACATTTGAGAGACTGCCAAGTCCTTGAGTGCTGAGCGAAGTGATGGTACCTCCTCCAATCGATATTACATAGCCACTCTGCGGAGAGAATTGGGCATTAGTTTCTCCACTCGCGAGATCGGCAATGATGGTTGCTCCTGTGGATGCCATTCCCGCGATTCCCTCCCAAGGATTGAGCATAGCCTGATAAACTGCATTCCCTGCTCCAAATCCAACTGCACATCCTTCGGGACCGTATGTGCAGCCGAGTCCTGTAAAGCCTAATTCGACAGCAGCGCCTAACCCACTCAACGTTGTGGAAAGGTCCTGGAAGAATGTGCTTACGCCTCCTGCGAGATCCGAAAGCCACGCCAATGATTCGCAGCTAAACAATCCAACAATACATGTCGTGAGAGGGACGTCTGAAAGGTTTCTATCGGGGTCGAATGCAGGAGAGGAAGACGTCTTTAGATCCTCTTCAGCCCCCCTGTCCTTGGGGTCTCCCCCAGGTGCTTCGGGTTCTGTGATGCAGCCAGGGGTCATCGGGTATTTGTCACAAGTATTCCAGTCCGGGGTGTCGTGATTTACATATGAATCGATGCGTCCCTGAGTTGTACTCTCATCAATGCACATGCCATCCAGGACATATCCACCTTCGCAGAAATGTCCCGTTGGATCGCTGAAATTAACAGGTGAGTTCAACACATACGCATATCGGTTCAGGTTCTGCGGATTCCCCGCGCCAGGCACAATGCTGTCCGGTTGTAAAAATCTTGCTAAATTGGGGGAGTAGATGCTTTCTTGCCCCGGTTTTTCCCGCACGTGTAAACTCCCTGTAAAATCGCCCGGCCTCATAAGCAAATTATAGCCTTATCGGCGGACAAATCAACACTCAGCGATTCGCAACCAGCGATTACCGTCGACCACCAGACAACTCCACCACAAGACCCCCGGACTACGGGCGATTTCTCCACCCTCCCGAAAGGCGTTATACTTCCGCCATCCATCCGATGATGAGGAGAATGCCATGAAACCGCGCCTGTTCAGCCTCCTTTCTGTGCTGCTTATCGCCAGCCTGGCCTGTACACAATTGAGCACCAGCGGCTCCGGCCAGAATGGGGGCGCGCCGCCCGGCGCAGCCTCCCCCACGCCCATCACCGACCCCGGCCAGCCCGTGCAGGGCGGCGCCGATGAGCCGGTGGTCGTCACCGGCACGATTCCGTTCACCTCGCCCTTCTTCCTGGACGGCAACGCCGAACCCTTCGTCCTGCTCGAAGACCAGACCGGCTTCATCACCCGCGACCTGCACTACGAATTCCCCAAGCCCAGCCAGTCCATCGGCCCGGTTGAACTCATCGACGACCAGACCCTCTCCTTCACCCTGCCCCTGCCGGCCGTGCCGCAGGCCACGCTGCACGACCTGGACAACGACGGCCAGGAGGACAAAGGCGTGATGGTCTTCCAGGTGGCCTACTGGTCCAACACCTGGGGCGACGCCTTCCTGGAAAAGCGCGACGGCACCGGCTGGTCGGGGGCCTACACCAGCGCGCTCACCGACCCGGACCGCGACTACGAGATCAACGGCGGCCACCTCGTCATCTGGGCGCCCGACAACCAGCAGGGCTTCCCCTCCGGTTTCGGGCCGGACGCCATGCTCTTCACCGAGGACGACCCCATCCAGGCCGTCCCGGCCGGCTACAGCATCGTCGACCTCAACAGCGAGCCCTTCCGGGTCTATAAGGAAGCCAACCCGGTCTTCGAACTCATCGAGGGCGGCGGCGCGGTCAAAGACTACAGCGAGCTGAAGCGCGTCGAGGCCTTCGACGCCATGTTCGAGAAAGTCTCCAAGGAATATCCCTTCACGGCGGAGAAAGGCGTGGATTGGGACGCGCTTTACGCCGAGTTCAAGCCCCAGGTGGAAGCGGCCAAGAACAACACCGCTTACTACGAAGTCCTCAAAGCCTTCACCCTCGCCATCCCGGACGCCCACATCGGCATCACCTTCGACGCCAACGTGTTCTACGAATGCTGCGGCGGCTCCGTGGGCCTGGTGCTCAAGGAACTCTCCGACGGCCGCGTCATCGTCACCGAGGTCATCTCCGGCTCAACCGGCGACCGCGAAGGCATCGAACCCGGCGCAGAGATCATCGCCTGGAACGGCGCGCCCATCGCCCAGGCCATCAGCGAGACCGTCTCCCAACTGGGCCCGTACAGCACATCCTGGCACGCCCGGCTGGACCAGGTGCAGATGGTGACGCGCGTGCCGCCGGACAGCGAAGTGACCGTGACCTACAAGAACCCTAGCGGGGCGCAGAAGACCGCCACGCTGACCGCCCCCCAGGAATACGACAGCCTGTTCGCCCACCTGTACTACTTCAATACCGACCCGACCGCCCTGCCGATTCACGCCTACACGATGGACAACGGCGTGGCCTACATGCAGATCACCACCTTCTCGGACGACTACAACCTGATGGCGCGTACCTTCGAGCGCTATATCCAGAACCTGATCGACAACAACGTGCCAAGCCTGATCATCGACATCCGCGAGAACGGCGGCGGCAGCGGCGGGCTGGCGATGGCCTTCGCCGAATACTTCATCCAGGACGAGGTCGAAGTGGCGCAACACGCCTACTACAACGACCTGCTCGGCGAGTTCGAATACGGCGAATTCCCCACCAAACTGGAACCCGCCCCGCTGTACTACCCCGGCAAGGTGGTGCTTCTGGTCGGCCCCAACTGCGTCTCCGCCTGTGAAGGCTTCGCCTATTACATGACCTTCTCCGACCGGGTGACCGTAGTGGGGCACGCCCCCACCGCCGGGGCCTTCGGCGAGGTCGGCCAGGGCCAGTACACCCTGCCGGGCGATTACGACATGCAGTTCCCCACCGGCCGCCCGGAGACAATGGATGGCGGCCTGCTCATCGAAGGCATCGGCATCGTGCCGGACATCACCGTGCCGGTCACCTTTGACAGCGTCATGGGCCTGGTGGACGCCGTGCTGGAAGCCGCGCTCAAGGTACTGGGCAAGTAGCCCGGATGCGCGCCGTCCTCGGACGGGCGCATCGACAAGCCGTACCACCCAGGGCTGCATGAACCTGCGCCAGGAATCACCCTGAACGGTCAAGGAACGTAACCGGAGCCACTCCCATAATGACCGAATGGAAGATCCTCATCAGCGACAGCCTTGAAGAAGGCGGCAAAGCCCTGCTGGCCGACCAGGCCGAGGTGCACGACCGCCCCGGCCTGAGCGCCGCGGAACTCCTCGAAATCATCGGCGGCTACCATGCCCTGGTCGTGCGCGGCCGCACCAAAGTGACCAAAGAGGTGCTGGAAGCCGGCGAAAAACTGCGCATCGTCGGGCGGGCGGGCGTGGGGGTGGATAACATCGACCTGGCCGCCGCGGCGGCCAAAGGCGTTACGGTGGTCAACTCGCCCATCGCCACCACCAACGCCGTGGCCGAACACAGCCTAGCGCTCATGCTGGCCCTCATCCGCCAGGTGGCGCGCGCGGATGCGGCCATGAAATCCGGCCAATGGCCCAAGCAGGACCTGCTGGGCGCCGAACTGAGCGGCAAGACGCTCGGCCTGCTCGGGCTGGGGCGCATCGGCAGCCGGGTGGCCGAACTGGCGGCCGCCTTTGGCATGCGCGTGCTGGCCTACGACCCGCTGCTCACCCCCGAAGACATCCGGGGGCGCGGGGCCGAGCCCGCCGAACTGGAGCAGGTCTACGCCCGGAGCGACATCATCAGCCTGCACCTGCCGCTGACGCCTGAAACGCGCGGGCTGGTGGACGGCGAGGCGCTCAGCCGCATGCGCCGGGGCGTGTACCTCATCAGCGCGGCGCGCGGCGGCATCGTGGATGAGACCGCCCTGCTGGCGCGGCTGGAAAGCGGCCAGGTGGCCGGCGCGGCCCTGGATGTCTTCAGCGCCGAGCCGCCCGGCCTGACCGCCCTGGTTGCCCACCCGCGGGTCATCGCCACGCCACACATCGCCGCGCAGACCGCCGAGGCCCAGGAGCGCGCCGCCGTGGATATCGCCACCGAGATAATAAGCGGATTAAAAGACGAACCATTGCGCTGGCGGGTCGTATAATTCCGGGTGGAACTGGAAACTGCTCTGTTGCAGAGATAGCCAGAATGACGAAGTGAAGGAAATCTTGACAGAAATGCATTTAATCCGACGACCCACCCTCTGCAAATTGAGCACCTGTCGCGAGATTCTTCGGTCGCGGGCAAGGATTCTGGTAAATCCAGGTGCGGGCTGACCGCTCCCTCAGAATGACAACACAAGCGCGCGTCTATGCAACAGAGCAACGGGAAACAGGTAATTGACGCCGTGTGCAAGTATTCCATGCTGACCGGTTTTCGGGCCGACACACCGCCTGCGGCGGCTGGTCGGAGGCGAAGCCGACGAGTATCGGCCCGGATTTGGCAGGTTCTCACTGAAACTTGCACACGGGGTTAATTGGCAGTTTCGTTTTTATCCGTGTTCATCTGTGTCCATCTGTAGTTGATGAATATCACCCCGCCCGCGGGGACACCAAAGGAGAAGACATGCAAGAGAAGCTCAACCGCCTGAAAGCCATCATCGCCGAGATCTCTGATATCGGCGACGCTCTCGCCGTGCTTGGCTGGGACCAAGAAACATACATGCCCCCGGGCGGGGCGGAGACGCGCGGCCAGGTCTCGGCCACGCTCGGCCGCCTGATTCATGAGCGCGCCACCTCGGATGAGCTTGGCAAACTGCTCGAAGAACTCGTGCCGTGGAGCCAGGCCGAACTGGACTCCGACAGCGACGACTTCCGGGTCATCAAACTCAGCAAGCGCGGCTACGACCGCCAGGTGAAAATCCCCGCCGAGATGGTCGAAGAGCGCGCCAAACTTCAAAGCGCCGGCAACATGGCCTGGCGCGAGGCCCGCCAGAAAAGCGAGTGGCGCACGTTCGAGCCGTTCATGGAGCAGTGGGTCGATTTTGTCAAGCGCGTCGCCGACCTGTTCAAGCCCTACGACCACGTCTACGACCCCCTGCTGGACATGTTCGAACCAGAGATGAAGACCGCGGATGTGAAGGCCATTTTCGCCGCCATCCGCCCGCAGCAGGTCGAGCTCATCGAGGCCATCAGCAAACAGCCGGAGATCGACGACAGCGTATTGCACCAGCATTACGACCGCGCCGAGCAGCTGGCGATGGGCGAAGAGGTCGCCGCGGCTTTCGGCTTCGATTTCAACCGCGGCCGCCAGGACCAGGTGCATCACCCCTTTGCCTCCAACCTGGGCTATGGCGACCAGCGCATTACCTACCGGGTGGATGAAGAGTTCTTCAATCCATACATCTTCGGCACGATGCACGAGTCCGGCCACGCCATGTACGAGCAGAACATCCCCAAAGACAAGCACCGCACCGCGCTGTATGGCGGCGCGTCGCTCGCCATCCACGAATCGCAATCCCGGCTGTGGGAGAACCTGGTGGGGCGCTCGCGGCCGTTCTGGGAGTGGTATTACCCCAAACTGCAGGCGCGTTTCCCCGCCCAGGTGGGCAAGGTGAAACTGGACACGTTCTACAGGGCGATCAACAAGGTCGAGCCCAGCCTGATCCGGGTGGAGGCCGACGAAGCCACCTACAACCTGCACATCATGCTGCGCCTCGAGACCGAGATCGGCCTGCTGGAGAACACCATCGCCGTGCGCGACCTGCCCGAGATCTGGAACACCAACATGGAAGAGTACCTGGGCGTGACGCCATCCAACGACGCCGAGGGCGTTTTGCAGGACGTGCACTGGTCGTTCGGGCTGTACGGCTATTTCGCCACCTATGCGCTCGGCAATCTGGTCTCGGCCCAGTTGTGGGAGAAAATTCGCAGCGCCAACCCGAACCTGGATGATGAGATTCGCAAGGGCGAGTTCAAAAACCTTTTAGGCTGGCTGGGTGAGAACATTCACCAGCATGGCAGCAAATATGACCCGCAGGAACTGGTGGAGCGTGTCACCGGTTCCAAGATCGATGGCGGGCCGTACAT
>JACPVG010000016.1 GCA_016191875.1 Chloroflexota bacterium
GGCGTAGGCCGGGTCGAGGGCGTGTTCCATATCGATGAAGGCGGCGGTGCCGCCCATCTTCTGGCATTCGGCGACGAGGTGCAGGCAGATGGTAGTCTTGCCGGATGATTCGGGGCCGAAGATCTCGGTGACCCGGCCGCGGGGGATGCCGCCGACGCCCAGGGCGATATCCAGCGAGAGCGCGCCGGACGGGATGGCCTCCACATTCATGTGGTGGGCTTCACCCAGTTTCATGATGGAGCCATCGCCAAAGCGTTTGACGATATCTCCAAGGGCTTTTTCCAGAGCGGCGCCGCGTGCTTTGTCTGTGCCGGTCTCTGGAGGGGCAATGTCTTTTTTCTTCGCCATCATGGTAACCTCCAAGATTTGAGTTAGAACAGATGTACACCTAAATTTTAGCACATCCGTTCAGTTTGTCAAGCCGTTCGTAGCGCGGGAATCTCCAGGTCTGGTGGGGGGAGTCGAGGCTTTAGCGGAGAGTTCGCCACACACTCGGCTAAAGCCTCGACTCCCCTGCAACACCCACGCGAAGGTGGACACTCCCGTAGCGCGGTTTTACTGTGATACAGGATAGTTCTCAGAGAACGGAAAGCTGAGCGTGCCTGAGGTTCAGGGGGTGGGAGACGCCTGATAGATCGGCAGAGTGGTCGGGATGAAGGGGGGTTCTTCTTGAGCGTTGAAACCACGAAAGCCGTAGAACGTGAAGAACGCGATCGCGCCGGGTTCAATGCGGATACGGGTCTTGATATCGCGGCCGACATAGGGCAGGGATATTTCGTAGTTCCCGGCGGGCAGGTCGCTCAAGACGAAATTCTCCTGAAAATACGGATCGCGGTTGATATTCTTAAACGTGCTATACGTCTGCGCCCACCAGGATTGGCGGGTGTCCAGGTTGGTGACCTTGACGCGCTGGTTGAAGACGGGGTCGCCCCAGGTAGTCATCACGCGCCCGGCGAGCACGCCCCAGCCTTCCGGGGGTACAAGCCAGAGTTCCGGGTTGAGCGAAGCATAGAAGTCGTTCAGCCCCCAGCGCACTTCAAAATGGAGGTGGTCGGCAGTGGCAAGCCCCGTCCGGCCCACCTTGCCAATCATCTCGCCAATCTCGACTTCCTGCCCCCGGACGACATCGACCGCAGAGAGATGTGCATAAACAGTGAAGAGCGGTTGATTGAGGTAGCCAAAGTTATGGGCAATGACGACCGCCTGACCGTACGGGTCGGTGGTATCGCCAGGTGTCAGCCGAAAGAGACCCCAACCGGCCCAAATCACCTGGCCTGATTCCGCAGCCAGGACCGGCGTACCGGGCGAGGCGACGATATCCACCCCGGTGTGCGGGAGGTCCTCACTGAAGTTCGTGCCGGTATAGCGATAGGCGTCAAGAGGCCAGTTGACCTCATCGGCGGCGATAGGCCGGGTGAAGTAGAAGTGATCGTTTACGGTGAGCGCCCACGGGACGGGGTAGAGCGCAGGCCGCCAAGCGGGGATGGGAACCGGCCGGGGCGTGGGAAGTGGCGTGGCGTAAGGGTCCGGCAAAAGGGTGGCTGTGACTGACTGGAAGGCGGCGGCGGGAACGGGTTGCCACGTGGGGAGGGCGAGCGCAAGGATTAGAGCGATAACTGCCAGGAATACACCGCGCGAAGGATGGCTGCGCATGTCAGGGCTTCAGGAAGATCTCAGGTGGATAAATTTGCAGCATGGCGGTTTCCCAATCCAGGCCGGCGGTGACAGCGAATATGTTGAAACGCGCTCCTGGAAAATAGGATTGCCAGTTGCTGAGAGCGGGCAGGCGGTCCCAGCCGTATTCACGAGCGAGGTCGGTGAGATCCACCCAGTAGCCGCCGGGAATCTCGGAAGCGCGCGCGCCGCCCTCCTCATAATCCGTGGTATCGCCGGAAAAGCGCGCCCGAAAATCCCAGGGCAGTTCGGTGAGCGGCTGGCCGCGGCTGCCATCCTGCTGGCGGGCTTTCAGGAAGACACGCCAATAGGTCTGGCCGCCGAAATCTTCGCGGACGACGACCATCCAGTTCAGGTCGATGAGCGTGGGGTGGAGGGCGATGGCGCGGCCAGTGTAAAGCCAGTCATTATCGCGGTAGGGCGGCAGCGGTTGGGTGATCGGTACGTAGGCGTTTTCCAGGTCGCCGAGCACGTCCCAGCCAGTCTCCAGTTTCAGACGTTCGCGAAGGGCAATGAAAGGTTGAGTGGCAAGCTGGTTAAGGCCGGCGTGCGGCGCGCGCAGGTCATCGAGTTGAATCACCAACTGGCGCGCCGGCACGCCGCTGCCGGGCTGAAGGTCGGCCAGCCAGGGCGCGGAGACTGTGGCGGCGGCGATGGCTTGAAGCGGCGCGGGCAGCGCGCCGGGGAGGTTGTCCGGCCCCCATGAAACGCCTCTCAGCCTTCCGAAAATCGCTGTCGGCGGGAAGATGTAGCGGCGGCTGTTCACGTCGATGGCGGCGATGAAGTGCTGGTCTGGTGTGCGCTGGTCCACCAGCAGGTAACGCCCGGAAGGGTCCCAGGCCACCTGGCCGCCCGGGCCGATGTAGCGGGGCGCAAGGTTCCCCTGGCCGACCGTGGAGACGAACACCGCCTCGTGGCCCTCGAACTGCGAGACCCACGCCAGGCTTTCGCCGTCTGGCGCCCAGGCGGGGGCGCGCTGTGGGTTCTGCGTATCTTTTGTGAGGTTGGTCAGGAAGCCGGGCTGGCCGATACGACTCAGGGTCGCCAACCAGATGTCGTCCTGTCCGGCGGCGTTTGACACGAATGCCAGGCGGTCGCCATCCGGGTGCCAAGTCGGAGCGCGGTCGGCGGCCGGGTCGAAGGTCAGCCGAATGGGGGCAAACGAATCATCCAGCGGGCGGATGAATATCTCGAGGTTGCCATCCACAAATTGCTCGTAAGCCAGCCAGGCGCCGTCCGCCGACCAGGCGGGGGCGGCCTGGTAGGCGTCATCGTCGGTCAATTGGATGAGTTCGCCGGAGAGGAGCTCGAGGACGAAGAGATCCCAATCGCCGCCCCGGTTGCTGGCAAAGGCGATGCGGGCGCCATCGGGGCTGATAGTGGGCGCGGCATCGTCCCATTCACCGGATGTAACGCGGGTGAAGGGCAGCGCTTCGGGATGGTAGAGGAAAACATGCGTATAGCCGCCATCGCTCATCGCCAGCGCCATTAGCCCGGGATACGCGCCCGGCTGGTGGTCCAGTGCAGGGACCGCCGTGGACTCTATTTCGCTTTCCGGGGGGGTGGGCGACAACAGGGTCGGTTCGAGGGAGGGCGACGGCGTTGCTGTAGACGAGGGAGTTGGGGAAGGAGAATTTTCCGGCGGCTGGGTGGCAAGCAAGCGCAGGCCGGCCGCGCCTGGCCCCCAGATGAACCACACCAGAGCGATGATGAGGGCCAGGTTGAGGAGGACAGCCAGCGCCGCAGCCGGCAACGGCACGGCGATGTGCCTTCGGCGCCGCGGCCTGGATGTGTGATTTGAGGGTTCTGACATTGCGATGATTAAAGCATAAAAGCCGGATTACGGCTTGATGCCGGGCGGGCAGACGCCCGTTCACTCATCGTACTTGTCTACGATGCGTTCCTGGAAGCCCATGCTGTAAAGGTTGTAATACAGCCCGCCTTGCTTGAGCAGGTCGCTGTGGCGGCCGCGCTCGACGATGCGGCCCTGATTCATGACCAGTATAAGGTCCGACTTTACGATCGTGGAGAGACGGTGGGCGATCACAAAAGAGGTACGACCCTCCAGGAGACGCGCCAAGGCCTTCTGGATGAGGAGTTCGGTCTGCGTATCCACGCTGCTGGTGGCCTCGTCGAGGATGAGGATGCGCGGGTCGGCCAGCAACGCGCGGGCAAACGAGATAAGCTGGCGCTGTCCCACCGAGAGCAGGGCGCCACCCTCTTCGACCGGCGACTGATAGCCCTGGCGCAGGTTCATGATGAAATCATGCGCCCCGACCGCTCTGGCGGCTGCCTGGACATCCTCGGCAGAAGCATCCAGGTTGCCGAAGTGGATGTTTTCGTACACGCTACCACCGAAGAGGAACGGCTCCTGGAGGACGATGCCCATCTGGCGGCGCAGACTGGCCTGAGTGACCGTGCGGATGTCCACGCCATCGATGAGGACGCGGCCGTCAGTAGGGTCATGGAAACGCGAGAGCAGTTTGATGAGCGTCGATTTGCCGGCGCCGGTCTCACCGACTAGGGCGATGGTCTGTCCCGGTCTGACGGAGAGGTCGACTTCTTCCAATACCGGCGTGGATGGGTCGTCGCTGTAGTGGAAACTGACGTGTTCAAAGAGCACCTCGCCGCGGATGCGCGGCAGTTCGACAGCGCCGGGCGCGTCGCCGGTTTCCACTTCGGTGTGCAACAGTTCGAGGATGCGTTCGCCGGCGATCATGGTGGCCTGGAACTGATCGAATCGGCGGCTAAGGTCCTGGATGGGTTGGAAGAAGCGCTCGATGTAAAGCACAAACGCAACCAGAACGCCGGGCGTGACCTGCGCGCCCAACACGGCGGCACCGCCCAGCCAGACCACCAGCGATATCGCCAGGGTACCGAGGAAGTCAATGGTTGGGAAGAACAACGAAATCGAGCGGGCCGCCTGGAGATTGTTGTCGAGCAGGTATTTGTTGGTCTCTCCGCTGAACCGGCGGTAGTTGTACCCCTGGCGGGAAAACGCCTGGACGACGCGCACCCCGTTGATGTTTTCGGCCAGCACGCTGTTGACCCAGGAATTCCCGGCGCGCACACGGCGATAGATGTCGCGGACCTTGTTGCGGAATACCATGGTGGCGAGGATGATGAGCGGCAGGACGGCGAAGGTATAGAGCGACAACTTGAGGTCGAGGGCCAGCATGGCGGCCATCACCCCGATGAGGGTAAAAAAACTACGGGCGATGGCAATGACCGCCCAGGTGACGAAATTGCGGATGGACGTGACGTCGCTGATGACGCGGGCAATCAGACGGCCAACGCTGAAGCGGCTGAAGAAGCCCATCGAAAGGCGCTGCAGATGGCCGAAAAGGCTGGCGCGCATGTCGTAAATGATGGATTGGCCGGCGCGTGCCATGACCAACAGGCGGTAATAGGTGGCGGCCCACTGAAGCAGGGCGGCGGCCAGATACCAGAGCGCCGCATTCCGAAGCGCGCTGACCGAGCCTTGTTCAATACCTGAATCGAGGGCGACCTTAACCAGGTAAGGGCCCGCCACTGCGCCAACCGAGCCGAGAATCATCAGGAGGAAGCTGAGCCAGAACTCCCGCTGGTAGGGATGGATAAAGGCCAGTAATCCACGGATGACATTCGGGTCATAACCCCTGAGAATTTCGTCCTCATGATGAAAGTAACTGGGCGGGGCGACGGACTGTGTCGTCATTTCAGTCGTCTCCGGCCGGGGCCAGACGGCTGAGTTCTGTCTTGAACTCGGCGTGCTGGGCGAGCTGCAGGTCGTTGATCTCGCGATAGAGTCCCTTTTGCGCCAACAGGTCGGCATGGCGGCCGCGTTCCAGGATGCGCCCTTTATCAATGACCAGGATGAGGTCGGCATGGCGGACGCTGGCGATGCGCTGGGCGATGATAAACGTGGTGCGGCCCTTCATCAGACCGGCCAATGCATTCTGGATGCGGTGCTCGGTCTCGGTATCGACGCTGGAGGTGGCGTCGTCGAGTATCAGGATGCGCGGGTCGATGAGCAGGGCGCGGGCAATGGCGACGCGCTGGCGCTGCCCGCCTGAAAGGGTGATGCCGCGCTCGCCAACGACAGTGGCGTAGGCTTCCGGCGTGCGCAGGATGAAGTCATGCGCCTGTGCGGCCCGGGCGGCGACGATGATGCGTTCTTCGCTCGCGTCAGGCACGCCCAAGGCGATATTTTCACGGATGGAGGCTGAAAAGAGCAGAGACGTTTGCAGGACGATACCGATCTGCTGACGCAGGAGCGTCAGGTCGAGTGCGCGTACGTCGACGCCATCCAGCAGGACGCTGCCGGCGGTTACATCGTAGAAGCGGGGAATCAGGCTGACGAGTGTGGTCTTGCCTGCGCCGGTTGGGCCAATGAGGCCGATGACCTGATTGGGTTGAGCGATGAAGTTTATCTGCTGGAGGGCGGGTTCTTCCTCGCCTTCGTAGCCAAAGCTGACATCCCTGAATTCCACCCGGCCGGTGAGGTTGCCGGTGGAAACCGGCATGGCCGGCGACCGGACGCTGGGCGGGCTGTCCAGGACTTCGAAGGCGCGCTGCAAGCCGGCGGCGGCTTCGCCAGCGGTATTGACCAGCCAGACCAATTCCTGGACCGGCGCGGCCAGCAGCAGGAGATAGCCATTGAAGGCAACTACTTGCCCGACCGAGAGGGTTCCTTCCATCGCCATCCGGCCGCCGACCCAGAGGATGAGAATCGTGCTCAGCGAGACCAGAAAGGCGGAGGTGGGCATGACCTTGGCCCACTCGTCGATGACGTGAACGCGGGCATCGAACAATTCGCGGTTGGCCGAATCGAACCGGCCGATCTCGTGCGGTTCGCGAGCGAAGGCGCGCACAACCTGCACGCCGGTGACGTTCTCTTGAAGGGTGCTCGACAATTTTCCAAGCGCGTTGTCCACGGCGTAGAACATGCCGCTGGCGCGGATGCCGAAAGCGGAGGTCTGAATCACCAACGGAATCACCGGCAAACTGGCGATGATCGCCAGGCGAGCATCGGTGAGAAACATGAGCGCGAGGGCGCCGACCGTCATGAAGAAGGCCTGCAATAGTTCGATGGCTCCAAAGCCCAGGAAGGCCTGGACGGAACCGACATCCTCGATGCAGCGGCTGACCAGCTGGCCCGTCTGGGCGCGATCGTGGTAGCTGAAGGACAGGTGCTGGATGTGGTTGAACAGCCGGTTGCGCAGGTCGTAGGCCACGCGCGTGGAGGTCCACTCGGTCGTGTAGCGCTGCAAGGCTGCGGTGATGGCGCGCAAGGCGCCGATGCCCAGGATGACGAGGGCGGAAACCCCAAGGGCATGCAATTCGCGCTGTACCAGTCCCCGGTCGATCACATCCCGGATAATGCCGGGGATGACCAGTTGCATGCTCGTCACGGCAGCCAGAAGCAGGACGGCGACGACAACCTGCGCCCGGTAGGGTCGAATCAGGGGCAGTATTTTGCGGAGGTGCTTCATTCGGCGGGGTTCCCAAGTTGGAAGGAAATCTCGCGCGTCGCCACTGTCCTGTCGGTCTCATCCAATATTCGGCTCGGATCGGGGTCTGCGCCCTCCGGCGGGACGTAGGAGTCCAGGTCGGCGTAGAACAGGCGCATGCGCGCCCGATACTCGCCCTGTGGCTGCGATTCGCGGATATGCATGGTGAAATCCATGCGGGCTTCCATGGCTTCCACGACGCTGAGTTGGGACACGATCCTCCCGGCCGGATTGAACAGCGTGACTTCGATATTTGGCCTCTTCTGAAATGGGGTAATCTGGAAGCGCAGCCCGACGCGCTTCCCTTCCGGGTAGGGCGCGATTTCCAGCATCAAGATTTCCATTTCTTCGGGGGGCAGGGGGACGGCGTCGGGATCGGCGAAGAAGATATCCATCCAAAACAACCTCAAGTCAGTACCGGAAACAACAGAAATTCATTATACTCGGTGAGGCGGCGAGCCTTCCAGGCTCGCTTGCCTGCCCTATTCCACCTACGCCCGGGAGGGATGAATGAAGCCCAAGTTCGAAACGCTGGCGATCCACGCCGGACAGGAACCCGATCCTACAACGGGGGCAATCATGACGCCTATCTACCAGACCTCGACCTACGTGCAGAGCGGGGTTGGTGAGCACAAAGGTTACGAATATTCGCGCACCGGAAACCCGACCCGCAAAGCGCTGGAAGATTGCCTGGCGGCGCTGGAAGGCGCGGCGTATGGGCTGGCGTTCTCCTCGGGTATGGCCGCCACCGATATGGTGGTGCGGCTGCTCAAGAGCGGCGATCACGTGGTGTGCGGCAACGACGTGTACGGGGGTACGTTCCGGCTTTTCGACAAAGAATTCCGCAAATTCGGCCTGCATTTCGACTACGTGGATACCACCGATGTCGAGAAGGTCAGGGCGGCCGTCACAGCGGAAACCCGGCTGGTATGGCTCGAGACACCCACCAACCCGCTGCTCAACGTTTCAGACATCCAGGCCATTGGAGGTGTGCTGGGCGGGCTACCGGAGCGGCCGTTGCTGGCGGTGGACAACACTTTTGCAACGCCCTACCTGCAGCAGCCGCTGGCGCTGGGCGCCGACCTGGTAGTACACAGCACGACAAAGTACCTGGGCGGGCACTCCGATGTGGTCGGCGGAGCGATCCTGATGAACGACGCCGACCTGTACGCGCGCCTGGCGTTCATGCAAAATGCGGTTGGCGGAGTGCCGGGACCGATGGATTGTTTCCTGGTGCTGCGCGGCGTAAAGACGCTGGCCTTGAGGATGGAGCGGCATGCCAGCAATGCCGAAGCGGTGGCAAACTACCTGAGCGACCACCGCGCCGTGGAACGGGTTATCTACCCCTTCCATGATTCGCACCCGCAGGCGGCAGTGGCGCGCCGGCAGATGCGCAACGGCGGGGGGATGGTGTCATTCACGTTGAAGGGTGGGAAGACGGCGGCGTTGAAGGCGGCCGCGGCAACGAAAGTCTTCGCGTTGGCTGAGTCGCTCGGCGGAATCGAATCGCTCATCGAAGTGCCGGCCGGGATGACGCACATGTCCACGGTCGGTTCGCCGCTGGCCGTGGACCCCGGGCTGGTGCGGCTATCGGTAGGGGTTGAGCACGTTGATGATCTGCTCGCCGACCTCGAACAGGCCCTGGGCCAGGCGTAGCCAGCGGCTCATTCGTCAAAAAGGACAGTCGGCTCGGCGTAGAAGCGCACGCCTTTGCGGGCGATGCGCTCTTGGAGCCAGCGGTTCAGGTTCTCGTTCTTCTCTTCAATGGGGCGATGCGCTGCCAGGTCGTCGAGCGGGTAGTTTACCCGCAGTGCGCGCGGCGAGACCGAGAAGCGCGTGATGCCGGGCGGCAGCAGGTGACCCGCCCCGCAGAGTTTCAGTACGTCCTGCATTTCAAGGTGGGGGAAGACAACCAGGGCGGCCAGGCCCTCGTAGACGCTTTCCAATGTGGCGACTTCCCGCACGCGGGTGCGGTCGAGCTGACAGCGGTCCTTGTAGCTGTTCACGATGTCATTCAGTTTGTCGATGCGCGTAAAGAGGTCGCCGTTATCGGAGAGTGCAGCGGTCAGGACGCCGTCGGGAGATTGAATCAGGGCCAGATAATCCCGCTGGTGCAGTTGCCGGAAACTCTCTTCTGTGCGGCCGGTTTCTAACTTCAGCGTCGCTACTCCCTCCACCCCGGCGATGCCGGCCAGGAAATCCGCAGGCGAGATACCCCAACAGACATGGTTCCAGGTCTTCAAATCCAGCGTGGGGGCATCCGGCTCGACGATCTGTGCCAAGACATGCGGGTAGCCCATGCGCTCCAGGGCCGTGGTGCGGTTGGCGCCGTCCAGGACCATATAGCGGCCGGTGCCATCGTTGAAAGGAGAGACAATGGGCGGGTTGCGCAGGACGCCGCTCGATTTGAGGCGGTCGATGAGCGGTGGGGTGCGCTGGTCGTCGTGCCATTCGTGCGTGACGAGGCTAGCCAGCGGGATAATCCGAATGGTTGGGAAATCTTCGAACATGGGTTGTGGAAGGGAATCAGCGATAGATGAAATCAAGAACGTCGATTTTGGAAAGCAGGCCGATCAGATGGGTCCCATCCTTGACAAGGATGATGCTGCTTTCGATGATGCTGGGCATGACGTCGCGCAGATGGGTATGGGCAGGGAAGGAGGGCGGCGCGGACTGGATGATGCCGGCGATCGACTCCTGACTGTTGTGTGCGTGGTTGGCCTTCAACATGTGCTGCAGCAGGTCGATCTCGTTGACAATTCCAGCGACCTCGCCGTTGGGGGCAAGGACCGGAACCTGTGAAATGCCGTGTTTCTTCATCACATCGATGACTTCGCTCATCCGGTCGTCCGCCCGGGCGGTGATGAGGTCTTTGATGCGCTTGGCGCTCAGGACTTCGCGGAGGGTGGCATCCTCCCATTCCGATTCCATGAATCCGTTCTCGCGCATCCAGGTGTCATCAAACAGTTTGGAGAGATAGCGGGAGCCTGAGTCGGGCAGGATTACGACCACCAGCCGGTCTGCGGGCAGAGACTGGGCGTGGCGCAGCGCCCCGGCCAGAGCGGCCCCGCTCGAGCCGCCGGCGAAGATACCCTCTTCCTTGACCAGTTTGCGGGTCATCAAGAATGACTCGCGGTCGTTGACCCGGATGACGTCGTCGACCACGGAGAGGTCAGTGGTGCCGGGCAGAAAATCCTCGCCGATGCCCTCAACTTTGTACGTGCGGGCTTCCACGCCTTCCGGAATCTGACCCTCGTGTTCCCAGATCTCTTTGAGAATCGAGCCTTCGACATCCACGCCGATGATGCAGATGTTCGGGTTCTTCTCCTTCAGGTATTGGCCGATGCCGCTGATGGTGCCGCCAGTGCCCATGCCGATGACGACATCCGTGACGCGGCCTTCGGTTTGCCGCCAGATCTCCGGGCCGGTGGTCTGATAATGACTGCGCGGGTTTTCGGGGTTATGGTACTGGTTGGCAAGAACAGCGTTGGGGGTTTCCTTGGCGATCTGTCGGGCGACGTTGTAGTACGAACGCGGGTCTTCAGGGGCGACGGCGGTGGGCGTCATGATGACTTTGGCCCCGTAGGCGCGCAGGAGCTGAATCTTCTCATTGCTCATCTTGTCGGGCATGACGAAGACGGTCTTGTAGCCCAGCAGGGCGCAGACGATCGCCAGCCCGACGCCGGTGTTGCCGGAAGTGGCTTCCACCACTGTGCCGCCCGGCTTCAGGCGGCCGCTTTCCTCGGCCTCACGAATGATGTTGTAGCCAATGCGGTCCTTGACTGAACCGCCAGGGTTGAAGTACTCGATCTTGGCGTACAGGGTGGGGGCAAGCCCGGCGGCGACACGGTTCAAGCGCACCAGCGGCGTGTTGCCGATGGTCTCCAGAATCGAATCGTAAACCCTAAGTTCATCCGATACGGACAGGGGTGAATCGGGCATGATGTGCAGGCTCCCTTCAGCCGCGGGGATGGGGCTAGCGTACCATGATTCAAACCGCCCGTCAAAATCGAAATAGCCAACGCTCAGGGGCAGGATCTGGCATTGTGTTCTTCAAGCGTGTAGGAGAAAACATGCGCACCGCTGCCGTCGCAGGCGGCGCGGAAATAAAGGAAGTCGGTTGAGGCCGGGGACGCAACGGCCTGGAGGCTGGCAAGATCGGGGTTGGCAATGGGCGACGGGGGTAGACCGGCGTACAAGTAGGTATTGTAGGGTGAGTCGGTTTGCAGGTGCTCGAACGTGAGCGGGTTGCTCCACCAGGTGTTCAGCCCGGGGTTAAACCCGACCGCGTATTGCACGGTGGGGTCGGCATCCAGTTTCATGCCCATGCGCAGGCGATTGAGAAAGACCGAAGCGATCATGGGTTTCTCATCATTCAGAACGGCTTCGCGTTCGACAATCGAGGCCAGGATGACGGCTTCGTGCAGGCTCAGTCCTTGAGCCTCCAATTGACTCCGGAGGCTGGTGGTCACCTGCCCTTCAAACCCATGCAGGAGAATGAGGACGAGTTCACTGGCGCCAGCGGCGCGCGGCACCGAATACAACCCGGGGAACAAGAACCCTTCCAGGGAGACTCCATAGGGCAACTCAGCCGTGATGGCGGCCTGGCCCGGGCGGGAGTTGGCAGCGGCGATGAATTCCTCGGGCGTGATGGCCAGCCCGGAGGATGGCAGCGATAGGGCGATCTCCTCAAGACGCCAACCGGGCAGGACGCCGAAGGCAATCTCAGCCCGGGTTGCGTCCTGTATGCGGCCGGCAATCTCCACTGGCGACAGTCGAGCGGACAATTCATAGTCCCCCGCCTGGAGATGGGTGTCGATGCCTTTATAGATCAGGTAGGCGCGAAAGGAGGCGGCATCCGGAATCAGCCCGGCCGTTTCCAGACGGGCCAGAATCGAGTCGGTGGATTCGCCGCTTTCGATGGTGAATTTCACGGATGCAGCCGCGGGATCGACCGGGCTTGTCAGCTGGGATTTATCCATGACCAGGAAGTAGGAAAGCCGGATCTTTTGCCAGAGACCCAGACCGGAGGCGGGCGGGCCGTAAATGCTTGCGGCCTGGGCCGGGAAATCGAGCGCGAGGTTGAAGCTCAGTACCAGGCCAGCGCAGGCCGCTAGGATGAACACCAGGCCAATGAGGAACCCGCCGGTTGAGCGAGGCGCATTGCGTCTTGTCATCGGGTCACTTTGTATCCAAACGGAGGTGGTCGAGATAGTCCTGCAGGATGGCGGCGGCGGCCAGGTCGTCCAACGGCTTGGCCCGCTGGCTCCGGCGAGCACCGGACATTTGCCGTCCGGCGCGAGCGGAGACGGTGCTGAAGTCTTCGTTCCAGAGCTCAACCGGCAAGCCGGTCTGGGCGCGCAGTGCTCCCGCCAGGCGAGCGGCGCGGCGGCCGGAGGCGTTCGGCTGGCCGTCGTCATCGACGGACTGTCCCACAATGACGCGCACGACCTGGTGTTCGGCAGCGATGGCAGCAATCGTTGCGGCGTCCAGCGACCGGGACGTATGTTGGAGAATAGTCAGTGGGCGGGCGATGGCGGCGGTGGAATCGCTGATGGCGATGCCGATGCGCTTCTCACCGGGGTCAACAGCCAGAATACGCCCGGTCATTGCGTGACCTGGATTTGGGAGGGCAACCAGGGCAGCAGCGGCCACCAGGCGAGATTGAGCCTGATCTCCGGGGCTGACTCCAGCCGCAGGGATTCCGACAACACGGCAACGGCTTCCATAGGCGTCTTTCCGGCGGCCAGGGCCGCCACCTCGAGAGCGTCGATATGCGCTTGCAGCGAACGCGACAACAGGAGGGTGAGCCGGTACTTGCCGTCCTCCTGCTTCTGGGGGATATCGATGACGGAAGCGCTGAACGACGAGGGAATGCCGACAAACCCGGCCGGCCCGGCGGCATCCATGACTGTCTGGCCGAAGGCTTCCAGCTGGTCTTGTGGAACGACCACAACAGTGAACGCCACGCGCAATCGCAGGGAGAGTTCGTTCGCGGGCTGGGGTTCTGCCGGCGTGAATTCTTCCTGAAGTATGCTGACGCGCTCAGGCTCGGTGGACAGCAGCAGGCCGGCTGCCTGTGGGTTATCCCCAACCTCCTGAAGGGCGGACCGCCAGAGCGCATCAAGCAGCGCAGCGCGCAGGCTGTCGTAGTCCTCGAGAGCAGGGGCGGCGCTGACCTGCTCCCGGCCGCCGGCGAAGGCTGTGGGATTCGCGGCGGCGAGTTTTAACCCGAGGTCGCCCTCGACGGAAAGCGGGCTATCAGCAGGAAGGTTGCCCGCCTCGCCGGGCGCTTCGGCATGCACCTGGACTTCGACAGCGGATAACCCTGGGAGCATCACTTGAGCGCTGGTCGCGAAACGCTGAGGCGGTGATTCGGCTGTGCGCAGGACCGTCCCGGCAGGAATGGTCAGCGTTTCATCGGTAAGGTTCGAGAGCACGACTGTACCGCTAGCCGCAGCCAGCGGAATCGGAATTTGCCCGGATGCCGGAATGCTCTGACGACCTTCGACGATAATCTCGACCTGGCGTGACGCCAGCCGGCCGGCGATATTGAAACTGACCAGGCTGGATTCGGCGCTGACGCTTAATTCAAGGGTTTGCGACCGGGTCTGAGGCCGGAGAGCGATGGTCGCGCGGGGAATTGCGACCGACAACAGCGCCAGAAAGCCGGCCAGCCCAAGCCCAAAGATGGCGAGACGCCAGCCGGTGGAAAGGGATTCGAGCTGGGGAGGAACGGGGCGGCCAGGACGCGGTGTTCTTCGCTTGCGCCGCGCTTCCAGCAGACGACCTTGAGCATGATCCGGCTCCCCGGCAAGTTGCCAGGGGATCTGGCGCGCCTGGCGGATGCTGCGAAATGCGGGAATGCCCAGTTGTGAAGCAACCATAAGCACATCCGGCTGGCGCACGACGAAAGCCAGGCGCGCCCCAATCTGGCGGGCGTGCCGGGCCAGAAGTTCCAGGTCCAATCTTGTGTGCAGACTGGCGTTATGGGATGGCCAGACGAGGAGGAGTTCCTGACACTTGCTCCAACTCATCCTGTCGCGGATAGAGGCGACATCATCGTGCGATTCCAGATGTATGATCTGGGTCTTCATTGTTGGGGAGCCGGAATCGTCAGCGGACTGGCTGACTACCCCTCCAGCTTTGTCTTAACCCAGGGAAGCACTACCGCCAATGCCTCCCGGATGCGGGCCGGGTCTTTGCCGCCGGCCTGGGCGAGGTTGGGACGGCCGCCGCCGCTGCCGCCGATAGGAATCGCAGCAGCCTTGACGAGGTCGCTGGCGTTCAACCCACGCTTCACCAGGTCGTCAGTGACGGCCGCAATGAGCGCGGGCTGGCCATCCATTACGGTGGCGAGGACGATTACGCCGCTTGGATAGCGCTGGCGGAACCGATCCGCCAGTTCGCGCAGCCCATCGCGGTCCACATCCGGGATCTGTTCAGCAAGGACGTGAACCCCCTTGACCTCGATAGCCTGGGCGAGCGCGTCTTCGAACGAATTGACGGCCAGGCGCTTGCGCAGGGTTTCCAACTCTTTCTGGGTCTGGGCCAATTCATCCAGCAGACTGCCAACACGTGCGGCGATCTGGGCCGGGGGTACCTTGAGCCGGTCGGCCGCCTTCAGCAACTCGCTATTGCGCTCACGTACGAGAGCGTAGGCTTCGCGGCCGGTAACGGCCTCGATGCGCCGGATGCCGGCGGCGGCGCTGGACTCGCTGGTGATGAGGAACAGGCCGATCTCGCCGGTCTGGGCGACATGGGTGCCGCCGCATAGTTCGTAGGAGAACGGGGCATCGCCGCCAATCTGGATGGTACGGACGGTGGCGTCGTACTTTTCGCCGAAGAGGGCCATGGCGCCTTCGGCTTTGGCCTCCTCCAACGCCTTGAATTCGATGCGCAGGCTGTGGTTCTCCAGCACTCGCCGGTTGACATATTCTTCGATCTGCGCCAACTGATCGGTCGTGAGACCCTCGTTGTGGTTGAAGTCGAAACGCAGACGGTCGGGGGCAACCAGCGAACCGGCCTGGCGGGCATGTTCGCCCAGCACGCCGTGCAGGGCGGCGTGCAGCAGGTGGGTGGCGGTGTGGTTGCGCATGATGTCCTGGCGCCGCTGAGAATCGATCGCGGCGATGGCTTCATCCCCGACTTTCGGCGAGCCGCTGACGACTTCGCCGAAGTGGGCGACCAGCCCGGCGGCCGGACGGCGGGTATCGGTGACGCGAATCTCCCAGCCGTTGCCATTCTCGGAGCGTATCGTGCCCGTGTCGCTCACCTGGCCGCCGGAAGCGATGTAGAAACATGTGGCCGGCAGGATGATCTCCAGCAGATCGCCCGGCTGGGCCTCAGCGACAGGGGCACCATCCCTGACCAGGGCCAGCACGCTGCCGCGCGCGACCTGGGCGGAGTACGGGTCATACTCGACACCGGATTTGGCCAGGCGTTTGTCTTTGACCAGTTTCTTGAACACCGCGCTGAAGGTTTCTGCATCCGCGCCACCGAGTTCGCCCATGGCTTTGCCGCCGCCAGATGCCAGGCGATGCTCCTCCATGGCGTCCAGGAATCCGCTTTCGTCAACGTCGAGGCCGCGTTCGCGGGCAACGTCGCGGGCGATCTCGAAGGGCAGACCATAGGTGCCGTACAGTTCAAAGGAGCGACGGCCATCGAGGGTCTTCTCGCCCTTTTTCTCAAGCTCGGAGAGGAGTTTGTCCAGATTGGTCAGCCCGCTTTCAACGGTCCGCTGAAAGCGTTCTTCTTCGCGCGTCAGGTTTTCCAGGATGGCGGCCTTGTTCCTGAGCAGTTCGGGATACGCCCCGCCATACAGGTCGATGATCGTGGGGGCGAGATAGGCCATGAAGGGTTCGGTGAGGCCCAATTTGCCGCCAAAGCGGGCCGCACGGCGAATCACCATGCGGGCGACGTAATTGCGACCGAGGTTTCCCGGAACGACGCCATCGGCGATGAGGAACGCGGCGGCGCGCACGTGGTCTGCCAGCACGCGGTAGGGGGTGAAGTTCTCCTCGCGCTGTTCGTCGGTGTGGCGTGTCAGTTCCTGGATGTGCTCGATGAGCGGCCAGAACAGGTCTGTGCGGTAGTTGGACGTTTCGCCTTGCAACACAGCCACGATACGCTCGAAGCCCATGCCGGTGTCCACGTGGGTAGCGGGGAGGGGTTCGAGGTGGTTGGCCCCGACGCGGTTGTATTGCATGAACACGAGGTTCCATAGCTCAACGAAACGCGGGCTGTCCAGGTCCACCTGACCATCCGGCCGGTAGGTGAGTTCGCCCAATTCCGGCCCGCGATCCAGGATGATCTCGCTGTTCGGCCCGCACGGGCCGGTTTCGGCCATCTCCCAGAAATTATCCTTGCGCCCCAGGAAGATGATATGGTCGGGCTCAAGGCCGGGCTGGGCGCGCCAGAATCCGGCGGCCTCTTCGTCAGTTGGAATCTCTCCCTGCTCGTCTTTGAAGCAGGTGACGTACAGGCGCTCCTTTGGCAGCCCCCACACTTCCGTGAGGAGCTCCCAGGCCCACTGGATGGCTTCCTGTTTGTAGTAGTCGCCAAAGGACCAGTTGCCGAGCATCTCGAAGAAGGTGTGGTGCGTGTCGTCGAAGCCGACCTCTTCCAGGTCGTTGTGCTTGCCCGCCACGCGCAGGCATTTCTGTGAGTTGACAGCGCGGGTGTAAGGCCGGCGGTCGGTGCCCAGGAAGACATCTTTGAATTGCACCATGCCGGAATTGGTGAACAGCAGGGTGGAATCGCCACCCGGCACGAGGGAAGACGAGGCCACAAAGCTATGGCCCTTCTTGTTCACGAAGAAATCGATGAACTGCTGGCGTATCTCATTCGCCGAATGCGTTGCTGGCATGGAGTCTCCGGGTTGGCTGCAAGGTATCTGGTGAATTATACGCGTTCTGCCGGAGAGGGGCAATGTCCGCGTCTGATTTCGGCGAAGAGGCAGAGGGAATCAGCCAAAAGCAAGAACCATCTCGCACAAGGAACGCCAAGAAAACCTGGGCAGTTCCCGGCCGAGGTGGGAGCAGCAGAAGGCTGGGCTGGCGTGTGCGTGGGGCGTATGACTCAGCCGACGAGGGCTACGCCTTCCAGTTTCAGCAGGTCCAGTTTGCGCTGGCTACCCAAAACGCCGCCATAGCCTCCCAGGGTGCCGTCTGAATTCACGATGCGGTGGCAGGGGATGACTATGGGGACGGGGTTGTTGCGCAGCGCCTGGCCAACGGCGCGAAATGCGCGCGGCTTGCCGATGCGCTGGGCGATGTCGGCATAGGTCGTCACCTGGCCGCGCGGTACTTCGCGGGCGGCCAGCAGGACGCTACGCTGGAAAGGTGAAAGGGAGCGCAGGTCAACCGGGAGATCGAGGCGCTGGCGGCGGCCCATCAGATATTCGGACACCGCCAGGCGGTATGGGTCGACGCGGCGGGCATCACGGACGGGGCGGTATCTCTGGCCTTTCGTCAAGACGGCGAGCAGGGCGGTCTCGGAGATGTCAAAATCGATCAGAACCAGGCCCTGGTCTGACGCGGCCACCCAGACATCGCCGATGAGGGTGTTGGGAACGTTGTCGTAGTAGGCGCGCGGGGGCAGTTCGGCGTCCAGACGGGCCAGCAGGCGGACATGGGCCTGCTCGGCGAGTTCGGGCCGCGGGCCGTTCTGCAGATAGTCCTGAATCGAATCGGTCATATCATTGGCGCTCTCGGGTTTGTGGTCAGGCATGTTCCAGCTCCTCCGCCAGGACCTGGCTCCTCAGTTTCCTGGCGGCCTGGTAGACATTAGCGCGCACGGCCTCTTCGGAGATCCCCATGACCGACGCGACTTCGGAATAGGGCAGGTCCTGGAATCGGGAGAGAACTATGGCGACGCGCTGTTTTTCCGGTAGAGCCATGACGGCCTGCTTCACCTGGCGGATACTCAATTGTGCGGCGACGACATGCGCGGGGTCCTGGTCGCGGCTGCCGAGCTCTTCATCTTCGTTCATGGACTCGACCGGGGTGCGGCTGTTCCGGCGATGATGGTTCCGGGCGGTATTGGTGGCGATCTTGTACAGCCAGGCGCGCAGGTTGTCTGCGTGGGTCAGCCCGGAATAGGCCCGAAACGCCTTCAGGAAGGTCTCCTGCAGGCAGTCTTCGGCATCCTGTTCGTTCTGGAGGATGCGCCAGAGGTAGCTGAAGAGTTCCCGGCTGTGTGTCTCAACCAGGGCATCGAACGGAGGGAAGGCGGTGTTTTCCGGCGGCATCCTGTATCCAGTATAACCATCGTTTGGCAAGGTTGTGAAAGCGCCAGTTCCAACGTACGATATAATCCGGCGAATCTCAGTTGGGAGAACCCATGCGCTCGAAGTATCTGTATTTTGCCGTATTCTGTTCCGGGATGGTGACGCTGGCCGTGGAGATTTCCGCCTCCCGGCTGCTGGGGGCCGTGTTTGGGACGAGCAACCTGGTGTGGGCCAGCATCATCGGCCTAATCCTGATCTACCTGACGGCGGGTTATTTTTTCGGCGGGGCGTATGCCGACCGCCGGCCTGAGCCATCTCGCTTCTACAGGTTACTCCTGCTTGGGGGATTCTTTGTCGGCGTTGTGCCGCTGGCCTCGCGCCCGGTGCTACGCGCCGCGGCGGATGCCTTCGATCATCTGGAAGTTGGCGTTCTGCTGGGCGCATTTTCCGGCGTGCTTGTACTTTTCATCGTGCCCATTTCCATCCTTGGCATGGTATCGCCCTTTGCCATCCGGCTGGGGGCGACGAAAGCCGAGGAGACGGGCAGGCTGGCCGGGCGCATGTACGGGTTATCCACGCTGGGCTCGTTCGTAGGGACTTTCCTGCCCGACCTGCTGCTTATCCCGCTCATCGGCACGACCCGGACGTTTCTGGTCTTGAGCGCGATCCTTATGCTCGTGGGCCTGATCGGGCACGCTGGCGCGGCGGGTTGGCGGCGGACGCTGCCCTGGCTGGCGTTGCCCGGCCTGCTGCTGACGCTGGCCGTCTTGCTCCTGCGGGGCGGCATCAAGGATTCGGCCGGGATGATCTTTGAGACCGAGTCCTCCTACAATTACATCCAGGTACTGGAAGCAGACGGTTACCGCTACCTTCGGCTGAATGAGGGCCAGGGGGTGCATTCCATTTACCACCCGGATGACCTGGACTACGATGGCCCCTGGGAACAATTCCTGGCGGGGCCGTTCTTCAACCCGGATTATGAAGAGGCGATGCGAATCGAACGCATCGCCATCGTTGGGCTGGCGGCCGGGACGGTGGCGCGGCAGGCCACGGCAGTATTTGGCCCGGTATCGATCGACGGCTTCGAGATCGATGCCCGAATCATCCAGGTGGGGCAAGACTATTTCGGGATGACGATGCCAAACCTCAACGCCATCGCTCAGGATGGCCGATGGGGGCTGGCCCATAGCGGTTTTCGCTATGACCTGATCGCGGTGGATGCTTACCGGCCGCCCTATATTCCATGGCATCTGACGACTCGGGAATTCTTCGAGGTCGCCGCCGAGCATCTTACAGATGACGGCGTGCTGGTCATCAACGTCGGGCGCGCCCCCGAAGACCGGCGGCTGATCGATGCGTTGGTGTCAACCCTGGCGGTCGTGTTCCCGTCCGTCCATGTGATGGACATCCCCTACACGTTCAACACGATGGTATACGCCACCGTCCAACCCACGTCATTCGATGACCTCGCCGTCAACTTCAACCAGCTCGCCCTGAGCGGCAACACGCATCCGCTATTGCTGGAGGTGATCTCGAACGTGTTGGCTCACCGCCAGCCGCTGCCCGTGCTGGGCGAACCACTAACGGACGACCATGCCCCGGTCGAATGGATCATCAACAGCATGGTGCTGCGATTCATGCTGTCCGGGGACTATCAGGAGATGCAATGAAAAATCTACCGCCTCCGGCGCTCCTTGGGTTGCGGACCATCCTCGTTGCCGTTGTGCCTCTGGCGCTGGCGCTGACTGCCCTGCGCCTGATGCTGACGCCGTTGTTCGTGCAGGTCGAGTACCGTACCCCCGGTTTCCCTGAAGACTCGTACGGGTTCACGCGCGAGGACCGGTTGCGTTGGGCGCCGCTGGCGCTGGAATTCCTGCTGAACGACGAAGGCATCGGGTTTCTTGGTTCGATGAGATTCGACGACGGTTCAGCCGTCTACAATGAGCGGGAACTGGCGCACATGCAGGACGTCAAAGCGCTGGCGCAGATGGGACTGAGGGTATGGATTGCGCTGGTCGCGTTCCTGGCGATGATCGGGTTGTGGGCGTGGCGCTCGGATTCGATGGATAACTTCGTGCAATCTCTGGCTCGGGGGGGGCAGGTTACCATTTTGTTGGCGATCACTTTGCTGGTTTACCTGGCGTTGAATTTCAACCAGCTCTTCGTGGATTTTCACTCCGTATTCTTTGAGGGCGACAGCTGGCTGTTCCTGTACTCGGATACGCTGATACGGCTGTTTCCGATTCGCTTCTGGCGGGATGCATTCCTGGTGCTGGCCGGCCTGACGCTATCGGGCGCGGCGGGACTGTGGTTCCTTGGAGCGCGGCAGCAGCGTCCATAAACCCAGCAATGGCCATTAAAACAAACCACCAACTGGAGGCGACAGCTGGTGGTTTTTCGTTGCCGGGGCTTGCGCCCCGGCCCGAGGCAACCCCCTTGCAGGGGTTCCCGCGGGCCGGCCTGGCGGGCAGACCAACAGAAGCGAGTGATTTCAGTCTTTTTTCTGGACCTGGGTAGGCGGCTCCTCGAACTTGAGGGGGGTCAACGGCCCGGTGCGGTCCATGGCCTTCGAGATCATGCGCGGCGCATCCTGGACGAATTTCATCAAGACTCCCGCCAGAGAGATGCTGTCGCCAGAGTAGAGCACGCTCTTGGTGACGCGCTGCTCGTTGACAAAGGTGCCGCCGGTGGAGTTGAGGTCCAGCAGGACGAACTGGCCGTTCATCAGGCGCAGTTGGGCGTGGTTGCGGGAAACGCGCGAGTCCTGAATGACGATGTGATTATCCAGTTTGCGGCCGATGTTCACCAGTTCACGCTCAAGCGGAAAAACCTGACTGTTGACAATCAGGTAGGCGCTGCTGGGCATCGTCTTGATGTTCTGATTCGCCTCGGTCATCGAAAAGCCCTACTGCCAAAAATAAAAAGTGGCACACTCAGTGTGCCACTTTTCCGGCTGATGGTCGTTTCAGTAACGTAACAGGAACGTTGCGCTGATCCTAAAAAGCAAAGTACTCGCTCAGGGTCATCCCAATCAGGGCCAGGGCGAACAAGATATTGAGGGCCGCGCCGCCGGCGGCCATTTTCTCCTGCAGGCGCTGCATTTCCTGCATCTGCTCCGGGCTGGGCGGGCCGGCGGCGGCGGACATGGCCTTGATCAGCGCGACCATGCGGTCGCTGGTGCGTTTTTGGACCCCGAACCCGTGGCCGAAGGCGGCCACGCCGAAGAGGCCGCCGAAGGTGAGGGCCGCGCCTGCGCCGGTATTGAGCGGCGCGATGCCCTTGAAGAGCAATGAATACATAATCAGGCCGCTCAAGGTCGTAAGGAGGGCCGCGATGGCCATACTGGTGCTGAAACGACTGGCGGTGGCAAAACGCTGCATGAATTTGGCCGAGTCCGGACCGACGGCTTTGGCGGTGGGCGACACGAATGTGGTGACGGTAAAGTTGCCGCCAAACCAGACCAAGGCAGAAAAGATGTGAATCAACCTTAAAACAATCATTGGGACGTTCATAGCGGGTCTCCTTTCAGGCTCCGTACTTGACCAGCCGGCCGGCGTGGGCCAGCGCCAGCGGCATGGTTTCGATGGCGGGAAACGTGCCCAGGCCGCCCAGGGCGCAGAAGCGTTCGCCGAAGCGGGTCTGCTGGTCGGGCAGGGCGCGGGCGGGAGCCCATAGCAAGAAGGGCACAGGGTGCCAGGAATGGGTCTTCATCCGGGCGGGGGTGGAGTGATCACCGGTAATTAACAAGACGTCGGGCTGGAGCTCGAGAAGTTGAGGCAGCGCCTGGTCGACGCCCTCGATCACCTGGGCCTTGCCTTCAAAGTCGCCGTCCTCGCCTTTGCTATCGGTCTTCTTGATGTGAATGAAGAAGAAGTCATAGTCCTGCAAGTGGGCGGCGGCGGCAGCAAATTCGTCTTTCGGCGTGTCCCCGCCGAAATGAATCACATCCATACCAACCAGTTGTGAGACTCCCCGGTACATAGGGTAGACGGCCACGCAGGCGGCGCGCAGGCCGTAGGCGTCGTGGAATTTGGGGAGGACGGGGTCGGTACCGAAGCCGCGCAGGGTGATGCCATTGGCTTTCGGCTCATCGGCCAGCAGTTCACGGGCCCTGTCCACCCATTGCTGGTAACAGGCAGCAGCCTTCTCGGCGCGAGGCTGGCTGGCAGCAACAGCCAGGGGGGCGAGGCCGGTTTGCTGGGGATCGGTATCGGGAATCTCGTCGCTCAGGCCGTCGCCGCGCAGGACGATGGCGAAGCGATATTCTCTGACGTGGCGTACGCTGAACTCCACTCCCGGCACGGCAATGGTCTGAAGCCTTTCGACCAGCGGGGCGGCATCGGCGGTGGAAATGCGGCCCGCCCGGCGGTCGGTGATCCTGCCGTGCGCGTCCAGCGTACAGAAGTTGCCGCGGGCGGCCACGTCTCCGGGTCTGACCTCCAGCCCGACGCCGGTGGCTTCCAGGGCGCCGCGACCGACAACGTGTTCGATGGGGTCATAACCGAACAAGGCGAGGTGGGCGGGCCCGGAGCCGGGCGTGACGCCGGGGCGAATCGGCACGGTCTGGCCCAGCGCGCCTTCTGCGGCGAGGCGGTCCATGTTGGGGGTTGCGGCGTGCTCGAGTTCGGTCGGGCCGCCGGGCTGGACAGGAAGGCCGCCGAGGCCGTCCAGAAGCAGCAGCACGATTTTCGTGCCGTTGTCAATCAGCAGCGGTCGCAGATATTCAGCGGGCATGCGGGGTTCCGTCTCCAACCATCAACAGACCCCGCGGCGTTTCGCTGACCAGCTCCACGGGGTCTGGGCGTGGCTCGGAATGGAATCAGCGAATGGCCTCTTCGTCCTCACGGTCGAACACGTGCATGTTCGCCATGTTGAAGGCGATCTGAACCTTGTCGCCATAGCCATAGCGGGAGCGCGGGTCGACGCGGGCGACGAAGTTGTGGTCGCCGTTCTTCAGGTAGACGAAGATCTCGTTACCCATCAGTTCGGTGACCTCGACACCGGCTTCCACACGGGCTGGTACGATGTTCGGCGGAGAGAAATCGGGGTTGTGGATGTCTTCCGGGCGGATGCCGAACGTGACCGCTTTGCCAGTATGCGATTCATAGATACCGGCGCGTTCTTTGGGTATCTCCACAGCGAATGTGCCGGCGTCGATGAGCAAGCGGCCATCCTGCCGGGCGACTTTGGCCTCGAAGAAGTTCATGGCAGGCGAACCGATGAACCCGGCGACGAACTTGTTGCGGGGATGGTCATACAGATTCTGGGGCGAGTCGATCTGCTGCAATATCCCGGCATTCATCACCGCGATGCGGCTTGCCATTGTCATGGCTTCGACCTGGTCGTGGGTCACGTAGATGAACGTGGTTTGAAGTTCCTTGTGGAGTTTGCTGATCTCGGCCCGGGTCTGGACGCGCAGCTTGGCATCCAGATTGGATAGGGGCTCGTCCAGCAGGAAGACGTTGGGCTCGCGCACGATGGCGCGGCCGACGGCCACGCGTTGGCGCTGGCCCCCGGAGAGCTGGCGGGGCTTGCGGTCCAAGAGCGCCTGAATGCCAAGAATATCAGCGGCCTTCTTGACCCGGCGTTCGATCTCGGCCTTTTCCATCTTGCGCAGCTTGAGACCGAAGGCCATATTGTCGTAGACGGACATGTGGGGGTAGAGGGCGTAGGATTGAAAGACCATGGCAATATCGCGGTCTTTCGGGGCCACGTCATTCACTAGGCGGTCGCCGATAAGGATTCGGCCTTCGCTGATCTCTTCCAGGCCCGCCAGCAATCGAAGGGCGGTGGACTTGCCGCACCCGGACGGCCCGACCAGGACGAGGAATTCTTTGTCCTCGACGTGAATGTTGAGGTCATTCACGGCGGTGACGTCCCCAAAGCGCTTATAGATGTGTTCAAACGTTACACTTGCCATGTTCTTTTATCCTCCAGTCGTCGCATGTATAGTGGCTCAATTATACGGCAAATGGGCGATTTGCCGGACGGTTCGCTTGCCGAATTCCTGCGGGCATCATAGAATCCAGGCATGAGTTCCAAGACCTCGAAGGTCAGCCCGGTCCGGCGTCAATACCTGGATATCAAGAACCAGCACCCGGAACGAATCGTTTTCTTCCGATTGGGGGATTTCTATGAGACGTTCGATGAAGATGCCGAGCTGGTGGCGAGTGAACTCGACATTGTCCTGACCTCGCGCAACGTTGCCAAAGACATGCGCGTGCCGATGGCTGGGATACCTTACCACGCCATGGAGAACTACCTTTCGAGACTGATCGAACGCGGCTATCACGTGGCGATCTGCGAACAGGTGGGAACCGAACCGGTCGACGGGCTGATGCCGCGCGAGGTGGTGCGCATCGTCACTCCCGGAACGGTGGTGGAGCCGAGCCTGTTGCCGGGGGACGGGAACAACTACCTGGCGGCGGTGGTCGGCGAGGGCAGCCGGGCGGGAATCGCGTACGTGGATATCACGACCGGGGAATTTGCGGCCGCCGAACTGGAAGGCGCCCCTCCGCTGGCCGCCATCCGGGCGGAATTGAACCGGCTGCATCCGGCGGAGACGCTCCTGCCAGAGGATAGCGCGTTTGAGGCGGGAAACGGACTGCCGGGATTCCACACCCGCCTGCCGGCCTGGCGGTTTGAATATGGGCGCAGCGCTGACCTGCTGAAGGCGCACTTTGGCGCGGCTTCGCTGGATGGCTTTGGAATGCGGGACCTGCCGCTGGCCGTGCGCGCCGCCGGCGGAATCCTCCAATACCTCAAAGATACCCAACCCGGGGCGCTGAACCTCCTGACGGCGTTGAGCAGTTATAGCACCAGTGAATTCATGGTGCTGGATGGAAACACGCGCCGCAACCTGGAACTGGCAGAAACGCTGCGGGGCGGCCAGCGGGCGGGTTCGCTGCTGGGTATCCTGGACCATACCATCACACCGATGGGCGCGCGCCTGCTGCAACAGTGGGTGAGCCGGCCGCTGGTCGATGTGGCGGCGATCCAGGCCCGCCAGGCGGGCGTGCAGGTCTTCTTCAACGATGGCCTGCTGCGGGCGGAAGTGCGCCAGACGATGAAACGTCTGGGCGACCTTGAACGGCTGACCAACCGGGTGGTGGGCGGGTCGGCAATCCCGCGTGATCTGGCGGCGCTGCGAAGCACTCTGGAGGTGGTTCCGGCCGTATTGGGGCTGCTGCCGAGCAGCGAGCCGCCCATCACGGCGGTGCTCTCGAACTGCACGAACTGCGCGGACGAACTGGCACTGCTGCATCAGGCCATCGCCGATGATCCGCCCGCAACGCTGCAAACCAGCGGCGTGTTCCGGCATGGTTTCTCTGAAGAGCTTGACGGCGTGGTGCAGTCCACCGAGCACGCCCGCGATTGGATCGGCGGGTTGGAGGCCAAGGAACGGCAGCGCACCGGCATCAAATCGTTGAAAGTTGGCTACAACAAGGTCTTCGGATACTACATCGAACTGACCCGCGCCAACGCCGAGATGGCCCCAGACGACTATATACGCAAGCAGACCCTGGTGAACGCCGAACGGTACATCACCCCGGAGTTGAAAGAGTACGAGAATCTGGTGCTAAATGCCGAAGAGCGGATTCGCGAGATCGAGGCGGGGCTGTTCCGGGAAGTGTGTGAGCGGCTTGCAAAATCGGCGGCAAAGCTGGTAAACACTGCCCGGGCGCTGGCGGAGATCGATTGTCTGGCTACGTTTGCGGACGCGGCGGCGCGCGAAGACTATGCGCGGCCGGAGGTCGTGGAAGAAGATATTATCGATATCCGGGAGGGGCGGCATCCGGTCGTCGAGCGCGGCCTGCGGGGCGGCGAGCGCTTTGTACCCAACGATACGGTCTTCGAGCCGGGCGAACGGGTGCGCATTATCACTGGCCCGAACATGAGCGGCAAGTCCACCTACCTGCGGCAAACGGCCCTGATCGTGCTTATGGCGCAGATCGGCAGTTTTGTCCCGGCCAAAAGCGCCCGCATTGGCGTGGTCGACCGTATCTTCACGCGTATCGGCGCGCAGGATGAGATTCATGCCGGTCACTCCACCTTCATGGTGGAGATGATTGAAGTGTCGAATATCCTGCACCATGCCACGCCGCGCAGCCTGCTGGTGCTGGACGAAGTCGGACGCGGGACGAGTACCTACGATGGGCTTTCGATTGCCTGGGCGGTGGTCGAGCACATCCACAACGAACCGCGGCTGCGTTCGAAGACCCTGTTTGCCACTCACTATCACGAATTGACGCAACTGGCCGACCTCCTGCCGGGCGTTCGGAACTACAACGTGGCCGTTAGCGAGGGCGGCGGGCAGGTGGTATTCCTGCACAAGATCGTCCCGGGCGGGGCGGATCGCTCGTACGGCATCCATGTGGGCAAGCTGGCAGGGCTGCCGGGGTCGGTGGTGGAACGCGCCAAGGGAATCCTGCATCAGTTGGAGTCCACCTCAGGGAATGCGGCCAAACTTGATCCCAATGCAGCCAAACAGATCGCCCTGTTCCCAGAGACGAATCCCCTGCTGGAGGAATTGGAGGCTTTGGCGCTCGATGAGTTGAGCCCGGTGGAGGCCCTGAACCGGCTGTACCAGTGGCGAAAGAAGTATCTGCCGGAAAAGTGAGCGGGTCGTTAGAACCGGCCGTACAGGAATGGTTGGAGATCGTTCCCGTGCAGCGCGGTGAGTGCCATCATCGCGACGATTGACGTGAGGGCGGCAATGGACAAGATGGGGGCAGCACGGGCGGCCAGGCGTTGGATTGGACGATCTCCTGGGGGATAAACAGAATAAAGACCGCCAGCAGCGGAGGCAGGAGCGGAAGCGCGATAGGCTGTCCGTTGAGGATATCGAGGGCTGGCATGACGTCCACGAGCGTCCACCTTGGATGGCGCGGCACGCCGTAGATTGCCATAGTCGTCAAGCGTTTGGAAAGTGAGGGGCCCGACTGGGCGAGGTTTAGCACGGATTGTCTGGTGGCAGATCCCAGCAGGCTGGGCCACGGGGCGTTGACCTGCGCGCCCAGCGAGAACGACCGTCCGAGAATCACGGCAAAGACCTGGCCGGGCAACCCCGGGGGGTTTCGAAAACCGAACTCATCGGTCTGAAACATCACATGCGCCTCCAGGCGGTTCTCCGCCGGCGCACGGATGAGGTCGGGCCGCCAGAGAAATGCATCCGCGTCCAGAAAGCGCACATCGTATTCCCGGAGAGCGACGGGAAGGTCGGCCGGGCGAATCGAAGGCACGCCGCGGGGAAGCAGGCTGGCGTTCGCTTGGAGAACCAATTCCACCCCTGCCACTCCCAACGCCAAGCCCACTGCCAGATTCAGCAGTGCCCTTAGTAACGATCTGAGTTTCATCGGGTCACAGTGCGGTGGGCTTCATTCAAGTTCTCCAAGCTGCGTTTTCAAGCGGTCGGCTGTTTCTTTGAACAAAGCCAGTTTCTCGAGTTCGCGTTCGACCACCTCGGCGGGCGCCCTGGTTCTGAAATCCGAGCCGAGCAGGGTTTCGAGGCGTTGAATCTGCTTCTCGGTCTCCGCCAGGTCTTTGGCCAGGCGTGCGCCTTCCTCGGCCGGATCCACCATCTCGGCTAGAGGCAGGTAGATCTCGACCGGCCCGGCAACCAGGGCGACATGGCCCGCGGGTTTTGCAGGCAGGGCGGTTTCCAATACAAGGCGTTCGGAATCCAGTTGGGCGAGACCCGCCAGCGCATACGCCTGGGCGGCAAGCATTGGCTGGTGTTCCCCCGCCACGAGGATGGCGGAGAAGCGCTGGCCGGGCTTGATGTTCTTTTCGGCGCGCAGGTTGCGGATGGCGCGGACGATCTCCATCAGCAGGCCAAAGTTTGAGATGGCAACCTGCTCGGAAGGATGCGCTTCTGGCGCCTGAGGCCATTGAGCGACAATGAGCGCCTCCGCCCAGCCCTCATTGGGGATGAAACGTTTGCCCTTCTCCAGGCAGGCGCGGCGGAGATGCTGCCAGAGTTCTTCCGTAACGAAAGGCGTGAACGGATGCAGCAGGCGCAGACATGCGTCGAGCACATCTACAAGAATGCGAGAAGTGGCGTGGGCGCGCGCTCCGCCCTCGGCCACCTGAAGTTTGGCGATCTCCAGGTACCAGTCGGCAAATTCGCTCCAGAAGAATTCATAGATCTGGCGGCCGGCCTCACCATATTGGTAAGCAGCAAATAGCCTTTCCACATCGCGGATGAGTTGGTGGACGCGGGCGGCGATCCACTGGTCAGCAAGGGTGGGCGTGGCGGCGTCCTCGGCAACCGACGGGGACCGCTCCAGCAGGCTGAGGACGAGCCGGCCGGCGTTCCACAGTTTGTTTGTGAAATTGCGGTTGGCTTCCACCTTTTTCACGCTCAGGTTCGTGTCCTTGCCGGGGGTCGAGCCGACCAGGAGGGTGAAGCGCAGGGCGTCCGTGCCGAGTTCATCCATCACCATGAGCGGGTCGATTACATTGCCGAGGGTCTTGCTCATCTTGCGGCCCTGCTCGTCGCGGATGATGCCGTGCAAGTAAACAGTGTGAAATGGCGGCTGGCCGGTGAATTCCAGGCCCATCATGATCATGCGCGCCACCCAGAAGAAGAGGATGTCGTAGCCAGTCTCGAGCACCGAGGTGGGGTAGAAATAAGCCAAGTCGGGGGTTTGCTCCGGCCAGCCGAGCGTGGAAAAGGGCCATAATCCCGAAGAGAACCAGGTATCGAGAACGTCCGGGTCCTGCTCAATCTCCACCTTCTTTCCATAGTGGGCTTTGGCCTGGGCACGGGCTTCCTTCTCAGTGCGGGCGCAGAATTGCTGACCGTCTGGGCCGTACCAGACGGGGATGCGGTGGCCCCACCACAACTGGCGCGAGATGCACCAGTCCTGGATATTTTCCAGCCAGTTGAAGTACACCTTTTCGAAGTGGTCAGGGATGATGCGGATGCGGCCATCGCGGACGGCGGCGAGAGCCTGCCGGGCAAGGGGCGCGATTTCCACGAACCACTGGGTGCTGATCATCGGCTCCACGATTTCGCCGCCGCGTTGTGAGCGGGGGACCTTGAGCACATAGGGTTCGGTTTTCAGGGTAAGCCCGGCGGCTTCCATGTCTGCCCAGAGGGCTTTGCGGGCTTCAAAACGGTCGAGGCCCTGGTATTTGCCCCCGTTTTCGTTCACGCGGGCCTCGGTGTCCAGCACGGAAATGATGGGCAGGCTATGGCGCTGGCCGATGGCGTAGTCGTTGATGTCATGGCCGGGGGTAACTTTGAGCGCGCCGGTACCAAACTCGCGGTCCACATAGTCATCCGCAATGACGGGGATGCGGCGATCGAGAATGGGCACCAGCGCCGACTGGCCGATGAATCTGGCGTAGCGTTCATCATCGGGATGAACGGCAAGGGCGGTGTCGGCCAGGATGCTTTCCGGGCGGGTGGTGGCCACCGGGATGAAATCTTCGCTGTCGGCCAGCGGGTACCTGAAGAAAAAGAGTTTGCCGGGTTCTTCCGAATACTCGACTTCCAGGTCGGAAACGGCAGTTTTGAGACCGGGGGACCAGTTAATCAGGCGCGGGCCACGGTAAATCAACCCCCTTTCGTATAGCCGAACAAAGGCTTCGTTCACGGCAGTGGACAGGCCGTCATCGAGCGTGAAGCGCTCGCGCTGCCAGTCGCAGGAAGCGCCCAGGCGGCGAATCTGCTGGGTGATGATGCTGCCGTACTTCTCCTTCCATTCCCAGGTGTGTTTCAGGAACGCCTCGCGACCTAGTTCTTCGCGCGTGGCTTCTTCGGTTTGCAGAAGGTGCTTTTCCACCTGCAACTGGGTGGCGATGCCGGCGTGGTCCGACCCCGGCACCCAGAGGGTGGGGAGGCCTTTCATACGGTGGTAGCGTATCATCAGGTCTTCCATTGCCACGAATACGGCATGGCCGAGGTGCAGTTCGCCGGTGACGTTAGGCGGCGGGATGGAAATGACGAAGGGGGTGCGGGCGGGGTCGTGCCCCGGTTTACGCGGGTCGTTGGCGGGTCGGAAGTAACCGCGCGATTCCCAGAGGGCGTATATACGCTCCTCTGTGGCTTTGAAATCGTAGGTCTTGGGCAAGGCGGTTTCGGTCATGTGGTTTCTCCGGTGGAAGAAGCATTCACTATGAAGGCCAGCGCGGTCAGCAGACTGGCGCGCATGTCGGCCGGGAAGGTATGGCCCATCTCAGGATGCCATTCGATCTGGCAGGGGATGCCGTGCGAATTCAGCCACTCGTGGAGGCTTTTGAAGTAATCACGGCGGCTGTCCTTTCCGCCGGTTATCAGGTAGCCGCGCAAGCCGGCCTGCCGGGCGGTGTCCACGAGGGGTTCCAGAGACTCAAGCGGGTCGCTGCCCGGGGCGACGGCGATGAACCCCCGGCAGGCAACTTCCTGCCCCAGAGCCAGTTTTATGGCGAGCGCGCCGCCCTGAGAAAAGCCAGCCAGAACCGACTGGTCCGGGGATATCCTTCCCTCATCGCAGAGACCTTGGTAATGGCCGCGAATCTCACTCACGGCCCGCGGCCTGTCCGTCCAGTGAAAGCGGCTCGGGCTGAACAGTTGCGAAGATTGGGGCAGAGCGACCAGCCAGCCGTGCTCGGCGGCAGGCTGCCAGTGGGGCGCATCCAGGGTGGCGCGGCTTCCCATTCCATGAAGCGCCATCAAGCAGGGCAGGGGCGGAGTGGGCCCCGATGGCGGGAGGAATTCGATCAGCTCGGGGGGCCAGTCCTTTTGCGCCGCTTCAAAGCGCTGCTCACACATCTCCAGTAGTCGTTGAAACTCCTTCAGATTCTGAAGGGAGGCGAGGTCGGGGTCGTTCTGAAGCAGGCTGGGGTGCCACCACTCCCCGGCTGCCAGGCCATCCCGGAGCGTGCGCTGGGCGGCGTCCGGTTCGCCCAGGAGCGAATGGAAACAGGCCTGCCAGAAGATGAGCGAGTTCAGTTCTTCGGGGAAGCGGCCGCGCTCGGCAATGACTGAATCAAGGGCGGCACGGAATTCGCTGCGCTGATGCAGCGCGAAGATGCGGTCGCGGAATTCAATGAATTCGGATAGGGTCATGGCATTATCCCAACAAACAAAAACGCTCCTTCGTGAGGACGAAAGAGCGTTTTTCCGCGGTACCACCTCGTTTCGCCAGTATTTCACCGGCGCACTTGCTCCCCGACCATCATCAGGGCTGTGCTGTAACGGGCATCCCCGTGCTGTTCTATTGCCAGCGAACTGGGTTCTTCAGCAACCGAACCGGGCGACCTTCTGAGGGCGTTTCCTCTGGCGGGCTTTCAGCCAAGACCCGGCCTTTCTGAAGAGGGCTGCCCTGCATACTCCTCCCGGCGGAGGATATTGATTTCGCAAGATTATACATGGACGATGCCTCGCTGTCAACACATCGTAGGCGTGAGAAATTATGTCAAATTTTCTTGACATTCCGTTCCCGTTTGTGATATCCTTCGCTAGTTTTGCCCAGGAGCATCGAATGATCGTCCAACACGAACGCATCGCGGATAACGTTTATTTTTTCCAGAGCACGCAATATGCTCAAGTTACTGCCGGGGTTATCGCGGGGCCGGATATGGCGGTCGTCATTGATACATTGGCATACCCCGAAGAGACGACATTCATCCGTGGGTTCATCGAACGTGAACTCCAGGTTCCTGTAAGGTATGTCATCAACACTCATTACCATGCCGATCATTCCTGGGGCACCGCGCAATTTGCGGGTGCGAAGATCCTGGCGCACACGTTATGCCATGCCATGCTGAAAGAACGGGGAATCCCGGCGCTTGACCGGGAGCGGGAACACAACCCTGCCTATCGTGATATCCAGATCGCCCTGCCACAGATCACATTCGATGAAGGGGAACTGGACCTCCAGGTGGGCAAGAAATCCCTGAGGATATTTCCTTTTCCGGGCCACTCGAAAGATTCCATCGCCATCCTGGTCGAAGAAGACCGAATCCTGTTCGCGGGCGATACGATCATGTCTCTTCCGTTCGTGGCGGATGGGGACCTGGACGATAGCATCGCATCCCTGAAGCGCGTCCCGAAGATGGGACTGGAGAACATCGTGCAGGGCCATGGCGATATCATCCTGCGTGGCGAGATCGATGACAAGATCTCAGAGGACATCGCCTATCTGACCGAAATCAAGAAGGCAGTCAAGAAGGCCACCCGGCGGCGCTATCCGCTGGACCTGCTGGAAGAGACGACCATCGAAGAATGCGGAAAAAGCCGCGTCCTGCTGGGTGGGCTGGCGCAGCGGTTGCACCGCCAGAACATGGTTGCCCATTACCGGCGCACTTTTAACGAAGAACCGTTGGGCTCCGAAGAGTATTACGACGCCGTCGAGCGAGAATGAGATAACCCGCCTCGGCGGGTTGTGTGGCTTTTACGGATTGGGAGGCTGCGGCGTCTCCTTGCCGCGCGCCCGAAAGCCATGCAATCGTTCGGTGCCTTCCCGAAGACGTTTGATGTTGGGGCGCAGCGCCCAGATCAGGAGCGCCTGGGCGAGGACGCCGAAGAGCATGTACTCCCAGGGGGATGTTCCATTTAGGGTGCGTACGAGGAAGATGAGGAAAGCAAGCGCGCCGACGCTCAATGTGGTGACGCTTGCGTAGCCAACAAAATAGAAAATCAGAACTCCGAAGCCGAAGATGATCAGGCCGGCCGGCGGCCACAACCCAGTGGCGCCGCCCAGCGCCGCCGCACCGCCTGCCCCACCGCCCAAAACCAGCCTGCCTTCCGGGGTGCGCCTGGCCAGGAAAATGGAGTAGTTGTGACCCACTATGCCGGCGATTGCGCTCAGAGCATGAATCACGGGCACATCTGGTGCAAGGGTGCGGGCGATGACCACCGTGAAGGCCCCCTTTGCAATATCGAGCAAGGCGGTCGACAGCCCGACCCAGAAGCCTCCGGTGCGCATGGCGTTCGTCCCGCCGGTCCTGCCGCTGTGTTGTTCGCGGATGTCCTTCCCGGTGGCCACTTTGACGAGCAGGTATCCAAAGGGAATAGCGCCTAAAATATAGCCAAGAAAAATCGAAGCGACGGCCAAGCTCAGGTTCATAAACAGATCTCTCCTCAGGGCGTACCAGGATTGCGGATGGCCGATCTTTCGACCGTTCCAGCGGAGTTGCGTGATTTATAACACCGCGGTGAGTTCAAAGTTGCCGTAGATTGTAGCCGGTCAGGCAGTCACGCATAGCTCGATTTCGCTCCAGGTATCTGCGTGAATTCGAAACGCGCGGGTTCGCCAGCCAGACTTCAGCGGCGTAGATATCAGGCAGGCAGCCTCCGGATAGGCGTGCTGCCTGATATCTACGAATGAAGGGACATCCGGGCCAAAGGGGTGGGAGTGATAGATGCCCACCACGTCCAGCCCGGAGTCAAACATGGCTGTCATTGTCTGGATCTGTTCAATGGGATCCATCATGAACGCCGTAGAACTTTGCAGAGCGTTGCGAACGGGATGAACTGCGCGGCTCACGCCATCGCGGCCGGCGATCAGGCCGCAACCCTCGCGCGGGAATTCCTGCTGCACGTGCGCGTGAATGGCGGCCAGATGACCGTCAGCAAGCGTCAGTTTCATAGCGCCAGTGCAGAGGCGAGGACCAGGGCGACGAAGAGACCAAGCGCCGAAGACAGGAACGCCTGCCGGAGGGGATGACCCAGGTGGATTCTAGTAGAAAGCGTTGAGTAGCCGTAGAGAGCACCGAGGAGGAGGACGCCATAAGAGACGGGGGGAACGGCGAAATAATGCAGGGGCGCCCCGATCTGAACGACCACCAGGGCCGCCGCCTGCGCTTCCGCCCAGCGCCAGCCGCCAGCCTCAAGGATGTTACTGGTCCGTAGGGCAACCAGAGTGGCCGCTAATCCCAGGCTGGGAATCAGGAACACCAGACGCAACCCCACGGCCTGCAGGGTGATGACGAGAATCAGGAATATGGCGTACGCCAGGGCAATGAGAACCGCGCTTGCAAATGGATTTCGAAGGCCAAGGTCTTCCAGGGTGTGGAATTCTGCCGTGAGCACAATTGCCAGCAGCAACCCCGCGCCCAGGAATGCCAGCCACCACGTTGGGCTCAGTTCCAGATTGTTCAGGGGGATGCTCAGTATCCAGGCGGTAAGCGCCGGCAGGGCCAGATGCGGAATGGTTGAGCGGCCACCGCGAGCAGGATGATCGCGGAGCAGCCAGTCTGCCCCAACGCCGGTCAGGCCAGCCGAGAGGGCAGCCACGATGACATTCGCGTTCAGCCGAAGCGGAACGAACACGCCCAGGAATTGCAGCGGGAGCGTCTGTTCCTGAATTTCGACAAAACGCGAAAGGGCGTACCCCAGCAGGACGGTGCCCAGAACGACGCTGAGGCGCTGTGGATTGGGTTGGTGGCTTGCCGCTCGCACACTTCAATTCTAATGCGGATTTTCGAAACGGTTGGCAGTCCTGGAGTGGGTGCGATATACTTTTTTGACAGTGACTGGAGAGATTTATGGAGATCAGGCAGGACGACGTACATTTCCCGTATGACGGCCAGAGGATACCCGGGTATCTGGCGGCGCCGGCCGCGCCCGGTAAGTACCCGGGCCTCGTGGTAATCCAGGAATGGTGGGGATTGGTTCCTCACATCCGGGAGGTGGCCGACCGCTTTGCACAGGCGGGGTTTGTGGCGCTGGCCCCCGACCTGTACCATGGTCGGGCAACGGCCGAACCGGACGAAGCGCGCAAACTGGCGATGGCGCTTGACCGGCAGCGGGCTGTCGCTGAGTGCAGCGCGGCGGCCGCGTTCCTGGTGGAGCGCGAGGATGTCTCGCCCAAGAAAGCCGGGGTAGTGGGTTGGTGCATGGGTGGAGGCTTGAGCCTTTCCACTGCGGCGCATAATGATGTGATCGGGGCGGCGGTGTGTTTTTATGGCCGTCCATTGGAGGCTGACGATACGGCCAGGCTGCGGGTGCCGATCCTGGGCCTGTATGGCGAGGACGACCACGGGATTCCAGTAGGGTTGGTGAGAGGGTTTGAGGCGGCATTGGATGAGCAGGGGGTGGCGCATGAGATCGTCATCTATCCTGGCGCGCCGCATGCGTTCTTCAACGACAGCCGCCCGGGAGCCTTCCGGCCAGAAGCCGCGGCGGATGCCTGGCAGCGAACGCTGAACTGGTTTCATATGTACCTGAACTAGGGCTTTGCAACTGCCGTTGAGGAATTCACGTACAGGAAGTTGACAGCACTCAACAGCGTGGAGGCCAGAATGCAACGCGGAAGCCTGTATAGAAGCCGAAAGGAACGGATGATCGCCGGGGTGTGTGGCGGCCTGGGAAAGCATCTGGGAATCGATCCGACCCTGGTGCGATTGTTTTTCATCGTCCTGACGTTTACCAACGGCCTGGGCGTGTTCCTCTATCTTCTGCTGGCAATACTTATGCCGCTCCCGTCTGCGGAAGAGGCCGAACTGCCGCCGGCTCCGCCGTTCTGGGAGAATCCTGAAGCCATCCGTCTGGCTGGCATCTCGCTGGTGGCGGTGGGTGTCATAACGCTGATCTCGGCGCTGGACATCGTTTATTTTTCGTGGCTGAACGAAGAGTTCCTGTGGCCGCTCCTGCTGATCATCGGGGGAGTGGCTCTCATGGTGAGAGCGTTGAGAAACTAGGCACGTTCCGCCGGGATGACCGGCAAGTGGAGAAGGCCGAGCATGCGCATCGGGATGATGGCGGATATCTATAAGCCGTATGTCAGTGGCGTGACCAATCACATCGCTTTGACCAAGATGGCGCTCGAGCAACATGGGCATGAGGTCTTCGTGTTCACTTTTGGTGATGAAGTCGAAGAAGACGACGAGACGAACGTAATTCGCTCGCCTGGATTTCCGCTGGCGCTCCCGGTGGCGGACATGGATATCCGCGTCAGCTTGAGATACTCGCGGCGCGCTCAGCAATTGCTTCGCACAATGGATGTCGTGCACGTCCACCATCCGTCATTGAGCGGTCGGTTAGCACTGCGATACTGCAAGCCGCGCAATATCCCGATCATATACACCAATCACACTCGCTACGATCTGTACGCCCAGGCCTATCTGCCTTGGATGCCGGATGTACTGGGCGAGGCGTTCGTCAAAGCCTTTCTGCCTCCTTTTTGCCGGGCAGTCGATATGGTTATTGCGCCGTCAGAGGGTCTTCGGTCGGTGTTGCTGCAAGCGGGAGTGGATGTACCTATCCACGTTGTGCCGAACGGTGTCGATCTGGCCCCGATCGAGGCGTGCCTGGAATCCGTGCCGCGGGTGGGATTTGGATTCCGGGAAGACGACGTGGTGCTGTTGTATGTAGGCCGGCTGGGTCCCGAAAAGAACCTACCATTCCTGATCCGCTCGTTTGCTGGGGCGGCGCGGGCCTACGATAACCTCAGGCTGCTCCTCGTTGGCGATGGGCCAGAAATGGATAACCTGATCGACAGGGTTAACCTGACGGGCATAGCCGAACGGATTCGTTTTGCCGGCCTGGTGCCCTACGAAGATATTCCCTGCTACTTGAAGATGGCGAATATCTTTGTGACAGCTTCAGTTACCGAGGTCCATCCGCTGACGCTGATCGAAGCGATGGCTGCCGGGCTGCCGATTCTAGGGATAGAATCCCCGGGTGTGGGAGACATCATCCAGGACGGGAAGACGGGTTATCTGGCAGAGGAGGATATCGCATCGTTCACCGCGAAGATGGTGCGCATAGCCACAAACTCAGATGAATGGAAGGCCATGAGCCTTGAAGCCAAAACCGAAGCCCAAAAGTATGCCATTGAAGCGACGACTGCTGAGCTGCTGCGCCAGTATCAGATGGTCATCCACGGAGCCAAGACCAGGCCACGCAGCCTTCAGAGCCAGATTCTGCGAGCCCTTGACAGGGTGAGGTGATGGGCGATTCGCGTGTCAGACTGGGCAGGAAAGGCGAGTCGTTGGCGCGACAGTATTTGGAACAATCTGGGTTGATTTTCCTCGGCGCGAACATCCGCACGCCCTATGGGGAGATCGACCTGCTCGTGAAAGAGGGGGACACGCTCGTTTTCGTTGAAGTCAAAACGCGCCGGTCGAAGCGGTATGGCGCGCCGGAAGAGGCCATCACGGCGCGAAAACTTCAGAAGATGGTCGATTCGGCGCTGGCCTACCTGCAAAGCCAGAATGACCCAGAGGCCAACTGGCGGCTGGATGTAGTCTCCGTTTTTCTCCCTGAGGGGGAGTCGCCGGCACTTATTGAGCATATTCCCGGTGTCCGACTCTGATCCACGACTCCCCTTGGTGGCGCTGGTTGGGCCAACGGGCGTGGGCAAGTCCGCCTTGAGTCTCGAACTGGCTGTGTCTCTGAATGGGGAGATCGTCTCGGCAGATTCGCGTCTGTTTTACCGTCGGATGGACATTGGAACGGCGAAACCCACACCCGAGGAGCGGCGGCGCATCCCGCATCACCTGATTGATATCGCGGAACCAGATGAGGTCTGGAACCTGGCGATGTTCCAGGAGGCTGCTTACAGGGCGATCGAGGCCATCCATGCCCGCGGGCGACTGCCAATCCTGGTGGGGGGGACGGGCCAGTTTGTACAGGCCATCGTGCGAGGATGGAACCCGCCTGGATTGGACGAAGATCCCAAACTGCGCCATTCATTGGAACTCTGGGGACAGGATATCGGGAAGCAGGCATTGCATGAGCGGCTGGCATTCCTGGACCCGCAAGCGGCGGAGAAAATCGACCCACGCAACGTCCGGCGCACCATTCGCGCTTGGGAGGTGATTCTGAAAACCGGCAGGCGCTTCTCGACGCAGCGCGAACAAGGGAGGCCGCGCTATCACATCCTCCAGGTCGGCGTCATGCGGCCGCGTGAAGTCCTTTATGAGCGAATCGACCGGCGCGTGGACGCAATGTTCTCCGAGGGGCTGGTGGAGGAGGTCCGGGGCCTGCTGAAGGATTACCCACCGGATCTCCGCAGTTTTTCGGCTATCGGGTACCGCCAGGTTATCCAGCATGTGTTGGGCGAATTGACCGAGGCGGAGGCCAAAGCGCAAATCAAACGCGCAACACGCGTGCTGATCCGCCGGCAGGCGGCGTGGTTCAAGCCGGGCGACCCGCAGATCCATTGGTTTTCACTGCACGTAGAGCCGGTTGAGCAGATCATCGCGTGCATTCGCAAGTTTCTGGGAAGCGGTAAGCCGGAACATGCCCTGTAGCATGTTGACAGCGGTGGTTTTCATTCCTATACTCGTAGTAACCCTATCAACCTGCATGCATGACTACGGAGACGTCATATGAACAACAAGCCATGGGTAAAGAACTACGACCAGGGGGTTCCGGAGACGCTGGCATATCCGGATACGACGGTCCAGGCGATATTCGAAGAAACCGCGCGTAAATATGCCGATTCAATTTGTACGATTTTTCATGGCGCAACCCTTACCTATCGTCAGGTCAATGAGCTGTCAGACCGGCTGGCTGCCGGGCTGGCGGGACTGGGCGTGAAGAAGGGCGACCGGGTCGGGATATTCATCCCCAACACGCCGCAATTTGTGATCGTTTATTATGCGTTGTTGAAACTGGGGGCCGTGGTGGTGGCCACCAACCCGCTCTATACCGAACGCGAGATCGAATATCAGGTGAATGATGCGGGCCTTGAAGTGATGATCTTGATGACCAACAACTATGAAAAAGTGAAGGCAATCCAGGGCAAAACGCGCATCAAGCGAATCATAGCGACGAACATCAAGGAACAGCTGCCACCGGTGACGCGCCTCCTGTTTACCCTGGCAAAAGAGAAGAAGGCCGGTTTCAAGGTCACCCTGCGGGATAACGACGTATGGATGATGGACCTGATCGCCAAGCACAAACCGGAAGAGCGGCCGCGGGTGGACATCCACATGGACGACACTGCCCTGTTCCAGTACAGCGGAGGCACCACCGGATTGTCCAAGGGAGTGATCGCCACACACCGCAACCTGGTGTGCAATACCTATCAGATCGACGCATGGAATCCGAGCGGCGTTGAAGGCAAGGAAGTCGTGCTGATGGCCATCCCGCTCTACCATGCCTACGGTATGGTTGCTGGGTTGAACTATGGCGTGAAGAAGGCGGCCTCTTTCGTGATGGTGCCGGACCCTCGTAATACTGCGGATGTGCTCAAGAATCTGACCCAGTACAAAGCCACCATTTATCCGGGCGTCCCGGCCATGTACAACGCCATCAACAATCACAAAGATGTGCAGGCCGGAAAGTACGATCTGAGCAGCATCAAGTTTTGCATATCCGGGTCGGCGCCGCTGCTGCGCGAGACGAAAGACCGCTTTGAAGAGATCACCGGCGGCAAACTGGTTGAGGGCTATGGCCTTTCGGAGACGCCGGTGGCGACGCACTGCAACCCGGTGCTGGGGCTCAACAAACCCGGCTCGATTGGCCTGCCGCTACCCGATGTAGACTGCCGAGTCGTCGACTTGGAAGATGGCGTAACGGCGCTGGAAGCGGGCCAGATCGGCGAGATCACCATCCGCGGGCCGCAGGTGATGAAGGGTTACCACAATATGCCAACCGAGACGGCTAACGTCCTGCGAGATGGCTGGCTGTACACCGGAGACATCGCCTATATGGATGAAGACGGCTATTTCTTCATTGTCGACAGGAAGAAGGAAATGATCAAACCTGGCGGCTTCCAGGTGTGGCCGCGTGAGGTGGAGGAAATCATCCAGAAATTTGCCAAGGTTCTCGAAGTGGGGGTAGCAGGTGTGCCCGATGCCCACAGCGGAGAGGCGGTGAAGGCCTGGGTGGTGCTCAAGCCGGGCGAGACGGCGACCGCCGAGGAAATCCGCTCCTGGTGTAAGGAACAGTTGGCCGCCTACAAGGTGCCGAAGGACATCGAGTTCGTCGAGGCGCTGCCGCGCAGCACCGTAGGTAAGATTCTGCGGCGCGAATTGGTGCGCCAGCACAAGGAAGGCAGCCACAATTGACAAAAAGAAGCCCCCTCATCCAGGGGGCTTCTCTATTTCATTCGACCAGCTAACGTCGTGTGCGAGTTTTGCACTGGCGAAACGTCCTTGTTTCGCGTGTCATGCTGAGGTCCTCAGGCCAAAGCATCCGCCCAAATCCTTGAAGTCTGCGACAACCAGAACCTTGAAAGAAACTGCCGGGTGGATTCCTCGCCCCCTGCGGGGCTCGGAATGACACTTTCTCTCTGCCGCTCTTGAAATCTGCACACAGGGTTAGCTAACCCCGTGTGCAATAATTTCGGAGGGAGGTTCTTTTTCGGGCCGACCCTTCACTTCGTTCAGGCCAGGCACACCGCCTTTGGCGGGTGGTCGGCCCCTACCACCAGCCGTAGGAGTCGATCTCGGAGGCGAAGCCGACGAGTATCGGCCCGGATGTGGCAAACCAGGGAGATACTTGCACACGGCGTTAGCTAGCTGCTCTTGCCATTGGCGAGAACTGGGGTCCCTCCCATGCGCTTGGCATTCAAGGGTGGGAAAATCGCTTCGAACTGCTCACGCGTCAGGGTTTCGACCTCAAGCAATTTCCTGGCGATTTCCTCAAGTTTGTCCATGTGTTTATTCAGGACGTCCTTGGCGCGCTCATAGGCCTGGTTGACCAGGTCAAGCACCTCGCGGTCGATCTCTTCGGCGATGGCGTCGGAATAATCTTTCTGCTCGGAGATCTCGCGCCCAAGGAACACGAGTTCCTCTTTCTGCCCATAGACGCGCGTCCCGAGTTTCTTGCTCATCCCGAGCCGCATGACCATGTTGCGGGCGGTGCGAGTCACGCTTTGCAGGTCAGAGGCGGCCCCGGAGGTGATGTCGTCGAAAATCAACTCTTCGGCCGCCCGGCCGCCGAGGGCGACGGCCATGTCGTCCAGCAGGCGGTTGCGGCTGAGCATTTCACGGTCTTCCTCGGGAAGATGCATCATATAACCCAGGGCGCGGCCGCGCGGCACGATGGTGACTTTGTGCACCGGATCAGCATTGGGCAGCACATGGGAGACGATTGCGTGGCCGGCTTCATGATAGGCGATGATTCGCTTTTCTTCCGGGCTGATGAGGCGGCTCTTGCGTTCTGGCCCGGCGACGACGCGTTCAATGGCTTCCTGGAACTCAGGCTGCCCGATGGATTTTTTGTTGCGGCGAGCGGCGAGGATGGCGGCTTCGTTGACCAGGTTCTCCAGGTCCGCGCCGACGAATCCCGGCGTGCCGCGTGCCAGGAGGCTCAGGTTCACTTCCGGCTCGAGCGGCTTGCCCTTAATGTGCACGTTCAAGATCGCTTCTCGGCCGCGCACATCCGGGCGGTCGAGTACTACCTGGCGGTCGAAGCGGCCGGGCCGAAGGAGAGCCGGGTCGAGGATATCCGGGCGGTTGGTGGCGGCGACCATGATGATGTTGGTATCGGTATCGAAGCCATCCATCTCGACCAGTAACTGGTTCAATGTTTGTTCGCGTTCGTCGTGGCTGCCGCCCAGGCCAGCTCCGCGCTGGCGCCCGACGGCGTCGATCTCGTCAACGAATACGATGCAGGGTGAATGGCGCTTGGCCTGTTCGAAGAGATCGCGGACGCGGCTGGCGCCGACGCCGACGAACATCTCGACGAATTCCGAGCCGGATATGCTGAAGAACGGCACGCCGGCCTCGCCGGAAACGGCCTTGGCGAGGAGCGTCTTGCCGGTGCCAGGAGGGCCGACAAGCAGAACGCCCTTGGGGATGCGTGCGCCGAGGGAAATGAATTTCTCCGGCTCGCGCAGGAATTCAACCACTTCCTTCAAATCCTCTTTAGCTTCTTCCACCCCGGCCACATCTGCAAACGTGACGGTGGGTTGGTCGCCTGAGAACATGCGGGCGCGGGATTTGCCGAACGACATGGCAGCATTGTTGCTGCCCTGCGCCTGCCGGAAGACAAACCAGAACACGGCCGCCAGGATGATGAACGGCGCGATGTAACCAAGCACGGTCAGAACGTTGAGCCAGGCGCTCGGCGGGCGAATCTCGACTTTGATCTTGTCGGGCGCGAGATCTGCAGGAGACACACCCAGGGCGACCAGCTGCTCTACGAGCGTCGAGAGCGACTCTTTGTGCGAAATGCGTTCGGTGTCTGTGCTGTCGCGGTAGATGACGCGCAGGCGGTCGTTGTCTTCAATGATGCGGGCGACCCGCCCCGCCTGGATGTCGGCGGCTACTTCATTAATTGTGAGCGTCTCCTGCTGGTTGGGCTGCTGTATCTGAACCAGAATCATCGCGATGATGATGACAAACAGCAGAATGTAGAACAGAGACACTCGGCTACGAGGGTTGTTCACACGATCCTCCGAAACGAAACTGAGTAGCCCACCGAAAGTCTTTTTGCAAGGGCTCCGACCTTCCTGCGTCACTCTCCTCGCAAGATGCCTTGGACTACTTTACTAGTTGGCCGCTGCAACTCTCCGACGGAATTCAAAACTTTTATGGCCAACACCTTGGTACCTGATAGTCGGTCAGAAGATTATACCAACCTTGGGGCTACTATACTTTACCGCTGAGGTTCCTGACAATGAATCTAATAGTTCTCTTACTATGGCGTTTGCGCCCGCGGAACACGCCCAATGTGGGTATTTGCCCTGCGCAGGGAAATTAATTGACTTCTTTCTGGCCATGGTCTATACTGGCAGGCATGCGGCGCGTAATCGCAGTAGCCAACCAGAAGGGCGGTGTGGGCAAGACGACCACGGTGATGAATCTGGGAGCGGCGTTGGCGGCCATGGGGTATCGTGTCGTCGTGGTGGATCTGGATTCGCAGGGCGCGCTGACGGCATCCTTCGGCTACAATCCCTATCAGGTCAACCCGTCCACAACTGAATTGCTGCTGCAGCCGGAGCTCTCGCTGGGAAACATATTGCGCGGCGGCGGAGAGCGCCTGGATGTGGCCCCTGCCAGCGCTGAACTGCTTTCAGCAGAATACCGGCTGCTCAAACAGCCCGATCGGACGCATCGACTAAAAAACGCCATAAGCGCTGTCCAAGACGATTTTGACTTCGTGATCATTGATACGCCCCCCAACCTGGGACTGCTGACCGTCAATGCGCTGGTGGCGGCTGGAGAATTGCTAATCCCGGTGAAGACGGATTATCTGGCGATGCGCGGCGTGCGCCCTCTACTTGAGTCAGTATGGCTGATTCGCGACAAGATCAACCCGAAACTTGACTTGTTGGGGGTGCTGCCGACGATGCACCCGCCCGATTCGCCGCATGCCGCGGCGGTGTTGGAGGAGTTGCGTTCAGTTTTCAAGAATCGATTGTTCAGTACGACCATCCCCATGGATGAGGCCGCGGCGGTGGCGCCGGTGACGCGCCAGGCCGTGATCGATTTCAAACCCGATAGCCTGGTGGCGGCAGCCTATCGCCGCCTAGCCGAGGAGGTAAGCGATGCACTCCGATAGACTCGACGCTGGCGGTAACCCGGTTGAAGGTACGGGCAGTGAAATGCTGCCGGACCGGGGCCTGCCATTCGACGTGAGCGAGCGAGCCGGTTCATCGGCCGCTCCGATTGACCTGACGCCGGATGAACTTGAAGCGCTGATGACGGGCAGCGCGGATCAGGGCGGGATGGAAGCGCTCATGCCCGAAGAGCCCGATCATGGGATGGGCGCCGGCTTTCCCGTTCTGGACGCCGAAATGGGCGATTCGGCCTCGCCGCCGCTTGAGGAGGCTCCCCTGCCACCGCCAGATCTTGCGCCGGGTGGATTGGCGAGTGCGCCCGCCGTCGGCCAGCCGGTGGGTACGGTTGAGCCGCCAGTCCTGGCCACAGAGGCGGAGAAGGCGTTCGCGATGTCAGCCCTGTTCCTAACGGATGAACGGCTGATGAGATTGTGGTCCCGGATGGACGCGGCCCAGCAATCGATCCGAATCGCCGTTCCGAGCATCGATATCGCCCGTCGCCTGCTGGTGGAGGTGGAAACGGCGAGAAACCTGCTGTTGCGGAACCGTGACAATTATGAAGAGGCCGAACGGGCCGTCGGCTCGGTCGAGTTGGAGGTCACCATCATCCAGCGCTCGATCTCCGAGAGCAAGGTCGCCACGCGTCTGCTCCTGTACGAGTTGGCCTGGTCGGTGGTGTTCATGGCGATTCTTGTGGCAAGCGGCATCGGCATCAACCTGCCATTCCTGGAGCCGACGCTGCTCTTTGCAATCAACGGCGCTGCATGGGGCGGTCTTGGCGGAATCGTTGGCGCGATCTATGCCCTTTGGAGGCATGTGACGCACGAGATGGACTTTAGCAAGTCATACTCGCTTTGGTACATCACCAACCCGATTATGGGCATCTTTCTCGGCGTCGTGATGTATCTGATCATGCTGGCGGGTCTGTTCTCACTCACGTTGGGCTCGGACGCGGGTGAGATATCCTCGCCGTTCGTGATCTATGTGGTTGCGTTCATCGTGGGCTACCGCCAGAACGTGGCCTGGGACCTGATCCGGCGCATCATCAAGGCGTTGTTCCAACTGAACGACAGCAACGAAACAGAAAAATAGCCAGTCCGATGCGTGAAAAGAGCCGCCCTGTTTTCAGGGCGGCTCTTCTTTTGTTGCGCTAACCGCGTCGACCCCAGATCAGACCTTCCAGGAAGCGGACGAGGCGGCGCAGCCAGGAGCGGATGCGGGCCAGACGCCGCTGCTGCTGGAAGTTGATCGGCTTGGCGCTCGGGAACGGGCCGGTCCAGATGACCGTGACCGCGCCCCAGGTAAGGCCGCCCCCAAAGCCCACGAACACGATCTTATCATCTCTTCTCAGACGGCCGGCCTCGGCTGCCTCAACTGTTGCGATGGGTATCGAAGCGGTTGAGGTGTTGCCATACTCCTGCAGGTTAACGATGAATTTCTCCATCGGGAGCTTGAGCCCGCGCGCGGCGGCATCGATTATGCGCAAGTTGGCCTGGTGCGGGATGATGAGGTCGATGTCCTCGAGCTGCAAACCGGCGCGGTCAACCACCTCTCTGGAGGCGTTGGCCATCACACGGGTGGCGAAGCGGAAGACTTCCCTGCCGTTCATCTGAATATAGTGCAGGCCATCGGCTATCGTTTGCGGCGTCGCGGGCATGGCGCTGCCGCCGGCCGGGAGGCAGAGCAGGTCTCCGCCGGAGCCATCTGAACGCATCACCGAGGAAATCACCCCGCCGGGCTCGTCGCTGCCCTGCAACACGAACGCTCCGGCGCCATCCCCGAAGAGGATGCAGGTTGTGCGATCGTTCCAATCTACCAGGCGAGAGAGCGTTTCCGCGCCGATGACGATGGCGTTACGGATCGCCCCGCCGCGGATGGCTTGGGTGGCCATGTTCATGGCGAAAATGAAGCCCGTGCAGGCCGCCAGCAAGTCAAAGGCGCCAGCGTTGATGGCGCCGATGCGATCCTGGATGACGGAGGCGGTGGCCGGGAAGATGTGCTGGGGGGAGGAGGTCGAGCAGATGATCAGGTCTACATCCCGAGGATGCAGATTGGCGACCTTAAGCGCCCTGATGGCGGCTTCAGCGCCGAGCGAGGCCGAGCTCTCTTCAGGAGCAGCGATGTGCCGGCGTTCGATGCCGGTGCGGTCGCGAATCCATTCGTCATTGGTATCAACCATCTGAGCGAGGTCGTCATTCGTCAACACCTTTTCGGGGGCGCTCATTCCCCAACCGGTAATGTGGGCGTAGAGGGTCATGCCTGGGCCTCGGCCGGCCGGGCCAAAATGATGGTGGCGTTGTGGCCGCCAAAGCCAAAGGAATTGGACATGGCATACGTCAGTTCCGCGGAGCGGGCCTGGTTGGGAACATAATCCAGGTCGCAGGCGGGATCAGGAGTTTCGTAGTTAATGGTTGGCGGGATGGTCTGTGCCGCGAGGGCTTTGACACACACCAGGGCTTCCATGGCGCCGGATGCGCCCAGCATGTGGCCGGTCATGGATTTGGTGGACGACACGGGGATGGCGTAGGCGCCTTCGCCGAACACGGTCTTGATGGCGGCGGTCTCGTTCTTATCGTTCAGTTGCGTGCTGGTGCCATGGGCGTTGATGTAATCGATGGCGTCCGGCTGGAGATTGGCATCGTCCAGGGCCATTTGCATGCAGGCGACCGCGCCGGCGCCATTCTCGGCAGGAGCGGTGATGTGATAGGCATCGTTGGTGCTGCCGTAGCCGGCGACTTCGGCATAGATCCGTGCGCCGCGTGCCTGGGCGTGCTCCAATGACTCCAGCAACATTATGGCGCCGCCTTCGCCCATGAGAAAGCCATCGCGGGTCAGGTCGAACGGGCGGCTGGCGCGGGCGGGGTCGTCGTTACGGGTGGATAGTGCGGTCATGGAGGCCATGCCCGCCATGGCGATTGGGATGACGGAGGCTTCGGCGCCGCCCGCGAACATCACGTCGGCCTGGCCGCGGCGAATCACTTCGGCGGCTTCGCCCAGCGCGTTGGTGCCGGTGGCGCAGGCCGTCACTACGGCAAGGTTGGATGCGCGGATACCGAGGTGTATGGCGAGCATGCCGCCGGCGGTATCCGGCAGCATCATCGGGATGAGAAATGGACTGACGCGGGTGGGGCCCTGGGTCAGCATGACTTCGATCTGTTCCGAGATGGTCCCCAGCCCGCCGATGCCAGAGCCGATGACGGCGCCGATGCGGTGGCGGTTGCCGTCGTCAATGGTCAGGCCGCTGTCGGAGAGGGCTTCGAGGGCAGCGGCCATGGCGAACTGCGTAAAGCGGTCCATGCGCCGGGCTTCTTTACGCCCAAACATGGAGTCCGGGTCCCAGCCCTTGACCTCGGCGGCGATACGGCACTTGTGTTCAGATGCATCGAACAATGTAACCGGCCCGCCCCCCGGCGTCCCGGCAACCAGATTGCTCCAGGTGGATTCAAGGGTATTTCCGACCGGGCTGACACAGCCCAGGCCGGTAATCACGATACGCTTACGGTCTTCCATGTTGCCTCCGGGATGGTGCTTGGTATAACACGCCTGTTTAGATTCGGATGCGCCAGACGACTACGCGACGCGTTCCAGCGTGTTCGCTGCCTGCTGGATATGCAGACGGTCATGCCGGGCGCTGAACCGCATCAGCTCCAACAACGTGGTGGGGCCAAAAATGCTGTGGCGGATCTGGCGTTCCCAGTCGGCGTCTGTCAGGGCATCCAACACGGCCATTATTTGGTAGCGCAGGTTCAGCCATTCTTCCAGGACGGCCAGCGGGTCCTGTTCATTGTATCGGCGCGGTTTTGCCCATGTGTCCGGGTCAACGGCAGCAATGAATGCGTCCTCCGAGGAAAGGATGGTTTTGAGCCGGGGCGCGGTCACTTCGGCGTCCACATCCCTGAAGTGACAGAGTATTTCGGTGAGGCTCCATTCACCCTCGGCGGGTCGGGTTCGCAACGCGGCGAGGTCCTTCCCGGCCGCAAACGCGGCAATGGCTGCATGCGAGGTTCGGTAGGTGGCAAGGATGGCGTCGCGACTGTCCAGAGAAGGCACGAGGGTTTGGGCGGGCTGGGCGGAGATCCAATCCAGGATGTCTTCGATTCCGCCGGCGTTGTTTTTCCTAGGAGCGACCGAATCGGGTAAGTCGGTCCGGACGAGAAAAGATGCCAGACCAAGTTTCGCGGCGGGTGCGGCATCGTTTGCGGGGTCGTCGCCAATCACCAGGGCCGGGCCCTCAGGCCATCCCAGGCGGGCCAGCACCTCGGCGAAATAGGCCGGGCTGGGTTTGGTGAAGTGGAACTCTTCGTAGCAGGACACAAGGCTGAAGCTGTTGGCTTCGATCGGGAGTCCGGCCCACGCCAGTCGCTGGGCAATGGCAGTCCGGGGGAACAGTGGGTTGGTGGCAATGGCGATGCGGTGGCCGCGATGGAATGCCTCCCTGACGAAGTCAATGGCCACCGGACGCGGGGCGGTCAGCGTGGCGATGGCGGGGTACTTTTCGGCATAGTAGTGGTCAATCAGGTCCTGTGCGTCCGCACTGTTGAGCCCCAGGGCGGGGTAGAAGGCGTGGTCGAATGTCTGCTTGAGCGTCCGGCGCAGGTCGGTGTTTTCCTGCATGGCCTGGGTGGCTTTGAGCAGCGCGGGGACAAGCTCCTCGGGTGGGACATACGCGGACATCGCCTCGGCGAGACCGTTCAAATAGGCCGGGATGAACGCCCCCATATCGTTATCCAGCAAGGTATTGTCGAGATCAAGCAGGAGGGTCAGCGTCATCGGTGGTCGCGAGGAATATGGGAGGCAGGGCGTGGCACTGACCGCAGCCAATCCTTGGTTCTGAGACTTCGCAGGCGCACTTGTTGCAGTGGGCAGTCAACTGCACCTGTTCGGCCAGTATGAGGAATGGCCGCTTCAGACTGGGCGCGAATTCCAGGTGTTCACAGGCGTTATCGCGCTGGATATCCGGCATGGGACAGGTTTTGCAGTGCTGAGGCCGCCAGGCCAGTCCGGCCGCTTTGAGCAATCGGCATTCCTCGTGGTGCCGGCCGCGATAATAATCCCCGTAGAAGTAACGGCATTCCCTGCCGGAGGGGGTCAGCATGCTACACGCGTGTCAGGTAAGCGCCGGTGCGGGTATCCACCCGGATGGTATCGCCGGTTTCGACAAACCCGGGAACAGAGACTTCCAGTCCGGTTTCAGTAACCACTTTCTTATTCACGCCGGTGGCGGTGTCTCCCCGCACGGAGGGTTCGGCCCGCACCACCTCGAGCTCAACCGTCAGAGGCAGTTCTATGTCCAGGGTTTCGCCCTCGAAGACGGTGATCTTCACTTCCATCTGCTCCTTGAGGTAATTGGCGGCATCACCAACCACCGAGCCGGATAGGGCGGGCTGCTCATAGGTCTCAATATCCATGAAATGAAAGAACTCGCCATCCGAATAAAGGAATTGGGCGTTGTGAAATTCGAGCTGGACGTTTTCAACCCGTTCGCTGGAAGAAAACGTCTTCTCGATGGTGGCGCCAGAACGGAGGTTGATGGCTTTGACGCGGATGGTTGCCAGGCCGCGCCCAGGTTTGTTGTGGCTGTAGTCCAGGACTTTATAGAGCGCGCCATCCAGTTGAAACGTCACGCCTTTGCGAAGATCGTTAGCGTCAATCATAAAGAAGACCTCATGCAGGTGGATTTGAATCGGCGAATTATACCAGCGGGCTAAGTAGTCGGACGTAAGAGTTTTGAATTCAGTCGGAGTGGGGCAGCGACCAACTAGTAAAGTAGTCCATGGGCATCTTGCGAGGAGAGTGACGCAGGAAGGTCGGAGTCCTTGCAAAAAGACTTTCAGTGGGCCACTTAGAAGATCGTGAGGAACGCCTCGACGAGCTTGGGGTCAAAGTGGGCTCCAGCCTGCGAGCGAATGTATTCCTTGGCGTTCTCAATCGGCCAGGCGTGGCTGTAGGGGCGGTCGGAGATCAGGGCATCCCAGACATCCACGATGGCAAAAATGCGCGCGGGCAGGGGAATCTCTTCGCCTTTCAGTCCGCGCGGGTAGCCGCTGCCATCCCACTTTTCATGGTGGCAGTAGGGGATATCGAGGGCGGGCCGCAGGTAGGTGATCGGCGAAAGCATTTCGTAGGCATAGAGCGGATGCTGGCGCATGATATGCCACTCTTCTTCGGTCAATTCGCCGCGCTTCTGCAGGATGCTGTCCGGGATGCCCATCTTGCCGATATCGTGAAGCAATGCGCCGCGGTGAATGTTGATGAGATCACTCCCGTTTATGCCGAGCGCGTGGGCCATTTTCAGCGTCAGGTCCAGGACGCGCCTGGAGTGCCCGTCGGTTTCCTTGTCGCGGAGTTCCAGGGCATGGGACCAGCCTTCCAGGGTGGCATCGTAGGCCAGCGCCAGTTCGCGCTCCTTTTGGACGCGTTCAGTGATCTCGCGGGAATTGATGGCCACCTGAAACTCGTCCGTGCGGTCAAGCAGCGGTTTGAAGTGGCTTTCAAAAACATGCCAGGAGGAATCCTGGTGGCGAATGCGCAGTTCCGTAGATGTAAAGAAATCAGCGGATGTGCGGCAATGCTCAAGAATCTGTTCCGCCAATGCGCTATCATCCGGATGGAGAATTTCCATGAACTTGCGGCTAAGCAAGTTCTCGGGCAGATACCCCAGGACGCGTTGGTGGGAGGGGCTGGAATAGGTGATGCGGCCCTCCAAGTCAACGAGAGCGATCAGGTCGCTGGCGTTCTCAATCAGTGAACGAAAGTGCTCTTCACTGCGCCGGAGGGCGATCTCGGCGCGTTTGCGCTCGATGGCATAGCGAATCGAGCGAACCACCAATTGATGGTCGGCGCGGCCCTTGACCAGATAGTCCTGGGCGCCGCCGCGCACGGCTTCGATGGCGATCAGCTCGTCATCCGTGCCGGAGAGGACGACGATCGGCACGCCGCCACCGCGGGCGTGCAGTGAATAGAAGGTGGATAGGCCCTGGCTTTCAGGAAGACTGAGATCAAGCAAGACCACATCGAACTTCTCGTTGCGGACCTTCTGGAGGGCCTCTTTGAGGCGGTGAACCTGGACGACCTCAAAGCGCTGTACGCTGCCGCGTTCCAAGAACATGCGGATGAGGTTAGAGTGATCCTCATTGTCCTCGACCAGGAGGACGCGCAGGACTTCATCGGTGAGAAACCGAAGGTGGCCTTCCGTCATATCGCGGTATTATAATCAGGAAAGCGTGAAAGGCGCTTATGGCCGCGATTCGGCGTGCGGATGCTCTATGGTAAACTAAGGACGCTTGTTCTGGCTGGTGCGGCGTCGGAGGAACAATGGCAGAGACACCGCTTCGTAAAGTGGTCTGTGTGGAAGATGAACCCGAGATGATCGACCTGATCCGGTTGATTCTGAACCGGAAGGGCTTCGATGTAGTCGGCGCGGCTGGAGGCAAGAAGGGGTTGGATACGATTCGCGAGCAGATGCCCCAGCTGGTCCTGCTGGATCTGATGATGCCGGACATGGATGGCTGGGAGGTCTATCAGCAGTTGAAGGCAGACAAGGCCACCCGGGATATCCCCGTTATTGTGGTCACAGCCAAGGCTCAGAGCATCGACAAGGTCCTTGGATTACACATCGCAAAAGTAGATGATTACATTTCCAAACCGTTCAGCCCGCAGGAATTGCTTGACAGCGTTGAGAAGGTTCTGGGCAAGGAGACGGCTGGCTGACCGAGTGAGCCAGAGAATCAGGGTCAATGAGTGAAGATGGGCGGCGCAGCCGCCCTTGTTTGTGAATCGGTATGCCGCGCGTCGCGATCCGCAATCTTTCCAGGCCGCTGGAGAACAACCTTGTCGTAGGGATGTGCGCCGCGTTTGGTTGCCGGCTGCGGGGATTGACGTTCCGGAGAGCGCTTGCGGAGGACGACGGATTGCTGATGGACTGTGGGCGGGCGAGCCGCTACGACAGCGCCATCCACATGATGGGCGTGTTCTTCGATCTGGGTATCATCTGGCTGGATGAACGCCAGATGGTCGTGGACTGCGGGCTGGCCCGGCGCTGGGTTTCTGTGCTGGCGCCGACTGCGCCCGCACGCTATATTCTAGAGGTCTGCCCCGGCAGGTTACGAGAATTCCAGCCAGGAGATACCATAGAGTTCCATGAAGCTTAAGACGGTTCTTTTGATTCTTCTTCTCCCGCTGCTCTATGTGCGAGAGGGAACGAACGCCCAGGCCGATGAGCCCGGCCCGACGTATGTGATCCAGCCGGGCGATACAATCACATCCATCGCGGGCCGATTTGGCATCTGGGCGGATGCAGTTATCTCCGCCAACGCTTTGACCAACCCGGACAGCATCCAGGCTGGCGACCGGATTGAACTACCGGGGGTGACCTGGGTGAGTGGAGTGCTAGACCGGCGAGCGGTGGAGTTCGGCGAGACTCTGCGCACACTTACTCGTCGTTACCAGGTTTCGCCCCTGATTTTCAGCCGGCTGAATGGGGCTGTCAGCCCGGGACAAGTTTTCGTCGGGTATCCGGCGATGCTGCCCACTGAGACGGGAGAACGCCTTGGAGGCGAGCGCATCGCTGTAAGAAGTGGAGAATCGCTGCTGGAAGCGGGGATCCGGGCGGGCGTGAACCCATGGGCACTGGCGGTTGCCAACCGCATTGGGGGGGCAGCGGGTCTGTTGCCCGGCGACGTATTGCTGGTTCCCGGCAGCGTCGGCAGCGGGCCGGGGGCGCTGCCTTCGCCCATCAGTCAGCTATCCCTTTCGCCGTTGCCGCTCGTACAGGGCAAGACGATCGTAATCCGCGCCGCCGCGAACGGTGAGCCGCTGGAGATCGGCGGCACACTTGTGGATAAGACGCTGCACTTTTACGATCAGCCGGACGGCAGCCTAGCCGCCATGCAGGGGATTCACGCGCTCTTGCCCGAAGGACTTTATCCGTTCTCGGTGGCAGGCAGGTTGGCGGATGGCTCAAGTTTTTCTTACCAGCAACTGGTTGCGGTGCGCTCTGGAAGATACGATTCGGAACGAATCACCGTCTCCGAGAACTATCTGGATGACCAACAGTCCTTGAGAGAAAACGAACTGGTAGAGGGTCTGGTGGCTGAATTCACGCCGGAGAAGTTATGGTCCGGGTTGTTCATTCTCCCAACGCCCTACGGGGATGTCATCAATTCCTATTTTGGCACGCGGCGCTCCTACAACGGCTCGCCCTATGATTACTTCCATACCGGCGTGGATTGGGGCGGCGGCGAGGGAACACCGGTGCTGGCGCCAGCGGCCGGTATCGTGGTATTCGCCGGCCTGCTGGAGGTGCGCGGTAATGCGACCATCATCGATCACGGCTGGGGGGTGTATACAGGGTATTGGCATCAATCCCGGTTGGACGTCGAAGTGGGCGATGTTGTTTCGCCGGGCGAGGCTATCGGCGTTGTAGGGAACACCGGCCGCTCGACCGGCGCGCACTTGCATTGGGAAATATGGGTTGGGGGCGTGCAGGTTGAGCCGCTTGATTGGCTATACCAGACGTATCCTTAACCTGCTTCATCATCCCGGCCGACATCTGCCAACCGCCCTGAGTCATAGTCTGCCAGGACCCGGGTCGCCGCCTGGAGGTCTGTTTCAGGGACGAGGATGTGAATGCGGTGGAAGGGCGGCCCGTCGAGCCCCAGGGCGGCCTGGTACCCTTCGCTGGATAAGACAACGTCGATGCCCTGCGACTCCAGAAGGCCGCGGAGGATCTCAGCCTGCAGGTTGTAACTCTCGACTCGAACAACCTTCCAAGAACGAGAAGTCATGGAACCGCTCCTTGCATGGGCGGACATGCTTGTACCTGTTTGACGATTGAGTATAATATGAAACCGAAAGATGCCCAACCTTCATGTGGGCAGAACGTCCAAAACTCCCGGATGAATACACCTGTTTGGTGATGTGATCATGACTTTGGTTGTTATCCCTCTTCGCGAAGACTATTGGAGCACATTCGAAATCACAGATGAGGATGTCGAGTTCCTCTACGCTTTTCTGTTGGAACGCGAGGAACCTCAGACCCCCGGCCAGTTGACGCACGCCCTGGTGAAAGACCGATTGGCTCGTGAACAGAAGGCGGCGGCCAAGCAGCGGAGCGCGGCTGGAGAAGTCTATATACCAAAAGAGGCGCACTCAGCCGGCGACAGGCTGACGTTTCCGGCTCTGGGTTGGAAAACCGGAATGGTGACCGCGAGGCGCCCCGCCAACACGTTCATGCCGAACGGCTTTCAGGTCATCACGGTTGTATTCGAAGACGGGAGCGCCATGGAATTCGCATCGGAATGCGAAGACCATATCTTAAATGAGCCCGTTGTGGTCTCTCAGGATGATCCACTGCTCAGCCCTGATGCGATCGTGGAACAACACGGGGTTTCCCTTGCCGAGAAGCTGGTGGCCGCGTTGCGCAGCAATGATGATTTCGTTTACATTGCCGGACGCTGGTTCCCGCGGGCGCTGCTGGTTGATGTGAACGTCGGAAACCTGAACCTGGCCGAAGCCGTGCTGGATATGGCCGGCGGCGGCCCCTTGCCGACCGCAGAACTGCTGCCACAGATTGACCTTCCAAATCCTGACAATGAACGCCTGACGGAATTTTCGCTGGATCTGGCCCTTCAGGAGGACGGACGATTTGATGAGGTTGGCTCAACCGGCAAGGTGTTATGGTTCCTCAACCGGCTGGAACCGGCTGAGGTGCTCAAGCCCCCGTTGACGCTGCGGTACCAGGAATTTCAGTATGACCGGTCGTTGCTCTCCGCTCAGATGCTCGAATTGGAGCAGCAACTGGATGATGAACACTCGCCAGCGCCCGAACATATGGAAATGCCCGGCGACGAAGCCGAAATCATCTTGATCTACCCGCACTGGCGGGCCGGCACACTCCCAATTGCTCCCCGACTGCGACGATTTTTCCCCAGCGCGTATGAATCGCCGCGCATCTTATTCTCATTCATCGACGAAGGCAGCGGCGAGGAATTCCGCGCCTGGGTGGTGCGCCTTGAGAAGTATGTCTTCGGATTGCGCGAATGGTACCTCAAGCATGGTGTGATGCCAGGCAGCATCCTTAAACTCAAGAAGACGGGTAACCCGGGCCAGGTGGCTATTACGACCGAGGCCCACCGTTCCACCAAGGAGTGGGTGCGAACTGCGCTGGTGGGCGCAGACGGCGGAGTGGTCTACGCCACACTGAAGCAGCAGGTCGCCACCGCCTTCGACGACCGCATGATGGTGTACATGACTTCGGAAGTTGAAGCGTTGGATCGCGCCTGGGAGCAGCGGGCGAAAGCCGAGCCGACTTTCGAAAAGGCCGTGGTGGATACACTGCGCGAACTTGCCAAGCTCAATCCTCAGGCGCACGTGCACGTAGCAGAGTTGTATTCAGCGCTCAACGTCATCACGCGCTGTCCGCCTGGTCCATTGATGGCCAGGCTGACCTCGCAGGCGGGCTTCGTGCATGTAGGGGACCTCCACTTCCGGCTGGACGAAGCGGGCGGGGGGGGCGAGAGGTGAACGACATCAGGCGCCCCAGTCTGGTCAAGCCATCCGTGGATACCCATTTCCACATCGATTTTGAGTGGTGGAGCCAGAACGACCGGGAGTGGCGGGTGTATTTGCGGAACCTGCTTACGGAGGATGAACAGACGCGCTTTGCGGAGATCATCGCTGACGATGTGCGCGTGGATTGGGTAGATCCGGAAACAGCCGAAGTTAAGCCTGTGGATGGGTTGCAGCACATCCTGATCACGCACACTGCGCAACAGGAAGGATTCCTGAGCGCCCATACTGCTCTGGTCGAAGCCATCTTCCGGCTGTTTCTCAAGACCGGGAACAAGCCCATGAGCGCTCAAGAAATCGCCGAGCTCCTGAATCGGCCGCCGATGACCGTTCTCAAGACGCTTTCCGGGCCGAGAGTGTATCGGGGGATACGCCCAATCCTGGGATAATCCTGCAGACGCCGGGGGGCGGGAATCACCCTGGGTGAGTATAATTAATCCCGTAGAAATCGTCCTCATCCCAGCCCTCGTAGCTCAATGGACAGAGCGATGGCCTTCTAAGCCAAAGGTTGCAGGTTCGATTCCTGCCGAGGGCGCTGTGCGTATGAGCGCGCCCGCGGGCGGTATGCTCGCCGGAACTGAAAGGACCCGTCATGAAGGTTGAACCTGTGGATGTGCTTCAACTGGCGCCCGAAGCCTCGCACGCCAAGCCGGCGCTTACCATCATCACCGCCACCTATTCAGAGTGGGTCACCCGAAAAACACTCTGGCGTCCCCCGACGGATGTGATGGAATCGCCAGAGATGATTACGGTGCGGATAGAAGCGGCGGGGATGCAGGGGGGCGAATTCAGTATTTCCGTCCAGCCCAATCTACTGGCTGTGCGAGGTGTACGGCTTATAGGCAATCCGCGCGGCGCGTATCGCCAAATGGAGATCAATACCGGAGAGTTCATCTCGCTGGTTGAGCTGTTCGCGCCTGTGGACATAGACCACGTTGCGGCGGAATATAACGACGGTTTCCTGATCATTCAACTTCCCAAGCACGAGCCGGCCGCGGGATAGGGAAGGACTGCTGATGCTGATGTCGGACTGGCTATCAGAGTTGATGGAGATCATGAGCGAATCGGATGCCGGGCAAGACGCGTTGAATGAATTCCTTTTCGGCATATCCGACGAGCCCAGCAACCGGCCAGAGGATGCCGACAGGAATCCGATTGACGCTGCCGGCGGGCAGATCCCGGACATTCTGCCTATTCTGCCTCTGCGAGGCGTGGTGGTTTACCCGCACACAGGCGTTCCGTTGACAATCGGCCAGCAGCGTTCGATCCGACTAGTGGACGATGTGGTCATTGGAGATCGGTTGGTGGGCCTGGTAGCCTCATTGGACCCTGAACTTGATTCCCCCGGCCCGGGCGACCTTTACAAAGTGGGAACTGTCGCGACGGTACACAGGCTCTTTCGCGCGCCCGATGGAACGATCCGGCTGCTGGTGCAGGGGCTGTCGCGGTTCAGGCTGGGGGAATTTGTCGAGCAAGAACCTTATTTGAAAGCGCACATCATCCCTTATCCTGAGGCCGAGGCCGGTGAGGGTCTGGAAGTCGAGGCGCTGGCCCGGAACGTGCGCGGGCAATTCGGACGCATTGCGGAACTTGTGGCCTCCATACCTCAGGAGATCATTCAGTCGGTGTTGGCACTTGAAGACCCGCTCCAGATCGTCTATACCATCGCCAATTTGCAGCGTATGGAATTGCAGGATGCTCAACGGCTGCTGGAGCTCGATCAGGTTTCCGAGAAACTTCACATGCTCAACAGCATTCTGACGCATGAAGTTGAGGTCCTGGAAATCGGGCAGAAGATTCAGAACGAAGCCCGGTCGGAGATCGAGAAGATGCAGCGGGATTACTTCCTGCGTGAGCAGATGAAGGCTATCCAACGCGAACTTGGCGAGCAAGACGAGCAGGCAGTCGAGGTGGAGGAATTCCGCAAGAAGATCGCCGGAGCGGCCATGCCCCCTGAAGCGCTCGAGCAGGCTGAACGGGAACTCGACCGGCTGGCCAGGCTCTCGACTGCATCGGCGGAGTATGGCGTGATCCGGACGTATCTGGACTGGCTGGTGACGCTGCCCTGGGGGATCGTCACGCCCGATAACCTTGATATCGCCCATGCCCGGCAAGTCCTCGATGATGATCACTACGGTTTGGAGGATGTCAAGGAGCGTCTTTTGGAATTCCTGGCAGTTCGCAAACTGCGCCTGGAACGGAAAGACGAAAGGGAGAGCGATATATCGGAAGACTTGATCCGCAAAGAACGTGAGGGAGTCATTCTGTGCTTCGCCGGGCCGCCCGGAGTGGGGAAGACCTCGCTCGGACGGTCAATTGCCCGAGCGCTGGGTCGTGAGTTCGTGCGCATTTCTCTGGGCGGTGTGCGGGATGAAGCTGAGATCCGCGGCCACCGCCGGACGTACATCGGGGCGTTGCCGGGCCGTATCCTGCAGGCGCTGCGGCGCGCGAAGTCGCGCAACCCGGTGTTTATGCTGGATGAGGTTGATAAACTGGGTACAGATTTTCGGGGCGACCCGGCTTCGGCGCTGCTGGAAGTGCTCGACCCGGAGCAGAACGTGGAATTCCGGGACCATTATCTTGAGGTGGCGTTCGATCTCTCACAGGTGATGTTCATTACGACTGCCAATACGCTGGAGCCCATTCCCGGCCCGTTGCGCGACAGGATGGAAATCATCATGATCTCCAGTTACACCGAGTCCGACAAGGTAGAGATCGCCAAAGGCTATCTTGTCCCCCGGCAATTGCGGGAAAACGGATTGCGCAAGCGCGAAGTCGCCTTCAAAGATGCAGCGATTCTGAAGTTAATCCGGTCGTACACGCGCGAAGCCGGGGTGCGCAACCTGGAGCGACAGATCGGCGCCGTGTGCCGCAAGATAGTCACGCAGATCGCCGAAGGCAAGGTACAAAAGGTGCAGGTAACGCCCAAGCTGGTCCAGGAGTTCCTGGGCCGCCCGCGGTATTTTCACACCGACGAAGTGGCGGCGCGGACAGCTTTGCCCGGCGTTGCGACCGGCCTATCGTGGACGCCGGTGGGCGGCGAGGTGCTGTTCATCGAGGCCACCTGCATGCCGGGGAACAAGGGTTTCCAGTTGACGGGTTCTCTCGGCGAGGTGATGCAGGAATCGGCTAAGGCGGCGCTCTCCTACGTGCGCGCCAATGCCGAGGCGCTGGGACTCAAGAGCGATTTCTTCGAACAGAGCGATTTCCATCTGCATGTTCCCGCGGGGGCGCAGCCCAAAGACGGCCCCTCCGCCGGGGTGACGATCGCGACGGCATTGGTATCGCTGGTTTCCGGGATGCCGGTGCGGGCAGATGTGGGCATGACTGGCGAGATCACACTCAGGGGGCAGGTGCTGCCTGTAGGCGGCATCAAGGAGAAGGTGCTTGCGGCCCACCGGGCCGGACTAAAGAGTGTTATCCTGCCAGCCAGGAATGAGGGTGATCTGGATGAGCTGCCTGACGATGCCCGCAAGGACCTGAACTTCATTTTCGTAGAAACCATGACCGAAGTGCTTGACAGCGCCTTCGTTGTGAAAAAGGGTGCGACCGGGAAGAGCAAGGATGGCAGGAACCCGGGCAAGAAGAGCGCGTCCAAGAAACAACCTCCACAAAAGGAATCCAATTAGACATGGCTAAAGTAATGCTGGTTGAAGACGACCCGACGATGATCTCGCTGCTGCGAACCTTACTGGAAATCGAAGGGTTTGTGGTTCAGCCGTTGGATCATTTCACAGACGTGCCTGAAAGCATTCGCGCCGGTCAGCCGGATGTGGTGCTGATGGATGTGCACCTGAAGGGTGCCGACGGGTTGGAAATTCTCAAGACGCTGCGGGCGTCCGCAGAAATCCAACAGCCCAAAGTAATCCTGACCTCGGGATTGGATTTCCGTCACGCGGCGATGTCGGCGGGCGCGAACGAATTCGTGCTCAAGCCGTACATGCCCGACGAGCTGATCGAGAAGATCAAGCATCAATTGGCGAGCTAAATCAGCCGCCCGAAGCCCGACTATGAAATCGAGATGATTTGTGAGCCGACGAAAAAGCAATCCCACCCAGAAGTGGTACGCGATTGACCTGCACTTGCATACGCCCGCGTCCAGCGACTACCAGCAAGAAGGGGTGACCTATCTGGATATCCTCAAGCGGGCCGAGACGCGCGCAGTCGATATCATCGCTTTTACCGACCACAACACCGTGGCCGGCTATCGCAAGATGTACGAAGAAATCGAGCAGCTACGTCTGCTGGAGAACCTCAAGCGGATACTGCCGGAGGAGACATCCAGACTGAAAGAATACGAGCGCCTGCTCAGGAAAGTGCTTGTGTTGCCGGGTTTTGAATTCACCGCCACCTTCGGATTTCACATACTGGGCGTCTTCCCGCCCGAGAAACCGATACGCGAGATCGAACATATTCTGCTGGATCTCAACGTGCCATCCGACCAGCTGGATGAGGGATCGGTAACCGTTGGGGCTTCTGCGGATGTGCTCTCGGCCTATGAAGCCATCCGTGGCGCCGGCGGGCTGGCCATTGCGGCGCACGCCAATTCAAGCAATGGCGTGGCGATGCGCGGGTTTCCCTTCGGCGGCCAGACCAAGATCGCCTATACACAGGACCCGCATCTGCACGCCCTGGAGGTGACGGACCTGGATCAACCTGGAGGGCGCACGACCGCCGGGTTCTTCTCCGGCATCAAGCCGGAGTACCCGCGCCGGATGCACTGCATCCAGGGGTCAGATGCCCACCGGCTGGATGGCGACCCCGCGCGCAAGAAGAATCCCGGCGTAGGGGAGCGGGTAACCGAGGTACTGCTCTCCTCGCCTTCGTTTGCCGCATTGGAGGCGCTGTTTTCCAGCAACGATTTTGCTCGAACACGGCCGCGCCGCAAACAGAAGGAAGACGCCGAATACGATTACATCCAGGCTGCCCAGGGCGAAGGCGGCAATATCATTCAGGATTTCCATGAACAAATGACGGTGCGCGGCGGCAAGCTCTATGCGGTTATCGCCGACGTGTGCGCGTTCGCGAATACCAATGGCGGTACGCTCTACATTGGCCTGGGCCGTGATCCGAAAGCCACTCCTCCGGGAGTCTCAAACGCCCAGCAGGCGGTGAAACAACTGGAGCAGGAAATCAGCACGCGCATCAGCCCGCCGCTCGCTTGCACTGTGGATAGCCACCATTCGCGCGGCAAGAACATCCTGCGCATTCTGGTGCCGCGCGGCGAGCAACCGCCGTATGCGGTGGACGAAAGCAAGATCTACATCCGGGAAGAAAACGAGACCAGCCTGGCCGTCCGGGACGAGATCGTCAACCTGATCCTGAGCGGCCAGAGCGCTCAACGGCTCAGCGCGCCGCCCATCCCGGAAGGGCGCACGCGAAAAGCACCCGCGGCGACCCCGCCTCTGGCGACAACGCGGGCCGCCGGAACCGCTGCGCCGCCGCGTACCGGCGTTGAGATTGTTTCCGTTACGGAGCGCGATGGTCAGGCGTATTACACGGTTAAGGATCTACGCAATGGTAACCAGGTCACAAACGTAACGATCAAGTCGGCGCGCCGCCTGTGGCATTATGCCATCACCAAGTATGCAGAAATGCCGAAGGATCTGAAGCAGGCGAACGTGAAATGGCATGGCGACCTCGGCCTGTTGCGCAGTTACAAGATGGGGCAGGGCGAACGGTTTGATCTGGTGCAGCGCGGTGAGGAGTCGCCGCGCTTTTACTTTGGTGTGACCGAGGATGGCATCGACGGCCAGTGGCGGCAATTGCTCGGGCTGGACGAATAGCCAATGAGTTTACGGTTCGCGATCCTGACAGTCTCGGACCGATCGGCGCGCGGCGAGCGGGAGGACATCTCCGGGGCGCGGCTGGCGCAGGCGGTGGCGGAAGCCGGCTGGCAGGTCGTGGCGCAGAGCGTGTGCCCGGACGAAATTCCCGAAATCACAGCTTATTTGAAGAACTGGACGGCGAGCGGCGACGTTGACGTCATTCTGACGACCGGGGGGACCGGGTTTGCGCCGCGTGACGTGACGCCGGAAGCGACCCTGAAGGTTATCGAACGACCGGCTCCCGGCCTGGCGGAAGCCATCCGGGCGGAAGGCCGCAAGACCATGCCGCATGCGATGCTCTCGCGGGCCGTGGCCGGCATTCGCGGGCAGACCATCCTCTTAAACCTGCCCGGGAACCCGAAGGGGGTTGAGGAAGCCTGGGAGGTGGTGCGGCCGGTTTTGGCGCACGCGGCGGCTCTGCTGAAGGGGGACCAGGCGGCCGAAGGCAGCCACCGCAAGGCGGAATGATGCACGAGCATTCCCCCGAGATTGAAGGAGGCAGCTACTCGCCCAGGACGTGCCGGGCGATCACCATCCTCTGAATCTCGCTGGTCCCCTCGCCAATCGTCATCAAGCGGACATCCCGATAGATGCGCTCAACCGGGTATTCACGGCTGTAGCCATAGCCGCCGTGAATCTGGATGGCGTTGCGGCAAACGCGCTCGGCGGCCTCGGTGGCGAACAGTTTTGCCATGGCGGCCTGCCGGGAAAAGGGCTGTCCGTTCTGCTTGAGGTAGGCGGCTTTATGGACCATCAGCCGGGCGGCCTCGATCTCCGTGGCGGCATCTGCCAGCATCCATTGAATGGCCTGGTGGCTGGCGAGTGGCTGGCCGAATGTATGGCGCTGTTTGGCGTAGGCAATGGCTTCTTCGTGGGCAGCGCGCGCCAGTCCAATCGAGAGCGCGCCGATGCCAATGCGGCCGCCGTCCAGCGTTTCCAGGGTGTAATGCAACCCTTGCCCCTCTTCGCCGATGAGGAACTCCACGGGAACGCGCACGTCTTCATAGGCCACAGCGTGGGTGGGCGAGCCTTTGAGGCCCATCTTCTTCTCTGTCGGGCTGATGTGAAGGCCATGTGAATCCGTGGGCACCAGTATCAGGCTAAGCGAGCGCGAGCCGCCAGCCGGGTCGGTGCGAACCAGTGTGACGATGAAATCGGCGATGCTGGCGTTGGTGGTCCACATCTTGGCGCCGTTGATCACCCACTGGTCGCCATCCCGCGCGGCACGGGTGGCAACGCCGCCCTTGAGGTCAGAGCCGGCCCCCGGTTCTGTGAGGGCGAGCGCGGCCAGGCGACCCTGGCCGGAGACGGCCGGCGGGAGGAAGCGTTGTTTCAATTCCGGGGAGCCAAATCCGGCGACCGGCGCACAGCCCAGGCCATTGTGGGCGGCGATGGCGAGCGCGGTGCTGCCACAACCCCAGCCGAGCTCCTCGATGGCAATGGCGGCGCTGATGGCGTCCACCCCGGGGCCGCCGAATTCCTCCGGGACGTTCAGCCCCAAGAGGCCGATAGGGCCCATTTTGTGCGTGGCTTCCCAGTTGAACTCGCCCGATTCGTCGACTTCGCCGGCGCGCGGCTTCACTTCGCGGACGACGAATTCGTGGACTGCGGTACGCCACATTTCCTGTTCTGCGGTGAGGTCGAAGTGCATCGCTGCTCCATGTTCCGTGATGGGTTAGTTGGCTGGCGGCATCCGCGATCCGAGCCCGAGGTCAGCGGGCATGCCGAATCTCATCGAGGGATTCGGGATTAACAAGGCTGGAGGTATCACCCGGGTCCAGGCTGAGATGGGCGGCGCGGACCATCCTGCGCATGACCTTGGCATTTCGGGTCTTGGGGACATCGCCGACGAAGAAAATCGCTTTGGGGGCGAGGGGTTTGCCGAGAGCGGCGATGACCTTTTGGGCCAGTTCCGAACGCAGGGTTTCGTCCGCCTCCAGACCAGGCTGGAGCACGCAAAATACCACCAGTTCGCTGCCTTTGATCTCGTGTGGGATGCCGATAGCGGCGGCTTCCACAATTGCGGGGTGTTCGACCAGGATAGACTCGACCTCCGCCGGGCCAAGGCGTTTTCCGGCAATCTTAATGGTGTCGTCGGAGCGGCCAAGGATGTACCAGAGGCCGTCGCCATCGATGGCGGCCCAATCGCCATGCAGCCAGACTCCGGGCCAGCGGTTCCAGTACGTCTCCTCGTAACGGGCGGCATCTTTCCAGAAACCGCGCGTCATCCCGATCCAGGGGGCTTTGATAACCAGTTCACCGACCTGTTCCCTGACCGAATTGCCCTGTTCGTCGAAGATGTCGGCGGCGATGCCCGGGCAGGGGCCCGAAAAGGCAGCGGGCTTGAGCGGAAGGATGGGATTGCCCATGACGATACCGCCGGAGATCTCTGTGCCCCCGGAGTAGTTGATGATAGGTCGCTGGCTTTTTCCGACCTTTTCAAAAAGCCACATCCAGGGGTCAGGATTCCAGGGCTCGCCGGTGCTGGCAAAGAAGCGTAAGCTGGACAGGTCGTGATTCTCGAAGGGAGCATCACCATGGGGGATCAGCGAACGCACGAGGGTGGGCGAAAGGCCAAGGATACTGACTTCGTGGGCTTCCACCAGAGCCCACAGGCGATCCGGCCCCGGATAATCGGGGGCGCCGTCATAGATCATCAGCGTCGCGCCGAGGAGCAGCGCGCCGAACACCAGCCACGGGCCCATCATCCAGCCCATATCGGTCATCCAGTAGATGGTATCTTCGGGATGTACGTCGGTGCCGAAGGACATATCCTGGGCGGCCTTGACTGGAAAACCGCAATGGGTGTGGACCGCGCCCTTTGGCCTGCCGGTTGTGCCGGATGTGTAAATTACCATGAGCACGTCTTCGGCGGATGTGCCTTCGGTGTCGGCCCGAGTGGACTGGGAGGCGACAAGCGCCTGCCAACCATGGTCGCGCCCGGTTTCCATTTCCGGCGCGAGGCCGACCCGGTCAAGGACGATCATATGGCGCAGGGTGGGGACCTGCTGGGCTGCCTGGTCGGCGACGGGCTTGAGGGCGACGGGCTGGCCGCGACGGAAGAAACCATCGGCGGTGAAGAGCGCTTTTGCGCCGGCATCGTTGAGGCGCGAGACGATGGCGCTGACGCCGTAGCCTGAGAACAGGGGCAGGATGATGCCGCCGATCTTGGCTATAGCCAGCAGCGCCACCACGATCTCCGGCGTCATGGGCATGAAGATGCCGATGGCATCGCCCCTGCCCAGGCCCAATGAGCGCAGGGCGTTGGCGGCCTGATTCACCTGGTCGTGGAGCTGGCGATAGGTGAGCGTTCGGGTGGTTCCTTCTTCGCCTTCCCATCTGACGGCAGGCGCATCGGCCCGGGGGGTGTCCATGTACTTATCGAGGCAGTTGTGGACGATGTTCAATTTGCCGCCCACGCACCAGGCGGGCCAGGCAAGGCCTTTACTCAGATCAAGGACGGACTGATACGGTTGGTAAAACTCGATGTTAAGGAACTTCAGGATCGCGTCGCTGAACCAAGCCGGGTCATCTGTGGAGCGCTGCATGAGCGCGTCGAAATCCTGTAGGTTGTGGAGGCGCATGAAGTGGGTGAGGTTGGCGCGCTCGATGTGCTCGCGGGTCGGCCGCCAGACCACTTCTCCGCCAAACTGGAATTGCTCGGTCATATCGGCTCCTGTGCTTTCGGGCGCGATTTTACCAAAGGCGCAACATGCGGGTTACAGGCGCGCCAGCAATGCGGCCGGGTTGGCCGTGAATTCCGCGCGTCGGTCCGGATTCCAGACCAATTCCAGGAGGAGCGAAGTCAACAGCCGATTGACGGGCGCAGGTATCCCCAGGGCTTGTGCGGCACTGACGACCGCGCCGTTCAGGCTACTTACTTCACTCTCCCGACCGCCGCTTTGGAGGTCCAGGTAAAGGGAGGGCATCTTCTCCCCGCGACCCTTCCCGATAGCCCGGATGAGGAGCGGCTGGGACAGGCGGGTGGGCAGCCGCGAGGCGGCGAAGGCCAAAGCCTGCACGGGTGTTCGCGGAAGGTTTACAACGTCCAAGCCCAGGCCGCGCATGACAGCCAGAGCTTCGCGCAGCATCGCCATTTCGAGGCGGAACAGCCCGTAGTGGGAGTACACCTGACGGGGGGGCAGTTCCAAAACCGCCGATGTGGCGTTGCTGACCAGGTTCGTGAGGAGCTTGGACCACTTCATCGCATCGGCGTCCGGATAGTGTCGCGGGTTGAGGCCGGCGTTCTCGAAGGCGGTCAGGATGGCCGGGACCAGCGGGTGCGACCCGGCGATGCCAATGCCGCGCAGCCGCTCTACCGCCACGCGCCCAGTTCCGAGACGCGCAACCGCGGTCGTGACGGTGGCGGGAATGACTTTTCCGCCACCGAGGACGGCGGCGATGCGGGGTTCGTTCTCCACGCCGTTCTGGAGGCAGAGGATCGGCGGGATTTCCTTCAGATGCGGCCGCATCCCCTCCAGGGCGGTCTCGGTATCGTAGGACTTCAGGGCGAATAGAGCCAGGTCGAACGGCCCGTGCACCATGGCGGCCTCAAGGGTGTCAACCGCGTGAACTCCTTCAACATGAATCTGCGCGTTGTTGACGGTGAGGTGCAGGCCGCCGGCGCTGAGCAAGGGGATATTGGCAGAGCGCTCGAGGATGACGATGGTATGGCTCTGAGCGCCAAGACTGGCGGCGATGTAGGAACCGATGGCTCCCGCGCCTATGCTGAGAACCTTCATGACTGGCGGTCTTTCAATCGGAAGACGAACTTGAGCCCGGACCAGATGTCGTCAATGGCGGCGACCTTTACATCCACCAGGCCCAGAGAGAGGCCGGCGGCCCGAACGATGTTTTCATCGAGGTCGCTGGCGACGCCGGATGCCTTCTTGGGCCACGAGACCCACAGCAGGCCATCCGGGCGCAGCCGTTCTTTGGCTTTTCCGAAATCTTGCTCAAGGTCAGCGCGATGGCGGGCGAACAGATGGATGAAGTCCACGTCGGTGATGGCCGAAAGGGTTGTGGCGTATGGCTGGATGGATTCGCCCAGCAGGTCTTTGTAGGGCTGGGGCGCGTTGAGTACCAGGATGCGATGGTCTGGCTTGATGCCCAGCTTGGCGCGCAGCGGCTTGCGTGAGTACCCTGAGGTGGTTGGCATGAGGATGACCGGCGGAATCAAGGCCGCAGCCAATCGCGCGCACCAAGCAGAAATGCCTTGCCGTCCATGGGTCGCTTGCCAGGCGGCTGAACTTCTCTCAGTATCAGAATGCCGTCACCTGTGCCAAGCGCCGGCCAACCATCCACAACAAGCCTTTCGCCTGGCCGGGAAGCCCGCCCCATGCTGCTGGCGGAAAGGATCTTCAGTGAAACGGCGCCGATTTGAATGAATGCGCCCGGCCAGGGTTGGTAGGCGCGCACCTGGCGTGTAAGCTCATTCGCAGGGCGTGAGCAATCGAGCATTCCGTCTTCTTTCTTAAGCATGGGCGCGTAGGTGGCGTCCGCCTCGGACTGCGGCTGGGGCTTGATATCACCGGCGATGTATCCGGGCAGGGTCCCCACCAGGAGACGGGCGCCACGTTCGGCCAGGCGAGCCGAGAGGGTCTGGGCGGTATCTTCGGGGAGGATAGTTTCTGGTTCCTGCGCCAGAATTGGACCCGTGTCGATGCCTTTGTCCATTTTCATGATGGTGACGCCGGTGACTGGGTCGCCATGGAAAATGGCGGCGTTGATGGGCGCGGCGCCGCGCCAGCGCGGCAAGAGCGAAGCGTGAACATTGATGCAACCGTGTCTGGGGAGATCCAGGACCGGCTGGCCGAGAATCTGGCCGAAGGCAGCGACAACGATGAGGTCGGGCCGCCAGGCGCGCAGAGGCTCAAGCGCTTCGCCGCGCAGACGGTCTGGCTGGAAGACGGGCAAGCCCAGGGCCAGGGCAGCCTCTTTCACCGGTGGGGGAGTGAGCGCGCGGCCGCGTCCGGCGGACCGGTCTGGCTGGGTGACCACGCCCACCAGCGCAAACTGCCGATTCAAGGCGAACAGCGAAGGGACGGCAAATTGGGGAGAACCCATGAAGACCACGCGTGCGGACATCGTGAGGATTTTAACATACGCCCACGCGGGCATTCATGGCGTAACCTTCCGTCCGAACCGGGGTTAAGAGATTCGACCGGTGAAAAACATGCAAGGAATGCGCGCATCGGTTAGAATCCAGGCAAATCCGATCTTTCAATTTTATCCAGGAGGCTGTCGTCATGTCTGAACAAAATATGGGCCAGGGGATGATGGATGTAACCAGCGATGACAAGCTGTGGGCTGCACTGGCCTACGTTTTCTCGCCGCTGGTGCCGATCATCCTCATGCTGATGGAGGAAAAGAAGAACCGGCCGTTCATCCGCGCCCACAATGCCCAGGCTCTGGTGGTGGGCATTGTCATGGCCGTGGTGCTGCCGTTCATTGCGGCAGTCACGCTCGGCTGCGGCGGCCTGCTCTGGTTCGTGATGGTCTTCTGGGCCGTAAAGGCTTACCAGGGCCAGATGGTGAACATTCCGTTGATCACCGATTTCGTCAAGAACCAGGGCTGGGCGTAGGCGTCTGGCGCAAGACGCCAAAACAAATCCCGTTCTTGTTTTAGGGTGTGGCCCCCTGCGTGCGTAAGCGCGCGATCATTGGGGGCCCACCTTTGTTTTTAGTCGACAACCCAGTATCATTGAAGGAGAGGGATAACGAAGATGGAAAAACCAACCCAACTGAACACTATTGGTATCATGATGCTGGTTAGTGGAATCGTAAATGTGCTCTATGCGGCTGGCTTGTTTTGCTCGATTGCGTTGGGCGTACTGGCGACCTTTGGCCTCAGCCTGCTGTGCCTTCCGTTGCTGCTGGTACCTCTGATTCTGGGCGCATTTGAAATTGTCGTGGCGAGCAGACTGATGGGCAGTGGCAAGGTGGGCGCCCAGACAATTCAGATAATCGCAGTCCTGGAGATCGTCAGTCTATTGTGGGGCAACGTAATCTCCGCCGTCCTAGGGATTCTGGCGCTTGTGTTTTATAATAGTGAGGAAGTCAGGGCGCATTACAGCGCTCAGTAGGAAAAAATTACCAGCGGTTGCAGGGGAGAGCACCAGCCTGAAAAGGCTGGTCACCGAAGGGGCAAACCCATCCGCATGGCCGGATGGGTGAAACTCTCAGGTAAATGGACCCTGCCGCCGCCACTCTCTGGAAAGTCTCCGATGACTTTGTCGGAGACACCGACGGGGCAAGGACGGCCTGTGCCGTTCGAATCTCTCAGGTTCTCGACAGAGGGCGCACGCGTTCTTCGCGTGCGCCTTTTTCGTTATTTCCGAACTACGGCAGACCTGGAGGTTGTTGATGAATATCCCCAAAGACCTGAAGTACACCCCGAACGACGAGTGGCTGCGGGTGGAAGGCAAGAAAGGCACGATTGGCATCACCGACTATGCTCAGGACCAACTCTCCGATATCGTGTTCATCGAATACACCGTTTCCCCCGGCGATGAGATCAAGAAAGGGACCGCGTTCGGGACGGTGGAATCGGTGAAGGCGGCGTCGGATATCTATTTGCCGGTAAGTGGGAAAGTGCTGGCCATCAATGAAGGGTTGCAGAACGCGCCCGAAACTGTAAACAGCGACCCGTACGGCAAGGCCTGGATGATCGAGATTGAACTCACGGAAGCGGGTGAGTTAGAGGGCCTGCTGGATGCTGCCGGATATGAGCAGCATTGCAAAGAAAGGGACGCCTGATGTTCCATCCACATACCGAGAACGATCGGCAGGAGATGCTCAAGGCGATCGGTGTTGGGTCGCTTGAAGATCTCTTTTCCGGTATTCCTGAGAAACATCGTTTTCCCAGGCTCGACCTGCCAGAGCCGCTGACTGAAATGGAAGCGCTGGCCGAATTGCAGTCGATCGCGTCCGAAAATGACACAGCTCAGGACCTACCCTGTTTTCTGGGGGCGGGCGCCTATCATCACTATATCCCGGCCGTGGTCGATTCGATACTCAGGCGGGGAGAGTTCTACACGGCCTATACGCCCTATCAGCCCGAAATTTCCCAAGGCACGCTCCAGGTAATATTCGAATACCAGAGCCACATTGTGAACCTTACCGGCATGGATGTGTCGAATGCCTCGCATTACGATGGGGCAACGGCTGCGGCGGAGGCGATCAACATGGCGCAAGCCATCCAGCGCGGGAAGCGTAACAAGGCAGTGATCTCTCCGGCGGTGCATCCACACTACCGCGCCACCATCGATACTTACATCAAGAGCGCGGATTTCGAGATCGTTGGCGGAGACTTGGCGCCTACATCTGGACCGGAAGCGCTGATACCGCTCATCGACCAGGATACCGCCGTGGTTATGGTGCAGTACCCGGATTTCTTCGGCCGCCTGTATGACTATGCCACGTTGAGTCGCGCGACGCATGAACTCGGTGCGTTGCTTGCCGTGGTGGTCAACCCGATAGCCCTGGCGATACTCAAGCCGCCAGCGGATTTCGGGGCAGACATCGTGTGCGGGGAGGGTCAGTCGCTGGGGCTGCCGCTCTCATTCGGCGGACCCTACCTGGGAATCCTTGCCACCAAGAACGAATACGTCCGAACCATCGCCGGACGGCTGGTGGGGGAAACGACCGACAGCGATGGCAAGCGCGGATACGTGCTAACCCTGAGCACACGCGAACAGCACATCCGCCGCGAAAAGGCGGGCTCGAACATCTGCACCAATCAGGGTCTGATGGCACTGGCGGCTACCGTTTACATCAGTCTGGTCGGGAAAGAGGGACTGCGCGAGGTGGCCGACCTGTGTTACCAAAAGGCGCATTACGCCGCCGGCGAGATCTCAAAGCTTAAGGGGTTCGCCTTGTGGCATGATGGCGAATTTTTCCACGAGTTTGTGGTGGCTTGCCCGCGTCCGGCCGAGGAAATCAACGCGCATCTCCTGGCCAACGGAATTCTTGGTGGGTACGCGGTCGGCAACGATTACCCAGAGATGGAGAATGCTGTCATGTTCGCAGTGACCGAGATGAATTCGCGTGAAGAGATCGACTACCTGGTGAGCGTGTTGGCGGAGGTTGGCGATGACTGAAGCGGTGATTTATGACAAATCCGTCCCGGAGCGGCGCGGAGTGCGTTTTCCCGCATCCGACGTCCCCAAGGCAAGTCTGCCGGCCAAGTTTAGGCGCAAAGGACTGACTCTTCCCGAAGTGGGCGAGCTGGAGGTGGCGCGCCACTTTACCCGCCTTTCTCAACTTAATCACAGCATCACCATCGGATTTTATCCGCTGGGTTCCTGCACCATGAAGTACAACCCGGTCATCAATGAAGAGACCGCCCGCCTGCCTGGCTTTGCCGCTATCCACCCACTACAGCCGGCTGAGACCGTGCAGGGCGCGCTGGCGTTGATGTATTTCCTGCAGCAGTTCCTGGCGGAGATCGGCGGTTTTGCGGGAGTGACGCTGCAACCCGCGGCCGGCGCACAGGGAGAGCTCACCGGGGTGATGATCATCCGCAAATATCACTATAAGAACGGGCAGGGGCAGCGCACCAAGATTCTTGTACCTGATTCGGCGCATGGCACCAACCCGGCCACCTCGGCGATGACGAACTACCAGGTGGTGGAGATCGCTTCAGACGAGCGCGGCAACATCGACCTGGAGGCGCTCAAGAAAGAACTGGATGACAGCGTGGCCGGGTTGATGCTGACCAACCCGAACACCCTCGGCCTGTTCGAGGAGCACGTGGAGGAAGTCATCCGCGCTGTTCACAGCGTGGGCGGGCTGGTCTACGGCGACGGAGCCAATATGAACGCCCTGCTCGGTGTGGCCCGCCCCGGAGACCTGGGCTTTGACATCCTGCATTACAACCTGCACAAGACCTTTACGACGCCGCACGGCGGGGGCGGGCCGGGCTGTGGCCCGGTTGCGGTCGCGGCCCACCTGGCGGATTACCTGCCTGGCCCGGTGGTTGAGGTCATTGAAGAAGGAAACGGGGAACAGCCGCCGGTCTTCGGGTTCATCACACCCAAGCACAGCATTGGCCGGGTGAAGGCATTTCACGGCCACTTTGGGATGATGGTGCGGGCGTTCACCTATATCCTGATGCACGGCGATCGTGGCCTGAGGGAAGTTGCCCAGCACGCGGTGCTCAACGCCAACTACCTGATGCACCAACTGAAAGACGTGTTCTCGCTGCCTTATGACCGAACGTGCATGCACGAGTTCGTGCTTGAAGGCCGCTGGGCGGACGCGCCGGATGTGCATGCGCTGGACGTGTCCAAGCGCCTGATGGACTTCGGTTTCCATCCGCCGACGAATTATTTCCCCCTGATCGTGCGCGAAGCGCTGATGATCGAGCCGACGGAAACGGAGACCAAGGAAACCCTGGATGCTTTTGCGGCGGCGATGCGTCAGATCGCCGATGAAGCGCACAACGACCCGGACGTGCTGCACGCCGCGCCGCACGTCACGCCCATAAAGCGGCTGGACGAAGTAAGCGCAGCCCGCAACCTGGTGTTGTGCTGCATGCCGCCCGGCAGGGAACCGGCCTGAAGCGAGCGCCCACGGCAGGTTCGTGGGCGCTTTTTTGTTGACGCAGGCAAGTGGTAAAATTCCTGCCCCTATGGGTACACGATTCCAATTATCCAGTTTGAGCGATACAGTTCAGATCTTCTTGCCGGATGGGCGCGCCATTAGCGGCCCGCGCGGCGCGGAGGTGGGGGATTTCCTGACGTTGATCGGGGATGTGGAACAGGCGCAGATCGTTGGGGCGTTGATCAACGGCGTGCTGCGTGAACTGACTACCCCAATCGAGATCGAATCCAGAGTCGAACCACTGGTAATGGACACAACCGATGGGATGCGCATCTACCGCCGGTCGTTGACTTTCCTTCTGGATACGGTGTTCGAGGAACTTTATCCGGGTAGCCACCTGATCGTTGACCATTCGGTCTCCTTCGGCGGATACTTCTGCCGCGTGACCGGCTGCGAACCGCTGACCCAGGCCGACCTGGACAGGATTTCAGCGCGAATGCGCGAGCTTGTTGAGCAAGACCTGCCTATCGCGCGCAAAGAGGTGCCGCTGGCCGAAGCCATCGAAATGTTCCAGGCGGCCGGGCAGTTGGACAAAGTGCAACTGCTGGCACACCGGAAGAAAGACTACCTCATTCTTTACGAATTGAACGGCAACCGGGACTACCATCACGGTTATATGGTGCCCTCAAGCGGTTATTTGCGCTGGTTCGAACTGTCCTACATTGAGGGTGGATTCACCCTGCGATTTCCGCGCCGGCATAGCTCCACTGAAATCCAACCTCTGGGTGACTACCCCAAATTGCTGGCGACCTTCCGTGAATATGGCGATTGGCTCGAAACGCTGGGCATCGACAGCGTGGGCGCGCTCGACGATGCCATCCAGGAAGGCCGCATTCGGGAAGTTATCCTGGTTTCGGAGGCGCTGCACGAGCAGCGCATTGCAGACATCGCCAGCCAGATCGCGGCCAGGAAGGATGAAGTGCGGGTCGTACTAATTGCCGGACCCTCTTCTTCGGGGAAGACCACGACCTCCAAGCGCTTGTCGGTGCAACTGTTGACCTATGGGTTGCATCCCTATCCGCTGGAGATGGACAACTTCTTCGTCGCCCGCGACCGTACACCGAAAGACGAGAAGGGTGAATTCGATTTTGAACACATCGACGCCATTGACCGGCCGCGGTTGAACCGGGACCTGAAAAGACTGATCGCCGGCGAGCTGGTGCAACTGCCCCGTTACGATTTTCAGTCAGGGGATAGCGTTCGAGGGAAACGGGTGCAATTGGCGGAGAATCAGATCATCATCGTGGAAGGGATTCATGGACTGAACCCGAAGTTGCTGTCGGAGATCCCCGAATCGCAGTTGTTCCGTATTTACATCTCGGCGCTCACCCAGCTGAATCTGGACCGGCACAACCGGGTTTCGACCACCGACAACCGGCTGATCCGCCGAATCGTGCGGGATGCGCGCACACGCGGCTACAGCCCACAGGAAACGATTCGCCGGTGGGAATCTGTGCGGCGTGGCGAGAAGAACTATATATTCCCGTATCAGGAGAATGCCGACGTGATCTTCAACTCTGCGCTTGTTTATGAACTGGCGGCGCTGAAGACCCAGGCGGAGCCGCTCTTGCGACAGGTACCGGTTACCAGCCCGGAGCGCGTTGAGGTGAAACGCCTGCTGGCGCTGCTGGAGTGGTTTCTGCCTCTGGACGCCGACCTGATTCCTGATAACTCGCTCCTACGGGAATTCATCGGTGGTTCGATCCTGGAGGACTTCCAGGTGTGGAAAAATCCCTGATTCATAAGGAGCATCGCAGCATGGGCATCGAGAAGCGCAGAAGACCGATCAACAACGGCCAGCGCATGGCGCTGTTCATCGCCGTTCTGGGCGTCATGTTCACTCTTTATTTTGTGGCGCAATCGCTCAGGGAGGCCAGGCCCGAAGGCGGAATCGACTCGTTCATCGACCCGAATGTCGAGTTGATCACAACCGCCTCCGGACTTCAATATCAAGACATCCTGGTTGGGGGCGGAGCACAGGCCGAGGCCGGGCAGGTGGTGGAAGTGCACTATACGGGATGGCTGCTTGACGGCACCCAGTTTGATTCCAGCCTATCCAGGAATCAGGCATTTGAGTTCTTGCTGGGAGCCGGGCAGGTGATCGCCGGATGGGATGAAGGCGTGGCGGGGATGCAGGTGGGCGGAAAACGCCTGCTGTTCATCCCGGCCGACCTGGGCTACGGGGAGCGCGGGGCGGGGGGCGTGATCCCACCCAATGCCACCCTGGTGTTTGAGGTGGAGTTGTTGGCCATAAAGTAACCGCTGTGTAGGGTTCACGGGAGGACATCCAGGCCCCCTGACCTTTGTGTTAACAACAGAGTGGCCGCGAGCGCGGCCACTCTGTTGTGTAGTAGCAAGCATTCACGCCTTGGGGAAGCGACTGATCACGATAGCCGGGGTAGGGATGGTCGCGCGGTCGCCAGGTTTCAATTCAGCCGGAGTTTTGCCGGGCTTATCAGAGGCGCTCTGGAAAACCAGCCATGGCGTATCCTTTTTGGTAAATTCCGATTCGACGAAAGCCTGACCGGTGAGGAAGCCGTCGGAATCGATGGCGCAGGAAGTTACCTTGCCGATGACCTTGCCGCGCTTATCGAGCACGGGATCGCCCAAGTGCGCCATGCGGACGCCTTTTTCCATGAACCGGAAACGAGCCACCCGCCCTTTGCGGGCGGCTTCTCGGGCGAGGAAGGCATCCCTGCCTACGAACCAGGGCTTGTAGGTCTTCACGTACGTGCCGAAGGCCGCCTCGCCAACCCCCAGGTTGAGTTCACCGCCCATTTCGTGCCCGTAGAGCGGCAGGCCGGCCTCGGTTCGCAGCGAATCGCGCGCGCCCAGGCCGCAGGGCTTCAGGCCGAGCGGCGCGCCGGCTTCAAGCAGCCGATCCCAGAGTTCAGGCGCTATACCGGGGTGGATGAAAAGCTCGAAAGCCATCGATTCGCCCGTGTAGCCGGTGCGGGAAACCACCAGGTCAAAGCCGCCAACCACGGCCTCGCACAACTCGGTGCGCTTGAGCCCCGCGATGCGGGCGCGGGTTTCTTCGTCAACGCCGAGGGATAACAGAATCTCGCGGGACTTCGGACCCTGGAGGGCGATATCCACGCGCATGTCATCGCCTTCCTTCGGGTCGCGCAGGTTGCGCAGGCGGACGTTGCGACCGAAGGCCCGGCTGGCAGAGCGTTTGCGGTCCACGAGGAGTTCCCCACTGCGGATGCCCTGAAGCCAGGCCCAGTCCTTATCGTCGTTGGAGGCGTTGACCACCACAAGGTAACGGTCTTCCCCACGCCGATAAACGAGCAGGTCGTCAATCACGTTAGCGTCGGGATCAAGGAAGTGGGTGTATAGTGATTCTCCCACTTTCAGCGCGGATATGTCGTTGCCACAGACCGAATCGAGGAAGGTGGCCGCGTCGGAGCCTTCGGCCTGATACACCCCCATGTGGGAGACATCGAACAGGCCGGCGGCCTGCCGTACAGCCAGATGTTCCTCGACCACCGACGAATACCAGACGGGCATATCCCAGCCGGCAAACGGGACCATTTTAGCCCCAAGGGCCTTATGGGCAGCATGCAGGCTGGTCACCCGTAGTTCAGTCGGTTCGGTTTCGGTCCAGGTAAAGTCGGGCAAGGGGTTTGCGGTGGAGGAGCCGGCGCCGATGAAATATGGCTTGGTATCGCCCTTCTCCGGTTTGCCCTTGGCGGCGTCAGCGGGCTGTTCAGATTCCTTGATCGATATGGGGCCGGGCAGTTTGCGCAGAAGGTCGTCATCGATCTTCACATAGCCATCCGAAAGGTCGCGCAGCCAGGTCGCCACGCGGCCAAAGTCTTTGGCTGGCAGGCTCAATCTAAACGAGTCTGTGCCTGCTTTGGCGATCACGACGCTTGCCGGACCATCCGGGTGATTGAGGGTAGCCGGTCGTGGAGAGCCGGCTTTCTTGTCTTCCAGGTCGGCAGAGAGTATGAAGTTCATGAACTGGTCGGCGCGCGGCCCATGGATGTCGAGGGCAACATGGTCTGAATCACTGGCGGGACGGTCATCGGCGTAGAAAAAATGGGGGTACGAGGAGGTGGGTGGAGTGAAGTCGATCCCGGCCGTAAGGGCCAGGTTGCGGGTACGCAGGCGGGCATCCTGAAGAACTGCGAAGTCGACCTTGGCGCGCTGGTTCAGTTTGCGAGTCGACTCCTGGCGAAAAGGTGTGCAGGCCTGCAGAAGGTCGGCGATGACATCGGCCAGGACGGCGGTCTCTTTTTCGCCGAAGCCACGCTGGGTGATCCAGGGCGTGCCCATGCGGATGCCGGAAGGGTTGAGCGCCGAGCGGTCACCGGGGATGGTGTTGCGGTTGACCACGATGCCGGCCAGGTCGAGGATGCGGGCGGCCATATCGCCGGTGAGGGGTGTGCCATCCGGGCCCTGCACCGAGCGAACATCCAAGTTCATCAGGTGGCTGCCAGTCCCTCCGAAGGGTATGCGGAAACCGCGCTCCTGGAAGCGCTGGGTAAAGGCGGCGCAATTCTTCACAATCTGTTCCTGGAGGCTCCGGAATTCGGGCGTGCGAGCGAGTTTGAAGGTAATAGCCAGGGCGGCGAAGACGTTGACGTGCGGGCCACCTTGTTCGCCGGGGAACACAGCCCGGTCGATCTTCCTGGAGAGTTCCCTGTTTGTGGTCAGGATTATGGCGCCGCGCGGCCCGCAGAGCGTCTTGTGGGTGGTGGAGGTGATGACGTGGGCGTGCCCGACCGGCGAAGGATAGACGCCGGCGGCCACCAACCCGGCCACATGGGCCATATCGGCCAACAGGTAGGCGCCCACCGAGTCGGCGATGGCGCGCAGGGCGGCCCAATCTGCGGGCCAGGGATACGAAGAGAACCCGCCGATAATCATCTTGGGCTTGTGTTGATGGGCCAGGGCGGCAACCGCCTCGTAGTCGATGCGCTCGGTTTGCGGGTCGACGGTGTAGTGCACGATGTTGTAGTATTTACCAGAGCGGTTGACCGGCGAGCCGTGTGAAAGATGGCCGCCGTGCAGCAAATCCATGCCCATCACGGTATCGCCGGGGTTGACCAGGGCATGGTAGACGGCGTTGTTGGCTGGCGCGCCGGAGAGCGCCTGGACGTTTACATAGAGATCGTCGGCGCTTACCCCGTTGGCGGCGAACGTTTCGGCACAGCGGCGGCGGGCGAGCGCTTCGACGATATCGGCGTACTCGACGCCTTTGTAGTAACGCGGGTCGGAGTATCGGCGGTAATGGCCGAGGCGGGCGTCGTAATCCAGCAGTTGTTCTTCGGTCATCCAGCGTGTGGCCTCATCGGGATAGCCTTCGGCGTAGATGTTGTGAAAGGGAGTGCTCAACGCTTCGCGTACGGCAGCAGGCGAACTGCTCTCGCTGGGGATGAGAATCAGCCGGCGAACCTGGCGCTCGGCTTCGTATTGGGACAGTTCAAAAACAGCCGGATCAAGATCCTGCATTGAACCGCGAAAAAGGAAATCATCCATTGGTGGCGCTCCTCGAGAGTATTCGGTGGGATGAATTGTAGTCTTTCGGATGGGCGGGGTCAAGTTTGCAGACTGGCGGGCAAATAAATAGCGCCGGAGCAGCGTGTCCGCCAGCGAAGAGATTTTCGACTAGTTGGCCTCTAGTCCAAAGTGGGCTGGCCTACTTCTCTTCCGGCCGTCGCTTCATCCTCTCGGATGATCTGGCAGATTGCCAGTGGTCAAATTATCCCGCAAGCCTGTCCTGCTTTATTAGTTCGACGGCCGTCTGAGTATTTGCTTACTCCGGCGTTATTTACTTGTGAATTCAGTATACGGCGGGGGACGGCGGGTATTAGGTGACAGATGTCCCGCTTATGGGGGGACAGGTTTCCTGCCTGGCGCATGGGCCGGTAATCAAAAGCGCAGGCGAGCCTGCGCTTTTTGGAAAAAGGAAGTGGGCGGGATAGGACTCGAACCTACGACTTCTTCCTTGTAAGGGAAGCGCTCTAACCAGCTGAGCTACCCGCCCGTGACGCGGATTATAACGCAGTTGGGCACGACCACCCGTTGGAATGGCTGTTAGGTAGTTGGCCATAAGAGCTTTGAATTCTGTCGAAGAGGAACGGCGGCCAACTATTAAGCTGGCCATAAGCATCTTACGTGAGTGTCGCGCTGGAAGGTCGGAGTGCTTTGCAAAAAGACTTTCGGTGAGGTACTGGGCACCCGGAAGGTGGCGTGTACGGGATGCCGAGATGTCCCGGCAAAGGAGTATTCGAAGGGTTGCAAGTCCGCCTGTACATCGTTTGCGCGCCCCCTGCAACTATGCTATATTCAACACATGCCCTATGAGGACCTGATTCGGGAGAATCGGCCAGCCATGTCAAAGAGCTTTGCCAAGCTGGCCGATTTTCTTCTGGATTCCTATGTTCAGGCAGCGCTGATGACGGCGACGGAGATCGCCCATCGGGTGGATATCGACGCGGCCACGGTGGTGCGCTTTGCCCAGCGGCTGGGGTATTCGGGTTTTCCCGAACTGCAGGCCGAGATCAAGGCGCGCGTCCTGCACGACCTGATGTTCCGGACGGAGGCGGGCGGCCATCCCGAATCTGCGGCGGACATCGCCATTGCAACGCTGGAACGGCTCCAGGGAGCGATCGAGCAGGCGAAGTTTCTACTGGATGGCAAGACCATCAACCAGATGGTGGAGCGAATTGGAGAAGCCCGGCGAATCATCATCCTGCATGAGGGGATGGGCCAGGCGGCCGCCTACAACCTGATGAACCTGCTGGAACAAGGGGGGTTTATTGTGACTAACGTTCAGGCGGCGGTCAATGACCTGGCGCGGGCGGTCTCGACGGCCAGTAAGGACGATCTGATCCTGGCCATCGACGTGACCGGGGACGCGCCGTTCATCTCGCGAGCGCTGACCGAAGCTAACGGCGCTGGGATCCAGACAGCTGCCATCGTGGGCGCGGCCTCGCACTCCAGCGCCCTTGCGGCAAAGATGATCCTTGCCGCCCAAAGCCAGCCTTCGCTGGGAATGAGTCTGGTGGTGGTGGATACGCTGGTGTTCGCTCTGGCAGAAGCCTTGCACTGGCGGTTCAAGGAGCGGTTCGCGGGGGCCGACGAAGCGTTGGAAGCGCTGTTCGAGCGTATTCAAATTGGCGACCGGTAGGACGATTTCCCGGGACTCACTATGCGTATTGTGCGTTATCAGGCGGGCGACGGTCCGGCGGTTTATGGCTGGGTGAATTCCGCCAGTGTGGAATCGTTGATGGTCGGTCCGCTGGAGGGTTCGCCTTTCAGCGAGTACCGCAGGGGAGAGGCTGCCATCCCGCTTGAAGCCGTTCACCTGCTTCCACCGGTTCTGCCCAGCAAGATCGTCTGTGTTGGCAGGAATTATGCCGACCATGCGAGAGAACATGGCGCGGAAGTCCCCGAATTGCCGTTGCTTTTCCTCAAGCCACCCTCGAGTTTGATCGGACCCTTTGAGGCTATCATCCTTCCAGCGCAATCTCAACAGGTGGAGCACGAAGCCGAGTTGGGCGTGGTGATTGGCCGGCGTGGCCGGCGCGTTCAGCCCGATGAGGCTCTCGCCTATGTGTTGGGATATACGATCGCCAACGACGTGACGGCCCGCGACCTCCAGCGGCGGGACGGCCAATGGACGCGCGGCAAAGGCTTCGACACGTTCTGTCCGCTGGGGCCCTGGATCGAGACCAATTTCGATCCGGCGGATACGCTGCTGACCTGCCATGTGAACGACGAGATGCGCCAGATGGCCTCGACCCGTGATATGGTGTTCACGGTCAAGCAGTTGGTCGCGTTTGTCTCATCCGTGATGACATTGGAGCCCGGCGATGTGCTCCTGACCGGAACGCCGGCCGGGGTGGGCCTGCTTGTGGATGGGGACCAGGTGAAAATCACTATTGAAGGATTGGGGGAGTTGGCGAATCCGGTGAGGGCGGAGAAGGTGAGCTAATGAAAAAAGGAGCCCGAGGCTCCTTTTATGTTGGTCGGGGCGAGAGGATTCGAACCTCCGACCTCTTGCACCCCATGCAAGCGCGCTAGCCGGACTGCGCCACGCCCCGTTCTCCGGCGGGCATTATAGCGCGATAGGGTGTTCCTGGCAAGCAGATGGCGCTAAGGGGAATGGTCAACTTGGCGAGTAAGCTCCATTGTCTAATGTAATGTCGACTTGCTCGATTCAACATTCCTGCTCAAAGCCTGGCGGCGGGCTGAGGGCACGATGCAGATAGGCAGGTCGCCATCTTCCGTCCCATGCAGGAATATTGGACGGAAGATGCGCGCTTGACAGGCTCTCGATTCCGTTCTATACTAATTCTACCGAACGGTCGGTAGGGAACAATGACGAGAGAAGCGATCCTTGAAGCGGCAGCACAGATCATCAGTGAAAAGGGGTTTCATGCTGCCTCGATGCAGGATATCGCTGAAGCGGTGAACCTGCAAAAGGCCAGCCTGTATCACCATGTAACCAGCAAACAAGAAATCCTTGTCGAATTGCTCGATCGTGCCCTGGCCATGTTGACCGAGCGCCTGGAAGGCATCCTGGCCGAGCCGATGACTCCGGAAGAGCATCTCCGGGCGGCTCTGCGATCTTACCTGGAGGCACTCGTAGAGCACCGCGACCTGGCGGCCGTCCTGCTGCTCGAGCACCGCTCACTGGAGCCTTTGTTTCATCAAAGGCATATTCCCCGGCGCGACCGGTTTGAAGCTTTGTGGCGCGGCATCCTCGACGAGGGCGTGGCTGCCGGGGCATTCGCCTCCGATGACAGCCGCATGGCGGTCAAAATGGTCCTCGGTACCGCCAATTGGACGATCATGTGGTTTCGACCGGGCGGGGAGAAAACGGCCCGGCAGATCGCGGATGCCACCGCCGAGCTTTTGATCAATGGCCTTGCCATTCGGCCGCCTTCAGGAAATTGAAGAAACCCAAGCGAACAGGAATTGGAGACAGACATGTACTCATTCCAACCCGATGAAGAACAACAAATGCTCATTGATGTCACCCGGAGGCTGGCGGCCAACGATCTGCGGCCGGCGGCGCACGAAGCCGAGGAGCATGGCGAGATCCCGGTGTCTCTGGTGGCGAAAGGTTGGGAACTGGGCGTCTTGCAGGCATCGATCCCGGCCGAATTTGGGGGGTTCGGCGAGCGGTCGGCGCTGACGTCCGTCCTGGCACTTGAAGAGCTGGCCTATGGCGACCTGGCCGGCGCGCTAGCCATGATGGTTCCGGGACTGTTTGCCATCCCCGTACTGACGGCAGGGACGGAAGAACAGAAGAGTACCTACCTCCCGGCAATCGCCGAGGGCGCCTGGACGCCCTGGAGCGCGGCGCTGATCGAGTACCAATTCGATTTTGACCCCCAGGATCTGCACACTATCGCGCGCCCGGATGGCGGAGATTACCTCATCTCCGGCGAGAAGCGCCTGGTGCCGTTCGCGACCGAGGCCAAAACCATGCTGGTCTACGCTAACCTGGATGGACAGACACAGGCATTCATTGTCGATGCCAAGGCAGACGGAGTGACCGTCGGAGAACGCGAACAATTAATGGGCATCAACGCGCTGCCTCTATACTCCATCCATCTGGACAGCGTCCGGATCCCGAAGGCCAACCGGCTGGGTGGAGAGGCCGGGCATGATTTTGGGGCGCTGCTCTCGGCGATGCGCATAGGTATTTCGGCGGCCGCCATTGGGGTGGCACGAGCCTCATTCGAGTATGCCCGGGACTATGCCAAGGAACGCGAGGTACTGGGTTCGATGATCGCCCAGAAGCAATCGATCGCCTTCATGCTGGCGGAAATGGCGACCGAGATCGAAGCAACGCGGCTGATGATCTGGGAGGCAGCCTGGCTGCTCGATCAGGACAACCCAGACGCTGAGCGGGCGGCTTACCTGGCGTATAGCGGCGCGGTGGATATGGCGATGATGGTCACCGACCGGGGTGTGCAGATCCTCGGCGGCCATGGCTACATACGCGAGCATCCGGTGGAATTGTGGATGCGCAACGGGCGGGGCATCGCCAGCCTGACCGGCCTGGCAATCGTTTAACACGGTGCAATCAGGAGAAACCCATGATCAGTTTTGAGAAATCCGAAGCCATCGCTCAGATGCAGTATCTGATCCAGACCGTGGCCGACAACATGATGCGACCGTATTCCCGCCATTTCGATGAGCAGGAGGGCGAGATCCCCTGGGAATACATAAACTTCATGCATACCGCCATGAAGCAGATGGGCGCGGCGTCGCTGGTCCCGCAGCCCGAAAAAGAAGGGGAGGTCAAGGAGAAAAAAGGTCAGCGCCAGGCTTATCAGTTGATGGCCTACACCATCGAAATGCTTTCGTGGGGCGATGCCGGAATGTACCTGTGCACGCCGCGCGGCGGGCTGGGCTCGGCAGCCATCGAGGCCGCGGGCACACCAGAGCAAAAAGCCAAGTTCCTTTCCAGGCTGAATGGCGACGACCCAATCTTCACCGCCATGGCAATAACCGAGGCCCAGGCCGGGTCGGACAACTCGGCTATCCAGTGCCGGGCCGTGTTGGACGAGGCAACTCAGGAATGGGTCTTGAGCGGCGAGAAGATCTTCATCACCGCAGGCCATAAGGCTTTTGTGGATACAAAGGGATTCATTGTGGTGTGGGCGACCATAGACCCGGACGCAGGCCGCGCCGGCATCCGCTCGTTTGTGGTCGAGGCAGGCGCCCCCGGCGCTACCATTACCAAGAAGGAAAAGAAACTGGGCATTCGTTGCAGCGACACCGTTACGTTGACCCTGGACAATTGCCGGGTGCCGTTTGAAAACATCCTAGGCAGCCCGACGGTCGAACCGAGCACAAAGGGTTTTAAGGGCGCGATGGAAACCTTCAACGTCACTCGCCCGTTGGTGGCAGCCAGCGCACTGGGCGTGGCCCGTGCGGCATTGGAGGAACTCAAGCGCATTCTGGCCGAACAGGGCGTGGAAATCCGTTACGGGCTGCCGCGCCAGAAGATGACCAACATCGAGCGCGAGGTGGTGGACATGGAGCGAATGGTACGTTCCTCGTGGCTGCTGTGTCTGAAAGCGGTCTGGATGTCCGACAACCGTATGCCGAACTCGCTTGAAGCCGCGATGAGTAAACTGCATGCTGGCGAGGTGGTGACCAAGGTCACCCAGAAGGCGGTGGAGTTGCTGGGGCCAATGGGTTACTCGCGCGAGTTCCTGATCGAAAAATGGTTCCGGGATGCCAAGATCAGCGACATCTATGAAGGCACGGGCCAGATCAATCGGCTGGTAGCGGCGCGCCAACTGCTTGGCTACAGCGGCAAGGAACTGAGGTAGGTTCAAAGGAAGCGCCGATGGAAAAATATACTATTCGCGATGTGGTTGTGGTCGGCGCAGGGACGATGGGCGCCGCGATTGCCGCTCATCTGCTGAATGCCGGGCTGAGGGTAACCTTGCTGGATATCGCCCCGGATGCTCTGTCGGATGAAGAAAAGGGCAAGGGATTATCACTTGATGCTCCTGAGGTAAGAAGCCGAATCGTGCGTGCGGGCTGGGAGCGGGCAGTCAGGGCCCGTCCGGCCAATCTGTTCGCGCCTGACCTTGCGGAGCACATCCGGCTGGGAAACCTGGAGGATGATTTCGAGTGTATCCGGGGCGCAGACTGGGTGCTGGAGGTCGTCCTTGAGCGGCTCGATCTCAAGCGGGACCTGATGAGCAGAATCGATGCTATCCGGAAGGAAACCAGTATCATCAGCACAAACACCTCTGGAATCCCAGTGTCCTCGATCGCGGAGGGTCGCAGCCAATCGTTTCGCGAGCATTTCCTTGGAACACACTTTTTCAACCCCCCGCGCTACCTGAAACTGCTCGAGGTCATCCCCACGGCGGAGACCCGCCCTGAAGTCCTGGCTGCCTTCCGCTCATTCGGCGAACGCCGGTTGGGGAAGGGCGTTGTACTTTGCAAAGACACGCCAAATTTTATTGCCAACCGAATTGGCTCGGTGACCGGCGCGTTCGCGCTCAATTACATCCTGGAGCATGGCTACACTGTGCCGCAGGTGGAAGCGATCACCGGGCCGGTGATGGGGCGGCCGAAGACGGCCACCTTCCGGCTGCTTGACCTGGTGGGAGTGGACATCGCCGACCATGTCCGCGGCAACCTGGCAGCGTTAATCCCTCAGGATGCGCTCGCCCAGGAAGTATTGAACGCCGAGCGGGTCAGCAAACTCCAAGCTACGCTCATCGAGCGCGGCTGGCTGGGAAACAAGACCGGGGTGGGGTTCTATAAAACGGTGAAAGAGGAGGATGGCAAAGAATTCTGGCCGCTGAACCTGGAAACGCTGGAGCATGAACCGCCGGGCGAGAAGACGCGCTTCGACTCCATCGGCAAGATCAAGGATATCGAGGATGCCGCTGCCCGGATCAAGGCGTTAATGGGCGAAGATGACCGGGCGGCCGAATTGGCGCGGGCGATGGTGTACTTTGGCTTTGCTTACGCCTCGCATTGCGTCCCCGAGGTTGCCGACAACCTGGGGGCAATCGACGATGCGGTACGCTGGGGTTTCATGCATGCGCTCGGCCCGTTCGAGCTGTGGGACGCGTTGGGAGTCGCGGAGACCTGTACAGCCATGCGAGAGGCGGGTTATCCGCCGGCCGACTGGGTAGATGAGATGCGGGCTTCCGGCGCTGCGACGTTCTATGAGTATGTGGGGACGCAGAAGACCGCGGTGTATTATCCCGACAAGAAAACGCATTCGGCGATTGATGGTCTTATGGGCCGCCTCAGCCTGGTGGGATTGAGAGAAGAGGGGCGGGTGCTACGCAAGAACGACAGCGCCACGCTGATCGACCTGGGCGACGGAATCGCGTGTGTTGAATTCCATACCAAGGTGAACGCGCTGGATGCGGACATCGGCAAACTGATGATGGAAGCTCTTGACTGCGCCGAAATGAGCTTCGACGGGCTGGTCATCGGGAATGAAGCCGAGAATTTCAGCGCCGGGGCCAACCTGTTCATGGTCGTCATGCTTGCCCAGCAGGGCATGTGGGCGGAACTGGATGAGCTCATCAAGGGACTGCAAGACCTTAACATGCGGATGCGCTACTTTCACAAGCCGGTGGTGGCCGCTCCGGCGGGTCTGGCATTGGGCGGCGGCGTAGAGGTCATCATGCATGCCGGGCGGGTTGTGGCGCACAGCGAACTTTACGCGGGGCTGGTGGAACTGGGCGCGGGCGTGATCCCGGCTGGCGGCGGCACGAAAGAGATGCTGCGGCGCCTGCTCAACCCGCCAATGCGGGCCGACAACGCTGACCCACTGCCGTATTTGGAGCGAATCTTTCTCCAAGTTGGGCAAGCGAAGGTGGCGACCTCGGCGCTGGAGGCGCGGCAGTTTGGCATTCTGGGACCGGCCGACCGGATTGTGATGAACCGGGACACCTTGCTGGCTGAGGCCAAGCGCGAGGCTCGCTATCTGCATGAGGGCGGCTATGTGCCTCCAACGCCTGAGAAAATTTATGCGGCGGGCCGGGATATGCTGGCGGCGTTGCGCATTGGAATCTACATGTTCGAAGAAGGGCGTTACATCAGTGAATACGACTCTTGCGTGGCGGGCAAACTTGCGCATGTGATGACCGGCGGAGATCTGAGCCGTCCCGCCTGGGTCGATGAGCAATACATCCTAGACCTGGAGCGCGAAGCGTTCCTATCCCTGTGCGGCGACGAGCGCACCCAGCAGCGCATGTGGCACCTGCTGCAGACCGGCAAACCGCTGCGGAACTGAGAAGGCGAGTGACTACGATGACAAAGAAACGCGACCCCCGATTGGAGCCTGTAATCGTGGCTGCCCGCCGTACGGCAGTGGGAAAAGCCAAGCGCGGCGCGCTGGCGACCACCCGACCGGACGATCTGGCAGCGGCGGTCATCCGGGCATTACTTGACGCGGCGCCAGCCTTGAAGCCGGAGGACATCGATGATGTCATTATCGGCTGCGCGATGCCGGAGGCTCAACAGGGGTTGAACCTGGCTCGCCGGGCGCTGCTACGCGCCGGTTTGCCGGCTGAAGTTCCCGGCCAAACCGTCAACCGGTTTTGTTCTTCAGGCCTGCAGACCATCGCTCATGGGGCGATGGCAATTATGTCTGGCATGGCCGAGGTTGTGATAGCGGGCGGGGCCGAGAGCATGAGCATGGTGCCAATGCGCGGCTGGAAGTTCGCTCCCAACCCACATTTCGCAGAGAAACTCCCCGAGGTGTATCTCAATATGGGTCTCACGGCAGAAAACGTCGCCGATGAGTTCGGAATCAGCCGGGAAGACCAGGACAGATTTGCACTCCGCAGCCACCAGAGCGCGGCGCGGGCGCTCGATCAAGGATTCTTTGCCAAACAGATCGTCCCGGTTGAGGTAGAAGTTGTCGAGGTAGACTCCGGCGGCAAGCAGGCCCGGCGGGAGTTCGTCCATTCGGTGGATGAAGGCGTACGCGGTGACACCACGTTGGAAGCGCTGACAAAACTCAAACCGGTGTTCCGCGAAGGTGGCAGTGTGACGGCCGGCAATTCTTCACAAATGAACGACGCCGCGGCAGGTGTGATCCTGATGTCGCGGGCCAGGGCGGAGGATCTGGGCCTGACGCCGCTGGCGCGCTTTGTTGCCTTTGGGGTTGGTGGCGTGGCCCCGGAGGTGATGGGCATTGGGCCGGTGGTGGCAGTGCCCAAAGCCCTGAAGACCGCGGGATTGAACCTGGATGACATTGATCTGATCGAGGTCAATGAGGCATTTGCCGCGCAGGCGGTGGCCGTCATTCGCCAACTGGCGATGGATGAAGAAAAAGTCAATGTGAATGGCGGCGCGATCGCTCTCGGACATCCTCTGGGTTGTACCGGCGCGAAACTGACCACTCAGTTGATTCATGAAATGGGCCGGCGCGGCTCTCGCTATGGGATGGTGACGATGTGCATCGGCGGCGGGATGGGCGCCGCGGGAATCTTTGAGAACCTGCAAGCCAAATTGAACTAAGAGGAGCAGCTACCATGGCGGTAACAATCAAGGAACTGATGGAGCGTATGCCGGGCGCGTTTCTCCCGGAGAAAGCCGGAGATACAGAGGCTGTGATTCAGTTCGAGTTCACAGGCGCTGAACCTGGCTCATGGCATGCAGCGATTCACAACGGCACCTGTGAAGTTAATGAAGGCCAGCATGCCAACCCGACAATGACTCTGATGGCGGACTCGTCCGATTACATCGATATCATTACCGGAAAAACAGATGCCATGAAAGCATTTATGCAGGGGAAAGTAAAGTTGACTGGCAATCTGAATCTGGCAATGAAGATGACCAGTTTCTTCAAACTCGGCGGTTGATTGAAGAACAAACCACCGCAGAGCGGTGGTTTGTTCTTAGAACAGACCCCAATCTGCGCCGGCACCTTCTTCCATGTACGAAAGGTCCCATAATTCCATGCCCATTTCGATGCTGGTGGGCTGCCCGATGCTCTCTTCCGCCTTGGTGCGGGTCATTTCCAGCAGGGCGGGGGCGTAGGGGCAAAAGGGAGTGGTCATGATCATGGTGACGTGAGCCTTCTTCTCCTCTTCATCGAGGGCCACGTTGCGGACCAGACCCAATTCAATCACGTTCAGGCCGATTTCTGGATCCACCACCTCGCGCATGGCGGCTTCAACTCTTTCAACAAGCGCGGGGTGGGTGCTCTGGATCTCCCAGACAGCCTGCTTGGCAGGATCGTTTGCGGGACTCATGAAGCATTCTCCATATGAGTGATGTGGTTTACCGGGATGCGCGGCGCGCTATAGGCGCAATAGGCATCCCCATTAAGTACACAGTGGGTCTTCTCAATGTCCGTGGCGAGGACAGTCGCGATCAGCGTTTGATCGACAAGGCAAACCTCGGGATGTTCCTGCCCGACATGTATGTATGGGCAGGAAGTTTCGCGGATCTCAAAGTTGCCGGCGGATTCGGTGATTTCAATGGTGAATCCCTGGGCAGAGAGGCCGTGGCGAACCAACTCCAAGCGCTCGGTCAGGCTGGCGGCCGAGTTACCGGAATCATCCATCAGCTCCTTCGCCAGCGAGGAGGCGATTTCCCTGAACAAGCGGTTCACAACTTCAGCGGGGAAGGATTCCTTAAGCGTTTCCACCAGCCGCATGGAGAGACTGAGATAGCGAGTGGGAAACCTCTCCATGCCCTCATCGGTCAGAAAGTACATGCGGCGCGGACGGCCCACGCCGTGGCGTTCGCTTTCCGAGGCAATCAGGTTCTCGGCTTCCAGCCGGGAGATATGATGGCGGACCGCGATGGGGCTTATGCCTACAGCCTCGGCCAGGTCATAAATACTGCATCTCTGGCGGCCCAGCAATTCGCGCAGAATGATTTCGCGGGTGTTTGACATGTGATTGATGCAATAAACTTGTTACAGCGAGTATATCATCCCGGTCGATCCCTGTCAATATTTATAATTTTTGCCTGAAATATTGACGGAATCAGGACTGACTGCTATAATATCCACGTTTCGGACGATTTTGGTATAATCAACCGGTTTGAAACCTGGCTACTACCAAACTAAACGGGAGCATCCTGTTCATGGCTCAGCTTGAAATCAAGAATCTGCACGTTTGCATCGGCGAAAATGAGATCATCAAAGGCCTGGACCTCGTGGTCGGGCAGGGTGAGATCCACGCGTTGATGGGGCCAAATGGCAGCGGTAAATCCACACTGGCTTACGCGCTGATGGGACACCCATCCTATCAAGTAACTGCAGGCGATATCCTTTTCGATGGTGAAAGCCTGTTGGAGATGGCACCCGACGAACGCTCCCACCTGGGCATGTTCCTGGCTTTTCAATATCCGGTGGCCATCCCCGGCGTGACGGTGGCTAATTTCTTAAGGACGGCCATTAATGGCCACCGCCAGGCAAAGAATCCGGATGACAAAGGAATGCCCATCCCTGAATTCCGGAAGGTATTAAAAGAGAAGATGGACCTCCTGCAAATGGACCATGGCTTTGCCGGTCGGTACCTCAATGATGGTTTCTCGGGCGGCGAAAAGAAACGCGCGGAGATCCTGCAGATGGCGACGCTGGAGCCGCGCATCGCGATCCTGGACGAGACCGACTCCGGCCTGGATATTGACGCTTTACGTACCGTGGCTGAAGGCGTGAACGCATTGCAGGGACCGGACCTGGGTGTTCTAGTCATCACCCACTATCAGCGGTTGTTGAACTACATCAAGCCGGATTACGTTCATGTAATGTTTTCCGGGATGATCGTGGAATCGGGTGGCCCGGAATTGGCGCTGCAATTGGAAGAACAAGGATACGACTGGATTCGAGAAAAACATGGCGAAGCCAACGCGGTATCGGCGGCGACAGGAGACAGCTGATGACGACAGACAAGGAGCTGCTCAAGGGAATCGACGAAAACCGCTGGGATTTTCGCGATCCGGACACCCACGTATTCAAGTCGCGCAAAGGGCTGGGCGCCGACATCGTCCGACAGATCTCCGAAAAGAAGAACGAACCGGAATGGATGCTGGACTATCGGCTGCGCGCCCTGGCGCACTTTGAGCAGCGACCGATGCCGGAGTGGGGCGGCGACTTGAGCCAGTTGAACCTGGACGAGATCTATTTCTACACCAAGCCGGCCGAAGCAGAGGGACGCACCTGGGATGAAGTACCTGCAACGATCAAGGATACCTTTGACAAGCTGGGCATCCCAGAGGCAGAGCAGAAGTTCCTGGCGGGCGTAGGCGCACAATACGAATCCGAAATGGTCTACCACAGCCTGCAGGAACACCTGGCTGAGAAGGGTGTGATCTTCAAGAGTATCGAACACGGCCTGCGCGACCACCCCGATCTTTTCCGCGAGGTCTTTGGGACGGTCATCCCAATCGAAGACAACAAGTTTGCAGCGCTGAATAGCGCGGTCTGGTCGGGTGGATCGTTCGTCTACATCCCGCCGGGGGTAACCGTGGACATGCCGCTCCAGGCTTATTTCAGGGTCAATCAACCGGATCAGGGCCAGTTCGAGCGCACCCTGATCATCGCCGACGAAGGTTCCCAGGCCCACTACGTGGAAGGCTGCACGGCGCCGGTCTACACATCGGATTCGTTCCACAGCGGTGTGATTGAGATTATCGTGAAAAAGGGCGCGCGCTTCCGCTATACGACCATCCAGAACTGGTCAACGAACATGTACAACCTCGTTACCCAGCGCGCCATGGTGCATGAAGATGCCAAGATGGAGTGGGTGGATGCCAATCTCGGGTCCAAGCTCACGATGAAATACCCTTCGTGCTATCTCATTGGCGAACGCGCCCATGGTGAGATCCTCTCGATGGCGTTTGCTTCGAAGGATCAGCACCAGGACACCGGCGGGAAGATAATTCACGTTGCCCCGAACACCACCAGCAAGATCACGTCGAAGTCCATCAGCCGCGGCGGCGGGCGCGCGTCCTATCGCGGGTTGCTGAAGGTGTACGAGCAGGCTGAGAATTCCAAATCCAACGTGGTGTGCGATGCGCTGCTTTTGGATGAGGCCTCGCGGTCGGATACCTACCCGTACATTGAAATCGAAGCCAAGGACGTGACGGTTGGGCACGAGGCGTCTGTATCGAAAGTTGGCGAGGAGCAGCTCTTCTACCTGATGAGCCGGGGGTTGACGGAAGAGGCAGCCGCGACCATGGTAGTGGCGGGCTTCATCGAACCGCTGGTCAAGGAACTGCCGATGGAATACGCGATCGAAATGAATCGCCTGATCAAGCTTCAGATGGAAGGCAGCATTGGCTGAGGTCACGGACTGAAATGACGACAGAGAAACAAGCGCCCAGGCGGCGCGTCATCACACGCCATGGTTCTTCGCCTGCTGCACCAGCCACGGAGTTCAGTTTCCGACGGGAGATGATTCCGGGTATTGAAAAAGGACAAGGCGAACCTGAATTCGTGCGGGCCTACCGGGCCCGCGCCTGGGATGCTTTCGCTCGAATGAAGCTGCCAGCCACAACGGAAGAGGCCTGGCGCAGGACAGATATCCGCAAGCTGGATGCGGGAAGGTTCGCGCCCGCCGCTCCGGATGAAGCACACCCAGACCCGCCGATCTGGCTGCTCGAACCGCTGGCTGGCGACAAACACGGCGGCCAGATTACGATAACCCCTAATGGCGTGGAAGCTTTCCTGGATAACGAACTGGCTGAGAAGGGAGTGGTCTTCACCGACCTCAAGACCGCCATTCGCAAGCATCCCGAAACTCTTGAAAAAGTTCTCGGCCAGTTGGTGAATGCTGAGGAAGATAAACTCTCAGCATTGGCGGGCGCATTTGCTGAGCAGGGTGTACTTCTGTATGTGCCCAAAGGCGTGGTGGTGGAGACTCCGCTCCACAGCGTGCTCTGGGGGCCGGGGGTCGGGAATGCTTATTTTTCCCACCTTCTGGTATGGATGGAAGAGGGTTCGTCGGCGACCTACGTTCACGAATATGCCTCCCCGACCGAAAACGGGCAGGTGCTCCATTCCGGAATCGTCGAAGTGCATGTTGGCGAAGCGGCTAACCTGCGGTTTGTTGAATTGCAGTCCTGGGGCGAAAACGTGTGGAACTTCACGCACGAACGCGCCAGGGTGGATCGCGCCGGTGAGTTGGACTGGATCTTTGGCGCAGTCGGTTCTCACCTGACCAAGAATTTTTCAGAGATCGACCTTGTGGGAGAGGGCGCGACAGGCAGAATGTCCGGGTTTTATTTCACCGATGGGGTGCAACACTTTGATCATGACACACAACAGAATCACAATGCGCCGCATACGACCAGCGACCTGTTGTTCAAGGGCGCACTTGAAGACCAAAGCCGCTCAGTGTGGCAGGGGATGATCTATGTGGCCCCAGGGGCGCAGAAAACTGACGGCTACCAGGCCAATCGAAACCTGGTCTTGAGCAGGGAAGCCAGGGCGGATTCCATCCCTGGGCTGGAGATCCTTGCCGACGACGTGCGCTGCACACACGGCGCAACGGTTGGTAAGGTAGACCCCGAGGAAGTGTTCTACTTGCGCAGCCGGGGAATCCCGGAGGGCGAGGCGGAGCGCCTGATCGTAGAAGGTTTCTTTGACCCGATCATGCAGCGCATTCCATTTGACAAAGTGCGCCAACGACTCGAGCAGGGAATTGTTGACAAGTTGAGCTGAACGTCGGAGAATTGTAGTTGCCTCTCCGATGAGATATCGATAGGAGCATCCATGGCAGATTTGCATTTTTCATCCGCGCCGGAGCGCGCGACTGAATTCAGGGTCGGTGACCTGGTTGAAGTGAATTGTGACCACGAAGGGGTAAAGGGCGAACGGGTGCGCGGCTGGCTTCAGGGCGTGGTAGTGCAGGTGGACCCAAAGATCGTGGCAGTGCAGTTTGAAGAGAATGTCTATCTGACAGATGGCTGGATGGTCCCGGACCACGTGCTGTGGTGCCCACACGATTCGGCCAACATCCGTATGGCGCGCAAGCGCAAGCGCCGACCGCGCCTCAAGTAAATACTGAGTGCGAGTGCAAACCTTGAACATTGAGGCCCTGAAGAGGGATTTCCCAATCCTGGCGCGGGAGGTCCATGAGGGTATTCCACTGGTGTATCTGGATTCTGCGGCCACCAGCCAGAAGCCCGCCGGAGTGCTGGACGCGATGGATACGTATTACCGGCGATACAACGCCAACATTCATCGCGGGGTGCACAAACTGGCTGAGGAAGCGACCGGCGCCTATGAAAGCGCGCGCGAGCGGATCTCCAGGTTTGTGAACGCCAACCAGGCGCGGGAGATCATCTTCACCCGCAACGCGACCGAAGCGATTAATCTTGTGGCCTATTCCTGGGGGCGAAAGAATCTGACCAAGGGCGACCTGGTGATTCTCACTGAAATGGAGCACCATTCCAACCTGGTGCCGTGGTACATCCTCGCCGAAGAACGAGGAATCGAGCTGGCGTACGTCCCGGTGACCCCGGAAGGCCTGCTTGATCTGGATACATACAGGATGCTCCTCGAACGGAAACCGAAACTGGCAGCGTTCACACATATGTCGAACGTGTTGGGGACGATCAACCCGGTCAGGGAAATGATTGCAGCGGCGCATGCGGCCGGCGCGCTGGCGCTGATCGATGGCGCTCAGGCTGTACCACATTTGCCGGTGGACATCCAAGAACTTGATGCTGACTTCTACGCGTTCTCAAGCCATAAGATGTGCGGGCCGACCGGTCTGGGCATCTTGTATGGCAAGGAACGACTCCTTGAAGCTATGCCGCCATTCATGGGCGGCGGCGACATGATCAAGCGCGTGGAGCTTGGGCGCTTCACGGTAAACGATCTTCCCCACAAGTTCGAAGCCGGGACACCCGCCATTGCTGAGGTCATCGGCCTGGGAGCAGCGGTAGAGTACCTTGCCGAAATCGGCATGGAGGCCATTCATGCCCACGAGCGGCAACTTATCCAATACGCGCTTGAGCGGCTGGAAGAAGTTCCCGGTGTGTGGGTGTTTGGGCCGGAGGCCAGCCAAAAGGGCGGTGTGGCGGCTTTCACGTTTGACGGTGTCCATCCACATGACGTTGCCGAAATCCTTGACGGGAACGGAATCGCTGTACGTGCCGGACATCACTGCGCCATGCCGCTGCACCAGAAGTTCAATATCACCGCGACAGCCAGGGCCAGCTTCTACCTCTACAACGACCACCGCGACGTGGATGTGCTGATTGAGGGTTTATACAAAGTCAGGAAGGTTTTTGGAAAAAACGACAAACCCCAGGGGCAGGCCCATGGATGATCTGGCGCGCGAACTTATCATCGACCGTTACCAAAACCCTCAGCATAAAGGCAGGCTGGACCCGCACGATCTAGGGTATGAGGATGATAACCCACTATGCGGCGACCATATTCGTATCGAATTACGGGTGGATGAGAACGATGTTGTAACCGAAGCCGTTTTCGATGGGCATGGATGTTCAATCTCCCAGGCCTCCGCCGACCTGCTCGTGGAAAAAATCATCGGCAAACCCCTGGCTGAAGTGCGGGCGATCACGAAAGACGACGTCTTGGAGAGCCTTGGAATCGAACTTGGGCCAGTGCGCTTGAAGTGCGCCTTGCTTTCGTTGAAGGTGCTGAAGGGCGGCGTCTACGGCCTTGAAGCCGGACAGGCGAGCGACGAACTCCTGTGATTGGCAGGCGGAGAAGCGAGTGGCCTTCAATTACGCAGATCTGGATGCAGGCGAAATCGAATTCATCGCTGTGGGCGGCGTTGAAGAGATCCCGAATGGTGGGCGGATCTTTTTGTCCATTGATGAACACAATATCGTTGTGTTCAACATTGCCGGGAAACTGTTTGCCATCGCCGACCTGTGTTCGCACGATGATGGTCCGCTGGGGGAAGGCGAACTTGAAGATGAATACGAGATTTCCTGCCCACGGCATGGCGCCCACTTTGATGTGCGCACCGGCAAAGCGGTGAAGCTGCCGGCCGTGGTGGACATCCCGGCTTACCCGGTGCGAGTCATTGGCACAACCGTAGAAATCGGCCTTCCAGCCAAGTAGCGCGGCGGCTATGGCCGAGGTTTCCCTGGCGTCAGGAGATCATTGGCGAAACGAATCCGCTGGGAGAGACCCCGCAGGAGAGTCAGCGCCACCTCCGGCCGGTCCCGCAGAATTGCCTTGAACTCCTCACCGTCTAGGACGAGCATTCTGACGGGGCTGGCGGCTCGAATCGACGCGCTGCGAGGGGCGGAATCCAGGACAGCCATTTCCCCAAAGAAATCACCGGTCTTGCCCTGGGAAACGCGCTCCTGTTTTCTACCGGTATTCAGCCAGATTTCCACCTCGCCATCAGCGATGATGTAGAGTTCATCGCCGGAATCCCCCTGGTGAACCACATATTCTCCCTTCTGGAACAATTTCTCGCTGGCTATTTCGGCCAGGCGCTTGAGATCGTGAATTTCGAGCGTCTGGAATAGCGGAACTTCGCGGAGCAGGATTATGCGTTCCACCGAAGAGAGGGTCTGAAGAGTTTTCCTTGCCATGGGCTTGCCTTTCTTTAGGCGGCGTAGAGCGGCCCGGGAGGCTTCGCGCAGGAGCGGGTCCTGTTTCCGCGAGAATTGGGCGATTTCGGCGGTGAGCACATCCAACTCAAGCTCTGAGGCCACGGCCATCGCCAGCGCCTGTGTCCAGCGGTCGCCGGATGCCAGGAGCTGGCGCAGGGCTGCCGCTGGGTGAAGGTGGGTTTCGTCTTCGAAGTAACCTTCTGCCAGAGCCGATTCTTCCAGAGCCGGCAAAATCACATGTTTCGCAGTATCGGTATCCCCCAGCGTGTCGAGGGTTTCGAGAACCGCGGCGCGTTGTTCCGGGTTGCCGGAGTTCAGCCCCCGTATTACAAATTCCCATTCCGAGGAGTCTTCGGGCTCCAGCGCCTGGAGGGCGCGGATCAGGCGAACTTCGCAATTGACAATCTCGTCGCGCATGAAATCGTCCAGCAGGCTGGCGGCACGTCCATCCACGGCTAACGAGCCAGCTCGCTGGCGCCACGCGCGTAGCCGTTCGATCTCCTTCAGGGCATAGACGCGCAAGTGAGGCTCGAGGCGCTCCTTGTTGGGCACCAGCCCCAACAATGCGCTTTGCAGGATTTCAGCCTTGCTATCGGTCTGGAGCAGAGACAAGAGTGCGGGTTCCGAGTGCTCTCCGAAGGCGCGCAATGCCAGGGCGGCGGCTTTCCTCACCGCAGCAACGGGGTCATCCAGCAGGCGTATCAGCTCTTGCAGAAGGCGCGGGTGGCGAACTGCGGCCGCGGCTTCACACGCCGACCGCCGGACGGCAGGAGTCGAATCGTGCAGGAATCTTGTAAGGTCATGGGCTGTAATCAACGTGCCAGGATCAGCACCCTGCGGACGAAGGATTTCGACCAGATCGGGGAGTGCGGAAAGCCCGAGCGCGCGTTCGAATGGATCCTTCCGTTGCAGGATCTCTCTGAGAGCCGCGCGGCAACGGCGGGTCTCTCCCTGAACTGCGAGAAGTTTGAGAGCGCCCAGGCGGATCTCGAGGTCGTCTGCACCCAGGAGTCGATTCAATTGTGATGCCATCTGTTTGGGAAGGCGAGTACGGCTATCCGCCAAGGTCTGCAATGCGATGGCCTGAACCTCGGGCGCAGGGTCATGGAGAGTCTCCAACGACCAGCGAGCGGCGTTGCCATATTGAAGCAGGTGCAAGGTTCGAAGTGCCGAAGCGCGTACTCCGGAGTCCGGGTCGGCCATACAGATGACCAGGCGGGGAATCGCCGAGTCCTCGCCGACTTCCCCGAGCATTTCGGCGGCCAGCCGCCGGGCGATCGGGTTCGGATCGGCCAGGGAATTGACCAGGAAGCGGAATGTGGCTGGGTCTGCCGGGAGTCTGTGTTGGGCGTTTGAGTGGATTCCGGTATCGAATACCTCGATCTGTCCGGCGCGCAGGGCATCCAACAGGGCGGCGCGGTAGCCATTCCGCATCCAGAACGTGACAAGACCGCAAGCCAGCGAGATGGCGATGCCAAGGAATAGCAACGTCGGGCGCGGCACAAGCCGGTTTCCGAGCAGGAGCAGGCCAGAAAGGACGATGCCCACCTGGCCGATAACGCCGAACGTGAAGCTCAAAGCATGGCTGCGTTTCTCGGCGGGGACGATGTTGAAGAAAATGTAGTTCGATGACTGAACGACCCCGCCGAGGGTGACCAGTTGGAGCAGCCGAGCAAGCGAGACCGTCATGAGGTTGGCGTTGATGATCAGCAACGCGAAACTGACCAGGTAGGCGGCGACCAGGAGGAAGTTCATGTTGACTATCCCCCAGCGTCGCACCAGCCGCCCGGTAAGAAAAAGAGAAATGACCAGGGTAACACCCTGAATGATGGCGTTGAATGAGGCAAAATACTCCAGTTTTTCTGCTTCCAGCACAAACGCGTTGTTGACTGTTTCATTGAAGATCAGATCAAGCGTCAAGAAGAGAATGGAAAACAAGACCAGGGATGTAGCTACCAGGCTCAACAACCTGGACTGGAAGACCGTTTCCGCACCAAGCCGCAAGGTGATAGCCATTGACTTAGCGTCTGGCAGACCCTGTCGGCGTTCCCGATTGGCCATCAGGAATTGAGCGACAATGACTCCCACCAGAATGAACCCGACCTGCCAGAAAACCAGACGGGCGATGTGAGCCCGATAAACGCCTGAAAGAAGCCTGACCAGAGCGGCGGCGGCGATGACGCCCAGCAATCCGGCGCTCGCAATCAATGAAAACAGACGCTTTGCCTGGCGGGTGTCCAACAACTGGCCAGCGATGCCCCAGCCCAGCGTGCCCAGCAGGCCGCCTCCGACGTTCACACTCAGCCAGAGCAGCGGGAAGATCAAAGCAACCTGAGTGATGCCGGTTGGAATATTGATTTGCCCGACTTCATGAGGGACAAATGCATATTCGGCCAGCAGGATGCCCGCCAGGGCCAGCGGGAAGATGGCAACGCTGATACGTGAACCCAGTTTGGCCAGGCTAAAACTATAGACGAATGAGGCCAGGACGTTCCCAAGCCCCAATCCGATGTACATATAGGGCAATTTGTCAGGGCCGGCACGGTTGATGAAGAGCGTGGTGGCCGTCTGGCTGCCCAGCTCGCGTCCGGCTTCCCAGAGGAAAAACAGCCCGGCGGCCAGCCCAATCAGGAGCAGTTCGCCGGGATTTATCTGAAGGATTTTCTGGAGGCGCGTTCGCATGATACCTCGGACAGCCAATTGAGTGATTATACTCTTGGGTATATGTGAACCAGACCGCCCCGGCTATGTACGACTTCGCGGCACTCCGGACGCTGGCAGGGAACGCGGTAGAATCCGGAGCAACAGCCTATTGGAGCATTGAATGATAGCGAGAGCGTTGGAAGCCAAAGCCATCAATTGCCTGCGTTTCCTTTCTGCGGATGCCGTCCAGAATGCCAATTCAGGGCATCCTGGATTACCGATGGGCGCTGCCGCGATCGCTTACACCATCTGGCTGCGACATCTCAGGCATAACCCCAAGGACCCTGCCTGGCTGAATCGCGACCGGTTCGTGCTGTCCGGCGGGCATGGCTCGATGCTGTTGTATTCCTTGCTGCATCTGAGCGGATATGATCTGGGATTGGACGAAATCAAGAATTTTCGCCAATGGGGCAGCCGGACGCCGGGGCACCCAGAATACGGCCTTACCCCGGGGGTGGAAACTACCACCGGCCCGCTTGGGCAGGGGTTTGCCAATGGGGTGGGGATGGCCATCGCGGCGCAGAACCTTGCGGCGCGGTTCAACCGGCCAGGGTTTTCAATCATCCAGCACTGGATCTACGGCCTGGTCACAGACGGAGACCTGATGGAAGGGGTCGCGTCGGAAGCGGCCTCCCTGGCCGGGCACTTGCGGCTGGGCAATCTGATATACGTTTATGATGACAACCGAATTAGCATCGATGGGAGCACAGAGCTGACATTCACCGAAGACCGCGCCCAGCGTTTCGCCGCCTATGGCTGGCACGTTCAGCAGATTGAGGACGGCAATGATGTCGAGAGCGTTGACAAGGCCCTAGAGAAGGCCAAACAAGACGAGCGGCCATCGTTGATCCTGGCAAGAACCGTAATCGGATTTGGACTGCCTACCCGTTCCGGAACTGCCAAGGCGCACGGGGAGCCGCCGGGCGAGGACGAACTCGAGGGCGCCAAACGCAAGCTGGGCTGGCCGCTGGAGCCGCGCTTCTACATCCCGGAGGATGTGGCGGTTCACTTTGGCGCGGCCGTCGAACGGGGAGGCGCGCACCAGCGCGAGTGGGAAGAATGCCTCGCTTCTTACCGTACCCACCACCCAGAACTTGCGAGTGACCTGGCGCGCGCTCTGACAGGACAACTGCCTGATGGGTGGGAGGACTCGCTGCCGGTCTTTGAACCCAGCCTGAAAGGAATGGCCACGCGGGTCAGTTCCGGGAAGGTCATCAATACCCTCGCCAACCAGATTCTCGATCTGATCGGCGGCTCGGCGGACTTGCACCCTTCGACCAAGACCTGGATCGAGAGTTCGCCAGCCTTTGCCCGGGACACGCCCGAGGGTCGTAACATCCATTACGGCGTGCGCGAACATGCCATGGGTGCCATCGTTAATGGCATGGCCACCTATCCCGGCGTAATCCCGTTCGGAGCGACTTTTCTTGTATTTGCCGATTACATGCGGCCGGCGATACGGCTCTCGGCCTTATCGCATGTGCGCAGCATATGGGTTTTCACTCACGACAGCATCGGCCTCGGCGAAGACGGTCCGACCCATCAGCCTGTGGAGCACTTCGCGGCGCTGCGGAGCATCCCCAACCTGGTCGTGGTGCGCCCATGCGATGCCAATGAAACGGCGGAAGCCTGGCGGGTGGCGCTTCTGCGAAGGGATGGGCCGACGGCGTTATTGTTCACCCGGCAGGATGTGCCGACTCTGGATCGCGAGGAGTATGCAAGCGCCCGTGGTCTGGCCAAAGGCGCCTACATCCTCGCAGATATTGGTGGACGGGCCCCTGAGATCCTCTTGATGGCTACCGGCTCTGAAGTTCCCCTCATTGTGGAAGCTGGCCAGCGGTTGGCGGAGGCCGGCCACGGAGTCCGCCTGGTGAGTTTTCCGAGTTGGGAGTTGTTCGAGATGCAATCTCAGGAATACAGGAACGACGTGCTACCGCCCAGCCTGACCAGGCGAATCGCGGTGGAGGCCGGGGTATCCCAGGGCTGGGATCGCTGGGTTGGTCCAGACGGTGCATTGCTGACTCTGGACCGCTTTGGCGCGTCTGCCCCGGCGAATGACCTGTTTAAGAACCTGGGGTTTACGGCGGAGCGAGTCGTCAAAATGGCGCTGGAACTGTTGGAAACACGATGAAATCTTCGCAGCCCGAAGCCAGGGGCATTGTCGTCTTCGGTGATAACCTGCCCATTCTGGAGAGCCTGCCTGACAACACGTTCGACCTGATCTATATTGACCCGCCATTCAATACGGGCAAAGTGCAGGAGCGGCGGCAACTGCGCACAACCCGCAGCCAGGACGGAGACCGGATAGGATTTCAGGGACGCCGCTACCGCACGGAACAGCTTGGGAAACAGGCATTCCCTGATGCTTACGGCGACTATCTGTCTTTCCTAGAGCCCCGGCTGATCCAGGCCCGGCGCGTGCTTTCACAGCGGGGCAGCCTCTATTTGCATCTGGATTACCGCGAGGTGCACGCCTGCAAGTTGCTCATGGATGAAATCTTCGGCAAACAGAACTTCCTTAACGAGATCATCTGGGCCTACGATTATGGCGGACGCTCTAAGAAGAAATGGCCGGCGAAACATGACAACATTCTGCTCTATGTCAAAGATGTTGAGAACTACGTTTTCAATTATGATGAAATCGAGCGTATCCCCTACATGGCACCCAACCTGGTGGGCGAAGAAAAAGCCGCCCGTGGAAAGACGCCGACAGATACTTGGTGGCACACAATCGTAAGCCCGACCGGCAAGGAGAAGACCGGGTATCCGACTCAAAAACCCCTGGGAATCCTCAGGCGTGTCATCCAGGCATCTTCACTTCCAAACAGCTGGGTGCTGGATTTCTTTGCCGGCAGCGGCACCACCGGCGTGGCCGCGCTGGAACTCGGCCGAAACGCGTTTCTGGTAGACTCTAACCCCCAGGCTATCGATGTGATACGAACCCGCCTTGCCCACGCCGCCCGTTTCATGCCCGAGGCCGAGTGGCTGAAATCGGAAAGGAAGTTGGATGATGAATAACTCGCAGCGCCTGTTTGAGTTGGGGCAATCCTTGTGGTATGACAATATCCAGCGCGGCTTGCTGAAGAATGGCAGGATGCATGTTCTGGTCGCCGAGAAGATCATCTATGGGGTGACCTCTAACCCGAGCATCTTCAATGCCGCCATTGGGAAAACCACCGACTATGATTCCAGCCTCCAGGAGAAGGCCGAGAAAGGGCAGGAAGCCGCACAGATCTTTGAAGAACTGGCCGTCGAGGATATCCAAGAAGCTTGCGAACTCTTCGGCGAGGTGTACGCGAAGACCGGAGGCGGAGATGGTTTTGTGAGCCTTGAGGTGAATCCAGATCTGGCGCACGATACGGAACAGACCTGCGCAGAAGCTCAACGCTTATGGGAGAAAGTGAATCGACCCAACCTGATGGTCAAGATTCCGGCCACGGCTGAAGGAGTGCCAGCCATCCGGCGGTCAATTGCCAAGGGCATCAATATCAATATCACCCTCATCTTTTCCCGCCAACGTTATCAAGATGTGATCGCGGCTTATCTGGGCGGTCTTCAAGATCGCCTGAATTTGGGGGAAGCGGTTGATGGCGTCGCATCGGTGGCATCGTTTTTTGTCTCGCGCATCGATAGCGCGGCCGATGCGCTACTCCAGCCTCTGGCGCAATCGGGGAATCGACTGGCGGGCGAATTGGTTGGAAAAACAGCCATTGCGAACGCCAAGTTGGCCTACCAGGATTTTAAAGCAGCGTTTGCCAGCCGCGAATTCATAGAGCTGCGGGCGCGTGGGGCAAGAGTCCAGCGACCACTATGGGCATCGACGAGCACCAAGAATCCTTTGTTTCCAGATACACTCTATGTGGACAACCTGATCGGCCCGGAAACGGTGAACACGGTTCCGCCGGAGACGCTCGAGGCCTTCATTGAGCATGGCGCTGCTGAGTGTACGCTTGAAAAGAGACTGGACGAGGCTGAGGCCAGCCTGAAGGGTTTGGAATCTCTGGGTATCTCTCTGGATGAAATCACCGACGGCCTTGAGAAGGACGGAGTGCACAAGTTCAGCCTCGCCTATAACGAGTTGATCGCCACGGTCGAGACCAGGCGCAAACAGGCGCTCAAGTAAGTGCCTGACTGTTTTGTGGTACGTCGGACCCTGCACTAGCCCGTGATTATGATCAAAAACGATGTCTGAATCGCAAGCCCCAGCAACCATTCAGCCCCGGCTTTTCAAACCCGAGAAAGCCGCGCGGCCGCAGACTCCCGATGACCTGCCGCGCGCCTGGTCACTGTTGGAGCGGTTGCTCAACGAGGAAGCCGACGCGCGGCGGACCGCCCTAACCGAATTGGCGGAAAGCGGCCTGGTTAGCCAGTTTCCACTGGTCGCCTGGGCCATAGCTGCCCGTACCCTGGATTCGAATGCTGATATCCGCGTCAAAGCGGTCCACCTGCTCGCCGCCGCGCTAGACCCGAGTGCGGAGAGAGTATCCCGCTATGAGGAAATCCGGCAGGCAGTGGCGCAATGGCTGAGAACTCTTGATGGAAAGGATCTTGCCAGGATGATCGGCGACCGGCCCAATGATCCTGAGACCCGGCATGCCTTGCGAACCATGTTTAATTTGAATTCAAGAGCAGGGGAACGGCTGGCCGCACTGGCGGCTGATCGGTCGCTGCCGCTTACGACTCGCAAGGAAGCAATCCATCACATCGGCGTCATCGGATTTTCAGAGGCCAAGCCCGAACTGGAACGGCTTTCGGCAAAGTTGCAGGCGCGTGTGCGCGGGCAGAGGGGTATGCCATTTGCACCGATGGGGGATAGCAAAGAAGAGTCTCTGTTGCCGGAACTCAGCAAAACGTTGGCTTTGCTGGCCGGAGATTAGCTCAGATGGAGTTCGTCAGCCTGGAGCGGGTCACCCCTGCGGTGGGGCTGTTGCGCGTTGTCCGACCTCAGTCCAGAAATGCACTCAACTGGCAGGCGCAGAACGAATTTGTATCTGTGATTCGAGAAGCGTCTGAGGATCGTCAGATCAAGGTGTTGCTCATTACGGGCAGTGGACGCTCTTTTCTTTCCGGGGGTGATCTTATTGAGTTGAACGACTTCTCGCAGCGCGAAGACGGCCTGCGGCTCAGCACGATGATGGGCGATGGACTTGCTTACATGCGGGCGACGGGGTTGCTCAGCCTGGCCGTCATAAATGGCTATGCCCGCGGCGGCGGGGCGGAGGTGGCGTTATGGTGCAGCCAGCGGTGGATGGCTGCCGACGCGGACATCGCTTTTGTACACTCCAGACTGGGGCTGGCGCCGGGCTGGGGTGGGGGGAACCAGTTGGCGGAGCTGGTGGGCGCAGGGCGGGCCGCAGACCTGCTGGCAAGCGCCAGGGTGGTTTCTGCGGATGAGGCTGGCCGAATCGGGCTGGCGGAGCACGTGTTTGCCCAGGAAGAATTGCTGGACAGAGCGCTTGAATATGCCGAAGGATGGGCGAACGCTACCGTAGGCGAGCGCCGTTTGCCGGCGGGAGGGTCACAGCCAGACGCTCGTATGCGACGGAAGCAATTGAAGGAGCGGGTGGAATTTCTGCGGCTCTGGGATCGGGAAGAGCGCAGGGAGAAGTTCAGGCAGTTCGCTGAATGAGTGTCCGGCGGCTATTGAACAGGCTGTCCGCAGTTTGGGCATTCGGCTTCGTCACCGGCAAGGACGAAACCACAATTCTCGCATGCAGTGGGCTGGGAATCCCCGAGCGGTGCGCCACAGGCCAAGCAGCGCGGGCTGCCTACAGGATTGCCAGTGGCGCAGTAAGCGCAGGCCGTGCGACGAAGTCGGGTGGAGATGTCGCGCGAGGCGCCGAATGCCCGCATCGTTTCTTCGATGGCCTGCCACACCTGTTCGTCGAGGTGAAGGTTTTCGATATCTTGGGCGATGTCATCCAACCGGCTCAACAGATTCAACGGGTTGCTTCTGACGGCCAGGAGTGTGGCGCCCAGGCTGGCGGCAATCCCCAGCCAGGCCTGCTTACCCAGGTGAACGACGATCCCATCTTCATGGTCTTGAATCGTGACGCCGAGCGCCGTAGTTCCGCCGGACTGCGAGTACTGGCGGCTGGCGATTTGTACGACTGTCTGGCCATCGATGCGAGTCTGTCGGGCTACAAGATTGCCGCGGTTAAAACGACCAAGCAGGACTTCAGACAGGTCGGATGATGAGATGTTACCGTGGTAGATTCGCGTTTCCATGATTGATTCGATTATAATCGACCCGCCCAAAAGCCATGGTGTTACAGATGTCTATTCGAACAAAAACCATACTTTCCATGTTGTTGGCCTCAGCGCTGTTGGCCGTGGTGGGCGCGCCCGGCGTGTATGCCGGAGAACCAAGGCAGCAACCGACGGTCGCCATCCCCACGGTAACCGGCACGCCGCAAGGGCCGAGCGTGCGCGTCAACGCGGACCAGGCCCAAATCAATGTCCGCTCAGGACCAGGAACGGAGTATCCGATTGTGGGCGTGCTGGTGGCCGGGCAGATCGTGCCGGCGTTCGGGAAATCGGCCGCCGGTCTGTGGATTCAGATCGGTTATTCGGGTGTTCCGGAAGGAGTGGCCTGGGTGTATTCCCCGTTGGTGACTGTGTTGCGCGGATCGGAATTGCCGATCATTGAACCGCCGCCGACGCCAACGCCGCTGGTGACGCCAACGCTGGACCCGACACTGGCGGCGCAATTCGTGGCTGAGATCCCGGCCACTCGATTGCCGACGTTCACCGCGCCGCCGCCGCTGGCGATACCAACTTATGCCGCCGAAGAACCTCTGCTGACGGCAAATACATTTCCGGTCGGGCTGCTAATCAGCATTCTTGGAATCGTAGGGATGCTGGGTGCATTCTTTTCGGCGCTCGCTATTCGGAGATAGAAAAGAGACCGGCAGAAGCCGGTCTCTTTATTCGTTAATCTGATGTCGGTTAGTGGCAGCTGCCGCCTTCACCGGCAGCCTGACCATCGGTCCTGAAGGAGCTGCCGCATCCGCAGCTGGATGTAGCGTTCGGGTTTTCGATCTTGAAGCCGCTCCCCATGACGTCTTCGACATAATCAATGTTAGCGCCGCGCAGGTAGTCGATGGAGACTTCATCGACGACAACCTTTACGCCGAACTGCTCCAGAACGAGATCAGTCGGCCGCGGTTCGCCTTCCAGAGCCATGCCATACTGATACCCGGAGCAGCCGCCTCCGGAAATGAACACGCGCAAGGCGTGCCCGGGCAGATTGCGCTTTTCAAGCAGTTCACGGACCGCGTTCGCGGCGGCCTCTGTGAGTGAGATCTGGTTGACTTGCACCTCAGCGAGAGCCATGATGTATCCTTTCCCGTTGAACTTCAACGGATAATCTGTACCTATTTTATCAAATTGAATCGGAGGCGTCAAACCCAATCCGAGCGAGGTCCGGCGTTCGGTGAAGGCCGAATCAGAACTCGCTCAATCTGAAAGCGCCGTCTAAGAGCAACCCTCGGATGGTCTCGATCTCGGGCCCCCAGAGACTATCCGGACCGCGATAGGGCACTGCCTGCCGCAGGCGGCCCAGGGCGGATTGTACGCCGCGTCCGGGTATGGCTTCGGGCTGCTCGCGCGAGCGGGTTTCGAGGGCGCGCGCCGCGCAAATAAGTTCAACGGCCAGGACATGGGCGCAGTTCTGGGCCACCTGGTAAGCCGTTCGTGCGGCAGTCATGGCGTTGGCGTTGTGGTCTTCCTTCCCAGCAGAAGTCGGAAGGGATTGGACTGAGTTCGGAAAGGCCAGCGCCTGGTTTTCCAGCACCAGCGCGGCGGCGGTGTATTGAGGCATCATCATGCCGCTGTTCAACCCGGCGTCATGCAGACTGTCCACGAGCATGGGCGGGAGGCCGGCGTTTGTCTTTGGATCTGTCAGATGGTAGATGCGTCTTTCGGAAATAGCAGCCAGCTCTGCCAGGGCGAGCTTTGCGTAATCCATCACCATGCCGACCGGTTCGCCATGGAAATTGCCGCCTGAGATGGCTTCGCTCTCACTAAACAGAATTGGATTATCGGTAACGGCATTAATCTCGTTTTCGATGACCTCGCGGGCATGTGCAATCGCATGCCGGGCAGCGCCCTGAACTTGCGGCGCGCAACGCAGTGAATAATTGTCCTGGACCCGACCGGCCTGGTCCAGCAAGGCGCTGCCTTGAGTCAGCCGCCGAACGCGCTCGGCGACTCGGATCTGGCCGGCATGCTTCCGAAGCTCATGCAGGCGAGCGTCGAAAGCGGCTGAGGTCCCGAACAGCCCCTCAAGGGTCATGCTCAACGCTACGTCCGCGGTGTCAAGCAAGGTGTCGGCCAATGCCAGTGTCAGCCCTGCCAGGGCGGCCGAAAACGTCGCCCCGTTGGTAAGCGCCAGGCCTTCTTTGGCCTCCAGGATGACGCGCCCTATCCCGGCTGCCTGCATGGCGGCGCTGCCGGTGAGCCGTTGTCCCTTCCAGACGGCCCAACCTGAGTCGGCTTCCGGGTTTTCGCTGTCTGCGGAAAGGACCAGGGCAACGTGCGCCAAGGGAGCGAGGTCGCCCGACGAGCCCAGCGATCCCTGCGCGGGGACTTCAGGGGTAACGCCGCGATTGAGCATTTCCAGGAGCGTAGCGAGCGTTTCAAGGCGGATACCGGAGTGGCCGCTGGCAAGGGTGTTGGCGCGGATGAGCATGGCAGCGCGCACCACTTCGGGGGGCAGGGCTGGCCCGGTTCCAACGGCATGGCTGAGAATCAGGTTGCGATTCAACTTGCGAATCTGATCAGGGGTAATGGTCTGGCTGGCAAAAATACCAAAGCCAGTATTGATTCCGTAGACCGTCTTGCCGGCTGAGACGATGCTGGCGACCCAGGCCTCGGAGTGCGCGACCTCGCGGGCGGCGGCGGGAGCGAGACTGATCTGAAGCGAGGTATCTCCAATGCGGGTCAGATCGTCGATGCTGAGGTCATGACCGTTTATCTCGAGCATGGCAGTGAAATTTCCTGTAGAGTTGGCAGGGAGCACAGATTTTTGCGCGCTACCAGTCGATGCCCGGAGCCGTCTGAACTCGAGCTGGTTTGCCGATGGTCCTGTACATGGTTACATGGTCGAACGGCTGACCGAGAATGCCGTCGTGTATTGCCCATGACCGAAGGCGGATGCTATGCTGCGCTTCCGGCTGCCTGAAGGGGCCGCCATCCAGCGCGCCGGTCAGGCTGCCATCTGGTGAAAACCCAGAGTTTATTTCTTCCATAAATCTCCGGCCAGTCTGATAAGCGAATCCGTAGCGCTCAAAGATGATCGCATTGTGATAATACAGCGGTTCGACGAAGAACATGGCGTGCCCAAGACTGGTGACGAAATTCTCGAAGGAGACCTGGGCATCCTTCAGCCGGTGAAGGCCGCGCCTCACCTGCCCGGGCAACAGTCCGGCCTGCATGGCCGCACTCTCAGCCTCGAGATTCCTTTGCAGGGTTCCGAACTTTGTGGGTGAGCCGTCCGGCGTCCGGTCGACATTGAAGCGTGGAGATTCCGGATCGTTCATGACGTATAGCAGGATGTGAATCTGCCCATTGACCGTATCGGCGAAGTGACCGTAAAGGACTGGATCTTCAAAGCCATGCTGGTGGAAGAGCGAAAGTTCCACCGCGTTTCTGTCTTGAGTGCACTCAATCTGTAGAAGATCGTTCCCATCTTTATCCACCAGAAATGGCGAAAGGTTAAAGTCGGACAATATTTCAGGTGGAATTAAGCGGTTGTAGACCTCGCGCTGCCGGCTGGGCGGCAGATGGTTGATGCCGGATATCGATGTGGGTGCCACTGAGCTTACCGTTTGTTAAGAGCGCGACGAATTTCCCGTTCGGCATCGCGCTCCTTAATGGATTGCCGTTTGTCGTAGTTGCGCTTACCTTTTACCAGGGCGATCTCGACCTTTGCCCGTCCGTCCTTGATATAGACCCGAATGGGGATGATGGTGGTGCCTTTCTGGCGGGTTTCATCCCAGAGGTCGGCAATCTGGCTTCGGTGGAGGAGCAGTTTCCTTTCCCGCAAGGGATCGTGGTTCTGATGGCTGGCTGGATCGTAAGGAGCGATATGGGCATTGACCAACCAGGCCTGACGACCGTCGGTGCGGACATACGCCTCTTTGAGACTGATCTGGCCGGCGCGAATCGACTTTATCTCGCTGCCCTGCAAGGCCATTCCAGCCTCGTAGGTGTCCAAGATGAAGTAGTCGTGGCGCGCCTTTCGGTTGGTAGCAACAACCTTCTGTTCCATCGAAAGGATTTTAGCATGGTTGCCTGCGCCCGGGCCGAACCGGAGCGCGGTTACCAACCGGCGGGTGGTAGTGGTTAAACAATATGCGCAATCTCAGCGCGATACGGCAAGTTTGGCGAGGCTGCCTGCTTCATCCAAGGTTATGCGCGCCACCCGGGTGTGGGTAGACGAACCGGATTGAATCCGCTTCGTCAGAGTGATTACGCGGCGGTGGGGATTGGTGGCAAGCCTACTCTTGGCATGGAGGTGCTGGGAAGGGCACTCATGGCCGCTGCAATCGAGGTGTTCCTGGTTGCACACCAATTTGGCACCGGACATAGAAGGCAGGTAATCTCTTACGATAGACTTCACCTGGCGGATCACGTCTTCTGAGATTGGGAGGGGTTCGGCGGCCTTGTCCTGCCGGGCGCAGACCGTCTTCACTTCAACGGGATTGAACTCTCTAGGGGTAAATTTCGGCGCGGGAGTATTTGCCCCGATGCGCGCCAGCGGATCGCCATAGAGAACGAACGAAATCAGAGTCTTTTGATCCTCTCCATCCAGGAAGCCCTGTCGGCGGTCCATCTCCCTGGCCAGCTGAATTTTGGCCCGGCGGAGCGCTTCCCCGGCAGGTTGGCCTTCCTTCAGGTTTGTCCAGAAGTATTTTCCCACGAGGTCCGCGGCGATCAACGGTGTGGAAATCGAGCCGTATGAAATGCATGTCGAACCTACGAACGCCTGGGTACCCGACGCAAGGAATTTTAAGGCGATAGCCTCTTCCACGCGCTTATCCAGGATATGGGCGCCATAGCAGGCTTCGGAGAAGACGATGCCGGGAGCGCGGCCGCTGTTTTGCACGTCCTGAGGTCTCAGTGCAATGGGATAATCTACGGTCCCAGAGTCCTCCAGTGGATCTCGTTGTCCGAACCATTCCGGGGCGTCTACCAGGCCGTGGAGATTGAAGTAGCCCAGGGCTGCGGGTGGTAGTCGCGCCGAGCTCTTGCCGTCGGCGTTCAACGGAGGCGATACAGAGAGGGCCTGATGCTTGCCGATGGTTCGGAAAACCGCATGGGAAGCGCGCTGCCAGACCTGAGCCGTGACGCCCAGGCTGGCTTCCGAACCGGTGCGCTGCAGGCGGCGCAGCAGGCTTTTCCACCACGGTTGGGATGCCTGCGCGCCCGCTATTTCTCGGGCTGTAGCGATGCGTTCAATCTGACTGACCATTGCACGGAGGGTGCCTTCCCGAGGGGTTGGCACGCGGCCAACGGGCCAGGCGGGGACAAAGTAATTGTCATCAAGCGTGGCGTACGGATTGTCGGATGGGACCTCATGGTCTTCATCATCCACTGGATTGGGCAGCAGGTGGAACGGGATGATCTCAGGGCCGCCAATGATCAACAGTGCACCGAGCCGCTCACCATTAGTTCTTAGCGCCGCGTCCAAATCGCGAATAAAGTTCTTGATCTCCCAGGGGTCACGCCGGGCGACCGGGGCGAGGGCGAATACAGAGGCCGACTCAGAATCATCGACATAAACGAGATGGCTGCCCATCTGTCCCCTCCGCTGGTTGGCTTGAACCAGGCGCAGCATGGCAGCATGAATCGTCTTGAGGTTTCCGGCCCCGTACTTTTCTTCAAGCGCCTGCCGGGATGTCAGCAGAACATAGGCCGGAAAGCGGCCATCGGCCCCGGTCAGGTGGGGCTGTTTAAGTGCGGCGGCAAGCCTATCCAGTTCCTCCCGGATATCTATGACCTCTTCCTTTGGCAATGCAACTGGGGCAGCAGGGGCCTTCCGGTTTCTGCGCGCTTTGGATTTTATCGAACCAGGTCCGAGACTGTTCCACCCCAATGTAGCGGCGACTGCGGCGGGAATCGGAAGCCTGATTGGGGCTTCAAGCACCTGGGGCCAGATCTTGCGATAAGGGTGTTCCAACCCCCACAAACGCGCAGGAGTCTGCCCGGTAACATCTCGGGAAGCAATATCATGTAACCGCACTACGGCGGCCGACTCATCGCCGTTTCTAAGCAAGGCTTCCGCCAGGGCCAACTGGAAGGCGAGACAATCCGGCCAGCGTTGAGCCATCGTCTCTGTCCACTCAGAGGCAGCTGGCCAATCCTCCGAGCGGCGCAGGGCATATAGCGCGAGGAGCCCTGGCAGGGGCGAGGGCGGTTCAAGGACTGCGATGGATTTCAGGTGGGACGCACACTCAGATTCGGAAAGGCTGCTTCGTTTTGATTGTAGATCAATGACAGCCAGCGCCCAATCTGGGAGGACTCCCAGATCTTTGAGCGCGCCGGAAAGGATGGCGACATTCCCAAAGGTGGCGGTTGCCAGCGGCATGTTGGCTTCCCTGGCGAAGTGTGCCAACATGATCTGGCCCTGAAGCAACTCGGGATCCAGTTGAAGCAAGCGCTTGAGCTCCGTGGTCGCCAGGTCCTTCCTGCCGTTAGCCCACTGGGCTTCTGCATTCACCAGAGCGATTCCAAGATCGCCAGGGAATTCTGCGAGCCACGACTCCGCGAGGCGGCGCGTGAAGGTGTGCTGATTGGCGCGCCGGGAAGCGCGCAGCAGGAGAATAACTTCGTGGCGAGCGACGGCTGCCCCTTCGGCGATCTGTCGTTGGCGTGTACTGTCCATTGATCAGTCCAATCCTTGAGGTCGGTGAACGAGGTTGAGGGCGATAATGCCCCCCAGCTGGCGCCGGATGTTCGAATCACCGGGTGATAATTGGCTGGCTCTCTTGAGTATGAGTTCTGCGCCGGAATAATCCCGGTTCTCGCGCATAATTTCACCGGCGCATATATACGCGCGGGTATCCTTGGGCGCGAGCGCCATGGCCTTCCGGTAGGCCTCCAGTGCATTTTCGGGCTCGCGCCGCAGGCGGTAGATATCGCCTGTTTCCAGATAAGCTTCGACCAGTCCGGGTGACAATTGCGCGGCGTGGGAAAGGTGGTGAAGAGCCTGGTCCAATTGCCCTGCCTGGCGAAGCAGCGCGCCCAACTGGTAGTGCAGTTGGGCGCGCTGCCCAGGCGGCAAACCACTGCTATCAGGGCGAAGGGCAGCCCGGCACATCTGGATGGCCTCAGGCAAGTTACCCAGGCGCGTCTGGAGAGTTGATATGGCTGCCGCCACGTACGGGGAATCGGGATGGACCTGGGCCACCTTTTCCATGTACTCGAGCGCGGCGGCATCTCCTTCTAGGTGCGCGATGACATCCGCGCGCTCAAGTGTGAGCGGAATCGGACTGGTCGAACGCTCAATGCTCTCATCAATCACTTCAAGAGCTTCGACGTGGCGCCCCAGCGCCATCAGGCTTCTTACCTGCCAACTCCTGGCCGCCGGCAGCAAAGGGGATTTAGCCAGAGCGGCTCCGGACTTCTTCAGGCTTTCAGCAAAGCGGTTTTCCTGGAAGGCGATGCGCGCTTCAAGCACTAACGGCTCGGGACTATCCGGAGAAATCTTCTTCCACTTCGCTATGCACCTCAGCGCTTCTGGAAAGTCACCACAGGCAAAGTGAGCCTCGGCGAGCGCGCCCCAGACCTCTGGCGGAGTTGCCCGGGTTGAGCTTGCGGGCTCCAACACACGCAGCGCGTTCCCCGGCGCATTCTGGCTTAAATACTCCCGGCCGAGCGCCAGGCGCAGACTGACCTCATCGGGCGCGAGCGCGAGCGCATGCTCGTAGTGCCGGACCGCGTGAGCATCCATCCCCAATTGCGAGCAAAGGTTGCCAGCCAGTTCATGCCAGCGAACTTCCTCAGGCCAAAGGGTCAGGGCTTCCGAAATCCACTGTACGGCATCCGTCAGTCGGCCAGCCCGTTTTGCGAGAAAGGCGCACAGTGCAAACCAGAGCGGGTTTTTGATGGGCTGCTCGAGGAGCGGCCGGCACAAGCTCAGACCAAGGTCGGGATCGTCTTTGAGGTGGTAGAGCGCCAATTGAGCCAATGCGAATGCGCTCTGGTTATCCAAATCTTCTACTATTTCGGGCAGCCAACTGCAGGCGGACCGGCGACAAGCTGCTATAGCGGCCGCAAGAGCATCGCGCCTTTCTGCCAGGTTCTTGATTTCGTTTCTTGAGGGCGCGATGCCATCCAGCGCCCAGCGCATTCGCGCCTCCCATAGCGCCAAGGCGGACCCGGCGCTGGCATGAGCCAGCCGTCTGGCGTGCTCGAATTCAGCAGCAGCCAATTCAAGCGCCTGTTCTTCGAGCACTTCATCGCCGGGCGCGTGATGCGTGACCTGGAGGGCTCGGCAAAGGTGCTGACGTTCGGCCTGCAAGACCAGTAATTTCGCAACCATGAAATGAGCGCGGGCTTCCTGCCGGGTGGGGTTGACCGCCGCGCGGGCAAGGGAGAGCGCGGCATTGTAGTCTCCAATGTCCTGAGCCGCTTCGGCCAGCGATAGGCGGGCGGCGGCCTGGTCGTGCGATGGGGCGTTCGAGATTTCGAACTCGGTGAGGGTGGCGCGCGCGATTTCAAATAGCTCTGCGGCGTTTGCCCACTGCCCAATCCGCGTGGCCAGCCGTGCTTGAATTGCCAGTTGGCGCGGATGGGCGGAAGTTGCCGACACCAGCTCATTCAACATCTGGCTGGCGATGACCTCTTCGCCATTGTCAAGGGCAAGTTCTGCCCTCAACACGATGGCGTCCACTTCCAGGTCATCAGGGAATTCCCCGACGAGATTTCGGGCTTTGTCGAGATCCAGGCATGCGCGAGCCAGTTCCGTGCAGAGCACGATCAATTGGCCGCCACGTGGTTCAAGATCAAGCGCCTGGCAGGCATGGCTGTAGGCTGCGGGTATCTCACCGGATTCCTGCAGGATTCTCGCCAGCTGTTCGTGCAGTTGAGAATTCAGTGGATGCTGTGGAAGCGCCCCCTGAAGCGCCAGCAGGGCCGATTGTAGTTTCCCCATTGCCCAAAGGATGCTGGCCTTCTTAACGACAAGTTCGGGTTCGTCGGCCGCGAGGGCGAGCAGTTTTTCAACTATCTCAAGGGCCTGCGGGTGGCTGCGAGTCTTCAGTTGAATCTCAAGGACATCGGAGAGTATCTGCCTGGAGTTGCCATCCGATCCTTCCAGGGCCCTCTCAAGGTAGGAGAGGCTGTTTTTGTAATCCTCAATCTCGCTGAATGCAGCGGCCGCCCGTCTGAAGTGCTCTGATGAAACGCCCTTCAGCGATTGAAGCCGACCCAGGGACCGCTTCCCGTTTTCTATATCTCCCAGCCGAAACCAGGCAAGCCCCGTCCGGAGCGCGATCTCCGGTGACGCGCTGTCCGCCGCCCGGGCGTGTTCGAGGATATCCAGCGCAAGTCTGAATGCGTTGAGTGAAGACGCCTGATCGGACGCCCAGAGCAAGATGTCGGCATTGTTCTCGCAGCGAGAAGGGACCTGACCAAGCAGGTCGAGAGCGTTCTCTACCAATCCCGAGGCTTTGAACGCCTCGACTTGAAGTCGTATCACTAGGGGATCGTCGGCAGTTGCGGGCAGGTGATCTTTCAGGGCGGCGAGCGCCACTTCGGGTTGACCGGAATCCAGGGCGGCGCGCGCCATTCCAGTCACCAGCCGAAAACGCCATTCGGTCGACTTTCCCTGGCGCGCCCTGAGCAGATCGCGGAAATGGGCCAGGGCTTCCCGGCCCTCTCCCTGCAGGGTGAGGAGTTCTGCCTGAAGAATCTTAAGTTGAAAGGAATCGGGAGCAAGGGTTTGCGCGCTGGCAAGGATCTGGTCGGCCTCCGCCAGGCCGGTTTCGCCTTCCAGCAGGAGTTCCAGGAGGGCCAGGTGAACCTCAAGTTCATCGGGGAATTCTTTACACATCTGCCGGAGAATGCATTGAGCATTCCCGGACTGCCCCAGCGCGCGATAGGAATCTGCCAGGATCCAATCCAGCTCCCGATCGATAACTGCCTCTTTGCGGGCAGCTTCCAATAGTGCAATCGAAAGCTCGGCCTTGCCCAATCGATTCAGGGCAGCGGCGAGCCGCCTGATCGGAGCGTGATCTGGGATAGCGACTGATAGCTCTCGGTCGATGAATAGTTTGCAGGCAGTTTCAAGACTCTCGGACGCCGGGACATTCTCCCCAATTTCCAGAAGGATCTCGCCCTTCAAGAGATGGAGTTGGGCAGGTGCTTCGACCAGCCCAAAAGCGCGTTCTATGGCTGCCAGCGACCGGGCAAGGGCACCCAGGCTTCGATAATGTTCGGCCAGTGCCAGCCATGCGTCCGCCATAACCGGATCGAGTTCAGTCGCGGTCTCGAAGTGAACAAGGGCGTTCTCCTGGTCCCCCAGGACCTGAAGGGCGCGCCCGAGCACTACGTGACCGCCGCCGCTTGAGGGCTCGAGGAGGATCGCCCGCTGGCTCAATTTTGCGGCCATCTTGGCATTGCCGCAACACAATGCCGCTCGGGCAGCGTGGCGGAGGTCGCCAGGTTGGACAGCATCCGCGTGTGCGAGGACGAGTTGCCAGGCTTCAAGACTGGCCGCCCACTCCCAGTTGCTTTCGTAGGAGCTTGCCAGAAGCCGCTGGGCGTCGATGTCATCCGGTGCGAGAGTGAGGAGAACCTGGGCGTGTTCGAGGGCGTCAGCGGGTTTTTTTACATCCAAGAAGGTCTCAACCAGGATGCGGAGAGCGAATCTGTCGACGGGGTCCCGCTCGAGGAGATTCTGGGCAACCCGGATTGCCTCAGAGGTAAGCCCCAGCGCGGCCAGCAACCGGGCCAACATTCGCAATTGGGCTGGCTGATCGCCAGTTGCGGTTTCAGCGCCGTTCGGGGCCGCTGAACAGCGCGAGAAGGCTTGCAGGGCATAATCTTCCGCCCTGGCGCGCTGATTGGCCATGTATGACGCGTTTGCCATAGCGATCAATGTGAACACATCGTCGTCAGTGGATTGACCACCCACCGGTGGAAGATTGACCAGGCTCGGGTCCAGTTGGCCGGTATGCAGTTTGGCAATTACTATGGCTTCGCTATCTGCTCCGTTTCCTAATGAAACCGAAGCGGCCTGGGCCAGCGCCAGCAGAGCGGTATCGCGATCATCGTTTTCGGCCGCGGAACGCGCGACCTGGGCCGTGATGTCTGCCTGAAGCTGTTGGGAGATCTGCCAGGCGCGATCCAAGAGTGGCACGGCCTCCGCCGGGCGGTTCGCCAATTGGAGCAGATCTGCCTGGTGGAACAGGCGCGTGATGAGTTCGGGGGCATCCGCGTCCGCCAAGTGGGGGGCAAACGACTCTGTGAGCCGGGCAGCCAGGGCACCGCACGATTCAGACGATATGGCTCCCAGTCTGTGCAATGCCTTGATCTGCTCGTTTGAAGGCAGAGGTTCGATTCCCTCTGAGAGCAGGTCAATCTGATCTGGCGGGGGTATGGGATTGGACAGGATGGACAGCATGCCGATCCCCTGCAAACTATGGGAACCAACAGACCTTATCAGGTGAAGGATGGGGGCCTTTGCCAGGGGCGAAAGCGCAAAGAAACAGGAGAGTGCCGTGTTCCAGAGTGGAACATTTGCCGTGTGGGCCTCGCGAATGAGGTCGTCGGCATTGGCGTCAACCCGGACTCGCTCACGCAGGCCGAGCGCAACAAGGCCGGCCAACTTCAGGCTGTTTTCTGTTGGAGTGAAGTTGTGCATCAGGTCGCCGATGTTTTCCAGCGCGGCGGCGGCCTCGCGGCGCAACGATTCTGGTAAGCTGAAGCCCGCATCCGCATTCAGCGAGTCAAAATGCTCTTCGGCATCCAGTGTGAGCAGAGCGAGAGCCGCAGGAGACCAGCGCATCGGGGTATCTACCGCATAGTTTGCGGCGCGGCGGAAGAACTCCTCGTCGCCTAACAGACTCCAGGCCAGAGGCAAGCGCCGGAGAGCGCTTACAACGGTAGATGCCCCCTCCTTGCCGAGGGCAATCCCCAGTTCCCTGGCTGGTGAGAACGTCATGGGCGGATCAGGCCCAGCCAACCTGATGAATCAGAAAATAGGATGCGGCCATCATGAGCAAGCCGACAAACACCAGCATGGAGCCAATACCCCGGGCGGTGCGCACGAGTTGATTCATGGCGTCGACCAGGGCAGTGGTGTTCCCAACCAATCCGGCAACCTCATCGGCAATCCCTTTCTGCGCGAGGTGCGCGGTTTGATCTCTGAGGCTTTCGATATCTTTCCCGATCGCCTTTGAAACCAGGACAAAGACCCCCAATACGAAGGCCGTCACCCCCAGGAAGAATATCACTGAGGCCATGAAGAAGATTACATCTCGATACACAATAGTCATGGTCTTCGCCTCCTGACCCTGAATGATTCGGGTAGCCAGGTGCAAGGAATGTGCCCGGCTGGGAGGCGATTTGGAGATTGACGGGACGGGGAAACGGAATTAAAATCCTTGGTTGCAACGCAGTCTCCTCATAATGAGGGGACATTTTTATGCCAGGATGACACTGGCCCATCGGACCGGCGTGGCCGGAATTCAGCCGAGGGATGAAGGTAACCCGCACGGGTGAGAGGCATCCCAAAGGAAGGATGACATGGAACAAGAAGTTCTAAAAGCAACAGTACGTACTGAAACTGGCAAGAAGGTGAGCGCTCTTCGTCGGGCTGGTCAGCTTCCGGCCGTGATTTATGGCAAGGCGCTCAAGGCCCCGATTGCTGTCTCGCTGGATCTGCGAGAGGCGACACGGGTGTTGCGGCATGTGGGCTCCTCAACGCTTCTGACTCTGGAGGTAGAGGGGCGCGAGATCCCAACCCTGGTGCGCGAGCGCCAACGCGATTTTCTGCGGGGCGATTTCCTGCACGTGGACTTTCTGGCCATTTCGCTCACCGAAAAGGTTCGCACGGAAGTCTCAATCGTTCTTGACGGCGTTTCCCAGGCGGTGAAGGACGGTGGCCTGCTTATCACCGGCGTTGAAAGCGTAGAGGTCGAAGCGCTGCCTCAGGATCTACCGGAGAACTTCACAGTGGATCTGAGCGTTTTGAAGGCAATCGGAGATGGTATTCATGTTTCTGACCTTATCATGCCCGCGGGCGTGGAATGCCTTTCCGACCCCGAAGAATTGATCGCGGTGGTCACTGCCCCGACGATTGAGGTCGTGGAAGAAGTCGAGCCGACTGAAGTCGTTGCTGAACTGGAGCCCGAAATAATCGAGAAGGGCAAAGCTCAGGAAGAATCCGAAGAAGGGGAGGACTAACCTCACTCATCCTCGGTGGTTGCTATCCAAGCGAGCCTCTCTCAAAGAGGCTCGCTTTCATTATCGTAACCGGGTGGGTGTTCTAACGCCGGGCTCGATACGCCAGCGGGGGCTACCCGTCCTGCTTGAGAGCAACGATCGCATCTATAAGGGCAGTTGTAAACCTTGCGCTGGCTCCCCAAAGAGTTTCTCCATTAAACTCCTTGTAGAAAATGACATCGAAGCTGAACCCTTTGGACCAGGTACGCGTGGTTGTGTAGCGGTTCACTGGGTCCATCAGCCAAGCAAGAGGAATAGAGAATACCCGGCCAACTTCGGTTGGGGAGGCGGTTATCGGGGCAGGCTGGGAGAGCAGGCCGACCACGGGAGTGACGAGGTAGTTTGAAACGGTAAGGAATTCCTGTAACTTGCCAAGAACCTCAACCGCCGTACCGGGAATGCCAAGTTCTTCGCGCGTTTCGCGCAATGCCGTGGAAACCGGAGATTCGTCGCCATCCTCCATTGCGCCACCCGGAAAAGCCACCTGCCCGCTGTGGCGGTCGCCGTGAAGAATTGCGCGGCGGATGAAGAGCAGATGAAGTCCCGCGCTCTCCTGAAGGAGTGGCATCAACACCGCCGCAGGTCGGGCGGGAGCATCAAAGAATCCCCGTGGGTAGGTACCCTCCGGCGGCCTATCTGAAAGACCGGCTAGGGCAGCCCTGATGGTGTCAGCCGTGATCACTATTGTTCTGATTTGCCCAGGTGTAATCTGGTGATGCGGCGTGCTGCGTCTGATGTGAAGTGCGATGAACGCTGGTGCTGGGGATAATCAATCGTTAACGGCCGCGCCTCGTCCCAACCACATGACGAGCACTAACGCGACTGCGCTGCCAAGACTTGCGATGCCCACGTTGAGGGCGCCCAGGCGGCCAATACTCCAGCCGAGGGCGGCAGCGATAGCATGGCCGCTCCAGAACCCGGCCCAGGAGGCTATTAGGTAGCCTGCCAACCGTCCGGGACCGCCGCCCTGCCAGAAGTGAAATACGGCTCCGTAGAGGGAAGCTAGAAGCGCTCCGAACAATAAGCTGGGGAAAGTCATCTGTTGTTCAGAAGGTTTACGCGGCGTCTGGCTGCGGCCGGGGCAACTTGTGTTTCGATGATTCCGCCGCCAAGGACTTCATCGCTCAGATAGATGACGGCAGCCTGCCCGGGGGTGATGTCTCTGACTGCATCGTCGAAGGTTGCGATGAACCTGTTCGGACCGTCTGGCGAGACGGTCGCCGGGCGCGGAGGGGCGGTATAGCGCGTCTTCACCAGTGCGCGGAAGGGCTGAACGGGAGCAGGCTGGAGCCAGTTCATTTCGCTGGCTGTCAGCGTATGGCATCCCAAATCGTCCGCGGGCCCCACGCGCAAGGTATTGCTGGCAATGTCCTTTTCCAGCACGTAGAGGGGTTCTGCGCTGGAAATTCCCAGACCCTTGCGCTGACCAATCGTATAGAAGGGCAGACCGGCGTGTTGGCCGAGCAGGTTGCCATACGAATCAAGAATCGCGCCGGGGGACGCCGTGTTGGGAGCGTTGCGCTTGAGGAAATCTTCGTAGCGCGTGCCTGCCAGGAAACACAGGTCCTGGCTCTCGCGGGCATGCGCCACCGGTAGATTGAGTTCCGCAGCCTTCTGGCGGACTTCGGACTTGGTCAGTTCGCCGATAGGAAACAGAGCCCTGTCCAACTGGCTGGGGTCGAGGGCGTGCAGGACATAGGATTGGTCTTTGTGCTGGTCATTGGCGCGGAAGAGATGCGCCCGTCCCTGGGCATCGCGTTCCAAACAGGCGTAGTGCCCGGTGGCCATGAACTCTGCACCCAGTGAGAGGGCGCGGTTAAGGAGAAACTCCCAGCGAATGTGGCGGTTGCAGATCATGCAGGGATTGGGCGTCACTCCGCGCATGTATTCGTTGATGAAATAGGTAACGACCTGTTCGGCGAATGCGTCTTTGGCATCAACGACATAGAACGGGATCTCAAGTTGGGAGGCGACGCGGCGGGCCAGGGCCATTGCCTCCGGTGTGCAGCAGCGGTTGGCAGTTTCCCGCCCCGGCTCTGTCCAAAGTCGGAGCATCATGCCGATGACCTCGTAGCCCTGTTCCTTCAGCAGGGCGGCGGCCACGGAACTATCAACGCCACCGCTCATGGCGACAACCACGCGCGCATTCATGCGGTCTGGCTTTCCAGGGCGCGGGCAGTTTCGATGACGCCGGGCAGAACGCTCAGGAATCGCTGGATCTCAGCATCGGTTGTCTGTGGTCCTAGCGTGACGCGCAAGGAGCCCGAGGCCCATTCCGGAGCAAGGCCGAGCGCCAGGAGAGTTTCGGATGGTTCGGGGTTGCCGGTCTTGCAGGCTGAACCGGATGAACAGGCGAATCCCTGTCCATCCAAGAGCATGAGCAGTTCACTGCCGTTAACTCCCTTGAAGGCGAAGCTACTATGATTGCGCAGGCGGGCTTCGGGATGTCCGGTGAGAATAGAGTCAGGAATCGCCTCCAAGACCTCGGCGACAAGTTTATTGCGCATAGCCATTATCTTACCAGTTGTCTGAGCGAGCTCCGCCTGTGTGATAGCCAGAGCTTCGGCCAGTCCAACGATCAGTGGAACGTTGCTTGTCCCGGCGCGCAGCCCGAATTCCTGGGAGCCGCCAGTGAGTATAGGCAGGAGGGGGGTGCCCCTGCGGACGAATAGTGCGCCGATACCTTTGGGCCCATGAAGCTTGTGACCCCCCAGCGAAACGAGGTCGGCCCGAATTTTGGAGAGATTCAGCGGCAGATGTGCGGCCGCCTGCACAGCGTCTGTATGCAGGAGAACACTGCTTGCGGCGCAGACCTCGGCGATTTCCGCTACCGGATTTATCGTGCCGATTTCATTGTTCCCGTGAATGATGGACACAACCGCCGTGCTGGTGCGCAGCAAGGGTTCCACGTCCTGTGGCGTCGTCCCGCCAAATGTATCTACTGGTGCATATTCCAACTGGAAGCCATGATGCGCGGCCAGAGCGCGGGCAGTCTTCGCTACCGCCGGATGCTCAACTGGAGTGATCAGAATCTGGTTGGCGCCGCGCGTCTCGCGCGTCATCCATGCCGCGCCTCTCAAGGCGAGGTTGTCGCTTTCCGAGCCACCGGAAGTGAATAGTATCTCTTCGGGTTGGATGCACAGTACGTCAGCGATCTGCCGGCGGGCGGCCTCAATGGCGGCCTCGCTGCGCTGCCCATACCAGTGAGTCGAAGAGGGATTGCCAAATGTGTCCGTGAAGTATGGCAGCATTTTTTCCAGGACGCGTGGGTCCACTGGCGTGCTGGCGGCATAATCCAGATAGGTTCTGGAAGAAAAATCTGATACCATGACGGCGATTATATCGCCAATCGGCGCGCGGCCTCAAATGCGCCTATTCCTGCCATCTATCTAGTATTTGTTGTTATAATGGTTTGTACAATAAATCACGATTGAACGCCGGAACCGGAGCCCTCATGCCGAATCAAATACTCTTTGGGACAGATGGCTGGCGGGGAAGAATCGCAGAAGACTTCACCTTCGCGAATCTGCGGCGCTGCACGCAGGGTTTCGCCAACCATTTGAACGCGGAAGGTCGTGCCGGGGAGTCCGTGGTCGTTGGGTATGATAAGCGCTTTCATTCCGAAAATTTCGCCGCCGCCGTCGCTGAAGTGCTGGCAGGAAACGGCTTTCGGATCTTCCTTACCCGGGAGGCGACGCCCACACCTGTGATCTCTTATGCTGTCGTTGCCAAGAAGGCTGTCGCCGCAGTGAATATCACGGCATCGCATAATCCGCCAACCGATAACGGCTTCAAGGTGCGCGATCATCACGGGGGCGCCATTGCGCCAGAAGGTCTGGCAACTATCGAGGCCGGCATCCCAGAGGATTCGGATGCCGTTAAGGTGATGGCGCTGGAAGAAGCGATTGATGGGGGGCAAATTGAACTATTCGATGCTTCAGACGACTATGTCGCGCATCTCAAGGACTTGATCGATCTGACTCCTATCCGCGAGGCTGGATTGACGATATTGGTGGACTGCATGTGGGGAAACGGGGCAGGCTGGTTTCCGCGCCTGCTCGGGGGTGGGCCGACCAAGGTGATCGAAATACATAACCACAGGAATCCCATTTTCCCTGAGATGCAGCGGCCGGAGCCAATCCCACCGAATGTAGATGCTGGACTGCAGGCCACGCTTGAACATAATGCGGATGTGATGATCGTGACGGACGGCGACGCGGATCGGGTGGGCATTGGCGACGAGAAAGGCATGTTCGTTGACCAACTCCGAGTCTTCGGTTTGCTGGCCTATTACTTTCTGGAAGTGCGGGGCGAGCGCGGCCCAATCGTGAAGACGATTTCCACCACCACGATGCTGAACAAACTCGGCAGACTCTACGATGTTCCTGTCCACGAGACCGGTGTTGGCTTTAAATATGTCGCTCCGAGGATGGTTGAAACCGATGCCATGATTGGCGGCGAAGAATCGGGCGGCTATGCTTTTCGTGGAAATGTGCCGGAGCGGGATGGCATCCTTGGAGGCCTGTATTTTCTGGATATGATGGTGCGGTTGGGTAAGCGCCCGACCGAACTGCTTCAACTGTTGTTTGAAAAAGTGGGGGAGCATTTCTATGACCGGATTGACACCGTATTCACCGGCGAACGCGAGACGCGCAAACAGATGATTCGAAACGCAAAGCCGAGCAGCATCGGGGGGCTGGGGGTCTTGGGATTGGATACCACGGATGGGTTCAAATTCAACCTTGAAGACGGCGGCTGGTTGCTGATTCGGTTCTCTGGCACTGAGCCCAAGCTGCGCGTTTACTGTGAGACCACCCACGGCGACAAGGTGCAGAAGATCCTCCAAGATGGACTGCGAATCGCGGGGATTGAATAGGCAATACGACCATGGCGGCTGAGCGCCCGACACTGACAGATACCCATTGTCACCTCTTCCTCGATCAATTTAGCGCGGACAGACCAGAGGTGATTGTCCGGGCGATAACGGCGGGAGTCTCGCGCATACTCGTTCCCGGCATCGATGTGGAGAGCAGTCGGGCGGCAATCCAACTGGCTGAAGACTACGACGAAATCTATGCAGCGGTGGGCATCCATCCAAATTCAGCCCATCTTTGGAACGAAGAAGCGGGAGCCATCCTGCGCGAGCTTGCAACCCACCCGAAGGCGATCGCCATCGGCGAGATCGGACTGGATTATTACTGGGACAAGACTTCCCATAACGTTCAAGAACAGGTTTTTCAATTTCAATTAGAATTAGCCAGCGAAGTGAACCTGCCGGTCGTTGTCCACAACCGCGAGGCCACGCAGGATATACTTCGCAAGTTGTTTGCATGGCAGGAGGAGTTGGAGCGAATGAACAGCCCGATTGCTGAGCGGCCCGGGGTGTTGCATTCCTTCAGCGGTGAGCTTGCCGATATGGAAGCGGCGCTGGCCGCGAACTTCTACATTGGAATCACCGGCCCTGTGACCTTTAAGAAAGCGCAGGGACTACGCGAGGTGGCACGCCGGGTGGCGCCGACTCGGCTACTTATCGAGACGGATGCGCCCTACCTGGCGCCAGAGCCGGTGCGCGGGCAGCGCAACGAGCCGCAATTTGTGGAGCATATCGCCCGGCGGCTAAGCGAACTACGCGGTATCAGCCTGGAAAGGCTCTGTTTGGAGACCTCCACCAATGCGGATGCACTACTTGGATGGCAGAACTGAATTGACGACGGTGAATTTCTTTACCCCTGTGCAGGAACACATCCCTCTGGTTGAGGCGCGGATGCGGGACCAGTCGCGCGGTCATCATCCAGATCTGCAGGCGGCAATGGAGCACCTATTGGACGCGGGCGGCAAACGCGTGAGGCCGATCGTGTGCCTGCTGGCAGGCGGTATGCTCGGTGCGACGCGTGAGCGAAACATCACGCTGGCGGCGGCTGTCGAATTGCTGCACACCGCCACGTTGGTACACGACGATATGATCGATGGGGCGCTGCTACGGCGTGGTATCCCAACTCTCAATGCGAGTTGGTCGCCGGCCGCAACCATCCTGACAGGTGATTTCATTTTCGCGCGGGCGGCAAAGCTGGCGGCTGAGACCAACTCCATCGAGGTCATGAACCTGTTTGCGAAAACGCTGTCCACGATTGTGAATGGCGAGATCACCCAGATGTTCAGCGGCAGGGGGGTTGCCAGCCGCGAGAACTATTTTGAACGCATCTATGCCAAGACCGCCTCAATGTTCGAATTGGCCTCGTCGGCACCGGTCTTCCTCGCGGGGTTCGGAGAAGAAACGTTTGAGGCGCTGCGCACCTATGGCTATGAAATAGGAATGGCCTTCCAAATCATGGATGACATCCTGGATTTCGTCAGCCATGAGTCAAATCTTGGTAAGCCGGTGGCGAGCGATCTGCGAAACGGATTGGTGACGTTGCCGGCCTTATGTCACATGGAACTTGTGCCTGGCGCGGTCGACGTATTGCTGGCGCTTGCCAACGGGCGCACCCAATCCGAGGCTGAGGTCGACCAGTTAATTCATTCGATCCGCGCGAGCGGAGCCATCGACATGGCGCTGGATGAGGCCACCGCATTTGTGGAGCGTGGGCTGCAATCGCTGGATGCTATGCCTCTGGGGTCAGAGCGCAATGGACTTGAGGAACTGGCTCGCTTTGTGGTGAGCCGGGCAACGTGACCCGGCAGGTCGATGTGGGCTGTTGTGGCACCTGTCCCTAAGAGGAAGGTACATATGGAAGGGTGGCGGCGAGAATTGGGGAATATAATCTTTATAGACGGACCACGATAGGAGTTCACTATGGATATCAAGAAAAGCCAGGTAAAAGACTGGATGACTCCCAATCCAGTGGCAATCACACCTCAAACCAACCTCCCAAAGGCTCACCAGCTGATGAAGGAGTACAAGGTCAGGCGGTTGCCTATCGTGGATAACGGGCGATTGGTGGGAATCGTAACCCTGGGCGATATCCGCGAAGCCAGTCCCTCAGACGCCACCTCCTTGAGCATCTACGAGCTGAACTACCTGCTATCGAATCTGACCGTGAAGGACATCATGACCAAGGATCTCCACATGGTTGGCGCGGAAACCTCACTGCATGACGCGGCTGCGCTGATGCTGGAGAAGAAAATCGGCGGCCTGCCGGTTATGGATGGAGATAGCCTGGTGGGAATCATCACAGAATCCGATATTTTCAGGGCAGTCGTGGAGATGTTCAAGTAGAAATCAAAGAGCGTCCGTAAGAGAACGCTCTCTTCATAAATGGCCGGGGAATCTATTCGGCTGGCAGATGGTCTTCGACGCTGTGTCTGACGGCGTACGCTGCGGCTTCAGACCTGGTTCGCAGGTTCAGCTTGCTCAGAATCGAACTTACGTAGTTTCTGACGGTTTTCTCACTGAGGAAGATTTCTGCGGCGATTTCCTTGTTCGTCTTGCCCTCGGCGATAAGGGATAAGATGCGAATCTCCTGATCGCTCAAGGCGGCAAAAGCCTCGTCCGTGGCCTTACGTGAGGCTTCGCGGACTCGCTTGAACACCTTTTGAGTCAGGGTGGGATCGAGCAGCGATTCACCCCGCCCGATCGCATCCAGCGCGTTGACCAAGTCGTCGCTGCCAATCTGCTTGAGAACATAGCCGCAAGCTCCCGCACTGATGGCATCAAACAGCAACTCATCCTCGGCAAACGATGTTAACATGATGATTTTGGTATCTGGCAAAAGGGCGATGATCTCGCGGGTAGCTTCGATGCCGTTCTTGCCAGGCAGGCGAATATCCATCACGACCACATCGGGCTTGTATTCCAGGGCGCGTTGAACAGCTTCGTCTGCTGAGCTTGCTTCGGCGATGACTTCGAAATTTGCGTAGTTGGACAGAAGGGATTTCAGGCCAAGCCGAACGACCTCATGGTCGTCTACCAACATAATTTTTAGCATTTGCGTTGACCCGTATCTAGAGGGAAGATATAATTTCCACGGTTATGGATTATAGCATGGATTGCGCGGCATGATTGTGGTGAACAAACGACTCTTGCGCTGGCTGACGATCGTCCTGCCGGTAGGGTTTACCATCCTCTTGCTGGTGCTCACGGATTTGCTTTTCGCCACCCCGGCTTCGGTTTCAGAACTTGCGTTTGCACTGTTACTGGTTGCCCTCGGCACTTCCGGATTTTCAGCCTGGGTGTTTCGCATCATCGACGTGCGCGAAGCAGAGATCGCGCGCCGCGCCAGCCAGCTGGAAGCGCTCAGTTCAGCGGCGCTGGCTCTCACGACGGAACTGGACCTGGCTCTGGTGTTGCAGAAAGTTGTCGACCTGAGCAAGGATCTTGTGGCCGCGCGCTTTGGCGCGCTGGGGGTTCTGGATGAAACCGGGAAGTATTTTGAGCAGTTCATAACGTCTGGAATCAGCAGCGAACGACGACGCGAAATCGGAGAGCCGCCCATGGGGCATGGTGTTTTCTCCGTCCTGATCGATGATGGGCGCCCTTTGCGGGTGGATGACATTCGACGCCACCATCGATCCGTAGGTTTTCCGGCGAGCCATCCGGAAATGAAGTCGCTGCTTGGCGTGCCAATAATCTCGAAAGGCAAAGTGATCGGCGACCTGTACGTGGCGGATAAGCTACCGAATGTTGCCGCGGAGACGTCAAGCGCCGTGTCGGAGCATCCCTTTGAATCGGAAGACCAGCAGGTGTTGGAGATGTTCGCCACACAGGCGGCCATTGCAATCGAAAACGCTAAACTCTACCGCCAGGTGCAGCAACTGGCGGTTCTGGAAGAGCGGCAGAGATTTGGCATGGACCTGCACGACGGAATCATCCAGTCCATATATGCAGTTGGATTGATGCTCGAAGATATTCAGCGCAGGGTGGAGAACGAGCCGAAAGCCTCCGGGGCGCGGATCGGGAAGGCGATCCAATCCCTTAATCAGGTAATCCGGGACCTCAGAAACTATATCCTGGATCTGAGGCCGCAGCACTTTCAGGGGCGCGATATCCTTCAGGGCGTTGAGGAATTGGCGCGCGCTTTGCGCGCCAATTCTCTGGTGGACGTCAGTGTGACCCAGGGGAGCATCAACCTGGAGCGCATTACTCCGGCTCAAACTGTGGAAATCCTGCACATTGCCCAGGAAGCGCTATCCAACGTGCAGAAGCATGCCCGGGCAACCGAAGTCTCCATTCGCCTTGAAAACCTGGACAACCGGGTGCTCCAGATGTGCATTGAGGATAATGGAACGTCGATCCCGCGCGAGGCGTTGACAGATTCTCCTGGAAATGGGCTTCGAAATATGCGCGAAAGGACCAACGGACTTGGCGGGGAGATAGAGATAGGCCCGCTAACGGAAGGGGGAACACGAGTGGCGGTGCGTATCCCTCTGAGAGAAGGCTGATACTGCCTCCCTTCTTCAGGCGTGGGAGAATCCGCTGTCTTCTGGAGTGACAGCGGGATGATTGTCATTCTGCCGACCGGACAATTGCCACTTGGGGGTAGGGACGATGATTCTATACTTGTTCTAGCCCTGCCTTCCAGCGGCGGCGTACAGGTAGAGACCAGATGCCCACTTTGCGCACCATGCTATTTGATGACCATGCGATGGTTCTGGAGCAGGTCGCGGGCCGCTTGAGGCAGGAGAACGACATTGAGGTTTGCCAGACCAGCGGTCTGGTGAATGTGGTCGAATCAACGCGTGCGGTCCGCCCGGATGTTGTAGTGATTGATCCTCAGAACAAGGACGGTTATAACTACGACCTGTTGTTCCTGGTGCGGCAAAGCCAACCTGAAACGAAAATCATCATCTTGACTGCAATTGCGGATACATCAATGAGAATGGTTTTGCAGCGGATCGGTATCAGCGACGTTCTGGAAAAGGGGGTGGATACCGAGAAGCTCCTGGACGCCATTCGCAGACCGAGCGGCCAGGGGGCAAAGCGGTCATCGTCCGAATAGCCGGCGCGCAAACCGCTGTAGGCGAGTGGGTGGCAATTCCCCGAGCACATCACCGGTGCAGGCGTTTACGGAGACGGCGTAGCGTTCGCCGTTCATGGCGTAGTGACTCAACCACCACGGAACCAACACCAGCTTATAACTTTCGACAATGAGATTCAGAGTACTGACCCGCAGCAAGCGATACTCCCCGATGATCTCATAATCAAGTTTTCGCCTGATCGCCTGCAACACCTTGGCGCGCGCTGAAATGGCCGCATTTGACAGCGCGACCGTGTACGTCTCTGCCAGCCAGCCGGCAGTCTTGTCGAGATCGGGCGGCTGAATGGGTACAGCTCTAAGAGATTCAAGATTCGATTCAAATCCAGCTTGGTTCTGTCTGGAAGCAGGAATAAAGACATCATCAAAGTCCGCCAGGGTGTTGCCTGACATGGGACCCCATTCCTGGTTCTGGTAGATTTCAGCGCTCCAGGTGGCATAGCCGCCAATATCAAAGGTCCAGACTGGGAGGTAGATCCCCGTCATTCGTTCAAGCCCGCCTGCATTCAGTAGCCCATGGCCATGCCACCATTCAACAATCTTGGACTCAGCGGACTTTCCGCCAATCTGTGGATCGAGCATCCCTGAAGGCGCGATGACCTCTTTATTTTCCAGGCCTTGAATAGAATATGCCGAATCGCAATGAGGGCAGGTAAACGACAATACCTGCGGCTCGAGCAAGAACTGCGCCCCGCATGCTCTACATTCGAAGACCTGCCGAATCTGAGGTTTGGAGTGCCCCCTGGCGGTGTAAATGCTGGAAATAAACTGCTGCTCAAGGTCGCGATTCGGGGCTGGTTGAGGAGCAAGGTCGCCCTCAGAATGCCCGCAGTTTTCGCAAGTCCGGGCGCGCCCGCTAGTCGTAAACACCAAGGCAGCTCCGCAATTTGGACATTCGTGCCGGCTGCCTGTTGCCGCGGCGTTAATTTTCTGGTTGTTTTTCGGAAACTGGTCTGGATTCACCATCTCCTCGGCAACGATCTTTCCATCCAGAATGGCCAATTCACGACGGGCGCGCGGTTCGGCCGGGTAGAGCGCCAGGATATGTTCAATGAGGTCTCGTTTACGCTTTGGGTCTGGCTCGATCTGGCTGAGCCAGAAGTAGGCTTCGGCTTGTTGGGAGGGATCGCTTGCGCGATCAATGACCTTCTCCAGATAATAGCGCGCAGAACTGGTTTCTCTGGCCCTGGCAGAAGCAATTCCCCGTACAAGGAGTTGACGGGTGGCTTCGCCCTCCCAATTACGCCTGGACATTATCTGCCTTTGAGCCTCCTGAATGCCCGGATAGAAAACATGGGCCTTCACATAATGTTGTCGGAAATTATGCGAGCAACAGGTCTATAGCGTTGGAGAGCTCGCGTAGATTTCGAGCCTGCAATACGTCACTGCAAATTGACTGATATTTCCACATGTCGCTATCGCCTGTGCCCCATTGCGCCTGGGACTCCGGATTGATCCAGATCGTGCGGTGGGCGCGCCGGGCCAGTTTCTGAAATATCGCCATTTGCGGGTCGTTGAAATTGTTGCGAGCATCGCCGACAACAATAAAACTGGTCCGGCTGTCGATCGTGTCCAGAAAGCGCCTATCGAGATCCTTCAGACTGGCACCCAAATCGGTGCTGTAATAACCGGGGGGCATCTTCTGGAGGACGCCGAGGACGGCTTCGCCCGCTGTCTTACCGTCGAAATGCGGAGACACGTATTCCAAGTGGTCGATGAAGGCGAAAGCGTGGGTTTTGCTAACCAGGTCGCTCAGGTAAAAGAGCATTGTCAGCATCAATTCGGAGCAATAGCGCATGGAGGTGCTGACGTCGCACATGATGACGACCTTAGGTTTGCGAACTCGCTTTCTGCGTTTGATCTCGATGGGGATGGCATAGTTGCGCAGATTGCTTCGAATCGTGCTTTTGGGGTCGAGCAGCCCGCGATGGTCTTTCTTCTGGCGGAGCGCGATCTTGCTCTTGAGCATAGTCGCCAGGCGGCGGGCCTCGTCGCGCACAGAATTCATTTCCTGTTCGCTCAAGGCGCTAAATGGCAGGTCCAACAGGTTTTTCTCTGACTGCTGCCGGGGTAGTTCGGAAAGGTTTTCGGCGATTCCCTGTCCAACAAACTGACGAATCTGCTGCTGCCAGGCTTCGAGGTTGCGCGTCAGGGCAGCTTCCAGCGAGGCTGCCCGTTCGGCGGGCGTGGTTCCCGACAAGACCTCCAACAATTGCTCAAGAAGCTGGCGGACCTCATCCAAACCCACTGCCCGCTCGATACGGCGCGTCAGCCAATCCAGGTATTGAAGCGAGTCGACTCGCGATAGTCCCAGTCGATTCCCCAGGCTGTCCAGCTCGGCATCGGTGAGAGCCTCGCCGCTCAGCAATTCCTCCAGACGCTGACGAAGATGTTCCTCCAGGTCTTCAAGCCATCGGGACACCTGCTCCATTTCCTCAGGACTTAGCGCTTCCAGCAGGTTCGCGCCCAATGGAGGGGCGGTGCGGCCAAAAAAGAGCGGGAAGAGGTTGTCATATGTAGGCAGGTCGCGCTTTTCCTTGATCAGCGTGGCGCGCATCGCCAGTCGAAAAACGCTTTTGTCCGTGACTCCAAGCGTCTCGACGGCCCGGAAGGCGTCGGCGCTTTCCGCCAGACTGATCCTGGCTCCGCTTGTTCGCAGCGCGGCGATGAAGCGGGCAATTCGCTCTTCCATCAGTTGTTAGGCGGGGAGGGTGGCGTCGGGTGGCTGGCGGCGGGAGGTTCGTCCAGCAAATGAGGCAGACGGCGGCGAGTCTTCACGAGGTCGGCTTCGTGTTTCAGCAGGACGCTGAGAGTCGATTCGAGGGTGTGTGGATCAAGTTCTCGGGCATTCAGTGTCAGTAGCGCCTTGGCCCAATCCAGGGTTTCGCTGATGCTGGGAGCCTTGCGCAGGTCCAGCCCGCGCAAGCGATTGACAATCTGCACCGCCTGGCGGGCGAGTAAAGGGGCCAGGCCAGGGACTTTGAGGCGCACCACGGCGAGTTCCTGTTCCAGACTCGGATAGTCTATGAACAGGTACAAGCACCTGCGCTTCAATGCCTCGCTGAGTTCGCGAGTGTTATTGCTCGTCAGAACCACCAGTGGGATGTGGCGCGCGTGAATTGTCCCCAGCTCTGGTATCGAGACCTGGAACTCGCTGAGGATTTCCAACAGGAAGGCTTCGAATTCCGAATCGGCCCGGTCGATCTCGTCAATGAGCAAGACTGCTGGCGATTCAGACATGATGGCGCGCAGCAACGGACGCTGGAGCAGAAAACGATCTGAGAAAAACACGTCTTCCTCGGCGGCCAATCTGTCGGCCGCTTCCGTCAGGGAATTTGTTTCGGAAAGAGTCTTCTGGAGTTGATCTCTGAGCAATTGCGTGTATAGCAATTGCTTGGCATATTCCCACTCATACAGGGCCTTGGTCTCATCAAGTCCTTCATAGCATTGCAGCCGAATCAATTCGCGACCCGTGGCTGCGGCCAATGCCTTTGCCAGCTCGGTCTTGCCCACTCCGGCTGGGCCCTCAACCAGGAGTGGCTTCTCCATCTGAAGGCAAAGCAGGAGAATAGTGGCTATTTCCATGGAAGGTATGTATTTCTGGGCCTGAAGCGCGGCCTGGATTTCGGGGATGGTAGCGTACGAACTAGAATGCATCAGGTCTGGTCTCAGCGCAGCGCGCAGCGGTTGGCTCCGGCTTCCAGTATCGCCGGGTCGAATGGGGGCAATTCGCCCGCGATGTTCATCTTGTGGATATGCAGATGATTGCCGGGCGGAGGGGGAAGTTTGGCAAGGATGCGCTCCTCGAACTCCCCGGAATTGGGTTCGACGACGACCTGCTCGAAAACCTCTCGAATCGTGGCGGCGATGACCGGAGACCCAAACGCAACCGGCGAATCGGTGTGGGCAGGGAAGACCAGCATATCGCCGGGTAGGGACTGTAATGCCAGGAGGCTGCCATGCAGGGCGAGGGCATTCGTCGCGGTCAGGGCGGCATTATTCGACAGATCAGGTCGACCGAACGCGGAGATGAACAGCGTATCGCCAGTGAAGGCGGCGTGATATCCGAAGATGAGGCAAATCGACTCGGCGGTGTGGCCGGGCGTTGCGAGGGTGCGCAGGCGAACATCCCCCACCTCCAGATTGTCGCCATTAACCAAGGGGGAATGCTTGATGCTGGCTTGTTCGTTGCGAGGCAGGTAGTAGGGTATCGAAAGCTGGCTGGCAAGCGCGGGACCACGGGATATGTGGTCGGCGTGAATGTGTGTATCCAGCGCACCAATGATCTCAGTCTGCACCTGTGAAGCAAGGCCGGTGTAGACCTGGGGGTCAAGAGAGGCGTCCACGACCAGTGCCTGATCGCCGGCCGCGAGCAGATAACTGAGACAGCCCTTGCCAACCCGACGGACCTGGACGACGTGAAGGCCAGCCAGCGGTAGCGAGGCCACGTTCCAGGCCAGGGACCATTCCTGCATGCCGCCTGCCAGGGAATAGGCTTCAATGCCGCGCGAGCGGAGGTAACTTGCGGCTGCCAGGCTGGTATTGCCGACATAGCAGACCAGGATGACCGGGACGGCCTGCACGGGCGCATAGCCCGCAAGCAAACCGGGACTGCCCATGTGCAGTTCGTCATAGATGTCGAGATGGCGAGCCTCGGCGATATGCCATTCGTCGAAATCCGGACTCCGGCGGATGTCCAGAATCTCAATCGGCTGGCGCTGAGCGAGCCAGGACTGGAGGGTTGATCGGTCTATATGCAGGCTGGGGATTTCTGAAGTTCGCAGCATATTGGAGAGGCCAAGGGTTGTTCAAGGCAATTGTAACCCATGCGTCCGCCGGTCACTTCAACTGCGGCAGCAGTTGATGGGCCATAGCCTCCAGCCGGTCGGTATCCTCGAGCGCCAGCCACTGGAGCATGACACGCTGGACCCCGGATTCCGCCCAGCGCCCCAGTTGCGCGATGATCTGGCCTGCGGTGCCAACGGCAACACCCCGGCCTGCCAGCTCCTCTGGTGTGAGGCGGCCCTGGGTGCGTACATGGACAAGCGCGTTCACCTCGTTCTCGTCCCGGCCAAATTCGCAGCCCGCCATCATAGAGCGTTTGACAGCCTCCGGCGGGCGGCCATGCGCGGCGAGCTTGTGATCGAGAATCTGGCAGCGCCGACGGAACTCTTCCGGGGTGAGGTAAATGGCGTTCCATTCGGAGGCGTATCTGGCGGCCAGTTCCAGGGTGCGTTCTTTGCCGTTGCCGCCAATCAATAGCGGCGGTCCACCGGACCGGTTCGGGCGTGGCAGCAATACGGCGTCTTTGAGGACAAAGTACTCACCTTCGTATGTACTTGGTTCGTCACTTTTCAGCAGTCTGGTAATGACTTCGAGTCCGTTCTCTAGGCGGGCGAACCGTTCGGCGGGTGGGAGGAGTTCAAAGCCAAAGGCGGTGTGCTCGCGGGCCTGCCAGCCGGCGCCCAGCCCCAGGATCAGTCGGCCGCCAGAAAGGTCATCCACCGCAGCAGCCATCCGTGTTGTGAGAGCAGGGTTGCGGAACGAAACCGGGGTTACGAGCGGCCCAAAGTCAATCCGGCTGGTATTGGCGGCCAGCCAGGTGAGGGAAGTCCATAGCTCCAGAGAGTCTTTGTCCGGCGGATTGGCGTTTGTGAAATGGTCGGAGCGGTAGAGACCGGCAAAGCCCAGATCTTCCGCCAGCCGAACGAGGTTTTTCCAACGCGGCCAGTTCAACCCATTCTGGCCTTCGATCATCAGGGCGACCTCAATCACATGCATTCTCCTTTGGGCTTGCGTTTGCCGTCAGAAGCGCCATAGATTCTTGACCCTCTTGAGGGCTACTTCCCAGCGCGGCGATTCGGGGCGCTCCCCGGGCCCAAGCCGATCTTCCCATTGATTTCCTAGCAAGATGTTGAATGCTGCCGCGGCGATATCACCAACTGCATCCAGGTCGTAGCCGCCTTCCAAGAATAAAGCCAGTCTTCCGTCCGTCATCTCGCCGGCCCACTGGTTGAGTTGGTCGAGGATTTGCGCATAGCCAGTTGTGCTTGCAACTTGATAACCCAGCGGGTCTCTCCAATGGGCATCGAGACCAAGGCTCACCAACAGGATCTCGGGCTCATAACGGTTCAGGAAAGGGAAAATGAGTTCCTTCAAAGCGGCGTCGCGGGCAGCATCCCCGCTGAATGGGGGAAGCGGGATATTGAGCGTAAGACCCAGGCCGTCCGCTTCTCCCATCTCTTCCGGGGCGCCGGTTCCCGGGTAGAGGGGAGACTCGTGAATGGAGATAAAGGCCACGTCGTTGCGGCGATAAAAAATGTCCTGAGTTCCATTTCCGTGGTGCAGGTCGAGATCCAGGATGGCGAGGCGCTTGGCGCCATGCTCTATGAGGGATTGGGCCGCCAAAGCGATGTTGTTCAGAATGCAAAATCCCATGGCTTCCTCGGGGGTGGCGTGATGGCCGGGAGGGCGGCACAGGGCGAAGCCGGTCGCCAGCTCGCGCACCCATACGGCATTTGTGAGCGCGATTGCTCCGCCTGCGGAATTCCTGGCGATATCGAGCGAAGACGGGGTCAGATAGGTGTCTTCATCCGAGCGACCGCCCGCAGCAATGATCGCTTCGAGGCGTTGCAAATGAGCCGGCGTGTGGATGGCGAAAAACACCGAGTCCGGAACCGGAACAGGCTGAGTCTGTTGAATCGCTGTCCAAATACCATCGGCCAGCAGGCGGTCCTTAATCGCTTCGACCCGTTCCGGGCGCTCGGGATGGTCCGGTTCCTGGTGGGCTTGATGCCCGAGGGGATAATAGATGCCGACGTTGCTCACGGTCTTCTCTTAGTCGCAGGTGTGCCTTGCCCCTGAAGTATACTGGGAATTAGTCACAGCGGAGAACGTATGGAATTCAAACCTCTGGAAATCAATGAGCGGTTGCCCTATTTGCTCCGGCGGGAGAATATCGCCAGGTATGAGGGGGGCAAGGTCATCATCGGTGATCGCCGGGCGTATCCATTTGAGCGCTTGCACGTGACGTGTGACTCTGTTGAACAAGTTGCCGAAGCAATACGGACTATGGTCACTCAGGGTGGCGGCTCGTGGGTGGCGGCCTCATATGCGCTGGCGATGCTGGCGAGTCAGGAACGCCGTAAGCCAAAAGAAAGACTTCGACAGATTCTCAATGAAGCAACAGAACGCCTGAAAGGAACCCGCCCGACGTCGAACCACCTCCACCGGCTGGTTGAGCGCGCCCTGAAGGCCGGGCTGCTGGCGCTGGAGAACGGCGAAGATGTGGAAGCAGGGATTCTGGCTTGGCTCGAAGCCAAGCGGGATGACATACACATCCGCTCTGCACGCATGGGCCAATATGGCGCGGACATGATTCCGGATGGGGCTGGAATTCTAACGATGTGCTTTGCCGAGACTGCCTTCCTGCTCGGACTTGTATTTGCGCGTGACCAGGGCAAAACGCTGCGGGTGTATGTTCCAGAGACGCGCCCGTATCTGCAGGGAGCGAGGTTGACGGCACCCAGCATCCACGAACTGGGCATCGAGGCCGTCCTCATCACGGATAATATGCCGGGGTATGTAGTCTCGGAGGGCAAGGTGCAGGTGTTCTTCACGGGTGCAGATCTGGTGACACTGGATGGGCATGTGGTTAACAAGGTGGGCACTTATCAGAACGCGTTGGTCTGCCGGCAGCATGGCGTGCCGTTCTTTCCGTACTGCTGGGAGCCCGACCATAAACATCCGGGCCGCGAATCCATCTTTATTGAAGAGCGGGATCCGGCGGACGTGAGGCAGGCGCGGGGCGCCGCCACCACTCTTGAGGAAATACAGGCGTATTATCCGGCCTTCGACATCACGCCACCGCAGTTCGTCTCCGGGGTCATAACGCTGCACGGCATAATCAGCCCCTACGATCTGGCCCGTTACTTTGGGGAAGGAGTAATTGCAGATGCGTAGGGCGATTATCGGCGGGACGGGCTTCTACGAAATCGTCGGCGGGGAGTTCATCGAGAAAGTGGTACATACCCCATACGGCGATGCACTGGTCCATGAAGGGGAAGGGGAGCACAGCGGTTTGATATTCCTGGCGCGGCATGGAAAGGATCACACCATCCCGCCTCACCGCATTAACTATCGAGCAAATCTGAAGGCCCTGGAAATTCAGAAGGTTGAGAGCATCCTGGCGGTGTTTACAGTCGGTTCATTGCGGCCGACTATCCCGCCGAAATCCCTCGTTCTCCTGGATCAATTCCTCGATTTTACGAGTGGGCGCGAGGCCACATTCTTTGACGGCGGAAGATCGGGACTGGCTCATGCTGAGGTAAACCAGCCATACTGCAGCGCGTTGCGAAAAAGATTGATCGGTATCGCGAACAGCCGGAATATGCACCTGATTGAATGGGGAACGTATGTGTGCACCAATGGGCCGCGTTTCGAGACGCCCGCCGAGATCCGGATGTTCGCGGCGCTAGGCGGCGATGTGGTGGGGATGACCGGCGTACCGGAGGTTTCACTGGCGCGCGAGCTCGGAATACACTATGCAGCGATAGCCATCCCGGTGAACTGGGGCGCAGGACTGGAAACGTCAATCAGCATCGTCAGGGAAGGAATGGACGAGCTGCGTGCCAGCGTAATCCGCTTGTGTACCGAAGGCCTGCAGGGGTTTGAACAAGGTGCTGGGGATTGCGAATGCAGGACAGCCCTCATGGTAATGCACCCTGCGGATGGCGTATGAAAAAACGGCGGCCTGTTCGCCGCCGTTGGATTCACTCGCCGCCAAACTTTATCCCCTGCGCAAGGGGCAGTTGCGACGACCAGTTGATTGTATTCGTCTGGCGACGCATATACGCTTTCCAGGCATCCGACCCGGATTCGCGCCCGCCGCCGGTCTCTTTCTCGCCGCCGAAGGCGCCGCCAATCTCTGCGCCGGACGTGCCAATATTGACGTTGGCGATACCGCAATCCGAACCGGCAATGGATAGAAACCGCTCCATCACCTGCATGTTATCTGTGAAAATCGCGCTGGAAAGACCCTGGGGCACATCGTTGTGCAACTGGATGGCTTCATCGATGGTTTCGTATTCGATGAGATATAGGAGGGGGGCAAATGTCTCTTCCTTGACCACCTCGGATTGAGCAGGCATTTTCATGATGGCTGGCGCAACGAAATTCTCCCCGATGTCAGGCAATGGTTCGCCGCCGAAGAGCAACTGACCGCCATCCGCACAGGCGCGGTCGATTGCCCGCTTCATGTCCAATATCGTTTCCGCCGTAATCAGCGGGCCCATCAGGGTCTTGGCGTCCATCGGATCGCCAATTTGAACCTGGCGATAGGCTTGTACCAGCTGTTCGCTGAGTTGTGGCGCGATGTCCTTGTGCATCAGAATCCGGCGTGTGGTTGTGCAGCGTTGCCCCGCGGTCCCAACGGCCCCAAACAGAATGGCGCGCAGCGCAAGATCGAGCCTGGCATCCTTGTGCACGATGATGGCATTATTCCCCCCCAATTCCAGAATCGTGCGCCCGAATCGCTTGGCGACGGCTTCTGCCACCCGGCGGCCGACGCTGGTTGAGCCGGTGAAGGATATCAGAGGTACGCGTGAATCGTTGATGAGCGATTCCCCGATTCTTGAACCCGGCCCGATCAAGAGATTGAAGATTCCACTCAGGCCGTGGTCGGCCATCACGCGATTGGCGATATGCTGGATGGCAACCGCGCATAGAGGCACCAGATCGCTCGGTTTCCATAGAATCGTATCACCGGCGACGGCGGCAATCGCCGCGTTCCACGACCAGACCGCCATGGGGAAGTTGAAGGCAGTAATGACACCGATGGGGCCAAGCGGATGCCATTGCTCATACATGCGGTGCTGGGGACGTTCGGAATGCATGGTCAGGCCATAGAGTTGCCGCGACAGGCCAGTCGCAAAATCGCAGATGTCGATCGCTTCCTGGACTTCGCCATGCCCCTCGACGCGAATCTTCCCCATTTCGAGAGTAATCAGATCACCCAGCGGCTCCTTGAGTTCGCGGATGGCGTTCCCTAAATCGCGGACGACCTCACCGCGTTTGGGCGCTGGAAGTTCCCGCCAGGAGTTGAAGGCAGCGTGAGCCTCCTGAACTACGCGCTCGTAACTCTCCTTGGTGGCCAGGGCAACCTGGGCGATCAGTTCGCCCGTGGTGGGGTTGTAAGAGGTCAGCAGTTCGGAGCCAGGATCGGTGATCCAACTATCGATGCCGAAACACGCTCCGGGATTCTTTTCTTCAATCTTTAGTTTCTTGAGAAGGGATTTCACGATGGGGACTCCTGAGGATGGTTCCTTGAGATTTGGGCTTGCCCACCCGGATTATAAAACAAGTCGACCAGCTCTACGGGCCTGATGTTGCATGTTCCAGGATTTCGTATTCTCCCGGGTGGTGTGTCTTTTCCCCTTCGCACGAGGAACGGATGAAGACTCCTGTGTTTTCGCGATAGCGAACTGCGAGTGTATGAGTTTCGGAACCCACCTGAAATGTGACATGCCAGATGTCTTTATCCAGAGATTGAGAGTCGATCAGCATCACGGGCGTGTTCTCCGGTACATTGTTTTCCCGGAGATGGGCTTCGGCGAACTGAGCGGGCGGGGGGTAGATGGTGCGACCACGCAAGGCGGGCAAGTACAGGCTGCCGTTCTGCAAGTGCGCGGCCAGGTCTTCAACGGCATCAAGCGCAACACGACCGTAGTAAATGCAATCAGGGAACGCGATCAGATTCGGCGCAAAACGATGCTGCCCCACGTGGCTGCATTCAAATACCCTCAGCCCTGCCAGTGGGGAAAACCGCCGTGCCAGAGGAACGCCATATAGTGCACAGCAGGCATCGCGGCGGCCGTTCGTGCAGACTAGAACGGTGGGTTGCATGCGTCTGTTGCTGTTGTTTTGTTGACGACTAAGATCGACATTCAGCAGGTCCTCATAACTGGCGAGCGAGAATTCAGAGAATTCCGGCAAGGAGTTGGGGCGCGGCTGCAACCCGACGATGAAGCGGATCTTTTCGTGAGCATTCGTTTCGCTGTTCCTGATCAACAGGAGCTTGCTGTTGGCGTGCCTGGCGAGCAAGTTTCCCAGATAAGCCTTAACCGAATCGTCCAGTTTGCCTTCCTGCAAAACGTCTCTGCCGTAGGGGCCTTCCATTTCCAGCAGGAACCAGTTTTCCACGAGCGGCGCGGTGCCGCGCAGGGATTCCTGGGCCTGCCGTGATTGAAATGAACAAGAGTGCTCAGTCATGCGATGGGCTCAGGGGAGAGGGGCTTCTAATCCGCTCGAGAGAGCATCAAAGTCGGCCGGTTGGTTGTACACCTGCACGGAAACTCTCAGGTAGGTCTGACCTTCCCAGGTGTAGATGGGAACCTCGACCTTAAAATCGTTATACAGTCGCGATTTCAGAGGCTCGACGTCCGTGCCGGGGATCTGGAGGGCAAACATCTGGCCGAACCAGGAATCAGTGGAAGAAAGCGGCAGCAGACCGTGCACGGATTGCAGTGTGCGCCACCACCTCGAGGCCATCCGACGGCATTCGACCTGGCTCTGCTGCCAAGCGGGCCGGGTCACAAGGTTGATGGCGACTGGGACGGTGAGAAAAGCAGAGATATCGCGGGTACCTTGCCATTCGTGGTAATCAAGGTACTGGGATTCTCCTGGGATTTCGGCCTCATAGCCCCAGCTAACCACAAGGGGGTTCATGGCAGCTTGAAGGTGCTTGGCGACGTACAGAAAGGCAGCGCCCTTTGGTGCGCATAGCCATTTATGACAGGCGCCTGTATAGATATCGGCACCAAGATCAACTAGGTCTACGGGAATATGCCCGGGAGCATGTGCGCCGTCGATTATCGAGATGATGCCGCGTTTCTTTGCCTCCCTGCATAGTTCCCTGATCGGGAAGTGCAGGGCGGTTTGGCTGGTAATATGGCTGCAAAAGATCGCTTTGGTGCGCTTGGTCGCGCCGCGCCAGAATTGCTCAACTACCTCCGCTTTATCGCCAAACGGCACCTGAATTGGCTGGTTGATGTAACGCGCGCCCATCTTCTCTGCCACGAATCGCCAGGTGCGATTCGTGGCTCCGTATTCGTGGTTTGTGGCGAGTATCTCGTCGCCGGACTGCAGGTTAAGGCTGCGCGCCACCATATTGATAGCGGTGGTTGGGTTTGTGAAATAGACTACATCTTCAGGGGGGCAGTTAAGGTATTCGGCCAACACTCGACGAGACTCGCCCAAAAGGGCGTTGAACTCTCGCCCAAGGTATTTCACGGGATGGCGCTCAAGCTCGCGCTGCCAGCGCTGGCACTCTTCAAGCACCGGGATCGGGCAGGCGCCAAACGAGCCGTGGTTCAAGAAGTGTATTTCCTGATCTAACAAGAAGAGAGAACGAAGATTGTTGTCTGGCACAAGCCTGCTGGCCCCATTCGCATCAGTGGTAGGTTCTTACGGTTCGTTCCCCTTGTGAATACCTCTTCTCAATTCTGTTCTGCACGGATGTGAAAATGAGCGTGAGTATCCAATAGAACAGCGCCGCAACGAGCAAGGCTTCCAGATTGCGGAAGTTGGACCTGCCTAATTTTGTGGCCCGCCACAGTATCTCACGGACGAATCCGGTCACGGCCACCAGCGATGAATCCTTCAGCATGGCGATATACTCATTGCCAATGGGGGGGATGGCAAAGCGCAACGCTTGGGGAATCACGATTAGCCGTAGCTTCTGTCGACTGCTCATCCCCAGCGCGGTTGCCGCCTCGTGCTGGCCCTTCCCGACTGCCTGGATGCCTGCCCGAAAGATTTCGCTCATGTAGGCGCCGTAATTGAGACCCAATGCGATGACACCGGCGCCGAACCCTGAGAGGTAGATCCCCATTTGAGGAAGTGCCAGGAAGAAAAAGATAATCTGGAGGTAGAGCGGCGTGCCTCGAATTAGCGAAACGTAGAACGTACTTATGGCCACGGCGACCGCGCTCCTCGACAACCGTGCCAGGGCGGAGACGAGGGCCAAGACCATTGCCAGCAAGATGCTGGCGATGCTTATCGCGATGGTTTGAAAAGATCCAATTGCGATGAATCCGAAATTTCTGCCGATGAATTCAAGATCCAGATGAATCAGGTTAATACTGGCTGAACCAAAGCGGAGGGTTGCTCCGCTGAACATAAATCCGAGCACAAACAGCAAGGCCAGCCACGAGGTTACTACTTTGACCTGAAATCTGCGCTGTTTTTGCTTTTCATACAGCAAGAGCGAACTTGCGTATTCGTCACTGGACTGGCCGGTATCGGCAATCATGTTGATGAGGCTCTGCCTTTGCAATGATGAAGAAAATAGAGGAAGTGAAACCTTTCACTTCCTCTATTTTGGGATCCATCCAGCCTACTGGGTCGGATCTTGTGTGAGGTCGACTCCGAACCACTGAATTGAAAGCTGCGAAAGCGTACCGTCTGTGTGCATGGCGTTGACGGCGGCATCGACAGCGGCGACGAAGCTGGCCGTATCCAAGGAGTGGCCCTTATCGATCGCTGCGGCAAGATTCTCGGAGAAGGCTGGTCCTCCAACCTTCACAACCGGCAGCCCATTGGCGATATTTGAATCGACAACCGTGCCGGAGGTGAGGTAGACCGAGAATTCCGTGCGGCCGGCGGCGATGGACTGAGCGCATTCCTGGTCAGTAGGAAGCGTCACAACTGTCACGTCGCTAGGCGGCTGCATGAAGAGGCTTTCGGCGGGAAGGCCAAGATCGACGCTGTTCAGCCAGTCCTCGTAGGTAGTGGCAGTCCCCACGCAGACCGCTTGGCCGTTTAAGTCCTCGACCGATGTGATGCCTGAAGCGGCGGCCGCGGCGAACTGGGCCGGGGTGAAGTAATACGGCGTCACGAAATCAAGGATTTGCTGCCGGGCGGTCGTAATGGTCATTGAACCGACGCTGATATCCCAGCGATCGCCCCAATTGCCGGCTGTGATAATGTCCCAATCCGGTGTGACGAAGCAGGCCTCAACGCCTAGACGCTCAGCGATGGCGACAGCCACATCGACATCAAACCCGACCATTTCGCCGGCTGTCAACTGATCGTCAGCACATTTGGTGTTGGCGGCGCGTTGACCGTTCGGGTCGAGGAAGCTCTGGGGCTCATAGTTAGGGTCGGTCGAGACGATCATGGTGCCGCGGGCCTCAATCTGCTCCAGCAGGGTTTGGGTGCCGCCACCGGCACCACAGGCTGCCAGAATCAAGCTGGCGACGATGAGAAGGGCAAAACCAGCAAACTGCTTGTTCATAGCGTACTCCTCCAGAAGATTTTTTGGGTTGGGTGTAGAGTAGTGATGTTTCCGGATAGTCCTTCCTTTCTCTGATACTTTCGATTATAGATACATAACGGATTTGAAGCAAGTTTTCTGACCGAACTCAGCCTCTTCCAAGCACACTCTCAAGGACGCGTACGGCGAACTGGCGGCCGATAACCGATGCAACCCGCAAGGTTTGCTTTGTATCTTCCGGGAGGTGGTCGATGCGCGCCAGCAAGAGGCCCTGAAGGGTATCCGGAATCTGGATGGACTCGACGTCGCCTTTGGCAACCCATCTTCCGTTTTCCCGACCGAGAACGTCTTGATCAATAAGCATCCTGACCACTTCCTCCATGAAGAAGGGGTTGCCCTCTGTCTTGGCGAGAATCGCATCCCGCGCGCGCTTTGGGAGAGCCTCGACTTCAAGCAGGCTGGAAATCAGCATGCGGCTTTCTTCCGCGCTCAGGCTGGCAAGTTCAACTGTTGTCAGCCGATCGGCCGATTCGCGGCTAAGACTTGCAATGATCTCCCAGCCGGAGGCCTGATGGTCAGGACGCGTGATGAAACAGAACATTATCTTGTGGTCTGAAAAATCCGAATCTCCAATCAGGCGCAGGAGGAGGTCGGTTGAGGATGGATCTGACCAATGGATGTCTTCGAAAACCAAGATAAGTGGCTGGTTCCGGCTCAGGGCCCGGCAGAGGTGTTGAACGGAGCGAAGATACTGGGCCTGGAGGAGTTGCGGGTCCATATTTCCCAACTGGGCAATGGCTGGGAGGTCTGCACCTATTGAAAGAAGGTGGGCAAGATACGCCAGCGTTTCGTCAGACTCATTGATCCCAATCTCCTCCAGCGTGTGGGTCAGGGCAAGTTGGGTTTCTTCGTTAGAGGCAGTTGCAGGCGCATTGATGACGTTTCGGACGAGATCGATTACGAGATGATAGGCCAGCCCGCGCCCATAGGAAAGGCATTGACCGGTTACCCATAGGGGTTTCTTTCGGGATTTTGAAATGCTCCGCTGCCATTCTGTGACCAGGCGGCTCTTGCCAAGACCGGCCTCCCCAATAATGGCAACATATTGCGGGCTGTCGGAAGATAGAGTCGCTGTGGCCGACATCAGCGCTTCTAGGTCCTTAGCGCGCCCGATCATGGGGCTGGAGATACCGGCCGCGTCCAACCCGCGCAGGCGCCCGGCACGCTCCTTGCGACCCAAGACCTCAAATACGTTCACCGGCTCGCTCTTGCCCTTAACATCAATAGGACCGAGGGACTTGAGCTCAAATACCGGTTGGACGAATCGCCCGGTCTCTTCGGAGATCAAAATAGCACCAGGGGAAGCTGCGGCCTGCATCCGGGCAGCCAGGTTCACGGCGTCACCCATGGCCGTATATTCGTACTTCAAGTCAGAGCCGATCTCTCCAACCACGACCGGCCCGGTATTGATGCCGACACGCATCTGAAAATCCTGACCGTAATCGGCTCTGACCGATTCGGCGAACTCGGCTGTCGAAGCGAGCAGATCCAACGCGGCGTTGACGGCGCGAACGGGGTCATCCTCATGGGCAATTGGGGCGCCGAAGAAGGCGAGCAGCGCATCACCCATCAGGCGGGCGATCGAACCTTCGTAGTGGTATATCGGTTTTGATATCTGGTCGAAGGCGCGATTCATCAAACCTGCCCAATGCTCCGGGTCCATCGATTCGGCCATTGCGGTCGAGCCCACTACATCTGCAAACAAGGCTGTGACCATCCGACGCTCCCCGACGAGATGCGCGCCGGAGCGTATCTTCCGGACGAGACTTTCTGGAGTATTGGAGGCTAGCCGAGCAAGTCGCTGATTGTCTACCGCGGTAACCACTTCGAGTGGATGGCCGCAGTTCATGCAGAATTTTGCCTGGGAGGGATTGGACTGACTGCAATTTTTGCAGTTCATGAGCAGTGATGCCTGTTTCTGACGAGTTGGCATCAATTCTACTCTAAAACAGGAAATCGCCAGCGAGGTTCTGTTATGGGAGTGGCTACAAGGTGGGGTTCGTCATCGCGAAGCGATTGGAGATGGACTTTGCCCAACTCTTAGCAAATGCCTTCGGCGTTTGCCAGCGAAGCAATCTCTATTCTGGCTGGAAAGATTGCTTCGTCGGGCGGAGTTTACACTGAGTGTAGCCGAAGTGCCCTCCTCCATTGGCCTTACGAGAGTAACTCCCTGTCATAGCTGGCGAGCCAAAAGGTCATTTTGTTACCTCGACCCCTCTCCAGAAAGCGATGTAGCCCTTGATCTGGGCCGCCGCTTCAGAAGGGTCCGCATAGAACCAGGCGGCGTCCTTGTTGCTCTTGCCATCTACCTCGAGCGTGAAGTAGCTGGCTACCCCTTTCCATGGGCAGATGGTGTGTGATGGACTGGCTCTGAAAAATTGCATATTGAGACTATCGGGTGGAAAGTAGTGGTTTCCTTCGACGATAATGGTTTGGTCGCTATCGGCAAGGAGTACGCCGTTCCAGGTTGCTTTCGCCATCGATCTCTCCATATCAAGGCAGTTCTCGTGAGTTAGACGACTTCTCCATGTGGCATCTTACCGGTCCTGAACAACACGAACCCTGGCACCCACGTAAATTCTGCTGCTGACTTCTTCAGCGAGGAATGCCGACCCGCCACACCCGGATGGCCTCATCTTCAAACCCCTTAAGGGAAGTGGTCACGTGGGGCTCAACACGGGCACCTAACTCGTCATCTTCCAACAAGACTGACACTTCAGGGTCGTCATGAAATTCATCGCTGAGCACCAGGTCTTGTCCAGACGACATATCCACTAACCGGGAGGCGAGGTTTACGGTCGTGCCGAAGTAATCTAAGCGGTCATTCAAATTAACAGCGATGCATGGCCCAAAGTGAAGGCCGGCCTTAAGTTCCAACCGCTGTGCGGTTGAGCCAGGCTGTGCCAGCGCCATCTGTGCTTCAGCAATTGCATGGAAGGCGTCCGCCGGCCGCTTGAAAACTGCCATGACGGCATCGCCGATGGTCTTAATGAGCGCCCCATTATGATTGGTAATTGAGGATCGCAATACGTCGAAGTGAGTCATGACCTGGCCGAATGCGGGGGCGTCGCCAATCGTCCGATACATACGGGTGGATTGCCGTAGGTCAGTGAAAACCACCGCAAGCCGCCCGACCGCGAACCGGTCCCCGGGCCTGAGCGCCTCGCTGGCAAACAGATCGCGGAATTTCTGCAGGGCGGTGACCTCTGCGGCGGTTACTGCCTGGTCACTCCAGGCCACTCGCTCCAAAATGAACAAGCCCTCATCCGAAGAATTATTGGCAAGGGAGATGGATGACTGATTGAGGATCAGTTCTTCGCGGGCATCTCCGACGGCCGGCGCACTGAGTTCGATGCTGGAATTGCCCTCAACGCTCACTCGAAAGAACTGAACTCCGGGTCTTCCGAGTACTCTGAACCGGTAGCGGCCATCATCAAACAGAGGCGTGATTGTGCGCCTGGTGTTGGCGGGTAATAGCTGTTGAGCGACGATATGGGGAGTGATCTGCGGCCCGGCGATGCAGTATTCCAGATCGATTGAGACTTCACGAATAGAAGGGTTGGGCCTGAAGGTCAGTTCGACGGATTGATCAAAATTGATCTCATATTCAATCAGACAAGTATCGCAGTGCACCTTGCTTGGGAGTTGCCGCAGTGTATCGCTGGTTTCCCGTGCTACCCGGCAGGATGGGCAGAGCAAGTGCCAGCTGAAATCCAGAATCCCAAGGCGTGTGGCGATGAGGAACATTTCGAGGACTGATTTCCGATCCGCCTGCCATCGATCCGCCCAAGCATAAGGGCGTAGATTTGCAGCTTCAAAATCGTCAGATTTTGAGACAAGTTCCACAAGGCGCGTAGCGATTTCGCCTGCTACGCCCAGTCCGACCAGTTCTTCTTTCAGCCGCACCAGGCGTGTGCCGCCACCTGGTGCCAGGCGAGCGCGTACGGCTGGCGCAAAGGCCTCACTCTGTTGGATTCGCCTGTCATAATCCAGGAAGGCGCGCTTGAACGCCCCTGCACTTATCAGCCCGATCTGCGCGGGTATGGCCAGCAGCCCCAGCAGGTTGCGCGGCTTTGCCCAAACCTCATAGGTCAGGTGCGTGCCCCCGCGCGCTCTTGGAGCCAGGCGGGTCTGCACTCGCATTTCGGCCACAGGCCCTGTGGAGTACTTTCGCAAGACGCCGAATTTATGGGGACGTTCCCACTCGAAGGGTTCTTCTACCCAGGTCACAGGAATTCCCAGACGAGAGAATCGAAGCTTGCGGCGCGCGTTCTTAAGGCCGAGGTCCTTCTTCCCAAGATTGTTCAGGGCGGGAAGGCCCGTGTCTCGGTTAAACCTATTCGTATCCGAAACCAGCGGCCAATAGGTAGCCGGGTCCGACTCTAAGTCGTATTCCCACTTGTAGTAGAAATTCCTTGTAAGAGTCGTCATCTGATTATTGGATGGCCCAGGCTACGAAAAATCGACCCAGTGGGTCGATTGGTTCGCTGGGTGGATGAAGGGACTTGAACCCTCAACAACCGCATCCACAGTGCGGCGCTCTGCCGGTTGAGCTACATCCACCACGTAACAAGTATTCTAGCATGAACGCCCCTACGCTTCAAGGAGTTGCCTGACCTTGGCAATCATTTCAGATTCCGTGCATTCGCCCTGTTCACCTGTGGCCAATACCTTGAAACCAACTTTCCCTTTGGCGGCTTCATCCGGCCCCAGGATGACTGCGAGCTTTGCGCCGATGCGGTCGGCATATTTAAACTGCTTTCCCAGTTTTTCCGACGTCAACTGCCCAGCGACTCGAATCCCGGCTTCTCTCAGTGCATTCATGATTGCGAAGGATTTATCGCGAAGTGAGACGTCGAAGAGAGTCACGAATACGTCGGTTGGCGATTTGGCGAGTTCGGGTAGACGGCCAAGAGATTGCAGGAGCAGCGTAATTACCAAGTCGCCGACAGCAAACCCAACGGCTTCCACGGGCTTGCCGCCCACATCGCTTACCAGATTGTCATATCGCCCTCCGCCGAACAGCGCTCTGAATTCGCCGGCTGTATCCCAGGCCTCAAAGACGGTGCCAGTGTAATATTGGAGGCCGCGGATGATGCTTGGCTCGAATACGACGTACTCCGAGGCTCCAAATGCTTCTATAGCCTGAAAGAATCTTTCCAGCGATTCGGAGCCACGCCACAACTCTTTATTCGCAAGCAGTTCGTTCAGGGAGTCGATTTGAGCGTTTGCCAGTCCAATGTCTTTGGTCTGGAGAATCCATGCCTCTGGGCTGAGTTTGTCTTTTCGGTCGATCAGCCCAAGCAGTGGCGTGCGGGCTTGTTCCGGGATGCCGATACTCTCTAATTCCTTCGCAAGGAGTCGGCGGTCATTTACACGAATCTGGACCTCATCAGAGCGTAGGCCCACCTGCTTGAAAAAGGCGGCGGCAATTGCCACGATCTCAGCCTCGGCTTCCGGGGAAGGATCGCCAATCAGATCGATGTTCCATTGAAAGAACTCGCGTGTGCGCCCCTTTTGAGGACGTTCATAACGCCAGAAGGGCCCGAACGACCACCAGCGGAGAGGGAAGGCAAGCTGATTCTGGCGCTGGGCGACCATGCGAGCCAGCGAAGGCGTGAGTTCGGGGCGCAGCGTGATGCGATCGCCGCCGCGATCCTCGAACACGTAGGACTGCTTCTCGACCAATTCGTCCCCGGATTTGGCTGCATATAAGCCTATCGGCTCCAGAATGGGCGCTTGATACTCCTGGTATCCGAATAGCTCTGAAACATGCCGCATCTGGTCATAGAGCCAGGCGCGCAGCGCCATGTCTTCAGGGTAATAATCGCGTGTGCCCTTCACCGGGCGTATCGTTGCAGTCATTCGAAACGATCCTTTGCATTAGTTCTTGATCTCGAGACCAAGTTGGGCGGCCAAATCGCTGGCCTTTACCACGGGCATTTCGCAGACCATCTGCTGGCATACATACGCCGTGGGGTTGGCCCCTAGCGGCGGCCTATCTATCACCAGGGCGGGCGCGGCGGGGCCGGGGGGAAATGGGGCTACTGCCAACACCGCATTGGGAAGCCATGTGGAGCGAAGTACGTTGAGCAACTGCTCGGAGCTCTGGCCTTCGTCGGGCAGGATGACCGCTACTTCCTTCATGGGATGCAAGAGCAAACCCAGCGCGTACAACCATTTTCCGAAAGCCAGTGGATGCCTGCCAAGAAGACTTCCCAGATGTTGTATCATCTGTGTAGCAAGGTCATGATACTCCCCAAGGCCGGTCAACGCTGCCAGTGTTAGAAGCAATTCAGCGGCCATGCTGTTCCCGCACGGGGTCGCATTGTCTTGCAGATCCTTCGGCCGGATAAGGAGCGCTTCGTGGAAGTCGCCTGTGTCATAAAAGCCGAAGTCTTCTGCCCGGAAGTGAGCCAAGATGTCATCGACGATGATGTGGGCGAGCGAGAACCATCTCTCGTTGTGGTCTGCCTGGTAGAGCGCCAACAGGCCGAGGCCGAATGAGGCATGATCTTCTAGAAATGCTGGTTGAACAGTTTTCCCCATGCGCCATGACCGGTAGAGCCTCCCCTCGACAAGCATTTGCGTTGAAAGGAATTCTGCACATTGTTGAGCAGCCTGCAAGTACCTGCGGTCACCGAGATACCTGCCGGCTTCGGCAAATGCGGCCAATGCCAGGCCATTCCAAGCGAGCAGGACCTTATCATCGGTTGCGGGGCGGACTCTTTTCTCGCGCGTCTTCTGCAATCGTTCTAGAAACCCGGCAAGGATTGTCCTTACTTCTGACTCTGGTTGACCGAATTCAGCAGTCAGTTCGGCATCGGAAGCCGCCCGTTGTAAGATCCAGTGGTCCTCAAAATTCGGGGAGGAGTCAAGTGCAAATGCTCTGGAAATCAGCTGCCATTCATTCGGTTTTCCGGCAGTTATTAGTTCCTTGGCAGTCCAGCGATAGTACTTGCCTTCGACTCCTTGTGAATCGGCATCCAGGCTGCTGTAGAAACCGCCTTCAGTATCGCGCATTTCTGAGAGCAAGAAATCCAGTGTTGCTTCAGTAACGAGCCGATAGGGCTCATTGCGGGTGAGCAAGAACGCGTGCAGGTAGGCCCTGGCCAGCTGAGCATTGTCATACAGCATTTTCTCGAAGTGGGGAATACGCCAATGGTCGTCGATGCTGTAGCGAGAGAAGCCACCCCCAACCAGGTCCAACATGCCTCCTCTGGTCATCGCGTCCAGGGCGTGAGTCGCCATCTCCAGCGCCAGCTTGTCTCCGAAGGCGGCTCGTTGGAGCAGAAATTCAATCACCATTGGCTGCGGAAACTTGGGCGCTTGACCCCACCCACCGTCTTGCCAATCATACGATTGTGCCAACTTGGCCGCAGACTGCTCTGCCAGCGCCGGGGATATTTCCATCGACTTGTTCAGATTGATGGATTGTCCAAGCGCGACCTTCAGCTGCTCGGCGCGCTGGGAGATATTTTCCGGATCCTGGCTCCATGCCTGCGCAATGCTGTTCAACAGGCCCGGGAAGGATGGGATGTTGTATCGAGGAACCGGGGGAAAGTAGGTCCCGCCAAAGAAGGGAACGCCCTGGGGAGTAAGAAATACGCTCATCGGCCAGCCCCCCTGGCCGGTCGTGGCTACTACGGCATTCATATATATAGCGTCTAGATCGGGGCGCTCTTCACGGTCTACTTTGATGTTGACGAAATGTTCGTTCATCAGCATGGCCGTTTCGGGATCTTCAAACGATTCGCGCTCCATGACATGGCACCAGTGGCAGGCTGCGTAGCCGACGCTCAGAAAGATAGGCTTGTTATCCTTTCTTGCCTTCTGAAATGCCTCCTCGCCCCAGGGATACCAATCCACAGGGTTATGCTGATGCTGGAGCAGGTAGGGCGAGGTTTCCTTGCCTAATCGATTCATAAGCGACAAGATTGATGGCTATTCATCGAATTCAAGCTCATAATCAATCTGCGAACTGATTTTGTCGGTCGGTTCAATCTCGATTTCTGAGAATGTCCGGGCTTGTTGTGCCTGTACCTGAAATTGCTTAATCAGTTCAAGCAGGGCCAAGAAAGTCGCGACGATGTCAGCCTTTTTGGGTCTATTGCCGACCAAGCGACTGAAGGTTGTCTTCCCCTTTTGTTCCAGAATGGATGTAATGAACAGGATTTTCTTCTTGATGCTGACCAGGGGAGGGCCAACGGCTTTGAGTAATCCGTTGGCGCGCAAACTGAATAAAAGGACCCTGGAGGCAGCTTTGAACAGGTCATCTTTTCCCAAACCAGCTAGGTCAAGCTTGCCTTCGATACGGGGCGGCGGCGCTAGACGCAGGTATGTCTTGAGGCCGATATCTTCTTTCTGGCGTAATAGGCGGGCAATCTCTTTGTATTTCTTGTAAAGGATGAGCTGCTGAACGAGATCCTCGCCGGGATCTTCTTCGCCGAGTTCACGCGAAGGCGGGCGCGGCAAGAGAGCTTCAGACTTGATCTGCATGAGCCGGGCGGCGATGAGCAGGAATCCAGAAACTTCATCCGGGCGATGATTTTGCAGTTGTTGCACATACGCCAAGAATGCATTGGTCACCTGCGCCAGGGCCAACTTAGTTATGTCGAGTTCTGAGCGTTCGATCAGGCTCAACAGGATATCAAGCGGACCCTGGTAGATGGGCGTAGCGACTTCGAATCTGGCAGTTGAAGGCATCATTACGTAGCAGGCAGGGAGGCCGTAGGGCATTATATCTTACGGAATTCAGGGTAAGATAGGCAATCCATTGCCTGTCTGTACTGACGGCGGAGTCTCACATCCGCAACTACAGTAAGGAGATGCATTCATGAACCAACCCATCAAAGTGACGGACACAGAGTTTGAGATTACAGTCCTGAAGAACGACCTGCCGGTTGTGGTCGATTTCTGGGCTCCCTGGTGCGGCCCATGCCGTGCAGTGGCGCCGATCCTGGACAAGCTTGCGGCAGATTACGAGGGCAAGGTGCTGATTGCCAAGGTAAACACCGATGAAGATAATCAGTGGGCAATGAAGTATGGCGTTCAGGGCATCCCCACGATGATCTTTGTCAATAAGGGCAATCTGGTCCATCGTCAGGTTGGCGCCCTGCCAGAACCCATCCTGCGCGACCTGTTTGAGCAATTCCTGGAGATCGCGGCCCAGCCTGCGAGTTAGCGAACTGTATCCGCCCCCACCGGTATGGGGCGGTTTTATTCTGACAGCCGCTCGATTTTGGCACCGAGAGCCTGGAGTTTCTCGTCTACTCGTTCGTAGCCCCGGTCGATTTGGGCGACATTGCGAATTTCGGATTTTCCCCTTGCGGCCAGGGCGGCCAGGACAAGCGCCATTCCCGCCCGGATGTCCGGACTCTCTAAATTTTCGGCAATCAGCCGGCTGGGGCCCTGAACGATGGCGCGATGCGGGTCGCACAGAACGACTTGGGCGCCCATGCCAACCAGTTTGTCTGTAAAGTACATTCTGCTTGGGTACATCCAGTCATGGAATAGAACGCTGCCGGTTGATTGGGTAGCAACCACGATAGCGATGCTCATGAGGTCGGTAGGAAATGCCGGCCAGGGCATCACGCTGATCTCAGGGATGGCATTGCCAAGATCCTTCTCTATGACCAACTCTTGATCAGCTGGAACCAGGATATCCCCACCTTCGGTGTCCCAGCGGACGCCCAGCCTTTCGAATACCAGGCGAATCATGTCCAGGTACTGGTTACCTGCATTGCGAATCCGAATGCTGCCACGCGTGACCACGGCTGCGCCGATATAACTTACGACCTCCAGATAGTCGGGACCAATCGTAAACTCGCCTCCCGAAAGCGCGTCGGCGCCGGCAATGTGCAGCGTGTTCGAACCGATATTCTGTATATTCGCTCCGATGCTTCTCAGGAACTGACATAATTCCTGGACATGAGGTTCCGAGGCTGCGTTTCGAATGATCGTCTCACCCTTTGCCAGGACGGCTGCCATGATGGCGTTCTCGGTCGCGGTTACGCTGGCTTCATCGAGGAGAACATCTGCACCTGTCAGACCCTTGGGGGCGCTGAATCGAAAGACTTTTTTCTCAATGTCGTAGGCGGCCTCAGCGCCAAGCGCCTGCAGGGCCAGAATGTGAGTATCCACTCGTCTGCGGCCAATGACATCTCCCCCGGGTGGGGCGAGAGTGAGGTCGCCCAGGCGGGCTGTAAGCGGCCCAGCAAGAAGGATGGAAGCACGGATTTGTTTCAGAAGATTGGGGTCCAGTTGCCCAGCGTTTATGTGCCTGGCAGTAATTCTCCAGCGATGTTCTTCCAGGTCTTCCACTACTGCGCCGAGACTTTCCATGAGCGCGCGCATGGTCTGGACGTCGCGAATGTTGGGAACATTGTTGAGCACGACCGGCTCTTCGGTCAACAAACAGGCGGCGAGCAGGGGAAGGGCGGCATTTTTGTTTCCGGAAGGGGTCACTTCGCCGGAAAGCGGTTGTCCACCTTCAATGACGAATCGCTCCATGTGGGCTCCAAGTTTTCTATATGTTCGGCCTGCTATAATACCGTTATGTCTGGTTTTTTTCCACTCGCATCGGGTCTGGGAGGTATTGCGATAGGAATGTTGGTGAACCTGATCTCCAATGAACTGTCATTTCGTAGAGGGCTCATACAAGGAGCATGCGCTCAGGCGAGAAAGGAGGGGGGCGCGCTGTGGTTCAGCCTGGTATTCTGGCAGAGTGGGGGATGTGGCCGAAACTGGCGAGTAAGACATTTATTTGTCTTGCTCATTTACAGCGCCTTCTTCGCCGCTCTTGGGTGGTGGAACGGCCCAGTCAAGCTGCCGCTGGTGATGACAACCTGCCTGGTTGTGTACATGGGCGTGATAACGGTATTAGATCTGGAGTACAAAGTTATCCTGTTCCCTACTGTCTGGTTGGGCGCAGCCATTGGCCTGGTCGGCGGCGTGTTATTGCATGGCGTTGCCGATACCTTGTTTGGCGGTTTGGCGGGATTCGTTAGCATGTACCTTCTCTATATCCTCGGGGCCAGCCTTGTCAATTTCATGGCGAAACGGAGGGGGGAAGAAATCTCTGAGGTGGCACTTGGCTTTGGCGATGTGAACCTTGCTGGAATTCTTGGACTATGGCTTGGATGGCCTGGAATTCTGGCGGGCCTGTATTTTGCAGTCCTCGCCGGAGGGATTGGCAGCTTGGCCTTCGTCGTTGTGAAATCGTTGCGCGGCGGATATTCTCCTTACACGGCAATCCCTTACGGGCCATTTCTGGTCATGGCGATGGCCTGGTTTCTCATCTTCCGACCCGCCTTGATGGGAAATTAGAACTCTTCCAGGAATTTCAAAACTTGAGCGAGCACCTCGTTTTCGGTTTGGTTCGATGTCTCGACGATCAGGTCTGCGTGGGCGCGGGCATGGACTAGTCTTTCGGATTGCCTGAGATACTCGGCCGCCGTCCAGCGTTGCCCCCGCCGGACTGTGGCCTCATAATCCGCATCCAGGAATATCAACACATCCGGCCTGGCAATCTTCTGCCACATGCTTGGGGCGAAAGAATGCTCCTGGGCGATATGACGCACGAGAAAGCCATATTCCTCCAGGATGAGTTTCAGCCGCGTTTTTCCCGATTTGCAAGGTCCGACCAGACCAACCAGGGGGTTTTTGTCAACTCTCAATAGCGCCTAGGAAATCGGGAGCGATATGGTGAGCCGGCGTGGCTCTCCTGGGGAATTGTTGGATGTGACCCTCAGGGTGACGACGCTTATGTCGTCCAGGGGGCGGCCCTGGTCCAACTCGAAGGCCAAATTCAGCAATACATCCGAAATATCCTGCGCGTCAAACCCCTTCTCGATCAACAGTGCTGCCTGCTCTTTAATATCGATCTTCTTCCCCGACCGTTCGCCGGCATGTACAAGACCATCTGTATATGCTATGACATAGAGATCTGGCGAAAGTGGAAATTCGCGGATGACCGGACGAGTGGCTCGATAGATGCCCACCGGAACGCTGTCTTCGTCGAGGGACACGAGCGCGTTATCCTGGGTGATTAGCAGCGGAACGGGATTGTTTCGGGTCAGAACCAGGCTTTTTGACTCCAGGTCCACCGAGAGGATGTTCAACGTGGACTGCACATGTCCTTGCCGGTGGGAGAAGAGGTAATCCGAGGCCGCCCTGGCCGCCGCGCCGTCACGGACCCCTTCAGCAAGGAGGGAAATCACCTTGCGGACGACCATATTGGAGATGCGTTTGGCGCTCTTGCCCGACCGCTGGCCATCAGCCAAGACGATGGACAACCCGCCATTCGGGCGCTCGACGACTTCCAGGGTGTCCCCGCTCTCGGCAGAGGCGTACTTGTTGAGCTTACTTACGCCAATTCGAACTTGCATGTCTTCATTCTACCATTAGGGCTTTTTTGGCTCGGAGCAGCAAAAGTTCAGCATTCTGATGCTGATGTGGGATAACCTGGCAAGTGAAGCCAGCCTGACGATGTAATTCAACCAATCTTTCGGCTGCACTCGCGAGGAAACCTGTGCTAACGCCGATGAAACGGAACATGATATGTCCTGGGAGGTCCAGCAGATTGCTGGGCCTGGTCAACCCCATGGGCAGAGAAATGAAGATGCCATCCGGCTTCAGTACCCTGTGAATCTCGCTCAAAGACGCCTGGCTGTAAATGGCTGGAGCCGGGAACGTGGCGATTGCGACGCTGAAGTGGCTATCGGGAAAAGGAAGCTGTTCAGCGGCGCCATTTACCACGCTGAATGGAGCGGGCAGCGGCTTCGAACGACCAGATGCAAGCCTGCTCATCTCCAGGCTTAAGTCAAGTCCGACCATTTTGTGGCCTCTGGCATTCAATGCGGCAAGGAGATGGCCGGGTCCGTGTCCAAGCTCGAGACAGTTTCCAGCAGGCACATAGGGAATAACTGCGGAAGCCCATTCCACCCACTTCCCACCTGAAACTATGTTGGCGATCAGGTCATACGAACTTGAAAAGCGATGATAGAGAAGGCGGTAGACGTAGCCTAATCCCCTAGAGACCGTTTCAATCCACCAGGAGTGGGAGTTTTCCGGGATAGACACTGAAGTGAAAGTCCGTTGCCCACTCGGGAAATAGCTCCCCGTCTGCGTGTATTGGCGTTGGGCGATTGGCTCGCACAACCAGCCGGGTGGCATGATGCTCTGCCACGCGCGGATGCTCGGCGATATTGCCCTGCCCGGATCTGAGAATCATGGGAAGGGCGCGCATGATGCCTATGCGGGTGGTGATGCTGGCGTGGACGAAACTCAGCCTTCCGTCCTTGGGGTCTGCGGAGGGTACGGTAAAGAATAGCCCGCCGGTTCTGGCTCCATTGCCGATCGAGGCCAGTGTAACTGGGCCATCGTATGCTCCACCGTCCCATTCCATGGACATCGACCACTGGGGATTATGGGCAATTCCAACCAAGGTCGCCAGCAGGTAGCGAAATATACCGGTCACGCGGGTCATCCTCTGCTGGAGGGTGGTGATGTAAGGCTCGAGTCCCAAGCCGGCGTTGTTGACGAAATAGCGCCCGTTGACCATGCATATATCAACTTGACTGATATGCTCGCCCGTCAGTCTTTTGACGGAATCTTCTAATGACGTCTTCAGCCCAAGATTGGCCGCCAGGTCGTTGGCTGTGCCAATGGGGATTACGCCAAATCTGGGCAGGCTTTCCAATCCGGCGCTCGCAATCATGCCGTTGATTACTTCGCCGATGGTGCCATCCCCGCCGGCGGCAACAATGGTCTCATAGCCCGCCCTGACCGCATCCCTGGCGATTTCTTCACAATGTCCGGTTCGCTGGCTCATTTCAAGGTTGTAGGAAAGCGAAAATCCTTCGAGAAGTGAGGTGATCTCGCCAGTTCGTTTTCCCGCCGCCCAACGGTTGGCGTAAGGGTTAAGGATTACTTTAGTTTTCAACGCGGTTCTTAACTAAGCGCTGAGCGTATTGACTTCCACACCCTGTTCGCGCAGCCAGCTGATTGCGCTCTCAATCAGGCCGGGGTTTCCCACCAGTTGAACTTCAAGCCACCCAACATTGGTGTCGACCTCGGCGCGGATGATGTTCACGACCAGTTCTGAATAGGTGCGAATGAGAAGATTGATGATCGGGGTATTCAGCAGGGCAGGGGGATAAATCAGTCGAACGACCTGTTCAGCCATATGGCACTCCGAGGAAACGGCAATGTTACCCATTTTAGCATGCTTTGGGATTTGCCTTAGCTGGTTGCAGGATGGGGGAGTGGCTAAGTTAATGGACTAAAATAGGGCATGACCAACTGTCCAAGCTGCAACCAATCTACCCGGCAGAACAAGGCTGGCCTCACCGTGGCGGGTTCGCAACGCGTTCGCTGTATGCATTGTGGCAAGCGATACAC
>JACPVG010000011.1 GCA_016191875.1 Chloroflexota bacterium
CGAGATGGTCATGCCGGGCGACAACGTCAACCTGCTGGTCGAGTTGATCATGCCCGTGGCGCTCGAACAGGGCTCCAAATTCGCCATCCGCGAAGGCGGCCTCACCGTCGGCGCCGGCGTCATCACCAAGATATTGGAATAATCCTATGGCTGCCAAACAGAAAATCCGCATCCGCCTCAAGGCCTACGACCATCGCGTGCTCGACCAGTCGGCCAAGCGCATCGTCGAAACGGCTGAGCGCACCGGCGCCCGCGTGGTCGGGCCGGTGCCCCTGCCGACCCGCCGCGAGCGCTTCACCGTGCGCCGCTCGCCGTTCATCGACAAGGACTCGCACGAGCACTTCGAGATTCGCACGCACAACCGGCTGATTGATGTGCTGGACCCGGACAGCAAGACGATTGACATGCTCATGCGCCTGAACCTGCCGGCGGGCGTGGATATCGAAATCAAGATCTAGAGAGTTCGAGTACCGGCCGCCAAAGAAAAATCCGGCCTTGCAGTTTACCAACTTTGGTGTATAATGACGGGCTTGTGCCTCCCTGAGGGGCGCAAGTCCTAACGCCGGCCGTGCAAGAATCGCCCGCCCGGGAAGCCGCAGACAAAGACACGGATGCTTCCCGCTGGACGATTGACTGCACTGCTGAGGGATGATGCGGTCTGCCCTGACCGACAGTCCCGGAAAAAACTAATCAGGAGAACAACTGACATGTTGAAAGGGCTATTAGGCAAGAAAATCGGCATGACCCAGATTTTCGATGAAAACGGGCGCGCAGTTCCTGTGACCCTTATCGAAGCTGGGCCTTGTTATGTTACCCAGGTGCGCACGCCGGAAGAGGAGGGCTACAGCGCCGTCCAGCTCGGTTTTGGCGAGACCAAATCCAAGCGGCTGACCGGCGGCCAGCTCGGCCACCTCAACCGTACCAGCGCACCCCCTCTGCGTTTCCTGCGCGAGTTCCGTGTGAAAGAAACTGAACTGAAGCCCGGCGACAAGGTCACCGTGGCGGATGCCTTTCAGGTGGGCGACCACGTGGATGTCATCGGCACGAGCAAAGGCAAAGGCTTCGCGGGCGTGGTCAAGCGCCACCATTTTGGCGGCGGCCCCGTCACCCACGGCCAGTCTGACCGCACGCGCACACCCGGCTCCATCGCCGCCGGGACCGGCACAGGCAAGATCTGGAAAGGCAAGCGCATGGCCGGCCACATGGGCAATGAACGCGTCACCAGCATGAACCTGCGGGTGGCCTATGTGGACCCTGAGCGCAATCTGCTGGGCGTGCTCGGCGCTGTGCCGGGCGGCAAAGGCGGCCTGGTGATGATCAAGGAGGCCCGCAAGCAGTAGCCCAGCGGCTGCCGCGGAGGACGACCATGAAAGTTGACATCTACTCCCTGAATGGCAAGAAGACCGGCCAGCAGGCCGACCTGCCGGCCGAGATCTTTGAAGCGCCGGTGAACACCGACCTGATGCATCAGGCTTTTGTGCGCCAGATGGCGAACAGCCGGGCCGGCACACACAGCACCAAGGGCCGCAGTGAAGTGAGGGGTGGCGGCCGCAAGCCGTGGCGGCAAAAAGGCACCGGCCGGGCGCGCCAGGGTTCGACCCGCGCCGCCCAGTGGGTTGGCGGCGGCAAAATCCACACCCCCAAGCCGCGTGATTACACTCAGCCGATGCCCAAGAAGATGCGCCGCGCCGCTTTGCGTTCGGCGCTCTCCGCCAAGGCTGCCAGCAACGAGATCGTCGTGGTTGACGAACTCCGGCTGGATGAAACGCGGACCAAGGCCATGGCGGTGGCGCTCGACAAGCTGGTGGGCAAGGATAGCGCCCTCATCCTGCTGGGCGAAAAGAGCGAGCCGGAAAGCATGGCCGCCCGCGCCGCCCGCAACCTGCCCGGCACCAAGACCCTGGACGCGATGTACCTGAACGTGCGCGACCTACTGGGCTACGACAAGATCATCCTGCCGGTGAAGGCACTGGATGTGATCGCCGGATACCTGGGTAAGGGCGAATAGGAGAGGCGACCATGAACAACATCTACGAAATCCTGCGCCGCCCGCTCATCACCGAGAAATCCAGTTACCAGGTCCGTAAGATGAACCAGGTTTCGTTCGAGGTGCATGCCAAAGCCACCAAGGCGCAGATCAAGGATGCCATCGAGACCGTCTTCAAGGTCAAGGTGGAACGCGTGAACGTGATCAACGTGCCCGCCAAGCGCTCCAAGCGTCTGGCCACCCGGCGCATGGCTACTCGGCGCCAGCCTTATAAGAAGGCCGTGGTGACGCTGGCCCCCGGCAGCACGATCGATGTGTTTGAAGGTGTACGCTGATGGCTATCAAAAAATACAAGCCCACAACCCCCAGCCGGCGCGGCATGTCCGGGCACGGTTTTGAGGAGATCACCAAAGACCAACCGGAACGCAGCCTGCTGGTGCCGCTGCGCAAACACGGTGGCCGTAATGCCTATGGGCGCGTTACCGTGCGACACCGCGGCGGCGGGCACAAGCGCCAGATCCGTGTCGTGGATTTCAAGCGCGACAAGCGCGGCATCCCCGCCCGTGTGGCGGCCATCGAGTACGACCCGAACCGCACGGCCCGCTTGGCGCTGTTGCACTACGCCGACGGCGAGAAGCGCTACATCATCGCTCCGCTGGACCTGAAAGTGGGCGACGAAGTGATGGCCGGTGCGCAAGCCGATATCCGCTCGGGCAACAGCCTGCCGATCAGCAGCATCCCGGTCGGTACGCTGATCCACAATATCGAGTTGAACGAAGGCCGGGGCGGCCAGATGGTACGCTCGGCCGGCGGATCCGCCCAGCTGCTTGCCAAGGAAGGCGAATATGCCCAGGTGCGCCTGCCTTCCGGCGAAGTGCGCCTGGTGCGGCAGACCTGCTATGCCACCGTCGGCCAGCTTGGCAACCTGGACAACAGCAACGTGAAGCTTGGCAAGGCCGGGCGCAAGCGCCACAAGGGCATCCGCCCGACGGTGCGCGGCTCGGCCATGAGCCCGCGCGACCATCCGCACGGCGGCGGCGAAGGTCGTTCGCCCATCGGCATGCCCGGCCCGAAAAGCCCGTGGGGCCAGCCGACCCTGGGCTACAAGACACGCCGCAATAAAGCCACCGATAAATTCATCGTCCGCCGGCGCGGCAAGAAGCGCCGCTAGGCCAGGACCTGTGGAGTAAGACATTATGGGACGTTCGCTGAAAAAAGGGCCATTCATTGACCCGAAACTGTACCGGAAAGTGGAAGCGATGAACGCCAAGGGCGACAAAAAAGTCATCCGCACCTGGAGCCGCGCCAGCGTCATCTTCCCGGAACTGGTCGGCCACACGGTGGCTGTGCACGATGGCCGGCGGCATGTGCCGATCTATATCACCGAGAACATGGTGGGCCATCGCCTGGGCGAATTCGCCCCCACACGCACATTCCGCGGCCACATCGTGGAACGAAAAGTCGCCTGAGGATTGAGCCATGAGTGACGGATATCGCGCAGTCGCCAAGCACATTTCCATCTCGGCTCAGAAAGTTCGCCTGGTCGTTGACCTGGTGCGCGGCAAGCCGGTGGTGGAAGCCCTGGACATGCTCAAATTCGTGCCGAACGCTTCGGCCAAACCGGTCTACAAGGTCATCCGTTCGGCGATGATCAACGCCGAGGAGAACTTCGGCGTGAGCCGCAACAACCTGGTGGTGGACAAGATCCACGCCGATGAAAGCCGCACCCTGCGCCGGGGGCGGGCTGGGGCGCGCGGCCGTTACAAGCCGTGGCTGCGGCGCTCGGCTCACATCACCGTCGTGCTGAAGGAACGCGCCGGTTAGGCAGTTCAGGAGAGATTATGGGACGCAAAGTACACCCGATTGGGTTCCGCCTCAAGGTCAACAAGACCTGGGAAGGCCGCTGGTACGCCGAGGGCAAAGATTACGTCAACCAATTGCACCAGGATTTCAAGGTGCGGTCGCTGGTGCGCAACAGCGCGCCGCGCGCCGGCGTTTCGAGAATCGAGATCGAGCGCTATCCGGGCAATGCCAAGATCTTCGTGCACACCGCCAAACCGGGCGTGCTCATCGGCCGCAAAGGCGAGAACGTCAAGATCCTGCGCAAGGACCTGGAAGCCCTGATCGGCAAGCAGATCGACCTGGAGATCAAGGAAATCAAAGCGCCGGACCTGGACGCCTACCTGGTGGCCCAGAACATCGCCGAGCAGCTGGAACGCCGCATCTCATACCGCCGCGCCATGCGCCGCGCTATCCAGCAGACGATGCGGGCCGGCGCCGAAGGCGTGAAGATCGAAGTTGCCGGCCGCCTGGGCGGCAGCGACATGGCCCGCCGAGTGTGGTTGAGCGAAGGCCGTGTGCCGCGCCACACCCTGCGCGCCGACATCGACTACGCGGTCGTAAAAGCCGTGACCACCTACAGCGCCATCGGCGTCAAGGTCTGGATCTATAAGGGCGAAATCCTTCCGGAAGTGGAAGGCGCCGCCGAGCCCGCCAGCGAGGGCGTATACGTCAGCGAGTAAGCCGCTGATGCGCCGGAACGAAGAGGACTGACAGTATGTTGATGCCAAAACGTGTCAAATACCGCAAGATGATGCGCGGCCGCATGACCGGCAAGGCGATGCGCGGCGCGGAAGTACAGTTCGGCGAATGGGGCTTGCAGGCCCTGGAGCCGGGCTGGGTCTCCGCCCGCCAGATCGAGGCCGCCCGCCGGGCGGTGGTGCGCGCCGCCAAGCGCCGCGGCAAGGTGTGGATTCGCATCTTCCCGGACAAACCGATCACCAAGCGCGCCGCCGAAACCCGCATGGGCAAAGGCAAAGGCCCGGTGGAATTCTGGGCGGCCGTGGTCAAGCCCGGCCGGGTGCTGTTCGAGGTCGGCGGCATGCCGGAAGAGGTGGCCCGCGAGGCCCTGCGGCTGGCGCGCTTCAAGCTTGCGATCAAAACGCGCATCATCAGCGCGCATGAAGGCAGAGGTTAACCATGAAGCCCGAAGAAATCCGCGCCATGGATGACAAGCAGCTGGCGGAAGCCCTGCGCAGCGCCCAGGAAGAACTGATGCGCATGCGTTTCCAGAAAACCACTGGCGAATTGCAGGACACCAGCCGCCTTAATATCGTGAAGAAGAACATCGCCCGGTTGCAGACCATCCAGCGCCAACGCGCCCTGGCCGGCGAGAAGGAAGGTGAAGCATGAATACTCGCCGCCGCATGGAAGGCGTCGTCACCAGCGACAAGATGCAGAAGACTGTCGTGGTCGAGATCGGCCGCAGTTTCCGCCACCCGCTGTACCACAAGGTGGTATCCAGCAGCCGGCGGGTGAGCGCCCACGACGAACTGGGCTGCAAGGTGGGCGATACCGTCCGCATTGTGGAAACCCGCCCGTTGAGCAAGACCAAACGCTGGCAAGTGGAATCGATCCTCAAGCGCAATGAGCGCAGCCAGGATCAGGGCGTGGAGGGCTGAGCATGATTCAACAGGAATCCCACCTGATGGTGGCCGATAACACCGGCGCCCGGGAACTGCTGGTCATCCACGTCATGGGCGGTTCGAGCCGCCGCTACGGGCGCGTGGGCGACGTGGTGGTGGCGACGGTGAAGTCCGCCACGCCACAGGGCAGCGTGAAGAAGAGCGAAGTGGTCAAGGCTGTGATCGTGCGCACTGCCAAGGAATGGCGCCGCGACGACGGCTCGTACATCCGCTTCGATGACAATGCCGCCGTCATTCTGGACCAGGACGGCAAGAATCCCCGGGGTACCCGCATTTTTGGGCCGGTGGCACGCGAACTGCGCGATCGCGGTTTCATGCGCATCGTCTCGCTGGCCCCGGAAGTGCTCTAAGGGATGAAGGTGCAATCATGAAGATGAAAATTCGCAAAGGCGACACTGTAGAAGTCATCACCGGCCGCGAGCAGGACAAAGGCAAACGCGGTGAGGTGATCAAGGTGATGCCCAAAGAGCGCCGCATCGTGGTGCAGGGCGTGAACCTGCGTAAGAAACACCAGCGCCAGGTGCAGACCGAAGGCCGCACGTTGAAGCCGGGCATCATCGAATTCGAAGCCAAGATGGATATTTCCAACGTGATGTTGGTTTGTCCCAGCTGCAGCGAGACCACGCGCGTGGCCGTGCAGCGTGACGAGGATGGCACCATCCACCGCGTCTGCAAGCAGTGCGAAAAGCAGATCGACTGATGGTGAGGAGTGCAGACAGAATGGCGCCAAGATTGAAAGAACGCTACGACAAAGAGATCGTCCCGGCCTTGCAGAAGATGCTGGACCTGCGCAACGTGATGCAGGTGCCGCGCCTCCAGAAGGTCGTGCTCAACATCGGCCTGGGCGAGGCGATGGAAAACGCCAAGGCGCTGGATGCGGCGGTGGAAGACATGGCCAAGATGACCGGGCAGAAGCCGGTCATCACCAAGGCCCGCAAGGCCATCGCCAATTTCAAGCTGCGCGAGGGCCGCGCCATCGGCGTCAAGGTCACCCTGCGCGGCGAGCGCATGTGGTCGTTCCTCGACCGCCTCATCAACGTTGTCCTGCCGCGTGTGCGCGACTTCCGCGGCATACCACCGGACGCATTCGACGGCCGCGGCAATTACACACTGGGCTTCCGCGAACAACTGGTGTTCCCGGAGATCCAGTACGATACGATCGACAAGATCCGCGGCTTCGAAGTTACCATCGTCACCAGCGCTAAGAGCGACGACGCAGCCCGCGAACTGCTGCGGCTGCTGGGCATGCCGTTCAAGTTGGAAGGATAGAGCCTAATGGCAAAAACAAGCATCATCATCCGCGAAACCCGCCGCAAGCATGCCGGCCGCGTGCGCAACCGCTGCAAGGTCTGTGGCCGCCCGCGCGGCTACATCCGACGCTTTGGCCTGTGCCGCATCTGCTTCCGTGAGATGGCTTTGGAAGGCAAAATTCCCGGCGTGGTCAAGTCGTCTTGGTAACCGGGTGGAGGAACTGAACCATGAACGTAAATGACCCAATCGCGGACATGCTGACCCGCATCCGCAATGGCGTAATGGCCGGCCACACCCTGGTGGCAATGCCCAGCAGCAAGATCAAGGTGTCCATCGCCGAGATTCTGCGGGAAGAAGGTTTCATCGACGGCTACGAAGTGGCCGATGGCGAACGCGCGCCGCAGAAAGTGCTGCGCCTGACGTTGAAATACGTGGGCGAACGCCGCGAGCGCCGCCCGGTGATCACCGGGATACAGCGGGTGAGCACGCCCGGCCGCCGCATCTATGCCAAGAAAAGCGAACTGCCCCGGGTGCTTTCCGGCCTGGGCATCGCCATCGTTTCCACGCCCAAGGGCGTGATGACCGAAAGCCGCGCCCGCCAGGTTGGCGTGGGCGGCGAGGTACTCTGCAAGGTCTGGTAGGACCTGTAAGAGTCAGGAGGATTATCCGATGTCTCGTGTAGGACGCTTGCCGGTACCCATCCCGGCCGGCGTGGAAGTGGACGTGACAGGCAACCTTGTGCGGGTGAAAGGCCCGAAAGGCGAACTGAAGCGCACCTTCCCGCCGGTTGTGGAGGTTTCCAAGGAAGACGGCACCCTGGTTGTGACGCGCCGCAGCGATGAGAAGTTCGACCGCGCCATGCACGGCACAGCGCGGGCGCTGTTGAACAACATGGTGGTCGGTGTGAGCCAGGGCTTTGAAAAGGTCCTGGAGGTCCAGGGCGTGGGCTACCGCGCTGAAATGAAAGGCACGACGCTGGTCCTGCACATGGGGTATTCGCACCCTGTGGAAATGGTTCCGCCGGCCGGAATCGCGTTTGAGGTCGGTGAGCGCAATGCAATCATCAAAGTAACCGGTTACGACCGCGAAGAAGTCGGCCAGCAGGCCGCGCTCATCCGCCGGGTGCGCCCGCCGGAGCCCTACAAGGGCAAAGGCATCCGCTACCAGGGCGAGTACGTGCGCCGCAAAGCCGGTAAGGCTGGCAAGGCATAAGCGAGGAACGAACGATGGCAAAGAAATCACGCAACGACGCCCGCAAGCGCCGCCAGACGCGCGTGCGCAAGCATGTGGCCGGTTCGCCGGAGCGCCCGCGGCTGAACGTGTACCGCAGCCTGAATGAAATCTACGCCCAGGTCATCGATGACGAGGCCGGCCGCACCCTGGCCTCCGCCTCGACCATCGACAAGGAACTGCGCGTCAAGATGAAAGGCAAGGACAAATCCGCCCAGGCAAAACTGGTGGGCGAGACCCTGGCAGCGCGCGCCAAGCAGGCCGGCATCAGCAAGGTGGTGTTCGACCGGGGCGGCTTCCGCTACATGGGCCGGGTGAAAGCCCTGGCCGAAGGCGCCCGCGCAGGCGGCCTGGACTTCTAGGAGACGATGATGTCTGAATACTCTGGATCCGATTTCGAACAACAGGAACTCGAAGAACGCACCGTCGACATCACGCGCGTCGCCAAGGTTGTCAAGGGCGGCCGCCGGTTCGGTTTTCGCGTCACCGTGGTGGTGGGCGACAAGTCCGGCCGGGTGGGCATGGGCGTTGGCAGCGCCAACACCGTTCCGGATGCCATCCGCAAGGCCGGTGACAAGGCCCGCAAGGACCTGCACCGCGTCAACCTGTTCAAAGGCACCATCCCGCATGTGGTCACCGGCAAGGTGGCGGGGGCCAAAGTGCTGCTCCGGCCGGCATCGCCCGGCACGGGGGTGATCGCCGGCGGCGGCGTACGCGCCGTGCTGCAGGCGGTGGGCGTGCAGGACATCCTGACCAAGTCGCTGGGCAGCACCAATGCCCTGAATGTGGTGCGCGCCACCATGGACGCGCTGGCCCAACTCAAGTCGGTGGAAGACCAGGCGCGCCTGCGCGGCAAGCCCAGCCAGGAATTGATGCCGTTCTGGGAGCGGAAGCGCCATGGCTAAGAGCAAAGCTCTCAACGTGACCCTGGTGCGCAGCCCGATCACCTTCAGCGCGCGGCAGAAGAAGACCCTGACCGCGCTGGGCCTGCGCCGTATGAACCAGACTGTGACCCGACCGGATAACCCGGCTGTGCGCGGCATGATCCAGAAGGTCATTCACCTGGTGAAAGTGGAAGAAGCCTCATGAAACTGAACGACCTGAAGCCCAACGCGGGCAAAACCAAAGACAAACTGCGGGCCGGGCGCGGCACCGGCGGCCGACGCGGCAAGACCGCCGGCCGCGGCACCAAAGGCTCCGGGGCGCGCGCCGGCGGCGGCGGGCGGAGGCTGTATCGCCAGGGCGGCAACCTGCCGTTCTTCCGGCGGCTGCCTTTCAAGCGCGGCTTTACTCCGCCCAATTCGGTGGAGTACAACGAAGTGAACCTGGACCAGCTGGAGGGCTTCAAGGGCGGCGAAATCACGCCTGAAACGCTCAACGCGGCGCGCCTGCTGCGCAAGCCCCACAACCCGGTCGTCATCCTCGGCCGCGGCGAGATCAAGAAGGCCGTCAAGGTGCGTGTGCACCGCGTCACCGAAGGCGCCCGCAAGAAGATCGAAGCCGCCGGGGGCAGCATCGAAGTGATCCAGCCTGAAGCCCCGGCTGCAGGCTGACAAGGAGACTCCCCGGATGAAACGCTCTGCCTGGCGCTATTTGTGGACCGCCCCGGATATCCGCCGGAAACTGCTCGTCACCGTCCTGATCCTGGTGATCTACCGCCTCGTGTCGCATGTGCCGGTTCCGGGCGTGGACCGCGAGGTGATGGAAGCCATTTTCGAATCGGGCGGGGCGGGCGCCAACCTTCTTTCCATCATCAATCTCATTTCTGGCGGCACGGTGCGCAACTTCTCCATCCTGGCGATGGGCGTCTATCCGTACATCACCGCTCAGATCATCATCCAGTTGCTGGTGCCGATCATCCCGGCCTGGCAGCGCCGTATGGAAGATGATCCGCGTGAGGGCCGCAAATGGATGGAGCGCACAACGTACCTCGTGACCATCCCGATGGCCGCCCTGAACGCTTTTGGGCAGATCCGCATCTTTTCCTCACTGGGCGGCGCGCAGGTCATCCCGAATTTCGACCTGATCAACAATTTCCTGCCGTCCTTCACCGTGCTGGCGGCGATGACCGGCGGCACGATGTTCGCCATTTGGCTGGGCGAATTAATTTCGGAGTTCGGCATACGCAACCAGGGCCTGTCGCTCATCATCTTTGCGGGCATCATTTCGCAATTGCCGAGCACGTACGTCCAGGTGCTGGCGAACGAGGCCACCCGCTGGCCGGCGCTTATCTCGCTAGTCATCATCACCACCCTGACCATCTACGTCATCGTCTTCGTCCAGCAGGGGCGGCGCAATGTGCCGGTGCTGTATCCAGGGCGGCGGGTGGGCAACCGCATGTCCATGCCCGTCAAAGGCACGCTGCCGTTGATGGTCAACATGGCCGGCATGATCCCACTCATTTTCGGGCAGGCGTTCCTGTCCTTCCCGGCCATCATCGCCTCGTTCTTCGTGGCTTCCCAGACCGAATGGGTCGCCAGCCTGGCATTGGGCACGCAGTCGCTCTTTGGCGGCACGGGAACCGGCTACTGGGTCATCTATTTCTTCATGGTAGTCGTGTTCGCCTTCTTTTATACCGATGTGCTTTTCGCCCAACAGAACTATGGCGAGAATCTCAAACGGGCCGGCGCGCAGATTCCTGGTGTGAAGCCCGGCAAGCAGACCCAGGAGTACCTGACGCGCGTCCTGCGACGTATCACTCTGCCGGGGGCGGTGTTCCTGGGCGTGGTCGCCATCCTCCCGTGGTTGGCCTCGCTGGCGATTCCGGCATTGGCCGTGGCCAGTTCGGGCGGCAGCAACTTCCTGATCAACGCCTCCGGCCTGCTCATCGTGGTCGGCGTGGTACGGGATACATTCTTCAACATCGATGCAGAGCTCAAACTCCACGGCTACGAAGAATCGCTGCTGGTGCGCTAAACCGCCCAGTACGGGAAAGAATTGAACGTGTCAACAGTGGTGGTCATGCTGGGCGCTCCCGGCGCCGGGAAAGGCACCCAGGCCAAAATCATTTCCGACAGGCTCGGCCTGCCGCATGTGTCCTCCGGAGATATATTCCGGGAGCACCTTAAAAACCAGACCGAACTCGGCAAGCTGGCTGACGGCTACATGAACCGGGGCGAATTGGTGCCGGACGACGTCACCATCGCCATGATCCAGGAACGGCTGAACCGGCCGGATTGTTCGCCGGGCGCCGTGCTGGATGGCTTCCCCCGCACGCCCGTTCAGGCCGCCGCGCTGGCGACCATGCTGGCCGAAGCGGGCGGCAAATGTGTGGACGTCGTCCCGTACATCAAGGTGGGAGAAGACGAACTGGTGCGCCGCCTTACCGGCCGCTGGACGTGCCAGGAGAATGGGCACATCTTCCACGAAGTCTTCAGCCCGCCCAAGCAGGCGGGCGTGTGCGACCACGACGGTTCGGCCCTTTACCAGCGCGAAGACGATAAGGCCGAGACCGTCACCCGGCGCATCCGGGTCTACCTGGAGCAGACTGCCCCGTTGGTAGCCTACTACCGTAATGCGGGCGTGCTGGTGGAAATCGATGGCAACCAGGCCATCGAAGAAGTAACGGCCGCGTTGCTGGCGGCGCTGCCGCCGGTTGAGGCACCTTAACAGTATCATGGCGTGGGAACGTAACGTTGTCTTGAAGAGCCCGCAAGAGTTAGCCGTCATGCGGGAAGCCGGGCGCATCAACGCCCAGGCGCTGGCGGCCGTCCGGGATGCCATTCGTCCCGGCGTGACCACCGGCGCGCTCGACAAGATCGCCGAGGATATCATCCGGAAGTTGGGCGGCAAGCCCGCCTTCCTGGGCTACCCCGGCCCCACGCCATACCCGGCCACGATCAATGCCTGCATCAACGAAGAGATGGTGCACGGCATCCCGGCAGACCGAAAGCTCAAGGAAGGCGACCTCGTCTCGATTGACTGCGGCACGGTCTTCCAGGGTTTCGTGGCCGACAGCGCCTTCAGCCTGGGCGTTGGCGCGGTGAACGGCGAAGTGCAGAAACTGCTGGACGTGACCGAAGAGGCCCTCCGTCTCGGCATCCAGCAGATGCGCTCCGGTCACCGGGTGGGCGATGTCTCGGCCGCCATCCAGCGGCACGTGGAGGAGCACGGATACCATGTGCCACGTGAGTACACAGGCCACGGGGTGGGCCGCCAGATGCACGAAGGCCCGCAGGTGCCCAACTACGGCATCCCCGGGCGGGGCATGGTGCTGCGGCCGGGGCTGACAATCGCCCTCGAGCCGATGGTGCTGGTGGGCACGCCCCACACCCGCGTGCTGGGCGACCGCTGGACGGTGGCTTCCGCGGATGGTTCGTTGACGGCTCACTTTGAACATACCGTGGCCGTGACGGATGGCGAACCGCTGATCCTGACCCTGCCGTGAAAAAACAGGGGCTGGACGAATCGGGTAGTTTCAGATAAAATTGGTTGTTTTGGCCTGGTCGTTGGCCGAAGGAGTATTCTCAATGAAAGTCACCGCTTCCGTGAAGAAGCGCTGCAGCAAGTGCAAGATCGTGCGGCGCAAGGGCCGGGTACTCGTGATTTGCGAGAACCCCAAACACAAACAGAGACAAGGGTAAGCCAGTATGGCACGTATTGAAGGTGTTGACCTGCCGCGCGACAAGCGCGTTGAAATCGGCCTGACATATATCTACGGCGTCGGCCTCAAGCGGTCCAAGGATATCCTGGCCGCCACCAAGATCAGCCCCGACCTGCGGGTGCGGGACCTGACCGATGAGCAGATCGCGGCATTGCGCGATCATATCGTCGGCTCCTACCAGGTGGAAGGCGACCTGCGCCGCGAGGTGCAGATGAACATCAAGCGCCTGGTCGAGATCGGCTCGTATCGCGGCCTGAGACATCGCCGCAACCTGCCGGTGCGCGGCCAGAAGACCCGCACCAACTCGCGCACCCGCAAAGGCCCCAAGAAGACGGTGGCCGGGCGCGGCCGCCGGCGCGGTGCCACCAAGAAGTAACCAACGGCTGACAAGGAAAGAGGAAGCATGGCACGCAGTGGACGAAGTACACCCCGGCGCGGCGGTCAACGCAAGACCAAGCGCAACCTGTCCTCCGGGCAGATTCATATCAGCGCCACGTTTAACAACACCATCGTCACCATCACCGACGATCAGGGCAACACCATCGCCTGGTCGAGCGCCGGTGGGGTGGGGTTCAAAGGCTCGCGCAAGAGCACGCCCTTTGCCGCCAGCCTGGCCACCGAGCGGGCGGTAAAAGCCGCCCAGGACATGGGCCTGCAGGAAGCCGAACTATTTGTGAAAGGCCCTGGCCCCGGCCGCGAGTCGGCCATCCGCAAGGTTCAGGCCATGGGACTCAAGATCAAGGCCATCGCCGATGTGACGCCCCTGCCGCACAACGGCTGCCGCCCGCCCAAGAAGCGCCGCGTGTAGGCGCCAGGATTAAAGGAATTTTCGATTATGGCTAGATATACCGGTCCAGTATGCAAACTGTGCCGCCGTGAGGGCGAGAAATTGTTCCTCAAAGGTGAGCGTTGCTTCTCTCCCAAGTGTGAGATCGAAAAGCGCAACTATCCCCCCGGCCAGCACGGTAAATCCAATTCATGGCGGCGCACGGAAGGCTCGGACTTCAGCGGCCAGTTGCGCGCCAAGCAGAAAGCCCGCCGTGTCTACGGTGTGCTGGAACGCCAGTTCCGCGGCTATTACACCCGGGCGCTGCGCTCCAAGGGCCTTACCGGCCTGACGATGTTGCAATCCCTCGAATCGCGCCTGGATAACGTCGTCTACCGCATGGGTTTTGCCAGCAGCCGCAACCAGTCTCGCCAGCTGGTGGCCCACGGGCATTTCACCGTCAATGGCCGGCGCACCAACGTGCCTTCCATGCAGATTAAAGCCAGCGACCAGATTGCCGTGCGCGAGGGTTCGCGCCGCAGCCAGTTTTTCAAAGACCTGGTAGCGATCGCCGAGGAGCGCAACGTGCCGGATTGGGTCGAGCGCGACGTGAAAACCCTTAGCGGCAGCATCAAGCGCTTGCCTGAACGCCCTGAGATTGATGCAAACCTGAACGAGCAGTTGATCGTTGAGTTCTACTCTCGCTAACCAGTTTGGACATCCGGAGCGCGGCCGTGAGGCGGCGTTGCCGGGGAAGGAAAGAGCCGTGATTGTACTGAGCAATATGGTCACCCCGCGAATCGAACGCGAAGCCGAATCGCGGAATTACGGCAAATTTGTGATCAGCCCGCTGGAACGCGGCTACGGGATGACGCTGGGCAATGCCTTGCGCCGGGTGTTGCTGTCTTCGCTGGAAGGCGCGGCCATCACGTCCGTGCGTATCACGGATGTGCAGCACGAGTACAGCGACATCCCCGGTATCCGCGAGGATGTGATTCAGATCATGCTGCAGCTCAAGCAGGCGCGCCTGAAACTCCACAGCGTGGATACGGCCCGCATGCACCTGGAGGTGCGCGGCGAAGGCGTGGTGACGGCCGCCGACATCATCGCCCCGCCGGAGATCGAGATCGTCAACCCGGACCTGTACCTGTTCACATCCGACAGCAGCAAGACCAAGCTGGAACTGGAGATGAGCGTGGAGCGTGGGCGGGGTTACTCGCCGGCTAACGACCGCAGCGGTCATCTGCCCATCGGCGAACTGCCGGTGGACGCCATTTTCACGCCCGTCAAGCGGGTGAACTGGGAAGTGGGCTCGGCGCGCGTCGGCCAAAGCACCAATTACGACCGATTGATCATCGAGATCTGGACGGACGGCACGGTGCCGCCCGAAGAATCCATGAGCACCTCGGCTGGCATCCTGATCGAGCACCTGCGGCACATTGCCGGTGTGACCGAAATCGCGCTCGCCAAGCCCAGCCAGGATGAAGGCATCAACGGGCGGCTGACCAGCGAGGTGTATGAGACGCCCATCGAAAACCTTGACCTTTCGGTGCGGGTGTTCAACTCGCTCAAGCGCGCCGGCATCATCACCGTGGGCGAAGTACTGGAACTGCTGGAGAAGGGTGAAGATGCCATCATGTCCATCCGCAACTTTGGCGACAAGAGCCTGGATGAACTGGTAGAGAAGATGACTGAGAAGGGCTACCTCACGGAAGACCAGAAGCCCACCCTGAGCGGAAGTGCGTCGGCCGCTGAAGAAGACGGCGACGCGGAGTAAATGCGATGAGACATCAGATAGCAGGCAAGAAACTCAACCGCAACAGCGCCCAGCGCACCGCCCTGCGTCGGAACCTGGTGAAGCAGTTGTTTGAACATGAGCGCATCCAGACCACCCAGGCCAAGGCGCAGGCCGTGCGCGGCCAGGCTGAGAAGATGATCTCGCTGGCCAAGCGCGGCAACGCCGGTGACGACCCGGCGAAAACGGTGAACGCCCGCCGGTTGGCGGCGGCGCGCCTGGCGGATGCGGGCATCGTTAAGAAACTCTTCGACGAGATCGCCCCGCGCTATACCGAGCGCAACGGCGGTTATACTCGCATCATCAAACTTGGGCCGCGGGTTGGGGACCGGGCCGAGATGGTGATCCTGGAGCTGGTTGAGTAAGGCTCTATTCCGACCCGGCCTGGCGCAGCGCGCTGCCGGAAGCAGCATCAGTTTGGCACGTTACCAAGTCATTCTCGCCTACGACGGCACGCAGTTCAAGGGCATGCAGCGCCAGGCGCGCGGCCGCACCGTGCAGGGCGTCCTGGAAGAGGCGCTGCGCCAGTTGGGCTGGCAGGGTCGCTCGGCGTTGAGTGCCGGGCGCACCGACGCCGGCGTGCATGCCTCGGGGCAGGTGGCGGCGTTCGACCTCGACTGGCGGCACACGCCGGAGGATCTGCTGAAGGCCCTGAACGCGCTGCTGCCGGAAGATGCCGCCGCTCGCGCCGTGAAGGCCGCAACGCCGAAGTTCCATCCGCGCTACGACGCCATCGCCCGGCGCTACACGTACCGGCTGTTCTGCCAGCCGCAGCGCGACCCGCTGCGCGAGCGCTATGCCTGGCGGGTGTGGCCGGCCGTGTCGCTGCGGCCGATGCAGCAGGCTTCGCGTGAACTGCTGGGCAGCCACGATTTCGCCAGTTTTGGCTCGCCGCCCAAGAAGGGCGGGCCGACGGTGCGGGAGGTGCTGTGGGCAGAGTGGGACCAGGAAGGCGACGCCTTCAGTTTCCACTTTGAGGCCAATGCCTTTCTCTACCACATGGTGCGCCGCACGGTGGCCCTGCTGGTGGAAGTGGGGCAGGAGAAGACCGACTGGATGATCATGCGGGCACTGCTATATGACCCGCAGCCCGGCATCGTGCAGGAATTGGCCCCGGCCCACGGGCTGGAGTTGACCGAAGTGCGCTACCCGGAACGAGAATGACCGGCGACATACCATGAAACGATTGTGAGGTTGTTGTGGAAAAAACCTATTACCCTAAACAAGGCGAGATCACCCAGGAATGGTTCGTGGCAGATGCCCAGGGCCAGAACCTGGGGCGCTTCGCCTCACAGGTGGCGGCCGTGCTGCTGGGCAAACACAAGCCCACCTACACGCCTGGCGTGGATACCGGCGCGCATGTCATCGTGCTCAACTGCGGCGCGGTGACCGTAACCGGCAATAAGTTGGAAGACAAGAAGTACTTCCGCCACACCGGATACCCCGGCGGCATCCGCGAGACCAACCTGCGCAAACTGCTGGAAAAACACCCGGAACGGGTCATCGAAGCGGCAGTATGGGGCATGGTGCCGCACAACCGTTATGGCCGAAAATTGATGAAGAAGCTGAAGATCTACCCCGGCGCGGAACACCCGCACGCGGGCCAGAACCCCCAGCCGTTGAAGATACAGGAGTAAGGGCACATGGCTGAACGTTATTTCGAAGGCATTGGTCGTCGCAAGGAAGCCACCGCCCGCGTGCGTGTGATGAGCGGCAAGGGTGGGTTCATGGTGAACGGCAAGATAATGGAAGAGTATTTTCCGCGGCTGGAAGACAAGGACCTGGTGCTCTCGCCGCTGGTGGATGCCGGCCAGAAGAACGCGGTGGACGTGTCCGTGATGGTTAACGGCGGCGGCATCACCGGGCAGGCCGGGGCGGTGCGCATGGGCCTGGCGCGCGCTCTGGTGTTGATGAACCCGGACGTGGACCGCGCCATGCGCGCCGGCGGCCACCTGACGCGCGACCCGCGCGTGAAGGAACGCAAGAAACCAGGTCTCAAGCGCGCCCGCAAGGCCCCGACCTACACCAAGCGCTAGGGTTTCACTTCACAACCCCTCAAGCCGCGCCGTAACTCCGGCGCGGCTCTTTTTTAAGCCCGCGCAACGCGATCGCCCAAGATGGTTGGCTTCGTTGCAAAGATGTTTATGAGCGGAGTCCTGTCACCATGAGCGAATGGAGTTGGGCTTTCCCCAACTCCAAGCAAATGCCTCCGGCATTTGCCAGCGAAGGGGCGCGAGTCGGGGGTCGTTTTCCAGCGTGCCTGTCTGAGATAAGTCTGCTGAACGCGATTCTCCTTCACTTCGTTCAGGACAGGCCCGCTGCGCTTGGAATGACAATATTCGCGGTTATGTATGTCCGTTACAAAACAAATAGGACTTACGCAGTTGGGCACCCGCGCTCCCATATGTGGTGGTAAGCAGGTACATTAACCCCCACATATGGTGGAGACACCACTCAAGTGCGTAACTCCTAACAAAGATGGTTTACCCGGTACAATTCCCTCCAGACCTACAGGAGAATTCCATGCCTTCCAGCCCCGCGATCACCCTGCTTGGCCTTGGCCCCGGCGACCCGAAACACCTGACGTGCGAAGCGTGGGAGGCGCTGGAATCGGCCGGCGAGGTATGGCTGCGCACCGCCCAGCATCCTGCCGTGGCCGGTCTCCCGGATGGCCTCGTCGTGCATTCCTTTGATTCTTACTACGACGAAGAGGACGACTTCGCCGTAGTCTACGAGCGCATCGTTGCCGAGGTGCTGCGGCTGGGCGCCCGCCCGCAGGGGGTGGTGTATGCCGTGCCGGGGCACCCGCTGGTGGCGGAAGCGACCGGGCCGGAGATCCTGCGCCGCGCCGCGAAACTGGGGCTGAGCACCCGCGTGGTCGAGGGGCTGTCATTTCTCGAACCGCTGTGGACCGCCCTGGGCGAAGACCCGCTGCCGCACATCTGCATCGTGGATGCGCTTGACCTGATGATGGCGCATCATCCGCCGTTCCCGCCCAGCCACCCTGCGCTCATTGCCCAGTTGCATTCCAGGGAGGTGGCCGCCGAGGTCAAGTTGACTCTGATGGCTGTGTACCCGGATGAGCACCTTGTCCGGCTGGTGCATGCCGCCGGGACGGAGGGTAAGGCAGTGGAAGAGCTTCCGCTGCACGCCATCGACCAGAGCGAACGCATCGGTTTGCTCACCAGCCTGTACCTGCCCCCGCTGGAGGCGAACACAGCCTTTGAGGATTTCCAGGAACTCATCGCCCACCTGCGCGCCCCGGAGGGTTGCCCCTGGGACCGCGAACAGGACCACCAGACGCTGCGCCCCAACCTGATCGAAGAGGCGTTCGAGGCGCTGGCGGCCATCGACGCCGACGACCCGGCGGCGCTGCGCGAGGAACTGGGCGACCTGCTGCTGCAAATCGTGCTGCATGCCCAGATCGCGGCCGAGTACGGCGAATTCACGATGAGCGACGTGCTGCTGGGCATCCACACCAAGCTGGTGCGGCGCCATCCGCATGTGTTCGGCGACGCCGATATCCAGGACGCGGAGAAGGTTATCCAGAAGTGGGAGCGGCTGAAGGAAGCCGAACGCCACGCCAACGGGGATGAGGCCAAGGGACTGCTGGATGGCATCCCGGCGGCGATGCCGGCCCTGGCGGTGGCGGACGCCTACCAGAAGCGCGCGGCACGCGTGGGCTTCGAGTGGCCGGAGATCAAAGGCGTGTGGGACAAACTGGAAGAAGAACTGGGCGAGTTGAGGGCGGCGGAAACGCCAGAGGCGCGCGAGGAGGAGATCGGCGATGTGTTGTTCGTGCTGGCGAACCTGGCGCGCTGGTTCAAGGTCGACCCCGAGACGGCGTTACGCCAGACCAACGCCAAGTTTTACCAGCGCTTCACGGCCATCGAGGCCGAGGCGCAGCGGCAGGGGCGGGCGCTGTCGGACATGACGCTGGAAGAGATGGATGTGGTGTGGAATGCGGCGAAGGGACACTCGGCAGGTCGATAGGGAAATGATGCCCGGCTGGAAGAACATCAACAGATTCGATAGGATTCTTCTCATGGCTCACGGCATCACCATCTTATTCATGTTAGTATATTGGAAGGATGGTTTCGAGATCTAGGGTCTAAGTTGCCGCGATGGCAATAACTCCAGGAAGACTTCCCGACAAGAACGAATGGGAGTACTCGCGTCTCCAATTCGCGCGCGTTGCCTGGTTTCTGGTTTCCTTATTCTGTTTAGCCTCTGTAGGCAATCTGCTTTATGCATTAGGGAAATCCTACTTTACGAACCCTGTCTTTGCACTGGCAAGGCGAACGGGCATCCCTTCGTATTTTGTGCCCGAAATGCTCGAGGTTTTGAATCTTTCCATCACCTGGGTTGCAATAGTCTACGAAGCCTCGCGTCTCCTGGGGGGCGCAGTCATAATGATCCTCGGGTTCTTTGTGTTCTGGAGACGCTATCGAAGTCCAATCGCGATTATCAGCTCCGGGTTCCTGATAACCCTGGGCGCCTTTTTCCTCACATTTGATGAACTTCGCGCTCTTCTGCCCGCCTACGCGTGGGCGGAAATCGTAATTACATTTCTTATGTGGATTGCGCTTGCCAGTTTCGCGCTGGCGTTTCCGACAGGAAAACTTGCCAGACCGCCCAGAGTCGAGCTGATTGCACTTGGGTTAGCTGCATTCCCCCAATTCCTGATAATCACCCGACAGTTCTTTCCGTTTGTTCCATGGCTTTCGGATTCGGTCCGGGCCATGTTTTCAGTCATCGCCGACAATTTGCAGGTGTTCATGAATTACGGGGGGGCAAGTTGGGGCGCAGCCAATCAGGTCGATGAAATCTCATTGGCGCTAATGCTTGGGGTCGTTGCTGGGATTCAATTTATCAGGCTGAGACAGACCGATTCCCTTGTTGAAAGAAGTCAACTTAAGTGGGTCGGTATGGGTGTCCTTTTGAATAGCATCATTGTTATTGCCATTTCAATCTGGCGGCTTCCCGAGGCCACTCCGACTGTTGAGCCCTCCGATCTGACTTTCCATATCTGGACAGGTGCCTTCAGCATGGTCTCCCAGCTAATGGTGCCGTTAGCGCTCACCATCGCTATCGTTCGTTTCCAATGGTTGAATATTGATCTGGTCATCAATCGATCACTGGTATTCGGTGGCCTGACAGTCTTTCTGGCCGCTGTATTTGGCGCCTTTCTGTTCCTGGTTTCCCTTCTCTTTCGCGACAGCCAGAGCGGCCCTTTGGTGGCCGTCGCGCTAACCGCCGCCGTGTTTGGGGCCGTTTTCCATCCAGCTCGCCGGGCGCTGCAACGATATGTGGACCGGCAATTCTTCCACATCTTGATCGACTATCAGCAGACACCCGCTGAACCCACCGGCATCCTCCGCGCAGACCCTCAAGGAGACTTCGGCCGATTTCAGCGTCTTGTGCTGGTCGGGCGCGGCGGGATGGCGGAAGTGTACCAGGTGCATGATTCGCAACACCAGCGCACCGTGGCGCTAAAGATTCTCCCAGCCGCGCTGGCCTCCGATGCAGAGTATCGCAAGCGGTTCGAACGCGAAGCTCGTATGATGGCCAACCTGCAGCACCCGAACATTGTCCGAATTCACGAGTATGGCGTTGAGGGTAATCTACCGTTCATCGTCATGGAGTACTTGAACGGCAGCGATCTTGGAGACCACTTGCGCCGGGTTGGGCGTATACCGCTTGCCCAACTAATGTCAATAGCGGGCGATGTTTGCTCCGCTCTGGACTACGCGCATCAACAGGGGTTTGTGCATCGGGACGTCAAGCCCTCCAACGTGATGCTGGTCCTTGGAAGCCGGGGGTTATCCGCGGTCCTAATGGATTTTGGGATTGCCAAGATTCTGGAGGGGGCCTCGATGGTGACGCAGTCGGGGTTTGTTGGCACGCTTGACTACATTGCCCCAGAGCAAATTCAAGCTTTAGCCAATGTGGATCGGCGTGCGGATGTCTACTCTCTAGGCGTGATGCTTTATCAAATGGCGACTGGCGAACTGCCGTTTTCGTACAACAATACCGGCGCGCTGCTCATGGCTCATCTCACCCAGCCGCCGCCCGACCCGCGGCGGGTGGCCCAGGAGTTGCCTGCAAACCTGGCCAAAGCGATACAACGCGCAATGGCCAAGAATCCCGGAGAACGGTTCTCCACCGCCTCGGAATTCTTGAACGCCCTGGAGTAGCCGGCGCATTCAAACCTGACCCCTATCTGATCCCATTTTCATACAGTTCTCCGGCTTCAATAGCCACCTTCAGCACATTGCCGGGCGGGGGGAGGGGACAGGTGGCGAATTCGGTGAAGGCGCAAGGCGGAGAAAGGGCTTTGTTGAAATCCACGATGACCGAATCGCCCTCGGCCACTTCGGTGGTCAGGTAGCGCACGGCGGGGTAGGTGGTCTTTCCTGCGGTGGCGTCGCGGAACATGATGTAGTACGCGCCGGAGTCGAGTTTCTCGGCATTCAGGGTGACCGGCGCGCCGCCCACTTCCATCCCCAGCGAGGCGTGCATGTAGCTTTCGTTATCGTTGCCGAGCATGTCGGGAATCGTCACGGGTTTGGGCGGGTCATAAGGTTTGACACGGGCGGAAACGCGATAGGCGGGGTCCGGGGCGTACCACATTCGCCCGCCGAAGTTCAGCCGGTTGGGGTGTTGCGGGTCCCACAGGCGAATCGCCAACTGGCCGCCGCGCTCGACAAGCACCATCCGCAAGCGCCCCAGATAAAGGAAATTGGGATCTCCGGTCACATCCGGGCGGAGGGCCGCGCCGTTGGGGGCGGGTTCATCATCCAGCCGGGCTTCCGCCTTCGGCAGAATACCGAGCGTGACGATCTTGCCCTCCACCAGGAAAACGCCAGCCTGCGCCGGGGCGCTGCCCTGCGGCAGCACGATGTCGTTGCCGGGGGCGCTGCCGAAGCGGTTTTCGCCTTCCTTGAGCCAAAACAGACCGGCCAGGGAAAGCCAGGAGTATTCGGCGCGCAGGGCGGTTTCCTTTTCGGCGCGCCAGGCGGCGATTTCGGCAAAATAGGCGTCCAGCATGGAATCAACTCACTTCAAGGAATTCCGTATCCGGTCGCGTACGTCGAAGGCGCTGCCGAAGGCCGCGCCAATCACGCCCAGGAGCAGCATCGCCAGGATGCCGAAGAGACCGGCGGTGGCGGCCGGGAGGAACAGGCCAAGTATCAGAAGCACGATCAGCCCAAGAACGGCGCCGATCAAGCCGCCCCACAGGACCTTGGGGATGTCCTTGGCCGAATCTTTCCAGAAATTCTCTTTGCTGCGCGCTTTCTGGGCCTTGCGGGCGATCTGACCCTGTACCTTGCGCTCATGCACGCTGGGGTCGCGGGCGCCGATTTGCCTATCACGCAGTTTCTTCAGCCGTTCGATCTCTCTTTGGTCGCTCATAGCCTTCCTTTCGCTAGTGTTGCCACTTCCTAAAGCGGTTGGAACTTCGCCGTGAAATGCCGCATCAGGCGCGGCTGGTAGACGATCTTATAGCCCTGTAACGACTTCCGGCGTGTGGCGATTTCCTTAATCGTCGCGATGGTATAGTCGAGATGACTCTGGGTGTACACCCGGCGGGGAATCGCCATGCGCACCAGGTCCAGTTCCGGCAGGTGTTCCTCGCCGGTCTCCGGGTCGATGTAGCCGAAGGCCACGGTGCCCAGTTCCACAGCCCGGATGCCGCCCTGTTTGTAGATCTCCACGCTCAGGGCGATGCCCGGCAGTTCGCGCTGAGGGATGTGTTCCAGCAGGTGTTTGGCGTCGATGTAGATAGCGTGCGCGCCGGGCGGCTCGATGATGGGGATGCCGGCTGCCAGCAGGCTGTCGCCCAGGTAGGCGGTCTGGGCGAGGCGATATTCCAGGTAGCGCTCCTCAAGCGCCTCCATGAACCCGACCGCCATGGCGTCCAGGTCGCGCCCGGCCAGGCCGCCATAGGTGGGGAAGCCCTCGCGCAGGATGAGTTCGTTGCGGATGCGCTCGAACAGCCCCTCATCGTTCACGGCCAGGAAGCCGCCGATGTTGACGATACCGTCCTTCTTGGCGGACATCGTGGCGCCATCGGCCAGGCTGAACATCTCCTGGGCGATCTCCAGCGGGGCCTTCTGCGCATAGCCAGTCTCGCGCAACTTGATGAAATAGGCGTTCTCGGCGAAGCGGCAGGCATCGATGAAGAATGGGATGCGGTATTCACGGTAGAGCGCGGCCACCTCCCGCAGATTCTGCATGCTCACCGGCTGGCCGCCGCCGGCGTTGTTGGTGATGGTGATCATGCCGAAGGGGATGTTCTCGACGCCTTTTTCCTCGATGAAGGCCCGGAGTTTGGCGAGGTCCATGTTGCCTTTGAAATCCAGGCGCGCGGCGGGGTCGTAGGCTTCAGCGCGAATCAGGTTGGTGGGGCGGCCGCCGCGCGCCCGGATGTTGCCCTCGGTGGTGTCGAAATGCATGTTGGAAGGCACGAACATGCCGGGCCTGACGAGTAGATTGGCGAGGATGTTCTCGGCCGCCCGGCCCTGGTGGGTGGGGACGAAATACTTGAAGCCGAACACAGCATCCATGACTTCTTTGAGGCGGTAGTAGGAGCGCGCGCCGGCATAGGATTCATCGCCGGCCATCATCGCCGCCCATTGGTGCTGGCTCATGGCGCCGGTGCCGGAATCAGTCAGGTAGTCAATGTAGATGTCTTCGGCTCTGAGGGCAAACACGTTGTAGCCCGCGGCCTGGATGGCCTGTTCGCGTTCTGCCGGCGGAATCAGGCGGATGGGTTCGGTCATCTTGATGCGGAAAGGTTCGGGGACGTAATTCGGCATGCTTCTCTCCTGTGGATGCGTACCCAAAGTGTAGCACGTTCACTGCGAGGCCGAAAGACGGTCGCCCGGTAAGCGCGGAATGGCAGCCCGATGAGGATGATCTGCGCTGAAAGTCCCTAGGAGATGGCGAATCGCACTATCGTGGGCTTTTGACCGAACAGGCTGATCTCGGTCTGGCTCGTGGCCGGACGCTGGTCGAAATGCAGCAGGTTGGGCAGATTGGTCAGGGCGACGACCTGCCCGTTGCTGGTCAGCACTCGGTCAATCTCGGCGCACGCCTGGCGGTAGAGGGCGGCGGTGCTTTCCTCGACCTCAACCTGCCGCCCCCAGGGCAGGTTGGTCACCACTCGCGCCACCGAACGGTCGTCCAGCGGCAGTTGGCGGGCGTCCCATGGCTCCACGGCGATGCTCACCTCGGCCCGGGCGGCATTTTCGCCCGCGGCGGCCAAAGCCTGCGGGTCGTTGTCGCCGCCGCGGGCCTCGGCCCCGAAAAGGGCGGCTTCGATCAGGATGGTCCCTACACCACAGAAGGGATCGAGCACACTTTCGCCGGGCAGCACCCCGGCCATGTGGAGCATCGCGGCGGCAACGGTCGGCTTGAGGGATCCTGGCAGGTTGGCCTGCTTGTAGGCGCGCCGGTGCATGGGAGCGGCTGCCAGGCGCAGGCCCACATCGGCGCGCGCGTGCTCGATAAAGGCGCGGATGTTGATCTCACTTTCGTTTTCGGGGACGTAGGGCCAATCGAAGCGGGCGCGGATCCCGGCTGCCAGGGCTTCTTTTATCTCATCGGCGCTGTATTTGCGCCTGCCGACGAAGTTGGCCGTCACCGAGAACCGGGGAGCCGCCCCGAGCGGGCGAATCTGTTCAAGGACTGGCAGGGCCCGGGCCAGGTCGAGTTCCCCGGCCAGCCCGGTGAGGTGAGCCAGCGCGCTGCGCTGGGGGACGATGCCCTCCCAGGCCGCTAAGTGGAGGAAGACGTCATCAACCGTGCGCAGCCGGAGCAGGTCAGCCAGTTCGCCCGCGCAGACTGCGTGCACGCGGCGATAGGCCACCTGGGAAACCGTCAGACCCGCAATCCGTCCCATTTCGTCGGCGCTGACGCTTTCCAGGCCGCGCGTGGTCACTGCCATCAGGTCAATCATGGCGTTCATTATACGTTGCGACCTGCCTGGAATGTATAATATCTCCAATCATGGCCCTCGAGATCCTTTCCTTCACCCTCGGCCCCGCATTCACCAACGCTTATCTGGCAGGCGATTCGGACTCCAAGACTGCCATTGCCATTGACCCGGCCTGGGATGGGCACATCATCCTGAACGCGGCGACGGAGCGCGGCTGGCGCGTCGCCAATATCTGGCTGACGCACGCCCACTTCGACCACCTGGGCGGCGCGGCGGCCGTGGCGGATGGTAGCAACCCGCCGCCCCCGGTGGCGCTGCACCCGGACGACTACTGGCTGTGGCGCGTGCAGGGCGGTGCGCCTCTGTGGGGCTACCAGATTGACCCCGGCCCTGAACCGACCATCGACCTGAAGCACGGCATGGCGATGCATCTTGGGGAAACCCAGTTCGAGGTGCGGCACGCGCCCGGCCACACGCCGGGGCATGTGATGTTCTATGCCGCCAGCATCGGTGTGCTGTTCTGCGGCGACGTCATCTTCAAGGGCAGCATCGGCCGCACCGACCTGCCGCGCGGCGACCATGCCACGCTCATCCGGAGCATCCGCGAGCAGGTACTCACCCTGCCGGACGACACGCGCCTGCTGAACGGCCATGGGCCGGAAACGACGGTGGGGCAGGAGCGGGAAAGCAACCCGTTTCTGTGAAGTTGTGAAACATAGCACAAATTGATAGGATTTGATAGGGCGTATTCCGGAAAATCAATGCAGGCAATTTTCACCAGAATTGGAGGAACCCCATGCTCTACTTGTATCTGTACTCTGTGACCGGCCTTTCGCTGCTGGTGTTCTATTTCAGCGTCATCAGCGGCGTGAATGGCTTTTTCGATTTCATCTTCCAGGTCCCGATTGGAGCCTATGAGACCACGCCGGGCTATGAAAGCGCCATCACGTCCGGCCTGGGGTTCGCCATCGTGAGTTTTCCGCTCTGGGTGTACCACTGGCGGCGGCTGATGCGGGAAAGCATGGATTTCACCGAGAGCATGCTCACCGCCCACCGCTTCTACCTTTTCACGGTGGTGTGCTGCCTGATCTTGATGATCATCGTCAGCGGCGGCTCCGGACTGGCTTCGCTATTGCGGATGCTGTTCGGTTTTGGCGAGAGCCGAGCGGGCAACCTCTCCGGGATGAGCACATCGGTAACCATCTTTCTGGTCTCGGGCGGGTTCTGGGTGCACCACTGGTGGCAGTTCCGCGGCAAGTTTGGCGGCATGCCGGGCTTGAAGGCCAGCGCGCCTGAGGCGGCGGCCAAGGCGAAGGCCAAGACCAAGACATCGAAGAAATAGACTGTATGCTTCTCGAACACCTGCAAGATCTGTACGACTACAATTACTGGGCGCGCGATCGTATCCTGAATGCCTGCGAGGGATTGACGGCCGAACAATTCCTGGCAGGGGGCGATCACCCGCACGGCGGCCTGCGGGATACTCTGGTGCATGCGTTCTTTGCCGAGTGGCTGTGGCGCAGGCGCTGCATGGGGGAATCGCCCCAGGCGGGAGAGAAAATGATCGACGCTGGGGATTACCCGGACCTGACGAGCCTGCGACTGTCCTGGACGAAAGAAGAGCAGGCCATGCAGGCCTACCTACAGACGCTCACCGAAGATTCGCTGGCAGGGGCGCTCAAGTACAAGACGACCCGGGGCGACCCCTACGAGGACAGCCTGCTGGGAATCCTGACGCACGTGGTGTTCCACGGAATGCAGCACCGGGCTGAGGCGGCCCAGATGCTTACCCGGCTGGGCCATTCGCCGGGGAACATTGACCTGATTGTGTACCTGCGGGGGGAGTGAGGCGGCAGGGAGCAGGTAGTGGGCAGCATAAAAACATCCCGCGAGCCCCGCTCGCGGGATGTTTTTGTCAGGCGAATTGCCAGTTGCCGTTTGCCGATTCCCTGGTTATCAGAACTTGACCAGGAAAGCGGTGACGTACATCACGGCGATGCCAAGCGCCAGACCGGCCAGATTGGCCCAGGTTGCCAGGGGTTGGCCCTCCCGCTCATGGTCGCGCTGCAAGAGACGGCCGACCTCGACGATGACCTGCCAGATGGCCCCGATGCCAATCCCGAGGAAAATCACCCCCACCAACGGCGAGAAGGCGAAGGCGCCCATCAGAGAACCCAGGATGGCCGGGCCGCCGGCCAGCAGGAGCACGCCCAGGAACCAGCCCGGTTTCGGCTGGTCCTTCGCCACCGGCGCGGCGATGCCTACGCCCTCGGTGATATTGTGCAGGATGAAGCCGATGACCAGGAACGAGCCCAGGGCGGCTTCGCCCAGCGCAAACGCCGCGCCCACAGCCAGTCCCTCGCCAAGGTTGTGCAGGCCGATGCCGAGGGCGATGAGCCAGGCGACGAACCGGCGGCCCTCCGGCGTGTTGCGGCCGGCGGCCTGCGGGCGATTGCCCACCGCCAGGATGCCCAACCAGGTGAGCAGGGCCATGAACAGGCCCAGCGGCACCCCCTGGAATACGCCCGGTAACTCTGCCGAAAGTTCCAGCATCTCGAGGAAGGTATCCACCAGCAGGAAGACCAGCAGGCCCACCGTGAGGGAGAGGATGAAGCCCATGCCGGTGCGGCTGAGGCGGCGCATGGCGGGGAACCACAGCAAGCCCAGCCCGACCGGTATGACCCCGACGTAGAAGCCCACCAGGGCATAGGCGAGAAGCTGTCCCCCGCCCAGCGCCGGACTCTGGGTGCTCAGCTCCACCGCGGCGTCAAAGGTGACGCCTGTGCTGGTGACCAGGGCAATCTCGTGCGGTTCCGCTTCCACCCAGGGGTAGGGGATTCGGATGGTAGCCCGACCGAGGCGCGGGAGGGTGTTGCCCGGCTCGATCTCGAACTGCCAGTAGGCGTCATCCACCAGCACCTGGGCGACGGTCACCGGATCCGGGCCGCCGTTGACGACCTCCAGCACGATCAGGCCGGGCTCCGGAAGAGTGACGCGCTGGACATCCAGCTCTTCAACCGGCGGAAGGGCGGCTGAGGTGACCGCCAGCGGATTGGTGTTGACGAAGAGCAGTACAAGGGCCGCCAGAAGGGCCAGCGGGATGACCGCCAGCACCCACAGAGGGATGCGGCTGAGAAAGTTCTTTTCGGTGGTCATGGCGCGTTACTCCTGGACGTCGAAGAAGCCCATCCAGCCGAGTTCGGCGAACTCGCTCTGGTGGGCGTGGAACATGTAGTGGCCGGGCTCGAAGCCTTTGAACGAGACCTCGATGATGCCGCGCTGAGCCTGGCATTGCATGATGGTGTCCACGGTTTTCAGCGTCGGCGTGAGCGTGGTGCCGTGGTCATAGTAGTCGAAGAAATTGGCATGGATGTGTATCGAGTTGATGGGGTCGAACTCAGTGAGGTTCACAAGGTAGATGCGCACGGGTTTGTCGCGTTGCACCGGGATCGGGTCGTTCATGTAGCCGAAGGCAATGGAGTTGACCGCGTAGACCTCGTTTTCCTTGTCGAAGTTGGTGTCGAAAGCGTTCATCAGCATGAACAGCTCTTGCCATTCGCGGTTCTCTGGATGCTGGTGATTGCGGCCGGCTGCCGCCCGGCGCTCGTCGCCGGCGTACTTCTCCGGATCGGGATCGATGATGAAGCCGCCGTACAGCCCCTTGTGGATGTGGCGCGCCAGCGGGATGGCGTGGCAGTGGTAGAGATGGCATCCGAAAGGTCGGGCATCGAATTCGTAGATAACGCTCTGGCCGGGGTCAATCACGCCGGGGCCGACGCCCGGCACGCCATCCATGGCGGCCGAGTGGATGCCGTGGAAATGCATGGTGTGTGGGTGACTGCCAGCGTTGACCATTTTGATGCGCACCCGGTCGCCTTCCACGCAACGGATAGTGGGACCGGGCACGCGGCCGACAAAGCCGCCGCGCCGCTGGGCTTCGGGCGAAGTCAGGCTGCCGAAGGCCCAGGCCGGGAAGCGTACACCGGGCGCGATCTCGATCTCACGGTCGACGGCGATGAACTCGTATTCGCGCAGGCGCTGGCCGCCCGGCAGCGTGCTGATCGTGCCGTAGTCGAAGTCGCTCAGCATTTCGCTGGGGTGGAAGCGGTTGAACTCGTGGTCCACCGTTCCGACCGTGCCGCTGCCGCCGTGGCCGGCGTGTTCGCTGGCGGTGTATTCGGGCTCGTGGCCGTCATGGCCGTCAGCTGGAGAGGGGATTGGCGCCCCCTGGGCAAGGGCCGGGCCGGGCTGGCGGTTGAGCAATGCTGCTCCCGCGCCGCCCAACAGCCCCAGCCCGCCAAAGCGCAGGAACTCGCGCCGGCTGATCTTCTTTTGCATGATGTGTGTACTCCGGTTTCTCGCTTAGATATTTAGGCCAAACTAAATTCAAAATCAATTTTAATTGGAATGGCGATTTATGTCAACCGAATCAACATGCCCCAAGGCGAAACGAGAGGCGGCTGGATATCCAGCCGCCTCTCGTTTGTACAGCGCCCCTGGTATATGTGTGCCTGTCTACTTGGCGTAATCCACAGCCCGCGTTTCGCGCAGCACGGTCACTTTGATCTGGCCCGGGTACTGCATCGTCTCTTCGATCTGCTTGGCGATATCGCGGGCAAGGCGGGTGGCATCCAGGTCGTCGATCTCTTCGGGGCGCACGATGATGCGCACCTCACGCCCGGCCTGCAGGGCGTAGGTCTGGGTGACGCCCTTGAACGACATGGCGATGTCTTCCAGGGATTTGACGCGCTTGATGTACTGCTCCAGGCTTTCGCGGCGCGCCCCCGGCCGCGCCCCGCTGATAGCGTCGGCCGACTCAACGATGATGGCCTCGACGGTCTCCTGTTCGACCTCGTGGTGGTGGGCAGCAACGGCATTCACCACCTGCGGCGGCACGCCGTAGCGGGCGATGTACTCGGCCCCGATACCAGCGTGCGTGCCTTCGGTATCGTGGTCCATGGCCTTGCCGATGTCGTGTAACAGGCCGCCCATCTTTGCCATTTCGACGTCCGCGCCCAGTTCAGCGGCGATGACCGAGGCGATCTTACTGGTCTCGATGGCGTGGTCGAGCTGGTTCTGGCCGTACGAGGTGCGGAACTTCAGGCGGCCGAGCACGCGGGTGATCTCGCGGTGCAGGTTGGGCACGCCGGCCTCATAGGCGGCTTCCTCTCCGGCTTCCTTGATGATCTTCTCGACCTCTTTTTCCTCTTTTTGCAATGACTTCTCGATGCTGGCGGGATGAATGCGCCCATCCGTCACCAGTTTTTGCAGGGTGCGCCGGGCGACTTCGCGGCGCACCGGGTCGAAGCACGAGATGGTCACGGCTTCGGGCGTATCGTCCACGATGACATCCACGCCGGCAGCCTGCTCGAACGAGCGGATGTTGCGGCCGTTGCGGCCGATGATGCGGCCCTTCATTTCGTCGGAGGGCAGAGTGACGACCGAGGTGGTAATCTCGGAAACGTGGTCAGAGGCCACGCGCTGGATGGCCATGGTGATGAGCTTGCGGGCGCGCTCTTCGCCCTCCTCGCGGGCCTCGGCTTCGATCTGGCGCATGATGCGGGCCATGTCGGAGCGGGCCTCCTTTTCCACTTCCTGCAGGAGCAGGCCGCGGGCCTCGTCCTTGGTCATCGATGAAATGTGCTGCAACTGCTCCAGCGCAGCCTGGTGCTGTTCATCCAGCTCGTTGGCCTGTTTATCCAGTTTGCTCTGGCGCTTGTTGAGGTTCTGCTCGCGTTGCTCGAGTTTCTCGGTGCGGGTGTCGAGCTCGGTGCGGCGGCGCTGCAGGCGTTCGTCTTCGTTGCTCAATTCCTTGCGGCGGCGTTCAATATCGGCCTCGGCACTGGTACGGATTTCGAGGGCTTTGTCCTTGGCGCTGATTTCAAGCAGGCGCGCCTGCTCGCGAGCCTCGGCCAGAATCTGCCCGGCTTTGCTTTCTTCGCGTTGGATGGCCTGCCGTTCCAGGAATGCCTTGATGCCAAACCCGATGGCGATGCCGGCCACCGCGGCCAATGCGGTGATGATTGTTTCGTTCATGGTTCTACCTCGTAGACGTCAGTTTTGGTTGCAGCCTGGGCTCCTCCAACGGCCTCCCAGACCTGGGGTGCGACGGTTCGGATAGTGTCATAATCGAATCCGCGCCGGGCCAGAAAGCCGTACAGCCGTTTGCGGAAATCCTCAAATGCCAGCCCGCGGTAACGGCGGGCCTGCTTCAGCCCGGCCTGGAGGGCCAGCGCCTGCTCGTCCAGCCCGTGGAGGGCCTGCTCGATGGCCGGTTCGGGCACGCCTTTTTGGCGCAGTTCCAGGCGCAGGGCGCGCCCGCCGCGCGGCCGGAACTCGCTGCGGTTCTCGACCCACAGCCCGGCAAAACGCGCGTCGTCCAGCAAACCGTTGCGCCGCAGTCGGTCGATGACTTCGGCTTGGACGCTTTCCGGGACTTCCTTCTTGCTCAACGTCTGGCGAACTTCCTGCTCGGTGCGCGGACGGTGGCTGAGGAAATTGAGTCCCCGCAACAGGGCGACCTCAACCTCGTCTTTGGCGCGCAGTTCGCGGATTTTCTCGTCGCTCAGTTCCTGCCCCACGCTGAGCCAGGCGGCCACAATGCGCGCCAACCCGAATGCAAACTCGCCATCCAGGTAAACGCTCACCCGGTTTGGGTTGCGCGGCTGCACCTTGAGAGCGGTGACTTTTCCAGGCATTCGTTCAGGCCGTTTCCGAATCGGAGGCGCACAGCCGTAGAGAACAATCGCTTTCTGCGCGTATGTAGTGTGCCTCTGGAGCGAGCAGTTTTTCCGGTCTCATTATCTCCTATCCTTAAATGCGCACAGCCGTGATGCCTGGCGGCCACGGCTGTGAATCTCTTGCGAGACCTCAACTCAGATACGCTGATTGTACGGGTCTGGCCGTCCGGCGGCCGTCCCTTAGCGCAAGAAAGCCCGTGGGGATGTTTCGATGGTGCCCGTTGGGGGTCTTTGGAGTCTTTTCCTTGCGCCGATAACCCTGTTTCACATCAGCCCGGCGAACCTCAACCGGTCGTCCATAACTGAGTTTGGTTGTCACAGCCGAGGCCGCACTACGTGCGGCGCATAGGCTGCGGCGGACCTATTCTTCCAGTTCGTCCGTCTCCACATCGCTTTCGTCGGTCGGCAGGGGCATGACGCCCTCCGCCAGAACCTGTTGACGTATCAATGCTTCGATTTCCGCAGCCAGGTTGAGGTCCTCACGCAGGGCGTCTTTTGCGTTTTCGCGCCCTTGCCCCAACCGGTGGTCGCCAAAGGAGTAAAACGAACCCCGTTTGTCGACGATATTCATCTCCGTCGCCAGGTCGAGCAGGTCGCCGGACTTGGAGATGCCCTCATTATACATGATATCGAACTCGGCGACACGGAAGGGCGGGGCGACCTTGTTCTTGACGACGCGCACGCGCGTGCGGTTGCCGATGACCTCCTGACCGGCCTTGATGCTCTGGATGCGGCGCACGTCCAGCCGGATGCTGGCATAGAACTTGAGGGCGTTGCCGCCGGTGGTGGTCTCCGGGTTGCCGAACATCACGCCGATCTTCTGGCGCAACTGGTTGGTGAAGACGACCGCC
>JACPVG010000018.1 GCA_016191875.1 Chloroflexota bacterium
AATACGGTTTGCGATCAGCTGCCGGAACTGGAAGTACTGATCCGAAAGTCGAAGCGGAGATTGCAGCGCAAGCCGAAAATTATCCAGGCTTTCGTGCGGGACGCAGGGTATGAAGTTTAAATACATGCGCAAGTGTCAGTAATTCCTCAACTTGGCATAGGTCACTGCATGAGCAATTAAACCTGCAGCAAAAGGAGCAAATCCAAAATCCGGGTTTGGCTCACTGAATTTCCCTTTGAGCCCGTCTTGCCGGTTGGATAATATCAAGCAAGCGCCATCGTAGAGTCGTTCCCTGACTAGGCGTTCACAGAACAATTCGTAACGCTTGGCATAAGAAGTTTCCCTGAATTCAGGGAATACCTCAAAGTGAGACTCTTCCACTCGAACCGGCGAGATGGATTTGGGAGCTTCCTCCAATAACATCAACCAGCCAATCCAAGGTTTTGGAGAAGGCTTGAACTTCCCCTCTCGATAGGCAGTTAACAAGTCTGTAGAATTCCCAAGGGCTTCTTCAATGCGATTGTTGAAATTGTTGCCAAAGGATGGCCCAGCTTGAGCCTTTAGCTCGATTGATGCCAATAATCTATCGTCGACAACCACTACCAGATCCCAGCTTTTCGTCGGCCTAAAATATCCTGGAAGCGTTGTTGAAGTAGTGTGAATTGAAGAGTCTGGCAATCCTGCTTCGGAAATCAGGTCCTTGAACAAGCTTGCAAAACCTGCCAGATGTTTTCCTCCTGTAACGGCACTTCGGTTCCCTGCGTCCTTTTTTCCTTTGGCTTTCCCCTGCCGTTGTTGCTGTTCAATTCTTACCTTCCAATAATGCCGAACAGCTTTCTCTACACGTTCTCTATATTCCACGATGTTAGTGCCCTCTCTTCTCAGTAACCAGCTTGGCACCGGAGAACATAGAATCTGTGACTTTTCGGACATTATTTTCTGCTAGCTCAAAGTACTTCGGTTCTATTTCTACTCCAATGGAATCGCGCCCCCACCTTGCTGCAGCCAATATCGTAGTTCCAGTTCCCACAAATGGGTCAAGAACTGTATCGCCAACAAAAGAGAACATGCGAATCAGGCGCGCTGCTAGTTCTTCAGGAAATGGGGCAGGGTGCTGTCGGGTTGACGCGCCTGTTATTCCTGTCCAGATCGACTTGAACCACTCTTTGTGGTTTTCGTAAGAAATCACAGATAAAACTCTGGTAGGCAGAGAAGGCTTTCTATAACCACCCGGCTTACGCTCCATAAGAATGAACTCGATTTCGCTTTTGATTATTGCATTGGGCTCGTATGGCTTCCCCAAGAACCCGGCACCATTTCCCAAAGCCTCGTAATTAGCATTGGCAATTTTATGCCAGATAATCGGCGTCAAGTTGTCGTAGCCAATCCTTCTGCAATTTTCTTGGATCGACGCGTGAAGAGGAATGACGGCATGCCTACCCTGATTTCTTCGCCTGGAAAGAAGGACATCTCCAACCACGCAGACCAACCTTCCACCTGGAACTAGGACGCGGTAAACATGCTCCCACACTTTGTTGAGTTCCAAGAGGAACTCTTCATAATTGCCTATGTCACCAAGTTGCCCCTCATGGTCCCTGTATTTCTTAAGTGTCCAGTAGGGAGGAGAAGTAACTACAAGATGTACAGACTCTTCACGAATAAATGAAAGATCTCGGGCATCTCCCTGGACTAATCTGTGAGTTGTAGGAATGTTTCGGATGGCACTTTCGATTTCACCAACCAGGTTCCCATCTTTTGCGATACGCGGAATCTCTGTCTTAAGATTTCCCAATTTTAAGAGAGAAGGGGGCAATACATCTTGGTAATCGAAAACTGAAGTCGTATCCATATTCAGGAGGTCAGGGCGTTGCTTGCAACAACATACTTCCATGCGACTGGCGACTTTGGCAAGTTCCTACTCAACAAGGCGTCCTTTCGATTCTACCCCTTCTTCCCCCGCCCTGTATACGCCGGCACAGTGAGGGCGTAGATCGTGCACAGGCGGGTATCGAGCAGGCGCGCCCGGATGCGGGCGTCCATCTCGTCCAGCGAGTCGCTGGTGGTGATGACCGTCGGCAGTTGGGCGTTGTAGCGGTGGTTGAACAACTGGTAGAGTTTCTCGCGCACCCAGGGCGTCATGTTCTGCGTGCCCAGGTCGTCCAGCACCAGCAACGGTGTGGCGCGGATCTCGTCGAAGCGCCGGTCGTAGGTCGCGCCGCTGTTCGGGCTGAAGGTCGCCCGCAGGTGGTCGAGCAGGTCCGGCACCATCACGAACAGCGGCGGCGAACCCAGTTCGGCGCGGGCGTTGGCGATGGCCGCCGCCAGGTGGGTCTTGCCGCTGCCGTAGCCGCCGGTCAGCACCAGCCAGCCCCTGGGCTGTTTGGCGAACTTCTCGGCCGCTTTCAATACCTTCTCCAGATTCTTGGTCTGGTCGGCCGGCAGGCCCTCGCCCTTGCGCGGGTCGAACGTGGCAAAGGTGCGCCCGCCGTGCAGCGCCAGCGATGACAACTCGTGGTGGCCGGTGTCGTCCATCGGGCGGCGGTAGTCGGGCGCCTGAATGACCACCCGCGTCACCAGGTCCGGGTCTTCCAGCCGCGAGCGGATGCGGCCCTCGATCTCGTTCAGGGACAGGTTGGTCGTCACCACCGTCGCCAGGCGGTTGATGTAACGGTGGTTGACGATCTGGAACAACTTTTCCTGCGCCCAGGCGGTGGCGTTCTGGGTGCCGAAGTCGTCCAGCACCAGCAGCGGCGACTGGCGGATCTGCTCGAAGCGCTCCTCGAAGGTGCTGTCCGGGTCGTTGTAGGCAAAGCGCAGGCTGTCCAGCAGGTCCGGCACGGTCAGGAAGATGGGCTGTATCCCGAACTGCACGGCGAAGTTGGCGATGGCGGCCGCCAGGTGGGTCTTGCCGCAGCCGTATTTGCCCTGCAAGAGCAGCCAGCCCTGCTGGCGCTGGGCGAACTGCTGGGCCTGGTTGAAGGCCAGTTCCAGCGAATCGGCCTGCGCCCCGCCCAGCCCCACCCGGCCGCGCGGCTCGAAATTCTCGAAGGTCAGTTCCTTGAGCTGGTTGAGCTGGCTGAGCGAATACAGCCGCTGGCGGTTGAGGCGGCCGACCTCTTCCTGGCGGCAGGTGCACACCAGCAGTTTGCCGAAGTCGGCATGCCCCACCGGCACATCGGCGCGCAGGTAGCCCAGCCCGCCGCAGTGCGGGCAGTCCGGGTCGCCGGCCATGCGCTCAACGTTCGATGAACTCGGAGAACTCGCCTTCGGTGTACTTCTTTGGGTCCGTTTGACCGCGTCCTCGATCGGTTCCGTCATCGCGTCCTTCTCTCTGCCAACGCTCCAGGATGGCTTCCACGTAGCGCCACTTGCGCACATTGTTGCTCACGGCGATGCGCACGGCGTCTTCCACCCAGGCCGCCGGGTAGTCGCGCTCGGCCTCGGCCAGCGCCTCGGCGATCATCGGCGTCAGTGCGCCGATGTGCTCCTCATACAGCCGGAAGATGTTGGGTTTTTCCAGGTCCAGCCCGGCGGGCATGTTCAGGTTATCGTCCGGCCGCCACTGCCCGGATTCGAGCGCCGCCAGGGCGGCGCGGCCGCGTTCGCTGTTCAGCAGGTAGAGGCGCGTCGGGCGTCCGTTGATCTCGGCTTCGGCCGCCAGCAGGGTGCCGCGCCCCACCGCCCGTTCCAATGCCGGGCGCAGGCCGTTGGGGCCGCTCAAACCGGCCGTGAAGGCGGCGTCGCCCGCCAGGTCGGCTTCGCTGAGCGCCCGGAAGGCCCCCTCCATGCGTTCCAGCCGCCACAGGAAATACAGCGTGACCTTGAGTTCGTCCAGGTCGTCGATGCGGCCCAGCAAGTCGGTGAAGAACGCGTCCGGCAGGCGGGTGAGGCGCATCTTGCCGCGGAAGCCGTCGAATTCGGCCATGGAGTGATTATAGCAGGGAGCGGACAGCAGAGAGCAGATAGCCGGCAGCCACTCAGTTACCAGTTACCAACTTCTTCCTCCGAAAGTACCATAACGGCGCGCTCAGACACTCGTTTCCTGATTTGCCAACCCCCCATAGGAGAGTGCACATGAATCTGGTGGAATTAGTGCTGTATCTCGTCGTGGCCGGCCTGGCCGGCGCCATCGGCCAGGCCATTGCCGGGTACTCGCGCGGCGGCTGTTTCGCAGCCATCATCGTTGGCTTCATCGGCGCGCTGTTCGGCTCCTGGCTGGCGCGCGTCCTGGGCCTGCCCAGCTGGCTCAACGTCACCGTCGGCGGCGAGACCTTCCCGTTCCTGTGGGCGGTCATCGGTTCGGCGCTGTTCGTGGCCCTCATCAGCCTGCTCCGCCGCGGGAGGGTGTAGACCAACACAGCCGATCATCCTGCCTCACTTCTGGAGGTGTCCCATGCCGCCGAAAACCCTCGTTCTGCTTTCGCTCACCGCCCTGCTGTTGTCGGCCTGCGCCGGCGGTCAGGCCGGGCTGGACCTGGGGCTGGATATCGATCTGGGCGGTGGCGGCCCGCCCGACCCGGAGGCCACGCCGCAATCCGGCACAAGGCCGGACAACGGCCTTCCCCAGTATGCTCTGGCCATCACGGTGCTGGCAACGCTGGTGCTGCTGGCCCTGCTGGCGGGCATCACCCTGAGAGGCCGCCACTGAGTCCCAATTGATGAAAGGAGAAATCATGACTGAGAAGACTGACCCCCGTATGCAGGTTGCCCCGCGCCGTCCGTATGGCACCGAGCGCCACGTCAAGGTAGTGCAGGATAGCTTCACCTCGACCGGCGAGATGCTGCGCAAGGTCTCGCGCGGCGTGTGGACGCTGGCCATGGCCGGCGAGTCGCTGCTGCTGTTCCGCTTCCTGCTGCGCCTGCTGGAAGCCAACCCGAACAATCTCTTCGCCCGGCTGGTCTTCCGGCTCTCGGACGTGCTGATGATTCCGTTCGAGGGGCTGGTGCGCAACCCGAGTTTCGACGGCATCGTGCTGGATGCCGAAGCCGTCATCGCCGCCCTGGTGTACCTGCTGGTCACCTGGCTGTTCGTGGAAGCCATCTGGGTGGTGTTCTACGGCAAACGCCGTAAGGAAGTCATCATCGAGGAAGAGCGGCGTTAGCGCGTCCTGACCTCGCAAACAGACCGGCCTCGATGCTAGAGGCCGGTCTGTTTATGTGGGTATGAAGGGTAATTGGCAATCGGTAACTGGCAATTGCTTTCTGCTTTCCTGCTGCTCACTACCTGCTGGCTACTGCCTGCTCATTGGCTCAAACCCCTCGCCCAGCGCCTCATACGCCTGGCCGATAACCACGAAGGCGGCCGGGTCGGCCTCGGCCACGATGACCTTCAGCCGCTCCACCTCCGCCCGGCTCACCACACAATAGAGCACCGCCCGCGCCTCTCCGGTGTACACACCCTGTCCGTCCAGGCGCGTCAGTCCGCGCTGCAATTCATGCAGGATGCCGGCGCTCACCGCCTCCGGCTGGGAAGTGATGATAAGCGCCGTGCGCACCACCCGCGCCCCCTGCAGCACCGTCTCGGCCGCCAGCCCGCTGATGTACAGCATGGCGATGGCATACAGCGCGTTCTCCCAGCCGAAGACCAGCCCGGCCGTGAGCATCACCGCCGCGTCGGTCAGCATATAGGTTTGCGAGACGGGGATGCCGCGCTGGTGGGCGATGATGCGCGCCAGGATGTCCGTGCCGCCGCTGGTGCCGCGCCCGCGGTAGACCAGGCCGGCGCCGATGCCGGTCACCGCCCCGCCGTAGAGCGCGTTGAGCAGGAGGTCGTCCGTGATGCCCCCGGCCGGGAAATACGGCTCGAGCAGATCGATGCCGCCCGAATAGAACAACAGCGTCAACGCGGTGCGCAGGGCAAAGCGCGGCCCGCCCAGGTAACGCCAGCCGATGAAGAACAGCGGCACGTTGCCGGCCAGGATCATGAGGCCCACCGGCCAGCCGTTGAAGTGATTGATCAGTTGCGAGAGGCCGCTCACCCCGCCCGCCACGAGATTGGCCGGGATGAGAAACAGGCGCATCCCGGCCGCCTGGATGAGCGCGCCCGCCAGGATGTACAGTCCATCCACGGCCAGGCGCGGCGTGAGCATCGCCCGCAGGCGCCCTGCCGGCCCGCTCATAAAGCCGCGGCCACCGCGTTCACCGCCAGATCCGGCAGGATATAGCCCCAATCCAGCGCTTCGATGCTCGCCGCCAGCAGGCGGCCGTCGTCAAGGTTGCAGAACATCGTCTCGCCCACCTGCGCCAGGCGCTCCGGCATAGTGTCCGGCCAGGGCACGTCCAGGCCGCTGGAAGCGGCTTCCCAGGTCTGCCCGCCGTCGCGGCTGCGTTCGATGCGCCCCATCCGGCCCACGTCCTCGGCCGGGCCGAAGACCACATGCTGCGGGTCTTGCGGGTCCAGCCACAGGGCGCGGCAGTAGCAATCGTAGAGGGATTCCCAGGCCGTCCCGCCGTCCTGTGAGCGGAACAGGCCGCCGCCGGTGACCGCCCACACCAGGTCGGCGCTCGAGGGATGCACCTTGATGTCATGCACGTCCGGGTGCACGAAGCCGGGCTTGGGCCGCCCGAAGCGCGGCTTGCCGTCGCTGCCGGGCGCCAGGCCGAAGGTCTTGCCGCCGTCATCCGAGCGCAGCACCCCGCCCACTTCCACCGCCGCGTACAGGCGGCGGCCATGGAAGGCCATGCCGCGCACGCAGCCCGCCTCCGGGGAATACGGCAGCATCCAGCCGTGGCGGTCGCGCAGGGCGGCCACTTCCGGGCGGTCGCTCCAGCGGTCGCCGCCATTCGTGGAAATGTAAATACCCGCCGGTTCCGTGCCGGCGGCCTCGAAGTCGGAGATGTCCGGATGGTACGCCAGCCAGCGCACGATGGGCGGCTTGAGGCCCAGGCTGGCTTCCTGCCAGGATACGCCGCTGTCGTCAGAGCGCAGCACGCCCTGGCGCGTGGCGGCCAGGATAACGCCTTCCCGGGCGATCAGGCTGGTGACCTCGCGCCCGGCCAGCCCGCGCCGGGCGGCCTTCCAGCCGTCATCCGTGAGTTCGGCGCGCCACACCCCATCCAGCGTTGCCAGCAATATCGCACCCGTCATTCGCGCACCTCCAATCTCCCCTTACGATTACCACTCAGCAGTAAAGTAGCCCACCGAAAGTCTTTTTACAAAGGATCCCGGCGTTCCAGCGCCAGTCTCCGCGTAAGATGCCCATGAGCTGCTTTGATAGTTGGCCGCTGTTCCTCTCCGACGGAATTCTAATCTCGTACGGCCAACTACGTACCTGTTGATTATACTTGCCCGCGTTCCGCCGTATAATGACGTGCATTGGCCTGAACATGAGACGCCCAACCCTGTGACTGATTCCACGCAAGCCCACCTGCAAGCCCTCGAAGTGGCCGGCCTGGTGCGCCTGGCCCAGACCCACCCGGAACTGGAGTACCTCTTCCGGCACGCGCTGGTGCAGGAGGCCGCCTACGAATCGCTGCTCACCCGCCAGCGCGAAGCCCTGCATCTGGCGGTGGCCGAGTCGCTCGAAGCCCTCTACCCCGACCGCAGCGAGGAACTGGCCGCCACCCTGGCCTTCCATTTCGCCAAAGCCCGGATGGCCGAACGCGCCCAACCCTACTACATCCGGGCCGCCGAAAGCGCCGCCCGGCGCTATGCCAACCGCGAGGCCGCCGCGCATTACGAGCAGGCCATCGCCCTGGCCGCCGATCACCCTCTGCCAACGGATGAACTCATCGGCCTGGCGCTGCGGCGCGGCCGGCTGCTGGAGATTCTGGGCGATTACGAAGCCGCCCAGGCGGCCTATCTGGAATTGGAAACGCGCGGCCGCGCCGCCGGCGACGACCGCATGGTGCTGGCCGCGCTCATCCCGCTCACGACCATCCACGCCATTTACAGCACCCTGCACAGCCCGGCCGAGGCCGAGCGGTTGGGCCGGGAAGCGCTGGCCCTGGCCGAAAAAATCGGCGAGCCCAGGGCGCTTTCCAAGGCCAACTGGAACCTGATGCTCACCTACAACTTTTCGGAGAGCTATTCCGACCGGGCGATCGAATACGGCCAGCGCGCCATCGCCATCGCCCGCGAGCACGGCCTACGCGAGGAACTGGCGTATGCCCTGCACGATTCCGCCCGCGCCCTGGGGACGCGCGGCCGGCTGGAGGCCGCCGATAGCGCCTTCGAAGAAGCCCGGACGATTTTCATCGAGATCGGCAACCTGGCGATGCTGACGGACTCGTACACCGCCCAAGCCGAGGTGCAGTTCTATCGCGGCGAATACGAAAAGACCATCGAACTGGCGGGCAAAGCCCTCGACCTCAGTCGCAGGACGGGCAACGCCTGGGGCCAGATCTACAGCCTGGCCAACCTGTCCCCGGCGCTGATGGAAATGGGCCGCGTGGATGAAGCCATCTCCGGATTTCGAGACGCAGTGGCCATGGGCCTGGAAGCCAGTTTTGCCGGGGCACACTTCCTCGCCAACGCCTATCTGGCTTTCTATTACGGCCGGCTCGGGCGGTACGAAGAGGCGCGGCAGCTGGCGCAGGATGTTCTGGACAAAGGCGTACCGGAGATGAGCGCATTCAACGTTTTCCCGCTGGCGGTGAAACTGCTGGCCGAACTGTACCTGTCCCCGGAGCCCCATAAAAATAAGCTTCCAGATCTGCTGGCGGAGACGATGGAGGAGGACCTCCTGTTCGACCCGTCCTTCCAGCCGGTTCGCACGCTGATGACCACTGAGGCGCTGGCGCTGGTGGGCCAACCTGAGTTGGCATTGGAGGTCAGTGCGAAGATGTTGGCCGCCCAGTCGGCGTCCGGCGGCCGCGCTATGATTCCGGAGGTTCGCATGCAGCGCGCCCGGGCGCTGGCCCGGCTGGAGAGGTTCGAAGAGGCCCGCCAGGAGCTGCTGGCCGCCGCGGAAGAGGGTGAACGCCAGCAGGCGAGGCTCTCGCTGGCGAAGGTTTATGGCACGCTGCATCTGGCGGCCCTGCGCCTTGGGGATGCGGCGCTGGCCGCCCACGCCGAAACCCAGTGCCGCGCAGCGGTAGCCTTCCTGTTCGACCACATGCAAACGCCTGAGCACCGCGCGGCCCTGCTCGCCCTGCCGGAACTCGAAGGACTGGGGTTAGAATAAGCCCGGCATGGCCAAGCCCATCATTCTTTCCGTCGACGACGAACCCCAGGTTTTGAACGCCGTGCTGCGCGACCTGCGCGGCCGCTACGGCAAGGACTACCGCATCGTCTCGGCCGGCTCCGGCCCCGAGGCCCTGCGTGCCACCCAGCAACTGCGCCAGCGTAACGAGAGCGTAGCCATGTTCCTGGCCGACCAGCGCATGCCGGAAGTCAGCGGCACCGACTTCCTGACCGAGGCGCGGGTGCTGTTCCCCTTCGCCCGCAAGGTGCTGCTGACCGCCTACGCCGACACTGAGGCGGCCATCACCAGCATCAACACCATCGAACTCGACTATTACCTGATGAAGCCCTGGGACCCGCCGGAGGAGCACCTCTACCCGGTGCTGGACGATCTGCTCGAATCCTGGTGGCTGGAAGCCCCACCGCCCTACGACGGCATCCGCGTGGCGGGCACGCTCTGGTCGCCGGCCAGCCACAACGTGAAAGACTTCCTGGCCCGCAACCGCATCCCCTACCAGTGGCTGGACATCGAACTGAGCGAAGAGGCCCGCGCCCTGGTGGAAGGCGTGTACGCCCAGCAGCCCGGCCGCGACCTGCCGGTGGTCTTCCTGCCGGGCGGCGAGACTCTGGTGAACCCGGACCTGCCCATCCTGGCGGCGCGTGCGGGCCTCAAAACGGCCGCCTCCACCCAACACTACGACCTGATCATCATTGGCGCCGGCCCGGCCGGTCTGGGAGCCGGCGTGTATGGCGCCTCCGAGGGCCTGAAAACGCTGATGATCGAGCGCCATTCCACCGGCGGGCAGGCTGGCACGTCCTCGCGCATCGAGAACTACCTGGGCTTTCCCAAGGGCGTCAGCGGGGCGGAACTCTCCAAACGCGCCACCGACCAGGCCGTGCGCCTGGGCTGCGAGATCCTCACCACCGTCAACGCCACTCAGGTGCGGGTGGAAGAGCCCACCAAGATCGCCTGCCTGAGCGACGGCACGGAGGTGACCTCCCGGGCGCTGGTGATTGCCACCGGCGTCACCCTGCGCGAACTGGATGTGCCGGGCGCCAAGGAACTGTATGGGGCGGGCGTGTATTACGGCGCGGCGCTCACTGAAGCGGCCAACTATAGGGACATGCCGGTCTTCGTGGTGGGGGGGGCCAACTCCGCCGGGCAGGGCGCCATGTGGTTCGCCCGCTATGCCAGCCAGGTCACCGTCCTGGTGCGCGGCAGCGGCCTGCAAAAGAGCATGTCTGCCTACCTGATCGACCAGATCAACAACCAGCCCAACATCCGGATACTTCCCTATCACGAGGTCAGGGCTGTGCACGGCCAGCAGCGCCTCGAACAGATCACCTTCATCAACAACCAGACCGGTGAAGAAGCCACCGTCCCGGCCGCGGCCCTGTTCATATTCATCGGCGCGGTGGCGCACACCGAACTGGTGGCCGGCGTGGTGGAGCGCAACGCCGCCGGCTTCATCCTCACCGGCCAGGACCTCATTCACGACGGCCAGCGCCCCAAGGGCTGGCGGCTCAAGCGCGACCCCTTCTTCCTGGAGACGAGTGTGCCCGGCATCTTCGCCGCCGGAGACGTGCGCGTGGGCGCCGTGCGCCGGGTGGCCTCGGCCGTCGGGCAGGGGGCGATTGCCGTCAGCCTTGTTCACCAATACCTGAAGGAAGTATGAGCCACGCCCACGACCACCCCGGCGAAGACGTCACCTTCGAATTCCTCAAGAAGGTGCCGCTGTTCGCGGACATGAGCGACGAAGACCTGCACCACCTGTGCGATTCAGTCGGCACGGTGCAACTGGCGGCCGGCGAAGAATTGTTCGCCGAGGGCAGCGAAGGCGATATGGCCTACATCATCAAGGAAGGCCAGGTGGAGATCGTCAAGGAATCGGCCGGGCGCGAGATGCTGCTGGCGGTGCGCGGCGAAGGCGTGGTCATCGGCGAGATGGCCCTGCTGGAAAGCGCGCCGCGCACGGCCTCGGTGCGGGCGCGCACGCCGGTCATCCTGTATTCAATTGAAAAGGAAGACTTCGACCGTCTGCTGGCCGGCAGCATCACCGCCCTGCAGGCCATGTTCCACACCTTCCTGGGGCGTTTCCGCGAGAACCAGGGGCTGCTGCGCCAGAGCGAGAAGATGGCCCAGCTCGGCACGCTGACGGCCGGGGTGGCCCATGAACTCAACAACCCCTCCGCGGCGGTGCAGCGCGCCGCCGACCAGTTGCGCGAGGCCATGACCGCCCTGGGCGCCTCGTATGCCCGCATCAGCGTGCTGCACTTCAACGCTGAGCAGGAAGCCAGCCTGAACATCCTGGGCGAGCGCGCCCGCGTCAACGCCGTCCAGCCCGTGGAAATGGATGCGCTGGCGCGCAGCGACCGCGAAGCGGCCATCGAGACCTGGCTGGAGGCGCGCGGCAAGCCCAACGCCTGGGAGATCGCCCCCAGTCTGGTGAACCTGAACTTCGACGAGACCGGCCTGAGCAAACTGACTGAAGACTTCAATGAAGACCAGGTCAACTGCGTCATCGACTGGCTGAACAACACCTACAACGTCTATAACCTCCTGAACGAACTCACCCTTGGCGCCGGGCGCATCTCTTCCATTGTGAAGGCGCTTAAGTCCTATTCCTACCTCGACCAGGCTCCGGTGCAGAAAGTGGATATCCACGAAGGGTTGGACAACACGCTGCTCATCCTGCGCAGCAAACTCAAGACCGGGATCAACGTGACGCGCGAATACGCCGAAAATCTGCCGCTCATTCAGGGCTACGGTTCGGAACTCAACCAGGTATGGACGAACTTGATCGACAACGCGGTGGACGCGCTGGAAGGCCGCGAGAACCCGCAGATCACCCTGCGCACCCGCCAGGAAGGCAAATGGGTGGTAGTGGAGGTGCAGGACAACGGCATCGGCATCCCCCCCGAAAACCTGGGCAAGGTGTTCGACGCGTTCTTCACCACCAAGCCGGTGGGGAAAGGCACCGGCCTGGGGCTGGATATCTCCTACAACATCGTGGTGTCCAAGCACCGCGGGGACATGAAAGTGCGCTCCAAACCCGGCGAGACGGTCTTCGAGGCCTGGCTGCCCGTGAATTTTGAGGAATTCAAATAGCGAGCCCGTTGGAGACATCAACATCACCAAATGGAAATTTGTCATTCCAAAGAAGGGCGCAACCCAGCGCGAGATGAAATCCGTTCCAAACCCGACCGAGAGCCTGTCCTGAACGAAGCGAAGGAAATCTCGACAGAATCGCCGCTTTCCCGTCGCGACATCGCCGCCAATGCAGTGATTTGCGCGAGATTCCTCAGTCGCAGGGCAGGTCACTATCAAGCCAGAGGCCGGGCCGGCTGCTGCATCGGAATGACAGGTCTCTTCGTCGGGATGTTTGCGATAGGACAATTACCAGTTCCCAATCTTACTGACATCCCCTCATCGCCCCAGTAGCACGCTCACATCATCTTCATACAGCACCCGCCAGCCCGCCTCCCGAAGGGCATTCACCAGCGGCCAGTGCGGTTCCACCAGGACTGAGTTGATTTCCCAGCGAGCCAGCAGTTCCTCCCAGTCCGCCCCCGCCCCGACAATCGTCAACCACTGCCCCAAAATTTCGTCGCCGAACAACTCCGTGCGGCCATCGGCGAACACCGGCATCTCCGGCAGCGCCCAGATTAGATAACCGCCGAAGTTATAGGAATTGAACAGCCGGCCCTCCGGTGGACTTTCCTTCATGTATTCCACTGCCTCGAACGGCGAAGCCGCCCGCAACGCGGTCAGGTTGATTTCCGCGGGCAGGACGAGCGAGACCTTTAACACCACCGCCAGCGCCACCAGCCCGAGCAAGAACAGGTTGAGCCGCGCTTGAACCGTCGGGACACTTTGCGGTTCGGCGAGCAGCGGCTGGAACTTGGCGCGCCGCGCCAGCGCCCCGGCGGACAGCCACCACAGGCGCGCCAGCATCGGCAATAGTGCCAGCGCAAAGAACGGGATGTTGCGCACCGCCGCCAGCGCCTGCCAGCCCCAGAAGGCGCACACCAGCGCATCGCTCAGCGTCACGCGGCCGCGCGCCCGGATGGCGCCGAGCACAAGCAGGGCCATCAGCCACAACGTCGGCTGCACATGCCACTGGCGCGGGTCCAGCGGCTGCCATTCGTCAATGAGCGTCTGCAAAACCTGGATGCCGACCGTGTCGAACGGGTGCGCGAGCGTGCGCAGGCCGAGCGGCGTCAGGCAGGTCGCCGCCACCAGCGCCGCGCCAAGCAGCAGGAAGCGTCCGACGTTTCCGCGCGAACCCTCCGCCAGCCAGCCGCGGCCGAACCGCCCGCGCCCGGCCCACAGCCACTTCAGCGCTTCGGCCAGCCCATACAACCCCGCCAGGATGATTCCGGCAAAGTAGGCGCTGTGGGTGTTGGCCCAGGCGATCTGCAAAACCGGCAGCAGCCACAGGCGGTTGGAGCGGCCCCAACGCCAGTCTTCCAGGATGCGCAGGAACAGCGCGAAGAACAGGAACGAGAACAGGTTGGTGCGCGCCGCCCAGAACACCCCTGCCGCGGCGGCCGAAAGGATGAGTGCAAAGGCCCGGAAGAACGCCCCGCCTTCCAGCGTCCGGTAGAGTGTGGCGTAAGCCAGCGTCACCACGCCCGCCACCAGCAGGTTGAGGCCGGCCGGTCCGCCCAGCCGGTACACGCCGTAAAGGATTAACTGCCCGACCCAGTTGACCTGCACACCCTCCCAGGTCTGGCCGTAGCGCGTATACGAGAAATAGTCCGTATCGAGGATTTGGCGATGCTCGACCATCCAGCGCGCGCTGGCGAGATGCCACCAGGTGTCGTTCTGCATCGAGACCCGCGCCGCCATGGCGAACAGCGACAGGAAGGTGATGGCGATGACCAGCCGCCGCGTGGACATGAGGCCTACCCCTCATACGCCAGCCCGTACCACGGGAAGCGGAAGTCCAGATCCACAGTTAGTTGCGCCTCGAACGCCCCGGCGGGCGTCTGGTAGACCTTCTTCAGTTGGCGGGCTTCAATCAGCGGGGCAGGCAGCATGCGCGGCTCCATCCATGCGGGATGCGTGGATTGTATGCGCGCGCAAGCTGTTATGTAAAGGGCTTTATGCGGCTTTAGGTTGTTCCGGTCCCTCCACAGGTCTAGTCAGGAAGATCCCAGACCGAGATATCATCCAGCAGGCCGCCGCCGGTCGGATAGTCTCCCGTTGCGGTGTTCATGATCACAAAATAATTGTATGTTCCATGAGTGGCAGGCAATGACCCGGTAAGAGTTCCAATCAATGTGGTCCCATCCGATTGATATACATTGAGTACCCAGACGTCCGAGTCAACGCTAAGACTCACCCAATACCAAACGCCCAGGCTATGCGGAACATAAGTATCCGGTCGGTTTGGCCACACATAATAGTAATAACTACTTTGGCCGGGATACGATGCAGAAACAGATATGTATTTGTCAATAGTAGTTGTGCCTCCTCCCAGGAAACCGGCGTGGACGAATACGCCTGTGGGTTTGTTCGCGTCCCCCACGGAACCGCTTAAAGCTTCTGCCAGACCGATTTCAATCTGGTTGTTATTGTTCCAATAGTCAAACCGGACCCTGAACTTTATTTCCCAGGTATCGTCTAGCGTAGAAATCGGAATGGAATACACCTGCACGCGATCTCGGCGAACCTGCCATTCAAGCCACTGGTTGGCAGAATTTCGACTGAAGTATCCATCAGTGTTGTTCGTCCATCCGAGGTCTGCGGAGAAATCGTCCAGGAATATGAGCGCCGGGCTTGCCTGGCCATAGATTACAGCGGCGGAATGGTCATTGGCTGGCATGATGACCTGATTGGCGCTTGAGGTGGATGCGTCATTAACCGTGCCCTGCCATCCGGAGATCTCCCAGCCTTCGTCAGGGATCGCGCCGGATAGATCCACCAATTCTCCTGAATGGTACCGGCTTTCTGAACAGCCCTCGGATTGGGCGGGATTGGCGGCCGGGGAACTCCCATTGCCAGAATGACCAACTGCCAGGGCATAGCAGGGTTCCGTCGTCGCAGTTGGGTCTTCAGGAGTAAGACTCGGTTCGAGGGTAGCCGTTGGCGCGCCCGCTCCGTCCTGGTCCAGGATGATCACAGCATCCAGAGTAATATAATTCTTCCCCGTTGGACCCGGATGGGACAACGTCACATGGTGCTCTCCCAGCGACAGCAGCGGGCTTGTCCACAGCAATTGATAGGCAATACTCGGGTTGGACTGATCAATGCTATCCACCAGTATGCCATCCAGATAGACTTCCATAACCGCCCCATTCGGCTTTCCCGTATAAAGCAGGCCAAACTGGTCCCCGAAGAAACTAAAGCGTGCCGCGGCGTCCGTAGTGCCCGTGAAATGGTAGCTTGCGCCAAATGCACCGGCCTGGTCCGCCAGCGTACGCCAATTACTATCAAACCGGATGAGTGGGTCTGCGTCATCGATTACTGTTTCTAGCCCTTCGCCCGCGGTGATCGGGGTTGGGCTGGGGGTAAAGGTCGGCGTTACAGGCGTAGCCGTTGGGGGCGCAGCCGTCAGGCTCTCCGTCGTGGCAATGGTGAGAACGGCATCCAATGTTATATAGTATTTGCCAGACGGCCCCGCGTGCTTCAGCACTACGGAATGGTTCCCCAACCCTAACGAAGGGCTGTCCCAGCGCACCTGATAGGCGGCCCCGTTGTTGAATTGATTGACTGTTTCAACAAGTTGTCCATCCACATACACTTCCATCAGCGTGCCATTTGGCCGCCCGGCGTAGAGAAAAGCAAACCTGTCTCCAAAGAACGTAAATCTGACGGTGGCGCCCGGAACAGCGGAGAAGTGGAATCCTGATCCAAACGCGTCAACCTGCCCGGATGCCTCTCGCCAGTCGCCCTGATAGATCAGGCCCGGATGGTTATCATCAAAGGTACCCAGAAGTATCAGATTCCCCGGAGTGTTCGTCCGGGTGGGCGTGGGGGTTCGTGTAATTGTGGGCGACGGAGTCCAGGTTGGCGTCCGCGTCGCCGTTGGCGATGGGGTACTCGTCCTCGTAAGGGTCGCCGTCGCCGTTGGCAGCGGCGTATTCGTGCGGGTGGGTGTGCGCGTCGCCGTCGGCAATGGCGTGTTCGTGCGGGTGGGTGTACGCGTGGCTGTTGGCAGTGGTGTGTTCGTGCGGGTAGGTGTGCGCGTAGCAGATGGAGTGGCAGAAGGCAGTGGTGTGTTGGTGCGGGTTGGGGTGCGCGTGGCGCTGGAAGTCGGAGTTGGAGTCCCGACCACATTTACTTCGAACCTCATAACGCTCCAGCCCTGCTGGTCCGTATCCATCGTGCCGCCGCTTACGGAGATATCATTATAGTAATTGCAATGGAAGCCGGCCCTCATGGTCGTCCGCACCCGAATCCAGAGCTTGCCGGGTTTCTGCGGTGTGATAGTGAATGTAAGGCTGTGAGTCTCGTTGGTGACCCAGTTAAGATCTACCACCTCGACCAAACGATCCACAGCAGCTCCGATGTACTGGCAGTTCTTATTGTATAGTGGGCCTTGTCCAACCAGGTAATTGGACAGGATGTCCGGTGTCCAGCTGGGCGAGATCCCTGACACGGTCAGGTTGTCACTCAAATCATTGTACAGAACGCTGGCGTTTATTGCCCCTTCAGAGGACACACTCTGCAAGTTCCTGGAAGTGATCGTAACCGTGAAGCTCTGTCCAGCGACAATCGACGAAGGAATGCCAGACACAGAGACCAGATCAGGACTGGGAGGCTGTATATAGGTTACTGTCACGGTCTTACTGGCATTCATCGTCACCGTATTGGTTGTGGCAGTGCTGGAATCGTTGTTGGTGCCTTGCCAGTTGACAATGTACCCCGACGGCGGATTGGCTATCAGCGTTACTATCGAACCGGGGGTGTAGGTTTTTTCATCGCCGCAACGATACCCCGATTGGAGGTCTTGCGCGATTGAGTTGGAACTGCCATTGACCACACTCGTGGTCAGGAGGTAGCACTGCTGGGCGGTCTGTAAAGCCCCCCATTCCAACAGATCCTGAAGCACTGAGGCGGTGATTCTTACCCCTATGTTGTGGGCACCAAGCCAAAAAGAAAGAGTTTGTGCTGTGTGAATACCATGCACATTGTAGATTCCAGTACTGCCCTCAAAGGATATGGGCGCGCCACTTTGGCCTCCATAGGTGTCAATGTAAAATTTGAGGTACGTTGAATTCCAGAAACCAGCTTCCTTTTCCAGAAGTCCCCAGTGCTCCCAAAACGTGCCATAGGGCTTGTCGCCTGGATACCCGCCGATTGTATAGGTTCTTCCGTCCAGTTGAGCATTGGTTGGCGCTTGAGCTAGAAACCACCCCGCCTTATTTCCGAGGCGATCACTTGAAAGGAGGATTGCGCCATAATCGAACGGAGTGATCTGATCTGGAATACCCTCATATGATGCGCTCTTCCTTAGTCTCCCACAAATTTCTGCAGCAACCGGACACTGGCTGGTATTGACAACCTGGTCGTAATCTTTCCAAATACTGCCATTCCTCTCCAGGAAGACCCACACTTCCTTTGCCCAGCCACCTTCATTGGAGGCATAAAGACAATGTCCTGCAGTCACAATTGTATGGGGGCCGGCAAACCAGCCGGTACAAGAGGTCGCGTAACCATTGGGCGTATTAGGAAAAATCACTGTTAGTTTCACTATCATTCGATAGGGAAGGGGATGGACGTCGGTTATCGGGACTCTGTCGTCGGTACCGCAACAAAAACCAACGCCAGCCTGGGCGCCTACACCCACACTGAAATAGACGCTCACAGTCTGTGAAGAGACGACAGTGACCGAATTCTTGATCGTTATCGCGGCATCATCGTCGGTGCTCTCCCAACGGGACACTCTGTAGTCATCTTCAGGGAGAGCAACCAGCGCAACGATCGTTCCAGGACGATACCCACCGGGGCAGTTCTCCGGTGTATCTGCGAAAAGGATGCCATTCCCTTCCGCGACGATTAGTTCCAGAGTGTAGCAGGAAGCCGGGGGGGCCCCGGCCAGAGCCGCAAGCGCATCGTCGCCCAAGTTCAAAGCTTGCGCGTAGTAGTGGTTCCCAGCACCACCACCCCCAAATTCAGGGGTTGGGCTGGAGGCAATTTGGCCCGCAGAGGCGTAATCGGCTTCTTGAAGTAGTCCTTCAGAGCCATCAAGGAAGGCGGGCGTTTGCTGACCTGCCTGTCGGGCGTAAGCAGGTATTGGCTCGATCAAGCCAGCAAGAGACGTGAGAAAGAACGCGACCATCGGCGCCAGAATCAGAAAGACGATTCTTGTGCCGCGCCTGCCTTTGCCTTGGGGTGACAAATCCGAATCTCCGTGTATGAGGTTGCCCTCCTGGCAGAGTTGACTATTCGTCATTTGTAATGCAGTCGTCTTAACGAGTACTTAATCCACGCGTTCACTGCCCTCATTTCCGCAAAGTTACTTCCGGCACTGGAACCGGCTGGCTTCCCTCCAGTTAGCGCGGCTGACGGTCGTAGAATGCCCAAAACTTCCGCATTGCCACACTCACAACGATATCGTTCTGCTTCAGCACATCCTGCCACTCCACAATCGCCGCCCGCGCGGCGGAGGCCCCGGCAGATACGGCCAGAGTTGTAACCAGCATCTCCCAAATATCGTTTGCCAGCGGTTCCACTCCAAGATATTTCCGGCAATACAGAACTTTTTCGCCCTCTGAGGATGCTTCTGACATACACCTGCGTAATCCGTCCAGGTACAGGCGTTCATAATGGAAGCGGGTCATTTCGTAGTCTGCCGGAAGTGTCCCCTGAAAATCCGCAAGGTAATCCCCCCGGTACAGGCGGATTGCCCTGGCCAGTGCATCTCCGTCAGATGACTGAACGGCGGCGACGAATTCGGCAACGTCGGTCTGGAGTGAGACTTCGCGGTTGATGCTGTAGCGGCCGCGTTCCAGAACGATCAGACTGTCATCTGGTTCCATGCCCGCCACTCCATCCAGAAACCGCCTCAAATGGTGGATGGCAACATACAGGTTGTTTCGTCCTTGTTGCTGGCCTTGCTCGCGCCAGATTAGCTCGATCAACGCATCACGATCAATCCCGTAAGGCATTTTCCAGAGCAGGATCCCCAGCACCTGCTGGCCGCGTTCGCTGCGCAGGTTTCCCAGAGTCAGCCGCTGATCGCCACGCACGAGTTCAAAGTTGCCCAATGTGTTAATTCGCAGTACATTCGATGCAGCCTCGTCTTCGCCAGGCAACCTGCCTGTACTGCGCGCAAGCCGGTCACTGGTCATGTCCAGATCCAGGGCGTCCTCGATATTCTGGACAAAGGCACGCGCCGCCGAAAGCTCCCTGTCGTCCATGATCCTCCGCGATCCCCTGTGCCTCACGCCAATGAAACCGAAGGGCTTACCTGCAACCAAGACAGGAAGCGTATTATCGAGTCTTTGGAATTCCTCTCCCCCGGCCATGTCAGGCGATACTGACGATACATCAAGAGGGAAATTCAGGTTTAGTTCGGGAAGATATAGAATGTCACTCAACCCCGAACCGCTTACCGCCTCCAGGGTGTAACCCTCATCTGGATCTTTGACATACAGCCCGACAGCGCCCAAACCCATCTGGCGTTTCATCTCTTCCACCAGGGAGGAGAGAATCCCCTGCACCTGTTTAGAATTCCTTACAGTCTCCAAATGTCTTGCAGGATGTTCCACGGGCTGCCATTGACGGATCCGCTCTCGACGCATGAGAAAGAGCATTATCGATAGCGCCCCAATGGTAAGCATCAACAGAAGCGAAAAAACGGGGAATTGCACATCGACCAATGCAGCGAAACGCAGGTCAAGATTGAAGGACAGCCAGGAAATCCCCAGGATTGCGGCCAGAGCAGCGGCAATCACCCCATAGTGCCTCCGAGGAAAAAGCCTTCCAACATAATGACCATGCAGCAGGACAGCCCTAGCGTATAGTATCCCAACCAGCAACAGGGAAACAACGATGAACTCAGGTCGAAAGCTGGAACGGTCCTGCGTGTAGATGATGAGACTCGAAAATCCGCCTGCAAAGAGCAAGAGCAGCGTAGATAACCATACTCCTTTTACCTGGGGCTCGAACAAGGTCTTCCGATAGTATAAGTATCCACGAGTCAGTCCGTAAAGCACGAAAGGCATCAAGATTCCGAACAAGACGATCATGAATTTTAGGAAAGGGCCGGGGACCTGCCCAATAGTATAGAGAGTTGGACGGTAGAAGACCCCCTTAATCACCAGACCGGGATAATATGCCGCGAAAGTGTAGAAGACTGCCAGAATATAAAGGAACCTCTGAACATACAAGACTCGTTTTTTCCAGGGAATCGGAAAGTAAGTTGAAGTGAAGTGGAAAAACGTGGCCATTATCCAGCCCCCTAACGCGTGCTTGGCATACATCGCGTGAGGTATTTGGCTCACATCTGCTATCGCTGAATTGAGCACGAAAAGTGGAAGAAAATGGTAATTCAACGTGGTCGAAATTAGAAAAGCAGAAAACGCCCGATTTGTCGTTGACCGGGGGTTGCTCACCAATACAACAATGCCAATCGACCAGAAGATTGAGAAAGAAACTAATAGCAGGACCACAAACTTGTCTACAGGCAACATCACCTTGCCCCCTAATGAACTCATGCAACGCTTTGACAGCTTTGAGTTCGGGATTGGTTAGATTGTATACACAACTGATAAGTCTGTAAATAGCCATCTGCTGAAATCAGGCGCCCACAAAATACTCAGCAGACATGCGCGGCTCCATCCATGGAGGATGCGTGGCTTGTGTCCGCTTGCACGCCGGGGGATGGGGAACGGAGGGCAGGCAACTACATAGGCAAAGACGTGCGGGCGCGCGGTCTTTGCCTACCGCACGCCTGCGGTCTCGTCCGGCTGCAGCACCCTGACATTCTGCCCGGCGTATTTCTGATACAGGTCGCCGCGCCGCTCCCGCCACCCGTCGAGCCCGCCCCTCAAATTGATGACGCGTGTGAACCCTTTCGCCTTCAGGTAATACGACACCATGACCGACAGCCCGCCTCCCGGGCAATACACCAGAATGCGTTTATCGCGGGGAATCTGCTTCAGATAGTTTTCGACGTGCAACGGCGCCACTTCATGGGAATTCGGCAGCCCCTTGTAGCGTTTGCGGTCGTCCGGCGGGCGCACATCCAGGATGAACGTCCTTTCATCAAAAAGGATGGTTTCGTTCAGCTGGGCCGGCGTCATCATATGGACGAACGGCATTCGACCCGCGATGAAGTCGCGGATCACCTTGGCCGCGTAGCGAATATCGGCGGCGGACGTATCCCGGCCCAGGCTGAACCGGATGGTCTGGCGCGCCGCCTGGTCGGAGATCCCCATCGCCTTCAAGACGTGCGACGGAGCGTCCTCGCCCGTGCTGCACGCCGAACCGGCCGAGACCGCCACGCCGTAATAATCCAGCATCGCCATCAGTTCGGCGTTTTCGACGCCGGGAAACGTCACGCTGAGGGTGTTGGGCAGGCAGGCGGCCTCTTCCGGGGAATTGATGATGCAATCCGGTTTGATGCTCTGGAGCCGCCGGATGAGCAGCCGCCGGAGGGCCCGGGTCTCTCCGGCATCCGCCAGAAGCGCGTTTACTTCCTGGCAGGCTGCGCCAAACCCGACGATATTGTGCAGGCCCTCCGTGCCGGCCCGCTGCCCGCTTTCCTGGTGGCCGCCGTGCAGCAGCGGGGCAAAGGGGCTGCCGTGTTTGACGTACAAGGCGCCCACCCCTTTCGGGCCATAGAGCTTGTGCGCCGAGAAGGTGGCATAGTCCACCCCCCATTCATGAGCATCGATTGGAATCTTCCCGAGCGCCTGCACGCAGTCCGTCAGCACCAGGGCGCCGTGCTGCCGGGCGATTTCGGCGACCGCCCGGATGTCCTGGATGACGCCGGTCTCGTTGTTGGCCAGGATGCAGCACACCATGAATGTATCCGCATCGATGCGCTGCTCCAATTCGTCCAGCAGCAAACGCCCCTTATCATCCACCGGACAGTATTCAACAATCACCCCCTGGGCTTCCAGGTGAGCCAGGGTGTTCAGCACCGAGGGGTGTTCGATGGGTGTGGAGATGATCTTATTCCTGCCGGGGGTAAAGTGGGCGCTGACCGACTGGAGCACGGCATTGTTCGATTCAGTCGCGCAACTGGTGAAATAGATTTCATCCGGGGCGGCATGAATGGCATCCGCCACCTGCCGCCGGGCCCGTTCCAGCAATTCCGCCGACTTTCTGGCGATCCCATACAACGAGGAAGGATTGCCGTAGTGGCGTTCCATGACGCGGGTCATTTTGCGCCGGACATACGGGCTCATCGGCGTCGTGGCATTGTGGTCGAGATAAACATGCCGGTTGAACCGGACAAGATGCTTCAAGAATTCTAATTTCTGTAGTTCCAAGGGGCCTCTCCGCGATCGCTACGGTCTGGTTGGATGCCGCCACAGCGTTTGCGCAAGCATATCAAGGCACTGTGTAGGAAATGTGGAGAAGTATAGCAAAGTCTATGGAGAATGTCGCGACCCTAAACCCCGGTAAGGTACCCACCTGCGACAGCCGCCGTTGCCCTTGGCGACATCTGGAACCATTGCCTGGATACGCTGCCGTCGGTTCTCCACCCGGATGGCGGGGTGAGGGGCTTGTATGCACTTGCCGGCCGGGGAGCAAGGGGAACGGAGGGCGGGCAACGGAAACTTCGGTTGCCCGCCCTCCAGGATTCAGGTAATTTAGGCGGTCGCGTTCAGAACTAGCCTCGTCATCTGATTATGAATGTCCACGTTGGACTCCAGGCACTGGGATTTGCTCCGTTCGCCAGGACACGCCAGTACAGGTTCGTGTTCTTCGGTAGATTCACAGTCGATGTGTACTCCGTTCCGGTGACATTCACGTTGATTAGTAGAGTTCCGAAGGTTGAACTCGTGCTCACCTGGAGTCTGTAGGCTGTTGCGCCACTCACTGCGTCCCAATCAAACGTGGGTCTGATAGTTGTGAGAGTCGCGTTCATCTCGGGCAGACGCTGAACCGGAGCTAACATCGCTGTGCGGAAGATGCCTGTCGCCGACCACGCGCTGTATTGCCCCGACGCGTTGAAGGCGCGCACACGCCAGTAGTAAGTTCTGTTGGACTCCAGGTCTGCCAAGGGAGTGAAGGCGGAGCTTGTCGCGCCCGCAACCTGCTCGTCATGTACCAGATCCGTGAACCCGCTATCCCGCGCCACCTGAATCTGATAGTGGCTGAAGCTCGTGCCACTGGGCACACTCGAGTTGCTCCAGTCAAACAGCGGCGTGTAGTCGGTCAGCAGAACGTTCCCTTTCGGAGCCACCACCACCGGGATGCTCGGAGGCTTGGGGCTGGTGAAGCTGCGCGTCTCCGTCCACACACTCGGACCGTAGGTCCCGTTCGTCCGCACCCGCCAGTACAGCGTCACTCCCGGCGTCAGATCCTTGGTCGAGACATACGCCGACCCGGTGACCGTCACGCTGATCAGCGGACTGGATAGGTTGGCATAGCGCGAGACTTGAATCGTGTAACTCGCCGCACCGGCC
>JACPVG010000019.1 GCA_016191875.1 Chloroflexota bacterium
GGAAGCCGTTGATGCACGCGGGCGCTTTCTCGCGACGCTCAGCGGCGGCCAGACACCGCTCCGCTCCTATCGTCTGCTGGGGGTCGAACCGCACAAGTCCAGCATCCCATGGAATGGAGTGCATGTTTTCTGGGGGGACGAACGCTATGTGCCTGCCGGTCATCCTGAGAGCAACTACGGTCAGGCCACGGCGGCCTTCCTGAATCGGGTTGCCATACCTCAGGAGAATGTGCATCCCGTCCCAACAGACAAGCCATCCTCGGCGGAAGCCGCGCGCGCCTATGCCCGGTTGCTGGCCTCCATGGCCGAGTTGGGCCAACCCGGCCCGCTGTTCGATCTGGTCTTGCTGGGTCTCGGACGGGATGGTCACACAGCCTCCCTGTTCCCGGGACAGTCCGGCCTTTGGAGCCAGCCGGTCCTTGCCGTCCGAGGTGATTATGCCGGCCGGCCAGATGAACGAATCACTCTCACCCCAGAAAGCCTCAATCGGGCGCGCGAAATCATCTTCCTGGTCAGCGGGGAAGACAAGGCCGAGGCCGTGGCCGCCGCGCGGAATAGCAACGCTTCGCCTCAGGAATTTCCAGCGAACGCTATCCGTCCTCCAACGGGGCGATTAGTCTGGATGCTGGATGAGGCTGCTGCCCGATTCATCGACTCTCACGTTCCCTGAGCCGCGCAATGTAGCGGGAATCAGCCATTGAGATCGCGCCTCCATCCCATTCTTCAAGAATTCAGATAACGTCTTCTATCCGCGCGCGGTTTTCAGCGCGGCCTGGATCGCGGTGAGCGACTCCGGTGCATATTGCTCCGCCATGTTTACGCGGAGCGCATTGGTAGCCGCGATCTCGCGGTACAGCGACGCGCTGCGGCGAGGGGTTCTGGACTGGGTCTGCTGGTCCAGCGCATACAGACCAAATGCGAAGGCGGGGTTGTAGCCTTCACGCCACTCAAAATTATCGACCAGACTCCAGTGGTAATACCCGCCAACGTTGATTCCATGTTCGATGGCGGTTTGCACGCGCAGCAAGTGATCCAGGATGTAATGGGGGCGATGAACATCCTTCGCATCCGGAACGCCGTTCTCCGTAATGTAAATCGGGAGACCGAATCTGCGATGTACGTGCTCAAGGTGCAACAACAGGCCCTCCGGCCAGAATTCCCCCCACCAGCCGGGGCCTTTCTCATCGTTGGGCCGGCCGGCGAATAGGAGGTTATACGGATCCCGGGATTGAACGCGGAAACCGGCTTCATAGCGTTGGTAATAATTGATTCCCACCCAATCCAGCGTGTTAGCCAGGCGCGGATAAACTCCGGGGCGTGCAAGCGTAGGCTGCCAGCGCCCAGTTTGCAGCGCCTCCAAAGCGATCGAATTGAAATTATGCCTGAGAAACCCGAAGGCCAGGCGATCCAGGGGATTGGTGCGGGACCTGGGTTCCCACAGAATCAGGTGCATGGCAATCCCAACCTGAGCGGCTGGTTGTATTTCGTGAAGGACGCGATAGGCTGCCGCATGGGCATGGAGCAATTGCAGCAGCACCGCGTAGTACTCGCCCAATTTCGCCCGCGCCGGCGGGCAGACTGCCTTGAAATACCCATGCAGGGCATATACGTTGGGCTCATTAATGGTGCACCAGGTCTCGCACAGGTCGCCCAGACTCTGGGCGACCTTGCGCGTAAAGCGGGCAAAGTCTTCAACAATTCGGGGGTGCAGCCATGCGCCGCGTTCGGCGGCCCAGTTCGGCAGGGTAAAGTGGTGGAGGGTGATCATGGGGCGAATGCCGGCGGCCTTCATCGTATGCAGGATTTGGCGATATCGGTCAATGGCCGACTGATCCCACACACCCGGGCGTGGCTCAATGCGGCTCCATTCCACGGAGAGCCGGTGGGCGTTGTTGTTCAAGCCAGCCATCAAGTGGATATCCTCTTCGGCCTTTCCTTCCCACCAGCCGCAGGCAGTTCCAGAGGTCTGGTTCTGGTAAACATGCTGGTCGCCATGCTGGCGGCCGGACTGCTCCCATGTCCACCAGTCATTGTTGTCGTTTATGCCTTCGTATTGGTGGGCGCTGCTGGCGGTGCCCCAAAGGAACCCTTGGGGAAAGCGCAATTGGGTGTCGGCAAATTTATACGCGGCCATGCTCAGCCGATGATGACTTCCACGCCGTCCCAATCTTCCGGCACGCCTTCAACCATGTAGCGAGCCGCGCGCTGCAGATAGATCTGTGCAGCCCGGTCCGCCGGGTTGGCCTCCAGTACCTTGCTGAAATCGACGCTGGCTTCAGCAAACCTGCGTTGGAAATAAAGATCCAGGCCCTTCTCAAACTGCGCCCGGGTGGCGGCTTTTACGGGGGCGTCTTCAGCGCTTTCAAACACTTCATAGACCTGGATAGGCCGCTGCTTTCCCTTCACCTTCACATTATCGATGCAACGGTAATTCCTCATGGAATCCTCACCCACCTGGTCGACCGCCGATTGACTGATGACGATATGGGCGTTGTAATGCTTGGTGAGTCCTTCGAGCCGGCTGGTGAGATTGACTGAATCGGAGATCACGGTCGTCTGCATTCGCTCGGGTTCTCCAACGATGCCGACCATCATCGGCCCGTGATGCAGCCCGATTCCACTGTGAATTTCCGGATAAGGCGATGACTGATTGTATGCGTGCACCGCATGCTGCATGGCAACCGCGGCTCTGAGGGCATCCTGGGAGCCGCTCGGAAAGAGCGCCAACAGGCCGTCTCCCAGGAACTTGTCGATGAAACCGTTGTGTGTGCGGATAATTGGACTGATGATCCCAAGATAGGCGTTGAGAAAGGTCATGTTCTCGGCAGGGGTCATGGCTTCGGAGATGCTCGTGAAATCGCGGATGTCGGTGAACATCAGTGTCATTTCGCGATACACCTGGTCGCCCAGGTTTAGCTCTGCCAGAGACTTCTTGTGCAGGGCGGTCAGAAACTCGCGGGGGACAAACCGCGCATACACCTGGTTGAGCGTTTCCAGTTGCGCCGTGCGTTCAGACACCCGCGCTTCCAGTTCCTCATTGTGGGCGTGCAAGGCATGTCGCAGTTGGCTCAATTCCAGGTGCGTCTGTACCCGCGCCAGGACTTCCTCGAACTGGAACGGTTTGGGGATGTAATCCACGCCGCCGGAAGAAAACGCCCTGACTTTGTCCAGCGTTTCATTGAGGGCGCTCACAAAGATGATCGGCGTTTCGCGAGTGTGCTCATCCTGCCTCAACCGCTCCGCGACTTCATACCCGCTCATGCCGGGCATGGTGATATCCAACAGGATCAGGTCGGGCCGGGCGGCGTTTGCGGCCGTGAGCGCCATGGCTCCATTGAGTGCGGTCCTTACCTTGAAGCCCTTTTCGTTCAGGAAGCTGGAGAGCAGGCGCAGGTTGTCTGGCGTGTCATCCACCAGCAGGATGTCGCCTCGCAAGAGCGAGCCGGTCATCAGCGTTGCGCCTCGGCCGCCTGGCAGGATTGCATGATCAGGTCAAAACGAAAATTGTCCGCCAGCGTCGCCAGTTCGGCCGCCAGGGCGCCCTGCTCCGGCCTGAGTTCCACGAGCATGGCCCGTACCTGGTCGCCGTCGGCCCGGCTGGCCGCGGTGTGCAGCCGCTGGCACCACTCGGCGCTCACCAGACCCAGCTCAACCTGCCGGATCTCTGCGCGGCGCGGCGTCGTCTTGGGTTCCACAAAATCGTCGGCATACACATACTTTACGCCCAGATGCCGGGCCAGGCGCTCCAGGATCTCTTCGTTGCGGAAGGGCTTGCGCACAAAATCGTACGCGCCGGCTTGAATGCTATCGGCACGGTTTTCCTCAAAGGCGCTGGCGGTCAACGCGACGATGACCGTCTCCGCGCCGCCTGGCAGTCCGCGTATAGCCTGCATGGCGGCATACCCGTCCATCACCGGCATGCGGATGTCCATCCAGATGAGGTGCGGCTGCCACTCCTGCCACACCGCCACGCCTTGCTGGCCGTCGGCGGCTTCACGCACTTCGAAGCCGAGCGGTTCAAGCAACTGCCTGAGCAGCAGGCGGTTCTCCTCCTTATCCTCAACGATCAGGATGCGGTAGCGGGGCTGGTTCGGCGCCAGGCTCACTACTCGCCTGGTGGGCGCAGAAATCCTTTCAGGTTGTTCTTCGCTCATTTCCACATGAATGTCAAACCGGAAGAGTGAGCCTTTGCCGGGCTCGGAACGCACCGTAATGTTGCCGCCCATTAACTGGACGTATTCCCGGCTGATCGTCAGACCCAGGCCAGTTCCTTCGCTTTGTTGTTCTCCTGTCGGAGTCTGGATGAACGGCTCAAACAGCGTCGTCATCTCTTCCTTGCTCATGCCGGCTCCTGTGTCTTCAACTTCAAAGCGCAGGACCGTGCGGTCGTCCTCTTCGCAGGCAACCCGGATGGAGATCTCCCCCTGCTCGGTGAATTTGATGGCGTTATTGACCAGATTAATAAGGATCTGGCGCAGTTTGCTCTCGTCACTGCGGATGAAACGCGGTAGATCGTCCGCGATTTCGGCGATCAGCTCCAGCCCTTTATCCTGGAGCCGCAGGCTGAACATACTGAGGATGTCTTCAAGCAGTCGGTGCAGGTCAAAGACATGCAGTTGGAGCGTCGCCCGTCCGGCCTCGATCTTCGACATCTCCAGGACGTCATTGATGAGGTTTAGCAGATGCTCGCCGCTGCGATTGATGATCTGCACCTGCTGGCGCGGTTCTGCCGGCAGGCCGGTGTTGTTGGAAAGAAGCTGGGCAAAGCCGATAATGGCGTTGAGTGGCGTGCGCAGTTCGTGACTCATGTTCGCCAGGAAGATGCTCTTGGAGCGGTTCGCCATTTCGGCCGCGTTTTTGGCGCCCACCAGCTGCAGATCGGCGGTCTTCTGGGCGCTGATGTCCTGCGCCGCGCCGTAAAAGCGCGTCAGGCGCCCGGTCTGCGGGTCGCGCACCGGCCGGCGGTAATCTCGCAGCCAGCGTGTTTCTCCCTCGCGGGTGACGATGCGGTACTCGGTCATGTCCGGTTCACCGCTCTCCAGCAGTCGCGCGCGTTCATCCAGGTAGCGCTGGTGGTCATCAGTGTGAACGAGCGTGGGCCAGCCGCCACGCGCCTTCAGTTCTTCCGAGTCGTAACCCGTAAAGCGGGTGAAGGCGTCGGTCGCCCAGCCCAACACCAGTTCGCCCTCCGGGGTGAGGTCCACGCTGTAGACATAATCCGAAGCCAGCTCAGAGATAAGCCGGTAGCGTTCCTCACTGGCCCGCAGGCGTTCCTCGGCCCGCCGTCGTTCCTGGATCTCACTCTCCAACTCGTCAGCGCGGTGCTCAAGCCCCTTCAGGAGCGACTGGACCCTCTCAGCCATTTGATTGAAGTTCCTGGCAAGATCGCCGATCTCATCGGCTGTGCGGATGTCGGAGCGGGTTTCGAGGTCCCCGCCGGTAAACCGGGCAACCGCCTCTGCCAGGAGGGTGATGGGCTGGCCCAAACGGGTAGCCACCCCCAGCGCCATGAAAATGGCGATGATGGAGAAGGCGGCCAACAAGATGGCGATATTGCTGGCCTGGCCTTCAACGGGCGCGAGGAAGATCTCCTGGGGCTGGAAGAAAGCCACCAGCCAGGGTTGGGTGCTCATCTCGGCGATTGCGACCTGGTTGATCATTTCGCCTGTGGCGACATCTTCAGCCTCGAAGAAGCGTTGAGTATCCGGGTTGGAAAGGTGTTCATGGAGATCATCCAGTTGCATTGGGTAGAGACTCTCAGCGGGCAGGTCCGGGAGCCGGTTCTGGGCGCGCAGGAGAGTCTCAACTTCAAGGGGGAAATGGACGATGGGAAGGAAGTTGACATCAGGCTGGACGCCGTGTCCCAGGTGGAGGTGATACTCGTCAAACAGCACGCCAAATGAACCCGGACCGGCCAACCCATTCTTGCCTTCCAGCAGGGATTGCAGCACTCCGGCACGATAGCGCACCCGCAGCGCGCCAGCCATCTCGCCCAGGTCATCCATCACCGGGCTGATAAAGACCAGGAACGCTTCGCCTTCATAGAATTGAACCGGCGACACGTTCCCCACTGCGCCGTTTGCCTGCCGGATGGCGTGATAGTAGGATTGCTGCGCCTCGCTCCGGCCCTGGTCTTCCGGGTGCGTATCCAGGACGACAACGCCTTGATAGTCCAGCAGCGCATAAGAAACAATGTACGGGTCGCGGGCGGCCAGGGAAACCAGCAGCCCGAGCGCTTCCTGGCGAGCCGTTTCGTCATTCCGGCCGCCGCGTTCGTTTTGCAGGAAATCCCGCAGGGATGGGAGGCTGGCTTCCGTGCTCACCTCTTTCAGGTTGCCAGCGATGAACGCGTCCAGGCTGGCGGCGGTCTGAGATGCCACCGCGTACAGGGCGCGATTCGCGTCTTCGATCAACGCCTGGCGGGTGGTGCGGCTGTTGAGCCAGGCCAGCAGGCCCATGGGTATCAAGGCCACACCCAGGAAGGCGAGGATTAGTCGGGTGCGCATGGTGGCGGCAAGTCGGTACATGGCGAACGGCAGTCCTTGTGGATAGATTGGGCAGACCATTGGGTTAGAAACACGGGCTTTGGGATTCTTACGCCCCTGCATCCGGCTGCGCGATGGGGCGGGGAGCGCCCGAAGAATCGAGAAGGGCCGCAGGCGAATCCCCGCGGCCCTTCTCATCGGGAAGTGTGTTCCGGCTCAGAGAGCCGCGTACACCAAAGCCACCACCAGGCCGTATACCAGGTGCCCGACCAGGCCGCCCATGAAGGCCATCAGGCCGCCATTCCGGGTCATGTACAGCCCTGGCGCAGCGACAGTGCCGGCCTGGATTCCGGCATGCATCATCGGCATGCCGCCCATGATCAGGCCGACCGCCAGCCAGTGCACGGCGCCAAAGGTCAGGCCGCTCAGGGCGGTCGCCGCGCCGATGCCGCTGTTCCAGATCACCGCATAGACGATGGCAAACACCACGCCCATCATGAAATGCAGGATCCAGCCGAGGGCGGTGTTGCCCTCCTTGCTGAACATCGTCCCGAGCATGTCCCAAATCGCCATCCTGGGCATGCCCATTTTGGGCGCCATGACCATCAGCAGGCTGAGGGCGGCGGTGCCGACCAAGCCGGCGATTACAGCAGCGATTATGTTCATTGTCCAACCTCCAGGTTCAAGTGAGATGAATTGCACTCTATAGAAACCTGGTGGACAAGTTCCTTACTGCGCAGTTCATGTCCCAAAGATTTTCGCGCATGGGTGCTTCCTGCTTTAGCAATGGAGCTATAAGGCGCTGGGTGGTAAGGATGTTCACGGACAACACTCTATGAATGCGATGAAGAGGTTCAGATCATTCCTTCAGCAACTGATCTCTGGCGGCGACCGACCGGTTCCGGCAATGGCGAACCTGATGGGCGCCCTGGCGATGACCTGCGAAGAGGAATTCGCCTGCGATGAGGTCTACGCCCTTCTGGACCAGGTCGCTGAAGCCGCCCACCGGGGAGAGGATGTGCGCGTCCTCATGCCGCTGGTGCAGAAGCACCTCGACATGTGCCCGGATTGCCGCGAGGAGTTTGAGGGTCTCCTGGCGATGATCCAGTCATAGGCCGCCAGCCGCCGCGTCCTGTCAGTAGGTGGGACATCTGGTCAATGGCCCGTGTGCTCACGATCGACCTGAATGGAAAAGCTCTGGCCTGCCCGATGAAGCGCTGGCCGAGGCGGGGGTTGTGAACGACAGCGTGGGCGGCCCGTCGGTGGTCACTTTCTGGCAGCCGGATGTCACTTCGCCCTTGGATGCAACAACCGTCCCCGGCGGCAGAGTCATTGGCAGCGCGGCTGGCTTCTCGCCTCTGCTGAATGGCGAACAACTGACATTTTCCTGCAATGAGGGCGCGATTACCGACTCGGAAACCGACTCGACCTGGGGTGCCCTGGGCTTGGCGACCGTCGCGCTGCTGGCAGGAAAGGCGCTGGCCCCGGTGATTGCCATCAAGCATCCCTGGTTTTCGTAGGCGGCTTTCAAGCCGGAAACCCGAATCTATTCACCCTAGCCAAATGCGCTACGAAATTCCTTCACGGCTTTGGGGCCATTCCGCTCCAGCGCCTCATAGAACTTTTCCCGGTCCTGAGTCCGATAATCCAGGCGTTCGACACGAAACGGGGCCAGGCGTTGGCCTTCCCGGCGCCGACCGGCTACATCCACAAAATAAGCGATGGCGTTGCGGACACTGAGCGCATCCGTCCAGTCGCTCTTATAGACGGGTGCGCCGGCGCTGTTAAAGATCCAGGTCATGTTGGGCATTGAACCATAGGCGAGGTGGCAATCCCCGCTCAGGGCATCCACCAGAATCGGGCGCGAAACGCCGTAAATATCGCGCAACGCACGCGCGTGTTCGAATTTCTGGCGCATGCTGGTCAGGTGCGGGTAGTGTTCCCCGGGATGGGCTTCGTTGGTATACAGGAAGATGGCCCCCACATCCTGGGGGGCGAATTCTTCGGCGATTGCATTCATGGATGGCGACGCCATCCCACAATACGGTCAAGTGAAGCTTCCGAACTCGACGACTGTATACAAGTGCGATTCCCAGATTTCGCTCAAGCGGGTTTCTTTTTCCTCCAAAGTCCATAGCGGGAAATCGGGGGCCGTGCTGCCCAGCGGAGGGCTTTCCTCAAATCGCATGAGCGGCTCGAAGTTTTCCGGAATGAACGCATCGTAGTTGTAGTTGTTGATCTCTTTTGGAATCATTTCAGGGTTTCCTTTTACTTAGAAAAAGGCTCATGAGTAGTTGGCCGACTGATTGAGCGTAACACGCTCATGGTATCACTCGATGAATTCCCCGATGACAGCAATATCCACAACGCCGGTGTTGCCGCCAGTTGTATCCTCTAGCACAAAGCGCAGGGTCTGCGCCTGAATGTCGACGGGGATTTCAACCGGCGAACTTGAATCTGGAATTGTATACGGGCCGTAGGTCTCGCCGCTATCGGTGACAATGCTGAATGCAATCGTGGCAGCGGTCCCATCGAACATGGTTCGGCTATGAAAAATAATTAACGTGATCCGCGCCGGTTTTGCCAGGCGTACTTCGATCCAGGCATCATTGCCATCCGCGGCGCTCGACCACTCTGTATTCGGGTCATCATCAAAGGCATTCGCCGCGCCCCATTGGCCATCCAGCCCGGAAGACCCGAAAGCGCTGCTGAAGCCCGTGACCTCGGCCCCCAGTCTGGGAGAAGCGAGGTTGTTCGTCGTCGACTCTGCCAGGGGCGGGGTGGTAAACGTCATCACGTCCGAAAGGTAAATCAACCCGGACTCATCGACCCCCTGGACGCGGAAGTAGTAGGTGGTGTCAGGCTCCAATCCGGTCAGGACCGGATTGTGGTCTGAATGGGCGCCGCCCGCCATGTCCTGGTCGAGGCTCAGCGCGCCGAATTCCGGCGTCTTGCCATAGACAACCGAGCAGGCCACCGGGATGGAGGTATGCACGGGCAGGCTGGCGCTCCCGCTGTCCGTAAAGTTCGTCACTACCAGCGGCTGGGCGACGATAGCGCTGATTGGGCGGGTCTCGATACCCGAACCGGCCGTCGGCAGGCTCCCCGAGCACGCGGAAAGCAGGCTCGCGGCGAAGAAGAGAAGCGCCCCCCATACGGGCAGTTTCGGCCTGGATGGATTCATCGAAGATGATTTGGTTCGCAAGGCGGCGCGAGGTAGAGCGGCGTCAAGCCGGCTGCCCGTCCACGAGGATCTGGATGCGCCCCTTGTGTTTCTCAGGCCAGAAGGCCACGAGCCCCTTCAGTTTCGGAGATTCCGGGATTGGGTCCGGATAGTACCAGGCCGCATCCGGCAGTTCGTCTCCGTCTACGGCCACCGAGTAATAGCTGGCCGTGCCCTTGTAGGGACAGACTGAATGCGTTAGTGAAGGAAGCAAGTGCTCTTCGTCCAGGTCTTGCTCAGGGATGTAGTAGCGGGTTCGCAGACCGGTCTCAAACAGCAGATAGGGCCTCATGGTATCGGCAACTTTTACGCCGTCGACTATGACTTCAACATGGCGCGAACTCGGCAGCGTGTCCACGCGGTGGTGCGGATTACGAGGGTGGAGGAAGGCTTCCTCCTCTTCTTCACACCACTGATCCATCGCGTTCCAACGGAAAGCGATGTGCTTCGTTAAGTCCGGGCGACCCTCATGCTGGTCATAGGTCCAGGCCGCGTTTTCGATGAAATGGTCATCCAGCTTGAGATGCCAAAAACGCCGCGTCCCGCGGTAGCCGCTGGTCTCAACGTGATCGGAGGGCTGGAGAAGGTCCACGCGCACGTCTTCGATCGGAAAGTAGTAGTCGAGCTCGCCGCGGCTTTCGATCATCAGCATCGCCCGTTTACTGTCCGCGACGATCACGCCAGCCAGAGATGTTCGTATCCAGCGGTGCGTGGGTTCAAACTGCCATACCTGGTTTGCCATCTTGTGTCCTCGATCATTGCTCAGGTGGGCTGAGCGGAATTCTGAGTGTACCGAAGGGTTTGCCCTTCGCCCACCCTTATTGAACCCATCCTCGCCGAATTCTTACCTTGAAGGCGGTCCGCCCGCCGCCGGGTCCGGTGTGGCAGGTCGTGTGCCACAGAATTCCCCCTTGACATTCCAGCAACTGGAAGGTGTAGGATAGGATCACCCAAGGAGCCAAGATGCAGATTCGGGAACTCTCTAAACACGCCGCGGTGCCCGCTAAGACCATCCGCTATTACGAGGAGATTGGGCTGCTTCCCCCGCCTCCCCGCCAGCCGAATGGTTACCGCCGGTATTCGGAAACAGACATCGAACGATTGAAACTGGTGGCCGGGGCGCGCCGCCTGGATTTCTCGCTGGAAGAGATCAAGGAGCTCCTCGATTTGAGAGACCGGCGCGTGGCTCCCTGCCAGGTACTGCTTGACCTACTGGATAAGAAGGCGGAAGAAATCAGCACACGCATTGCTGAATTGCGGCAGCTGGAACGGACCCTGCAGGAACTTCACACAATCGGTAAGACGTTCCCGATTGACGATGTCGAAGGCAAACATTGTGTGTGCCATCTCGTCAGCACAGGCCTGCCCGGCCCGGTTGCAGATGATGCGGGCGCACAACCACGAATTGGAGAATAGCATGACAAAGCAGATGAAGATCGAGTTTGATGTCCAGGGCATGACCTGCGACTCGTGCGCGCAGCATGTGGAACACGCCCTCAAGAGTCTGTCGGGGGTAGGGGAAGCGCACGTTCCCAGTTGGGATTCAGGCAAGGCGACAGCCACCGTCGGCGAAGGGGTCGAGACCGAAGACCTCGTCGCCGCGGTCCGCGCGGCCGGGTACCAGGCGACTCCCAAATCTCGACAGACTATCGGCGAGAATGGCGAAAGTCCGGACCGCGCTCAGCCTAATGGCGGGGGTGGCGGCGCCTTTGACCTGATGGTGATTGGCGGCGGCTCGGCCGGGTTCGCAGCCGCCATCAAAGGCAGCGAACTGGGTTACCGCGTGGCGCTCGTCGAGTCCGGCACGATTGGCGGAACGTGCGTAAACGTCGGCTGCGTGCCATCCAAGACGCTCATCCGGTCGGTGGAACTCCACCACCTGGCGGGCCAGGCGCGCTTCCGCGGCGTCAACACCCAGCCGGGCCAACTGGATTGGGCAGAAGTCGTCGCCCACAAGGATGAACTTGTGGCCGAGATGCGCCAGACTAAGTATGCCGATGTCCTGGCCGCTTATCCGAACATCACCCTGCTTTCCGGGCGCGCCCGCCTGACTGGCGGGAGTGGGGTTGAGGTTGACGGCCGGGCGTACGCGCCGGGCAAGATCGTCCTGGCTACCGGCGCGCATCCCTGGGCGCCCCCCATCCCGGGGCTGGAAGAAACGGGGTATCTGACCAGCACGACGGCGATGGAATTGCAGCAACTGCCACGCTCCCTGATCGTGCTGGGCGCCAATGCCGTCGGCCTGGAACTGGCGCAGATCTTTGCGCGCGCCGGCGTGAAGGTGACACTGCTGGAATTGCTGCCGCGCATCGCGCCCTTCGAAGACGAGGCGATCAGCGAGGCTCTGGAAGGCTATTTGAAAGAAGAAGGGCTGCAGATCGTGACCGGTTTCTCAGCCCAGGCGGTGAAGCGGGAAGGGGAAGATTACATGCTGGAGGGGCTGGTGAACGGCCAACCGGCTTCGTTTGCCGCCGAGCGGCTCCTGGTGGCCACCGGACGCAGGCCGAACACTGCCGGTCTGGGACTTGAAGAGGCCGACGTGGCTCTGGGGACACGCGGGGAGGTTCTGGTAGATGACACCCTGCGAACGGAGAACCCCAGCGTTTATGCCGTTGGGGACGTAACGGGAAAGGATATGTTCGTGTATACAGCCGCCTATGGCGGCGGGCTGGCCGCCGAAAACGCCCTGCTTCAAGCCGGGCGGGTCTACAGCGCCGACTACATCGCCCGCATCACGTTCACGGACCCACAGATCGCCAGCGCCGGGCTGACGGAAGCACAGGCGCGCGAACAGGGCTACGACGTCAAAGTGAGTGAGTTGCCCATGCACTATGTGCCGCGGGCTTTGGCCGCCCGCGACACACGCGGGCTGATCAAGCTGGTGGCGGACGCCTCTACGGACAAACTGCTGGGCGCGCATATCCTGGCCCCCGAGGCGGGCGAGATCATCCAGGTGGCCGCCCTGGCTCTCAAACTCGGCCTGACGGTGCAGACGCTGACCGAGACCATCTTCCCCTATCTGACCAATATGGAAGGAATCAAACTGGCCGCGCTGGCCTTTGAAAAAGATGTCGCCCTGCTCAGCTGCTGCGCGGGGTAGGCGGCCCGATAGACTGGAGGCGCGCAACCCTTTCATGGTCTTCGCATTCGGAGCGGTATATGCATTGGCTTCCCTGAGCTGCACGCTCCCGGTTTCCTGGCAGTGATAGGAGCAAGTCTGGCAAGCTCAAACCCCGGCAGTAACGCGTTGATGCCGGGTGGATACGCAGCCGGCATGGGATCGGTGATCATAACGGTATCGTTCGGCGTGGCATTCATGAAAGATGCGCGAGTCGTTTCGGTCCGCAGGACACCGCCCTACGTTCATCGCCTGGGGGCGGGATTGCTCGTCATTGCCGGAATCTATCTAGTCTGGCATCAGACGCGGTACCTGCCGTTGGTCTTTGCGGTGCGATAACAACCGAAGGAGATTACAGGTCATGAGACGCAAGATCAATGGGATGAAAGGCTGGATTTCTGTGGCGATCGGAGTAATCGCCTGTCCCTGTCATTTACCAATCACGTTGCCAATTGCTCTCAGTCTGACAGCAGGCACTGTTGCAGGCGCATGGATTACCAACAATACGCTATTGATTGGTGGAGTATTTACCGTCCTGTTCCTCGGTGGGTTAGGCTTAGGTTTCCATTGGCTTTCAAAAGAAGAAGCGTTACCAATCCAAAGCCAGAATAGATCAATAGAAGTCTTAGTCCTTACCTCATCGACTTGTACATCCTGTAAGGAAACAGTCAAATTATGGCAACAACTCAAAACAGAACATAAATTCGGCCTAAAAGTATTAGATGTCAACAGTCGCAATGGGCGACAATTAGCGGGTGAGAAAAATATCTTTTCTACTCCCGTCACCTTGGTAAATGACAAAATTGCGTTCAGAGGCGTTCCCAAACTTGAACACGCAACTGCTGTGGTCAAAAGATGAAAATCGAAGTGCTTTACTCGCCTCAGTGTATAGGCTACTTACCGGCTTTGAAGCTGGTGCAAGAAGTACTTGCGGAAACTGATATTACCGCCCAGGTTGAACTTGTCAGGGTAGAGACAGAGGCTGAGGCGCAGCGGCTGCAGTTCATTGGTTCTCCAACAGTGCGAGTTGATGGATTGGATGTAGAACCGTATGTAACATTTGGGCGGAATGACTTTGGCCTTCGATGTCGAGTTTACCGCGAAGGTGGACAAGAGCTAGACTGGCCGAGCCATAGGATAGTGAAGGACACAATTGAAGTTGGGCACTTAGCTGAAATGGGGATGCTGGGAAGGTGTTGTTGAATTCATGGATTACAAAGCATCTTCTGCACTCTCTATCCAAAACTGGCAATACTCGGACTTAGGAAAACGCTTACTAACCAAGCGAAGCTTGGGGATATTGATCGTTTTGTTTTCTGCTGCTAGTTTTGGTGCAGTTACACCCTTCGCACGAATAGCATATGATCGTGGCGTGAACGTAATTACGGTCATAATGGCACGATATGCCGTTGCGGGGGTTGCCGTTATTCTTTACCTTGCTTGGCATCGTCAACCTTGGCGGCTATTTGGAAACTTGCTTTGGAAGACCCTTGGCTTGGCTCTGGTTTTGGGTGTGGCATCATATGCCTATTTAGGATCAATCAAATATATTCCAGTGTCGTTATCAGCCCTTATTTACTACACAAATCCAATCCTGGTCAGTTTGTTTGCCTTTTTGATTGGAAAAAGGCGGATAATAAAGAAAGATCAGGCTGCCTACTATCTTACTTTTGGCGGCCAGTTACTCTCTTTGTTTGGGCTACTTCTCCTGCTTAGATTGTCTTGGAATGCACTCAACCTGACCGGCGTTCTTATGGCTGCTTTCTCTGCCGTTAGTTTTGCTCTTGTGTTTACATTTGGTAGTCGATTACTCCGGTCTATTCCCCCAATGGTACTCAATTTATATATTGCGATAGTGAACACAATCTTTTTTGCTATTGTGGGAATGCTGAGTAGCGGCTTTACTCCACCAGAAGATAACCCGGGCTGGATAGGAATAATAGGAGTAGCTGTCTTTTTCACAATTGGTTTCTTAGGATTATTTGTCGGGGTAAGGATGATCGGCCCAAGCAGGGCTGCTTGTCTTACGAATGTTGAACCGGTTGTAACGATTACCCTGGCTATTTTGTTGTTATCGGAACCTTTTAGTTCATGGCAATTCGTTGGCGGCGGGGCTGTGATTTTTGGCATTTTCATCATGTGCTACAACATTATATTCACCTGAGAAATTTCACCTGCTTATAAAGGAACTCACAATGGAAAAATTTGACGTTGCAGTAATTGGAGGTGGACAAGGCGGCCTTCCCGCTGTTCATATGGCAGCTAATTTAGGTGCTAAAGTTGCCTTGATCGAATTGAGAGAAGTTGGTGGCACTTGAGTAAATGAGGGGTGTATCCCCACAAAGACCTTGTTAAGGTCTGCCGAAGTTGTTCACCTGGTAAAAGAGAAAGCTCATCAGTTTGGAGTACGCGGGGTTGATCCTGAAGAGATCACATTTGACCTCGCTGCTGCAATGGATCGAAAAGATCAGGTGGTTCAAACAATCATTGATGGCATTTACCGAGACTTAGAGAAAAACAAAAGTATTACCTTCATCAAAGGGCATGCTGAATTTTCATCGCCTGTTGACATACAGGTTGACGGAAGAGCAATTACGGCTGATAAAACAATTTTGGCAGTCGGCTCTAAACAAGTAATCCCGAATATTCCCGGTCTGGCAGAAGCTGGTTTCACCACAAATTATGAAGCCCTTCAATTAAGAGAATTACCTGAGTCTATGGTTATTATCGGCGCTGGGTATATCGGCGTGGAATTTGCCCAGATGTATTCTCGATTTGGGACAAAAGTAACTATGATCGGGCGTGCTTCCCGTGTAATGCCTAGAGAAGAACCTGAATTATCTGAAGCTCTAGGCAAACTTTTGCTAAAAGAAGGAATAGATTTACGTACGTCCACAGAGGTCATCCGCGCTGGAAAAGAACACGGGAAACGTTTTGTAGTAGCCAAGAAAGGTGAAGAGGAAATCCGTTTTGAAGCCGAAGAGATCCTTGTAGCTTCTGGACGAGATGCCAGAGTTGAATCTTTAGGGTTGCAGCAAGCTGGGATAGAAATGCAAGGTTCTTATTTGAAAGTTGATGACACGCTACAGACAACTGCACCGAATATCTGGTCTTTGGGAGACGCCAATGGCGGATATATGTTCACCCACAGGGCCAGATACGATGGCCCAATTTCAGCCTTGAATGCCGTAGAGAATGCTGGAAGGAAAGTGGATTACCGGGTCGTGCCAAGGGCCGTTTTTTCAGAACCCGCATTGGCAAGTGTGGGTTTAACCGAAGCAGAAGCCCGTGAAACAGGACGAAATATCAAAGCTGGTAGAGCGTATTTCAAGCATTCAGGCCGGGCGAAAGCAATGGCTGAAACAGATGGGTTGGTAAAAATTATTACAGATGATGAGTCCAAAGAAATATTGGGGGCACATATCCTTGGAGTACACGCAGATATTTTAATCCATGAGGTGGTTACCGCAATGCACAATCATGGAACGATTGAGCCAATAACAAAGTCAATCCACATTCATCCAACATTGAGTGAAATAGTAAAGGATGCTTCAAAAGCAGCAAGGTAAAGTTAATCGAGGGTGTAGGATAAAGATTTTGTTGGCGAAGTCGGACAGACTTCAATTTGAGTTTAAGTGGTCAAGAAATTTGGACAAAAGAAGAGGGTCAGTTAAGAGAATTTTCTCCTGTGAAATTGTGGTTTTGTCCGCCAGAAACAAACTGGCTGGGGTTTGGCAAGCCAATGCCTGATGTGGGCGTTCGTGGTTGTAAAAGTCGATGTAGCGGCCCAGAGATAGTCGATCGTCTCTGGGGGATTCGTAATCTTTCAAATAGACCTCCTCATATTTGATCGTGGGCCAATGCTGTCGGTCTGGACCTGGCGCAGATCTTTGCCCGCGCCGGCGTGATGGTGACATTGCTGGAATTGCTGCCGCGCATCGTGCCCTTCGTTTGCCTGTAGGTCATGTAACCATCGGGTAATATCTTGGGGCTTTGCTGTCTGGTGGAGATTTCATACTATAATCGGGGTGGTTTCATGTCTGGGCCCTAAATGAATTCAGGGACTTAAGAACCCATCGGGTAGAGCGACAAACGACAACCATCGTGATCGGATGCACACGGCCAGAACTGATGTGAATCGGATAGGAACTTGGTTCGCCGGAAGGCGGGGCAGGCACCTGCGTGAGGCCATCACGGCCTACCTCTTCCTCGTTCCGGCTTTGCTGCTTATCTTCATCTTTGGTATCTTCCCGGTAGGCTTTGCGCTATACGTCAGCCTGCACAAATGGCTGATCATTCGCGATGATTTCGTCGGCATCAAGAACTACATTGATGCCATCGACAACCTGGCCTACTTCGGCGGTTTTCTTATCGGCCTCGGCGCGCTGGTGGGAGCCTACCTGCTCCTGCGGCGGCTCATGGCGGAGGCTCTGGGTCACGGCCACCGCCCATGGCTGTTGGCTGCGCCGGGCGCGCTGTATGCGGCCGTCGGCTTCTTTTTCATGCGCTGGCTGTTCTTCCAGTTGCCGGAATTCCTGGATATCGCCACCAAGATGCGCGGCCTCGAGCGCACGCGCGAACTTTTCATTCAACTGCTCAGCGACGCCTTCCACGCTGAAACCGTTTACCCTCACTGGCAACAGTTCATTCTCGCCCTCGTCCTGGCTCTCTTAGCGTCGGCCGCGGCGCTGGCGCTTTGGCGCAATCCCCTCAATTTCACGTACCAGTTCAACTTCGCCGGCATCTGGCTTGGTCTCGCGGCCGGCCTTGGCTTGTTGAAATTCACTTTCGATGCCGTCAACCAGGCCTACGAATTGGCGTTGGAGTCCGGGGCCGATCCCGGTATCTGGCCTCAGCTGACGATGATCACCTCCGGCATCCTGATACTGGTGCTGGCCTGGTATGTCTGGCGCAGCGCCGAAAATCAGGATCGGCCGCTGGCATTCGTTTTACGGATTCTTGCCAGCCTGCTATTGATGATGGCCGCGGTCATGCTGATCATTGAGATTCCTGCGATTGTCGCCGCCGGCGACCGTGATCTATGGGGTGGCCTGCGTGTCACCATCTTCTTCTCGCTGGGTATCGTGCCGGTCCAGTTGAGCATCGCGCTGTTCTTGTCGGTTCTGCTGTTCCAGCGCCTCAAAGGCTCGGACGTCTTTCGCGTTATTTACTTCCTGCCTTACGTTACACCGGCAGTGGCCAGCGCCACGGTGTTCCGGGTCATGTTCTCGGACCGGCCGTCCGCGCCCATCAACCGCCTCATCACCAGCCTCGGCTTTGAGCCGCAGTTATGGCTGCGCCAGTCCAAAGGAATTTTTTCAATCCTGGCAACGATGTTCCGCATCGAGGATTATCCGCAGAACATTATCCCGGACTGGGTTTCGCCTGAACTCAGCAGCCAGTTGGCTGAGTGGCTGGTGGGCCCCAGTCAGGCTCTGTTGGTGGTCATCATGCTCTCGGTGTGGACCTTCGTCGGCTACAACGTGGTCATCTATCTGGCCGGGCTGGGCAATATCCCATCTGAAATGACCGAGGCGGCCGAGATCGACGGCGCCAACCGCTGGGCGGTCTTCCGCTACATCACTTTTCCGCTGCTTTCGCCCACCACGTATTTCCTTTCGTTGATCGCCGTCATGGGCACGTTCAAAGCCTTCAATACCATCTGGGTGCTGCGCGAAGCCCAAGGCCCAGCCTTTGCCACCACGCGGGTCATCAGCGTTGCCATTTTCGAGGAATTCTTCGTCAAGACCCGCTATGGGTATGCCTCGGCGATGGCGTTCGTATTGTTCGCCATCATCCTGACGTTGACCGTCATTAACAACCGTGTTCAGGGCTCAAGGGTGTTCTATGGCTGAGATGGAAGCCGGCGGCCTGCAGGCCGGGGCCCGGCCGCGATTGGCCAGGTTCGTTTTCTCTGGCAGCCTGGCCTGGAAACTGTTCAGCTATTCCGTGCTGGTGATCGGCGCGGCCGTCTCGCTCGTGCCATTCGTCTGGATGGTTTCGACCTCGCTGATGTCCTTGGGCGAGGCGATGGGCGGCCGCTGGGTTCCGGGCGAACTGCGTTTTTCCAATTATCTGAAAGCCTGGGAAGGCGCCCAGTTCTCGCATTTTCTTTGGAACAGCGTCAAGATTACCGTCATCACGCTGGCTGGAGAGTTGGTCGCCAGCGTGTTGGCAGCCTATGCCTTCGCCCGCATGATGTTCCCCGGCCGCAACCTGATCTTCGGTTTCCTGCTCAGTACGATGATGATCCCCGGCATGGTCACGATGATTCCCAACCTGCTTACTGTCACTTGGCTGGGACGCGTGGGCCCGATTCCTTGGATCGATAACTGGCCCGCGCTTACCATTCCGTTCATGGGCAGCGTGTTTTCGATCTTCCTGCTGCGCCAGTTCTTCGCTCAGATTCCGGAGGAGTTGTTCGACGCCGCCAAGATCGATGGCGCCGGCCATCTGCGCATGCTGTTGCAGCTGGTGCTGCCGCTTTCCACCGCGCCCCTGCTGGTCATCGTTGTTCTCTCCTTCATCGGCGCATGGAACGCGCTGGCCTGGCCGTTGCTGGTCACCAATACGCCCGAATGGCTGCCAATCGCAGTCGGCCTGTACAATTTCGTGGACGACGGCGGCAGCGAGGTGCAGCTCATCATGGCCGGTTCGGTTATCACCATCCTGCCCATCCTCATCATGTATTTCTTCACCCAGCGCCAGTTTACCGAGAGCATCGCCCGCAGCGGCCTGAAAGGTTGAATGGCCGCCAGTTCGTTAAGCATTGCGAGTATTGATAAAGGAGGTGGTCCTATCGCGAAGCCCGTTGCGCCCTGATTGCTGGATTGGACTGCCCCATCGGGGACAGTCATGAACTGCAACTAAAGGAGAAGAAGCATGAAACGCAGCAAGTTGCTGTACAGCATCCTGGCCGTCATCATGGTGGTTTCCCTGTTGGCTGCCTGCGCTCCGCCCCCGGTCGAAGAGCCGACTGAAGAGCCGGCTCCTCCCACCGACGTTCCCCCCACGGATGTGCCCGCGCCCACCGAAGTTCCCATGCCGGACGTGAGCGGCACGACCGTCGTGTTCTGGCATGCGATGAGCAGCGGCGCCAACCTGGAAGGTATGACCGCCCTGGTGGAAGAATTCAACTCGACCAATGAATACGGCATCACCGTGGAAGCGGTGGCGCAGGGCAGCCAGGGCGACCTGGAAACGGCCGTGAACGGCGCAATCACCACCGGCGAACTGCCGAACCTGACGATGGGTTTTCCCAACGGCCTCTCGCGTTGGTATGGCCTGGGTGTGATTGCCCCGCTCAACGACTTCATCAACAACCCGACCTACGGCCTGAGCCCCGAAGTCCTGGCGGGCATCTTCCCCGGCCCGTACAGCTCCGGCACGCTGGCAGATGGCACGCAGATCGGCATCCCCATGCACCAGTCCGCGCAGGTGATCTTCTACAACTACACCTGGGCAGAGGAACTGGGCTTCGCCGGCCCGCCGCAGACCTCGGCTGAGTTCAAGGAACAGGCCTGCGCCGCCGCTGCCGCCAACGGCAGCGATGACAACCCGGATAATGACGGCACCGGCGGTTATGTGTACTTCCCGGATGCCTCCATGGTCTCCCCCTGGATTTGGGCCTTCGGCGGCGAGTACATCAATGAAGCCGGCGATGGTTACAGCCTGAACAACGAAGCCGTCCTGAACGTCGCGCTGTTCTTCAAGGACCTGTACGACAACGGCTGCACGCTTTCGACCCCGTCGTTCCCGAACCCTGAGTTCGCTGGTCGCCTGGCGCTGTTCGCCACCTCCTCCACCGCCGGTATCCCCTTCCAGGCTTCGGCCATGGAAGAGGCTGGCAACGCCGATGTGTGGGGTGCGATCCCGTACCCCGGTCCGGATGGCACGCTGACCGTCGATGCCTTCGGTCAGATGGTCGGCATCGTCCAGACCAATGAAACCGCCGACCTGGCGGCGTGGTTGTTCCTGAAGTGGCTGACCTCGCCTGAGACCCAGGGCACGTGGATCTCCTACGCCTCCTTCTTCCCGTCGCAGGAAGGCGTGGACTTAGGCACCCGGCCCGCGGACGATCCGATCTGGGCTGGCGCGCTCGAACTGCTGCCGCTCGGCAAGGCCGAACCCAACCTGCCGGCGCACGGCGCGGTGCGCGGCGCCATCCGGGATGCGTTCTTCGCCATCCTGGAGGCCGCCGATTCGGCGGCCATTCAGGCCATCCTGGATGAACTGAACCAGACCGCTGCCGACCTGGTGGCTGAGTCCCAGTAGGTTCTACCGCAATCAGCAGTCTGAAACCCCCGCAGTTCGCTGCGGGGGTTTCTTTTGTACAATAGGGACATGATCGATCACCGCCTGCCAACCGCCTTCTTGCTCATCCCGCTTCTTGTTATGGCCGTCTCCGCCTGTCAACCGGCCTTGCTCTCCCCGACGGCGGGGCCGACCTCAGTCTTCCCCGCGGAAACGGCCGCAACGCCCGGCGCGCCCGCCGCTACTGCCACCCGCCGCCCATCGGCCACGCCAGTTCCCCTTAGCGACGGCGAATTCCTGAACCAGCCGCTGCCGGGCATCCTGCGGGTGATGAGCTACAACATCAACTGGGATTCGATCTTCCCGGATGACGACCGCCAGAACCACGAATTCCGTTCCGCCAACCGTGAGGAGGAATTCGTGCGGCTGGTGGCCGCCATCCAGCCGGATGTGCTCTGCCTCCAGGAGGTGAACTCGCGCCGCGACCCGCAGCAGGCCGCCGACCTGCTGACCGGGGCGCTCGGCGGCCCGGCCTGGAATGCAGTCGGGGCGCGCGACACTGTCATCCTGTCCCGCTATCCGCTGGCGACCGAAGGATACGCGCTGGGCGTGGTGCCGCTGCCTCTGGACTTGCTTCAGGCCGCCGCGCGGGTTGACCTGCCGGATGCCGAATTCGGCTCGACCGACCTCTACCTTATCTGCGCTCACTTCAAATCCGGTGGGGGCGCGGACGATATCGCTCTGAGGCAGCGTCAGGCGGATGTCATCACCCATGAACTGGTGGACGCCCGCACACCTGGCGATGCCATAGACCTCCCGCCCGATACCCCCATCCTGGTGCTGGGCGATTTCAACGTCTATGACACCGACCCCGCCGCCCATCTGGACACCCTGCTCACAGGCGACATCTTCGACGAGGAACGCTACGGCGCGGATTCGCCGCCCGATTGGGACGGCACCGCCCTGGCCGACGCCCAGCCCAGCCTGAACGCGCAGGGTCTCAAGTTCTATACCTGGCGAGACGACAGCGGGAACTTCCGGCCCGGCGCGCTCGACCGCATCCTGTTCACTGACAGCGTGCTTGCGTTGGTGAATGCATTCGTCCTGGATACAACCAGACTCAGCGAGGACGCCCTGGCGGAATGGGGCCTGCAAGCCGCCGACGTGCTGATGAACGGCGGGCCGGGGTACTACGACCACCTGCCGCTGGTGGCGGATTTTGAATTCGTATCAGTTCCCTGATTGTGGAGAGACCCGGCTTCGCGAATGGCCGGTTCTCATATGCAGAGTCAACCAAAAACCGCCTTCACGAGGCGGTTTTGCTTTTGGGCCGGGGTGTGTCGCCTGTTGGCTGGCTGGCCCCCACGTCGTTGTACGTCCAATAACGGTTGACGAAAAAATTCCAGAACATCACGATGATGACAACCGTCGCCAATGCCAGGTTCTCGCCCAGGAAATGCTCCGGCAGGAAGGGCAGGGGCAGATGGTCGAAGAGCGCCACGTAGGGCGTGTGGATGACGGCGAAGATCGCGGTGCGGATGCCCAGCCCGGCGGCGTTCACCAGCGTATACTGCGCCAGCTGGCGGGCCAGCGGCTTGCTGCGCGAATCGGGGAAGGTCCAGTAGCGGTTGAGCACAAAGTTGCTCGTCACCGCCGCCAGGAACGAAACCACGTTGGCCGGAACCGGCGCCAGCCCGATGAGATTACGCACCAGGTTGAAGACCAGGAAATCCACCCCGAAACCGATAGCCCCCACCACCGCGAATTTCAAGAAGCGTTTGCGCTCGCGCGCATCTTTTACCAGAATCATGCCTTTTCCAGCGCCTCTTTGAAGTAGTTGATCGTCCGGCCCAGGCCCTCTTCCAGCGGCACGCGCGGCTCCCAACCCAGTACCTCTCCGGCGCGGGTGATGTCCGGCTGGCGGCGCTGCGGGTCGCCCTCGCCGCGGCTCTCCGGCAGGTGCGTCACACCCGCCGTGTTGCCGGTCAGCCGGTTGATGATCACGGCGAACTCATTCATGCTGGTCTCGACGTCATTGCCGATGTTGACTGGCTCGTGCTCGGCGCTGGTCAGCAGCCTGTAGATGCCTTCGATCAGGTCGTCCACGTAGCAGAACGAACGGGTTTGCTCGCCGTCGCCGTAGATGGTGAGCGCCTCGCGGTTGAGCGCCTGCTTGATGAAGTTCGGCACCACCCGTCCGTCGTCGACGTGCATGCGCGGGCCATAGGTGTTGAAGATGCGCACGATGGCGGTGTTCACGCCGTGGAAGCGGTGGTAAGCCATCGTGAGCGCTTCGGCAAAGCGTTTGGCTTCGTCATACACCGAGCGCGGCCCGATCGGGTTGACATGCCCCCAGTACGACTCGCGCTGGGGATGTTCGAGCGGGTCGCCGTAGATCTCGCTGGTGGAGGCCAGCAGGTAGCGCGCCTTGTTGGCCAGCGCCACGCCCAGGGTGTTGTGCGTACCGAGCGCACCGGCCTTCATCGTCTGAATCGGCAGGTTGGTGTAACCCATCGGCGAGGCCGGGTTGGGGCTGGCGGGCGAAGCGAAGTGAATCACGCCGTCCAGCTTGCCCGGCACGAAGATGTAGGAAGACACATCGTGCCGGATGAAGGAAAAGCGTTCATTCCCGGCCAGGTGGGCCAGGTTTTCGCGCTTGCCAGTGATGAAGTTATCCATCCCGACCACGCTGTGGCCCTCCGCCAACAGGCGGTCGCACAGATTGGAGCCGAGGAAACCGGCCGCGCCGGTCACGAGTATGCGCATGGATATGCCTCTCAATTGCCAGGGGTGCTATTCAAGTCCACAAGTATACCTATGAAATCGCGGAAACGCGAAAGAACGAAATGTGCGGTAGGCCGAAAACGCGGGGGCGGTTTGCTGCCGGCTATTTCCAATCCACCGCCGTGACCAGGCCGTCGCCGGTCATCTGTTGGGCCAGGCCGGTGAGTGCATCCACCAGCCACAGATCGCCCTGAAAGACGACGACCACCAGGCCGGTGAACAGGCCGTCATCCAATGGGGCCCAGCGCGGCGTCTGGGGTTCCAGCCCGCCGGCGCTCTCGGAGGGGAAGAGGATGCGCTTGTTCGAGCCGTCGCGATCCATCACCACCAGCCGGTAGCCGCTGGTGTCGCTTTGCAGGGGGTTGATGGCCTGCAGGAAGGCCACCAGGTAAGCCTGCTCGCCGCTGAGAGCCGCAAAAGCGGGGGAGACGGAAGGATAGGCCCACATGCCGGTGCCTTCCGCCAGCGGCAGCGGCCCTCCGCCGATGAGCGGCACGGCCGTGAGGTCGAACAATGGCGATTCTTCGGCCGCCGCCAGGCCGGCCTGCGGGGGGTGCCCCACCGTGAACAGGTAACCGCCATCTGGCGACCAGGCCACGTTGGGCATCCAGGCCCAGTCGCTACGGGTGAGCAGCGGCGTCAGGTCGTAGACGATATCCAGTTTCTGGGTCTCCAGGTCCACTAACCCCACTGCGTCCGGTCGGGCAAAGGCCAGGCGTTCACCATCCGCTGACCAGGCGAAATCCGTCCCCCACCAGCCGAAGCGCCCGCCGTTGTTCGTCTCGATGGCTGTGCGCGGCGGCGAGGCCCAGCCGTTGGGGCTGAAGTTGAGGAAGCGCAGGTCGTTGTTGGCCTGCCAGCCGGGGGCCGTGTTGGCGTATTCGGCGGTGGAGAACACCACGCCGTTCACCGAGCCCGGCACCCAGTCGGCGTAGTGGATGACGTTTTCGACTTTCAGGTCGATCTCCAGGGGTTCTTCCTCACCGCTGGAAATGCGCGCCGCCCACAGCGTGTTGATGACGGTCTCTTCGTCGTCGCTGCGGGTGAACAACAGCCAGTTCCCATCCGGCGAGAGCGAGAGCACCCGTCCGTCCAGGTCGCCGCTGGTCACCACCGGGCGGCGGAAGCCGGAGTTGCCTTCTATCACCCAGGCGTTGCCGGCCGAGATGTAGGCCAGCCGACCCACTATGGTCACGCTGGCGAAGGGTGTCTGGCTGCCCACCATGACCACTTCCGGCACGGCGGCCTGAAGGATGACCGTCTTGACCAGTGTGCGCGAGACCTCCACGCCATCTTCGCGCACGATGCGATAGGTGTGCTCGACTGTGCCGTTGACCCCGGGTTGAATCAGCCGCCGTTCGCCCTCTGGAAGGCTCTCGTTGCGCAGGGTCTGGGTCTCGTAGGCCAGTTCGGCCTGCTCGGCCACGAATTCATCTTCCACGCGCGTCAGCCGTACGCTGTCGCCTTCCTGAAGGACGGTGTAGGCGGGCGGGTCGCTGCGGTCTTGCAGGCCAGGTGTCAGGCCGGTGGCTTCGATGGCCTGGCGGGCGGTGCTGCCAACCGGTACGCTGACCGCCAGGCTCTGGCCGTCAGCGATGACCGTCACCTGAATCTGGCCCTGTTGGAGGCGCGGGCCGCCGCAGGCCCCCAGAAGTAGGGCCAGCGCGCAGAAAAGCGCCCGCCGGTGGGCACGTGTGCGACGTTGGGGCAGGGGGGGCTGGTATAATCTCATGTTGCGATTCTGAAAGAAGAGACTGCGCGCATTATAGCATGTTGACCCCTAACGACCCTTTGGCCGCCAATGGCCTGAATTCACTGGCGAAACTGGAGGCCTTGCTGTTCGTGGCGCCCGGCCCGGTGCTGCCCGGCCAGCTGGCCGAGGCTCTGGAGATCAGCCCGCGCGACCTGGAGAAGGCGCTCGAAGCCCTGGAAGCTGAGTACGCCGGGCGCGGTCTGCGCCTCCAGCGCCACCGCGGCCGTGTCCAGCTCACCAGCGCGCCGGAGGCCGCCCCACTGGTCGAGCGCTTCCTGAACCTGGACGCCACCACCCGCCTGAGCCAGGCCGCCCTGGAGACGCTGGCGATCATCGCCTACCAGCAGCCGGTCACCCGCCCGCAGATCGATTCGATTCGCGGCGTGAACAGCGACAGCGTGATGAAGAGCCTGCTCAGCGGCGGGCTGATCGAAGAATCCGGCCGCACCGAGGGCCCCGGCCGCCCGATCCTCTACAGCACCACCTCCGAATTTCTCCAACACTTCGGCCTGGCCGCGCTCAAAGACCTGCCTCCGCTCGAGCCGCCGGACATGCCCGCCCTGGACGCGTCGCCAAACGGCGAGTCTCCGGACGCGGAGGACTGACATGCCCGCCGAGCGCATCCAGAAACTGCTTGCCCAGGCCGGCCATGGTTCGCGCCGCGAGTGCGAGACCTATATCACGGCCGGGCGCGTCAGGGTCAACGGCCAGGTCGCCAAACTGGGCGAGAAAGCCGACCCGGCTGTGGATGACATCCGCCTGGACGGCCACAAATTGGCGCTGGCCGAACCGCTGGAGTACCTCGTGTTGAACAAGCCGCGCTTTGTGCTCAGCAGCGTCAAAGCCGAGGATGGCAAGAAGACCGTGCTCGACCTGGTCGAGACCGACAAACGGCTGTACCCGGTGGGGCGGCTTGACCTGGAAAGCGAGGGGTTGGTGCTGCTGACGAACGACGGCGAGCTTGCCAACCGCCTGACCCATCCGCGCTACGGCCATGAGAAAGAATACCGGGTGCTGCTCGCCAGGCATCCGGACGCCCGGCAACTGGAAGCCTGGCGGCGCGGCGTGGTGCTGGATGATGGCACGAAGACCTTGCCGGCCGAAGTGCGCCCGGAACGCACGCAGGGCAAGGGCGCCTGGGTGCGGGTCGTGATGACCGAGGGCCGCAAACGCCAGATTCGCGAGGTCTGCACCCAACTGGGTTTGCCGGTGGTGCGGCTGGTGCGCGTGCGGTTGCACACGCTGCGGTTGGGGGGCCTGCCCAGCGGCAAATGGCGGCACCTCACCCCGCAGGAAGTGGCCGAACTCAGGGGCGCAAAACCGCCCGCCGCCCGCCGCGCCCCTGCCCGCCGCCCGCGGCCAACGGGGAAGAAGCCGCGCCCGAAACCATGAAACCGGCGGGTCAATTAGCCGCCTGGTGGGCGTGCCTGCCCTGTTGCGTTCTGGCGCGTCCTCCCTTAGAATGTGGGCTGGCATGGAGTCTTTCCGCCTACGCCCGGTGACCGTTTCGGTCGCCTTCATTTAAAGCCCTAAATCGCTTACACTTGGGCGGTCAAATCCCGTTTCAGGAGCAGGCATGAGCCCCCAAAATGCACCGGTCGAGAAGAAGGCATCCTGGCTCGACAAACCGTTCTTTAGCAGCATCTCCTTCAACTGGGAAACGCTGATCTTCTTGCTTATCCTGGCGGCGGCGGCCGTCACGCGGTTCTATGACCTTGAAGCGCGGGTGATGAGCCACGACGAAAGCCTGCACACCTACTTCTCGTGGGTGCTGTACAAGGGCAACGGCTTCGCCCACACGCCGCTCATGCACGGCCCCCTGCAGTTCCATCTGATAGCCTTCACGTACTGGCTGTTCGGCGACAATGACTTCACCGCCCGCATCCCGGTCGTGGTGTTCAGCATCGCGTCAGTCGGCTTCGTGTGGTGGGGCTTCCGGCGCTACCTGGGGCGCATTGGGGCGCTGGCGGCGGCTCTGCTGTTCGTCATCTCGCCCTTCATGCTGTACTACGGACGCTATGTACGCAATGAGTCCTATGTGGTCCTGTTTGGTCTGCTCACCCTCTGGGCCGCCCTGCGTTACCTGGATACCGGCGATCTGCGCTATACCTATTGGGTCACACTCGCCACGGTGCTGCATTTCGCCGCCAAAGAGACCTCCTTCATCTACACCGCTCAGTTGATGTTCTTCCTCGGCCTGCTGTTCCTCTATCAGGTCAACCGCCGCCGCTGGCAGAAGATCCCCGACCGGCGCATTTTCATGACGTTGCTGACCATCGCCCTGGTGCTGGGGCTGGCGGCCGGGTCCTACGGCCTGCTCAGCCGCAACATGGGCACGCTCTCCGGCACGGAAGTGGCCGCCCCGGCCGAGCCCACCGAAGACGGCGAGGCGCCGGCCGAACCGGTCAACCCGGTGGTGCTGGGGCTGTTCCTCGGCGCGCTGGGCGCAGGCGCGATCTCGCTGTATTTCCTGGGGCGCGGCTATGGGCTGGAGCGCCTGCGCCAGATGCGCTCGTTCGGCCTGTTGTTGCTGCTTACCACGCTGGTCCTGCCGCACCTGGCGGCTTTCCCGGTGCGGGCTGCCGGTTGGAATCCGATGGATTACACCTCGGTTGCCAGTATGCTGCGCATAGCCGCCTTCCTCATTCCGTTGGGGCTGATAGCGACCGCCCTCGGCCTGTGGTGGAACCCGCGTGTCTGGCTGGTAAACGTCGCCATTTTCTATGGAATCTTCACCGTGTTCTATACCACCATGTTCACGAATGGCCAGGGGTTCTTCACCGGCCTGGTGGGGTCGCTGGGCTACTGGCTGGAACAGCAAGGCGTGAAGCGCGGCAACCAGCCCTGGTATTACTATATCCTGGTCCAGATTCCCATTTACGAGTACCTGGCGTTCCTGGGCAGCGCCGTGGCCGGCGCGCTGGGCCTGCGCTGGTACCTGCGCCGCCGCCGCAGTCTTGAGTTCCCTGACGAGCCGGACGTGGACCACGGCCTCACCGAGGGCCAGAGCCGGGTCATCGCCCTTTTGCTGCTGGGTTTCTGGACGGTGACGAGTTACGCGGCCTACACCATCGCCGGCGAGAAGATGCCCTGGTTGAGCGTGCACATCGCCCTGCCCATGCTGCTGCTGACCGGCTGGGTGATCGGCCTGCTGGCGGAACGGGTGGACTGGCGCGGCTTTGCCAGCCGCCGGGGCTGGTTGCTGTTCCTGCTGCTGGCGCTGTTCTTCATCAGCCTTTCCGGCATGGTGGCTGCCTGGTTCAGGCCCGTGCGGCCCTTCAGCGGGCAGGACCTGCAAGGTCTGCAATCCACTAGCGGCTTCCTGTTCGCGCTCATCACCGCCGGCCTGAGCGGCTGGGGGGTGACCCGCATGCTGGGCGAATGGGAGCAGCAGCAATTGCTCTCGGTGTTGGGCCTGGCGTTCTTCGCCTTGCTGGCCGTGCTCACCGCCCGTACGGCGTTCATCGCCACCTATGTCAATTACGACCGCGCCACCGAGTACCTGGTGTACGCCCACGCCGCGCGCGGCGTCAAGGACGTGATGGAACGCGTCGAGGATATCTCGCTGCGCACCACCGACGGCCTGGCGCTTGTGGTGGCCTACGACGACGACGTTTCCTGGCCGTTCACCTGGTATTTGCGCAACTACACCAACCAGCGCTACTTCCACGATGCGCCCACCCGCGACCTTCGCAACGCGCCGGTCATCATCGTGGGCGACAACAACTGGGGCAAGATCGAGCCGATTGTGGCGAACGGCTACTACATGTTCGAATATATCCGCATGTGGTGGCCCAACCAGGATTACTTCAACCTCTCATGGCCGGTGGTGCGCGATTCGTTCCTGCGCCCCGATCTGCGTGCCGGCATCGCCCAGGTCTGGCTGAATCGGGATTTCAAGGACTATTCCGAGGCCGTGGGCCGCGACCTGAGCCTGCCGCAGTGGAGCCCCGCCGACCGCATGCGCCTGTACGTCCGCAAGGATGTGGCGGCTGCGCTGTGGGACTATGGCGTGGTGGGCGGCCCGACGGCTGAAACGCTCATCGTGGACCCCTATGAGGGCCGCCAGACGGCTATCTCTCCTGACGGTTTCCTGGCCGCCGACGAGGCCGGCAACGCGCTCTTCAACGGGCCGCGCGGCGTGGCTGTGGCCCCGGATGGCAGTCTGTACGTGGCCGATTCCCTCAACCATCGCGTTCTGCACATCGTGGACGGTCGCGTGGCGAATGTCATCGGCGGGTTCGGGGCGCTGGATTCATCCGGCGCGGCTCCTGAAGGGCTGTTCAACGAGCCCTGGGGCGTGGCCGTCTCGCTGGACGGCAGTCTGCTGTTCGTGGCCGATACCTGGAACCACCGCGTCCAGGTGTTCACATCCGGCGGGCGCTTCGTGCGCGCCTGGGGCTACTTTGACCAGACCGACGACCCCTATGCTTTCTGGGGCCCGCGCGGCCTGGCGGTGGACGCCGATGGCAACCTGCTGGTGGCCAACACCGGCAATAAACGCATTACCATCTTCACGCCGGAGGGCCTGTTCGTGGCCCAGTTCGGCGAGATCGGCTTCGGCCCCGGCCAGTTCGATGAGCCGGTGGGCGTGGCCGTCGGGCCGGACGGCACGGTGTACGTGGCCGACACCTGGAACCAGCGCATCCAGGCTTTCCGCAAAGCGGAGACCGGCGAGTATCTGCCGGTCAACCTGTGGGATATCACCGGCTGGTTCGGGCAGGCGCTGTACAACAAGCCCTTCATGACGGTCGGGGATGACGGCAACCTGTACGTGACCGACCCCGACCTTTCGCGCATCCTGGTCTTCACGGCCGATGGCGATATCCTGCGCTACTGGGGCGACGCCGATAGCGGCGCGGAGATCATCGGCCAGCCCATCGGCGTCGCTTCGGACGGCCGCGGCGGCCTGTGGGTGGTGGATGGCGAAGGCAACCGCCTGCTGCATTACACCCTTCCGTAGGGCGTGTATGCAAATTACTTTGGGCATGTCATTCTGAGCCGCGAAGCGGCGAAGAATCTCGGTTTTTCGCTTGAAAATCAACCTGTTCACCAGGTTCAGGGCGAGATGATTTGAATTTGCATACAGACCCTAAGAATCGTGCAGGGGCACGGGGAGTTGTTTTGCAACTCTTCGCCGTGCCCCTGCTGCTATTGGATGATGCGCTGGCCTAACTGCCGCCCAGCGCGAAGGCGCCGTCGCCGCTGGCCGTGGCGCACACCTGCCCGCCGGAGAAGAACACCGGCAGAGCCACCCACGCGCCGCTGACGTATTGATAGATGACCGGGTTGCTCATCCCGATGGCGTCGAAGCACACGGTGTAGGAACCTGTGCCTCCATCGGCGATGCGGATATAGAGCGTCGCCACAGCATCGGCGGGCAGGCTGGCGGCCGCGCCGCCCGGCAGGTTGGGGGTAAAGATGCAACCGCCCGCGCACGTCCCGGCGTTGTAGTAGAACGAGCCGTTTCGGTTCCCGCCCAGGTGCGCGCTGCCGGAGCCGTCATCCTTAATCTTCCCGCCGTGCTTGCCGTAACCCGGGTTGCGCAGGGAAGAACCGTTGCCATTGCCGCCGCCAGAGCAGGTGTAATTCACGAAATCGTAGGAAAGATCATAGTAGTAGGTCGTTGTCTGCCCTGCCGGGCAATCGCCCAGATAGTCATGCGCCACTGTGCAGGAATAGCCATTGGATTCCGCAGCCCAGACGCCGCCCAGGGAGTACATACAGTCCACCTCATTTGTAGAAGTAGTTGGGTCCTTGACGAAGCAGTTCTCCGCCAGCAGTGCATCCGCCTCCCAATATTGCTCAAGGGTTTCACCTGGCGCACAGGTGGCAAGCGTAACCGGATTGTTGGCAGGGAGGGTGCAGTAGCCGGTAGTTGTTGGGCTGCCCCCCGACCCAACCCAGCGCCCCCCATTCCCTTCGCAGATGGTCTGGGCGTCGTCGCCGGCCAGGGCCGAAGACGATGCCAGCGCCGCCAGCAAGATAGCGGCTCCAAAACTGAATACGAGACGTACCGCACGTGGAGCGGTCATGTTCTCCTCCTCACTAGGAAGTGGATGAGTTGTGTCCAGCAGGTGAAATGTCAGACGCGGAGTGGGCCAATGATCTGGACTACGCCAATTATACAGAAATCGCGTTGGAATTCAACCGACGTGAACCTGTACTTCATCCGTCGCAAAATGGCCCGCAAGGGTGTCGCGGCGCGGGTGGTATAATCGCTGCGCCATTGCAACCGATTGGCCGCCTGCCGGTCAAAATCCACATAGAGATGGATTCATGAAACTCCACGAATACCAATCCAAGCAGATATTTGCGCAGTACGGCGTCCCTGTCCCCAAGGGACGCGTCGCGTCCACCCCGGCTGAGGCGCGCGAGATCGCCAACGAACTGGGCGGTCGCGTGGTCGTCAAGTCTCAGGTGCTGGTGGGCGGGCGCGGCAAGGCGGGCGGCATCAAGCTCGCCAAAGACGCCGAAGAGGCCGAAAAACTGGCCGGCGAGATTCTCACCATGAGCATCAAGGGCCTGCCGGTGCGCAAGGTGCTGGTCGACCCGGCCGCCGACATCCAGACCGAGATCTACCTGGGCATCACCAACGACCGCGCCGCCCGCCGCCCGGTGCTGATGGGTTCCGCCGCCGGCGGCGTGGACATCGAAGAGGTAGCCGCCAATACGCCGGAGAAGATCATCAAGGTGCACATTGACCCGCTGTTGGGCCTGCAGGACTACCAGATCCTCGACCTGGCCCTGGGCATCGAACTGCCCAAAGAGCAGTGGACGGAGTTCAACGCCGTGTGCCAGGGCCTGTGGCGCGCCTACAAGGAGAACGACGCCACCCTGGCCGAGGTCAACCCGCTCATCATCCAGGGCGACGGGCATCTCGCCGCCATTGACGGCAAGATGATTCTCGACGACAACGCCCTCTACCGCCACCCCGAACTGGCCGAGAAACGCGACCTGGACGTGGAAGCCGAGAGCGAGACCGAAGCCAACAAGTTCGGCCTGACCTACATCAAACTGGATGGTGAGATCGGCTGCATGGTCAACGGGGCGGGGCTGGCAATGGCCACCATGGACATCATCAAGCACTTCGGCGGCGAACCGGCCAACTTTCTGGACATCGGGGGAGGCGCGACCGCCGAAAAGGTCGCGGCTGCCATCCGCATCATCCTCAAGGACCCCAACGTCAAGGCCGTCCTCTTCAACATCTTCGGCGGCATCACCCGCGGCGATGTAGTTGCCCAGGGCATCCTGGCGGCGCTGGAGGAGGTCAAGCCCAGCGTGCCGCTGGTGGTGCGCCTGGCGGGCACCAACGCCGAGGAAGGCCGCGCCATGCTGGCGGGGGCCGACATGCTCACCGCCGAAACGCTGGCTGAGGCCGCCCAGAAAGCCGTGGCGGCCGCCACGGGAGAACTGAAGAAATGAGCATCCTGGCAGACAAACACACCCGCCTGGTGGTGCAGGGTATCACCGGGCGCGAGGGGTTGTTCCACACTGAGCAGATGTTGAACTATGGCACCCAGGTGGTGGCCGGCACCCGCCCCGGCAAGGGCGGCGAGTGGGTCCTCGACGACAAAGTACCGGTCTTCGACTCGGTCAAGGTGGCTGTGGAGGCCACCGGGGCCAATACCAGCATCATCTTCGTCCCCGCCAAAGGGGCCAAAGACGCCATGCTGGAGGCGGCCGACTCAGGGGTGGAGTTCGTCGTCTGCCTCACCGAACATATCCCTGTGCAGGACATGATGGTGGTGCGCGCCTATTACGACCAGAAGGGCGTGCGCCTGCTGGGGCCCAACTGCCCCGGTTTGCTCACCCCCGGTGAGGCCAAGGTCGGCATCATCCCCGGTGACATCGCCATCCCTGGCGACGTGGGCGTGGTCTCGCGTTCCGGCACGCTGACCTACGAGGTGTTGTTCGCGCTCAAACTGCACGGCATGGGCTCCAGCACCTGTGTGGGCATCGGCGGCGACCCGATCAACGGAACGAATTTCATCGACTGCCTGCGCATGTTCGAAGAAGACCCGCAGACCGACCGGGTGGTGCTGATCGGCGAGATCGGCGGCACGGACGAAGAGAAGGCGGCCGAGTTCATCAGCCGCGAAATGACCAAACGCGTAGTCGGTTTTATCGCCGGCAAGACCGCCCCGCCCGGCAAACGCATGGGCCATGCCGGGGCCATCGTGGAAGGCGGCGAAGGCACCGCGGCCGAGAAGGTCAAAGCCCTGGAGAAGGCCGGCGTGCGGGTGGCCGACCACCCGGAACAGATCCCCGACCTGTTGGCGGACTGAACCCAGACCCGGAATCACACGACCTCCTGCCAATCGGCAGGAGGTCGTTTTCTTGTATGTTCTTGTTGTGACCGGGAGCGGCTAGTACCGCACGGCGCATATCAGGAAACGCGATCGCGCGTGCTTATCACCAACAACGAGCCGGGACACTCGGCCGACAGGCGATGCGGCGTTCGGCCCAGGCTGGAGCGGAATCGCCGCGAACCGCCGGTGGTGGGTATCAGTATCAATGTGTCCGCGTCGCTGTCACGCTTTGCCTGAACCACCACGTCACCTTCCATGGTCGTCACTTCGTAAGGCTGCTCGGTTTTGATGGTCGTCAATTGGTGCATGAGCATGCTTTCGAATCTCGGTGCGACGCGAATTTTGATGGGAATGTTGAGGGCTTCACCGATTTCGAAGACGATTTTGAGTGCATGCCGGGCGGCATTCCCGCTCACGTTATCGGGCGGAATCAGCATAGCGATATCCCGGATGGCATTTACTGGCCCGACCAGCTTGGCGACCAATACCGGTATATCCGCTTTGGCGACCACTTCATCCACCAGCGTCCCGAAGACAGTGTTGCGCAAACGCTTTTCGCCCTGCCAGCCAAGCACGATCATGCTGGCATCGCTCTCCAGCGACGCCCGCAGGATGCCGCGCGAAATATCGCTGTCGATGCGTTTCAGCCGTTCCACTTTCGTTTCCGGATCGTCCAGAGCGGGCGATTCCAGCAGCTTCGTCTGATGTTCCAGGTCGATCGGTTTTCCATGCAACTCGTGCGCCACGTGGCAGGCGATTAGGACGCCGTTCATGGTGCGCGCAAGGATTCCGGCAAGCGTCACCAGGTTCTCCTGGCGTTCCGGGTTGGCAACCGGGACCAGGATGCGTTGAAAGATCTCGTTCTTGAACTCTCTATCTACTCCGGGATGCAGTCTCTGACCGTAGCGCTGGACGAGCACGGGCGACGTGATTGAGGTAAGCAGGATCATCAGGATGGCGGCGTTGAACAGCGTCGGGGAGAACAGCCCGGATTGCAGGCCCAGGACAAGCGTGGGGATTGTCACTGCGGCCTGCGCCTGCGAAAGCCCCCAGATGGTCATCATCTCGTCTCTGGAGTAATGGAATGCGCGGGCGGCCGCCCAGGCTGCCAGGAGTTTTGACCCATAGGCGATCACGCTCACGCCCAGGCCAATCAGCAGCGTATCCCAATCTGAAATGAACGCCAGCGGATCCGTGATCATTCCGCTGTGGACGAGGAATATCGGAATAAAGAACGCCTCACCCATGAACAGGACCCGGTTGATCACCGAACTGTGGTGCGGGAGGGTGGCGTTGATGGCAAGCCCGGCGAGAAAGGCGCCCACCACGCCGTGTACGCCGATCAGTTCTGCCAGGAAGGCCGCGCTGAGCAGGACGACCAGCACGAACTGAAACTCAACCGTCTGGCCTTTGAGGCGCTGGAAAAACAGCTTGCCCAATCTGGGCAGCCCGAACAGCATGGCCGCGGCGTAGAGGCTGAGCAGGCCGAGGAGGGTGGGAATGGATGCAGAGGAAAACCCGCTTTCAGTCGTCCCCAGCGCCAGCGCCAGCACGATGAAGGCGGCGATATCAGTGAACACGGTTGCCCCGACGGTGACCGCCACGGCTTCATTGCGTGCGATACCCAGCCGGGTCACAATCGGGAACGCGATAAGGGTATGGGAGGAGAAGGCTGAACCAAGCAGGATCGCGCCCATGAGGTCCAGACCGATCCAATACCCGAAGGCGCTCCCCAGAATCTGGGGTATCAGATAAGTAAGCGCGCCGAACAGCAGGGATTTACCGCGCACCTGGTTGAACTGCGCCAGGTTCACCTCCAGGCCGGCGGAGAACATCAAATAGATCAGCCCGATGGCGGCCAGCAGTTCCACTGGGTTGCCGGAGTCGATGAGGTCAAACCCGTGTGGCCCGACCAGCATCCCGCCAAGGATCAACCCCACGATGCCGGGCAGGCGCACCGATTCGGAAAGAATCGGTGTGACGAGCACCACGGCCATCATGACCCAGAAAACGCCTACCGGCTCTTGAAAGATCGAATCGGTCATGAAGGTGTGCTTGACGCGGAGGCTGGAAACACGGCCGGGGTGCTAATATCGCGTTGGGTGGTCAGTTCTTCATTCCTCAGCCAGCGCGATGATCTTGTCCTCAGGGCTGAAAACCGTTTCGGTTTCCTTGTGCGGATTGGTGCGCACGCCGTAGGATTTCTCTGGCTGGCGGGCTTCGCTGGTGATACGGTAGCCGATCGCAACCTCGCCGCGCCGCCGGGCGGCTTCCACTACCGTATAGAAATTCACCGACTGGCCCAGCGCCACATACTCTCCAGCCGGTTTCAGGTAGATCTCCACGCCTTCCGGGTCGAACAGGTCGGTGAACACATCGTAAAGGTGGCTGTTTTCGGAAAGCTGCGCCAGCATCAGGCTGATGAGATGGTCGCTGACAATGAAATCGTCCACGCGTGCCACTTCGGCCAGTTCCCGGTTGCGCATATCCAGCATCTCACTGACGATGGAGAAGGGCGTCTGGTCGCGTTCAGCGATGTCGCGCAGGTGCAGCAGGGTGACGAGCGTGCGGGCGTCAGAATCCTGTGCGTCCATATCCAGATCAGCCAGCACGATGACGTGGTCATATTCAGCGGCCTGGAGCGAATCGAGCAGGGCGCGGTCGGTGGTGTCGCCGGGTCTGAAGGTGAAACGCTGGTTCTTGAGGCCCGTGCAGGCGGCCGTGGCTTCCACCTGGCGCTTCCCGCCTGCCACGACCATCAGTTCCGAACCCGCGGCGACATATGCATCCAGTTCGCGGGCAATGACGGCCGCGCTGGGGTTCCAGCCGATGAGCAAGGCCTTCTCCGGCTGGCGCGCCTGGCTCTGACCGGCGGCGCGAATCTGGCCTTCCTGCACCACGGCCGGCGCGCTGGAAAGGACGATGGTGTCGTCGTCGGCCGAGATGGCGATCAGGCGGTCGCCGGATTTCAGCACGGTGGCGTGGTCGGGGTTGAGAACCGCCCGGCCGTCGGCGAATTGCAGGCCGATGATGGTGGAATCTTCGTAGGCCAGCAGGGCATCGCCGAAGGTCTTGCCTGCCAGTGCTGGTTCCTCTTTGAAGTAGATCTCGTCGCCGCCGAAATCGAGCAGTTCGCTGTACACCACCGAAAGGCCGGATTGGCGCGAGGTCTGGGCGGTGATGCGGGCGATGAGTTCGCCCACCAGCACGGCCCGCACGTTGTCGCGGGCGCTGATCATCCGCACCACGTCCAGGTTCTTCGGGTGGGACATCTGAGTGACGATGTTATAGGGGGCTTCGCGGCGGTTGGGGTTGTTGGTGACGGCCAGGATGGTTTTGATGACGGTTGAATCGGGGTCGCCCTCTTCGGGCGGAAGCACGATGATGGCGCGCGCCGCGTGCGGGCTGGCGATCTCGATGTCCGTCGGGTCGGCGGGCGAGCCGGAGCGGCAAATGATGCGCGTGGTGCGCGTATCGGTGACGCGGGCGCGAATCTCGTCTTCCATCTCCACCTTGTCCTTCTCGGCCAGCACCACGATGACCGCCCGTTTCTGGTTGGCGTTGGCGAGGATGAGTTCCGGCAGGATGGTGAAGATCTGCGGCGACCAGCCGAGGATGACAGTGTGTCCGGATTCGAGCACCAGCGAACGGCCCTTGCGCAGTTCATCCAGCTTGCCCTCCACGCCCGCGCCCAACACGCCGATGAGCGTGGAGACCACGAACACGCCGCCCAGGGTGACGAACAGCATCACCAGCCGGAAGCCCGGCCCGGTGTCGCCGCCCATGGTGCCGGCGTCCAGCGTGCGCATCAGGCTGGCCCAGGCGGCCTCGCCGAAGCCCATGGCGCCCTCTTCGCCCTCCTGGGCGATGCCCACCAGGCTGATGACGGCGGCGGCGATGGCGATGATGGTGAGCGAGAGCGCGGCCAGCATCCCGATCATGGCCGGCGTGCCGGCGGCCATCAGGTTATCGAACCGGTAGCGCAGGCGCTGCGCCAGAGTGGGTTGGGGGGTCATGCGCTTCTCCTCAGGCAGAGCGATTTGTGTCGGATTTTCCCATGATACCACCGCCGCTGGTTGCCATTAACCAGGAGAGGCCGGGATAAAAGCCCGGCCTCTCGAATGCTTCGGCGAATGGCGCTATTTCTTGCTGGCGGGCCGCTTTTTGGGTGCCGCCGCTTTCTGGGCGCCGCCGCGGCTGCCGGCATCCATCACGGCCACCGCCGCCATGTTGACGATGTCGCGCACCTCGTCGCCGGTTTGCAGCACGTGCACCGGCGCGCCCACGCCCAGCAGGATCGGCCCGATGGCCTGGGTGTTGGGGCCGCCCAGCCGGTCCACCAGTTTGTAGGCGATGTTGGCGGATTCGAGGCTGGGGAAGATGAGCACGTTGGCATCCTTGACCCGGCTGAAGGGGTAACGCTGCTCGATGATGTCGGCCACCACGGCCGCATCCGCCTGCATCTCGCCGTCCACCACCAGGTCAGGGCGGCGGGCGTGCACCAGTTCCGTGGCCCGGCGCACCTTGTCCGAGAGGGCGTGGGGGGTCGAGCCGAAGTTGGAGAACGACAGCATCGCCACGCGCGGCTCCAGTCCCAGTTTCCCGGCGTAGTCGGCCGCCAGGATGGCGATATCCGCCAGGTCTTCGCTGGAGGGGTCGATGTTCACCGTGGCGTCGCTGAACAGGTAGACTTTCTCATCGATGATCATGATGTACACCCCGGCGGCAATGCGGGCCTCCGCGCTGGTGTGGTGAATCTGCAAGGCGGGCCGGATGACCTCCGGGTATTCGAACGTCAGGCCGGAGAGGAAAGCATCGGCGTCGCCCATTTTCACCATCATGGCGGCGAAGACGTTGCGGTCGCGCAGGTTCTTGTGCGCCTGGCGGCGGCTGACGCCTTTGCGCTGGCGCTCGGCGTACAGGGCTTCGACGTATTTCTCCTGGCGCTTGAAGTTCAGGTGGTCGACCACCTCGGGCTGGTAATCCAGGCCGAGTTCCTCAATGCGCTGGCGCACCACGTCCGGCCGCCCGATGAGAATCGGGTGGGCGATGCCTTCGTCCAACACCTGGGCGGCGGCGCGGATGATCTTTGGCTCTTCGCCCTCGGCGAACACCAACCGTTCCTGTTTCTTGACCGCCTTGGCCTGGTTCATGATGAAGTGCCGCACCTGCTGGCCCTTGCCCTGGCGGAAGGCGAGCTGCTGCTTGTATTCTTCGATGTCGATGGCCTTGCGGGCCACGCCGGTCTGCATGGCGGCTTCGGCCACGGCCGGGGCTTCCCAGAGCAGGACGCGCGGGTCAAGTGGTTTGGGGATGATGTAGTCGCGCCCGAACTTGATGCTGGTCTCGCCATAGGCGCGCAGCACGCTGTCGGGCACGTCTTCCTTGGTGAGCGCCGCCAGGGCGTGGGCGGCGGCCAGTTTCATTTCGTCGTTGATGGCGCGGGCGTGCACGTCCAGCGCGCCGCGGAAGATGAATGGGAAGCCCAGCACATTGTTGACCTGGTTGGGGTAATCCGAGCGGCCGGTGGCGACGATCGAGTCGGGCCGGGCGGCCTTGGCATCCTCGTACTTGATTTCCGGGTCCGGGTTGGCCATGGCGAAGATGATCGGGTCCTTGGCCATGGTTTTGACCATCTCCGGCTTCAGCATGTCAGCCACCGAAAGGCCGTAGAACACATCCGCGTCGCGCACCGCATCGGCCAGGGTGCGGGCATCGGTATCCACCGCCATGTCTTCTTTGTATTCGTTCATGCCTTCCGTGCGGCCCTTGTAGACCACGCCCTTGCTGTCCACCAGCAGGATGTTCTCCGCTTTGACGCCGAGTTTGGCGGCCATTTTGGCGCACGAGATGGCCGAAGCCCCCGCGCCGGACACGGCAATGCGAATCTTCTTGATGTCCTTGCCCGTGATTTCCAGCGCGTTGAGCAGACCCGCGCCGGAGATGATGGCCGTGCCGTGCTGGTCGTCGTGGAAGACCGGGATATCGAGCATTTCCTTCAACTTCGTCTCGATGTAGAAGCATTCCGGGGCTTTGATGTCTTCGAGGTTGATGCCGCCGAAGGTCGGGGCGATGGCGCGCACCACGTTGATGATCTCATCCGGGTCGAGGCTGTCCAGTTCGATGTCGAACACATCGATGTCGGCGAATTTCTTGAACAGCACGCCCTTGCCTTCCATCACCGGCTTGGAAGCCAGCGCCCCCAGGTTGCCCAGGCCGAGGATGGCCGTGCCGTTGGAGACGACCGCAATGAGGTTGGCGCGTGAGGTGTATTCAAATGCCAGGGCCGGGTCGCGGGCGATCTCCAGCACCGGTTCGGCCACGCCCGGCGAGTAGGCCAGGCCGAGGTCGCGCTGGGTGTCGAGCGGTTTGGTGGGGAGGATGGAGATCTTGCCCGGTTTGCCGTTCAGGCGGTGATATTCCAGGGCTTCTTCACGCATATTGCTCATCAGGGGACTCCTCGTGATAATTCTTCCAAAAGCGGGTGAATTGTATCCTACTCACAGGCGCGCGGCCCGTCCGCCGCGCGCCGCCCTCTATCTTCTCCCTCAATCCGGATTTATCAAGGTGTATTTGCCATGATTACGGGAGGACAGGTATCACGCAAGGCGCGGGCGGGCGATTGCAGATTGAGGATTGTAGATTGTTGATTTGCGATGCCGCGCCGCTATAATGGGGGCATGCGGCCGGGCGATTTTACAGAGCGTTTACAAGTGCGGGAAAAAGCGCGCCAAGACAGCATCTATAGCCCGCGATTGAGGCGGTTTGTGCAAGCAGATACCATCGTGCCCAATCTGTCCAGTCCACAGTCACTGAATCGGTTTATGTACGTTTATGGTAATCCATTGAACATGAATGATCCCAGTGGCCATGATGGGAAATGCTTGCGTTATATGGATAACCAGTGCGTCGCCTACCAAACCAATGCCGGGACTACTACGGCGCAAGCGCCTTCGTCTCCAACCACACCTGCGACACAGGCCCAGACGGAGCAGAATCTTGAGGACCAGCTCAAGACTGAGGTATGTAATGGGAGCGGCCCTCAGTTAGATATTTGCGACGAGGAGCCAGATGACAAGCCCATGGCAGTCAACTGTGCTCTTCACACCAGACTACCGCAGTGCAGAAGAGAGAAAAGCCTATGTGAAGCCCAACCCTGGCATACGGGTTGCGAATCAGAGCCCATTACAAACCCCCTCACTTTCTGCCCTGATTGGGGATGCACGATTCCGCCCTACATTCCCCCTCCTTACGCACTTCCTCCAGACGTGAGACCTCCTGATTATCTAAATGTTACCTACACTGCAATTGGGCCCGGGGTAGGTTGGGGATTTTCGCTGATTATGGACGAATTTGGAAACGTTTACTTTGGTACTGGCCCGGCGTTCGGAATTCCAGGAGGTGGTGTTTCAATTACTGATGGGTGGCTAACAGGTGGCTCTCCAGATGAGGAGAGGCTTGAATCCTATCTAACCGGACCGTACTCGGATCTAAGCGGTGGATACGTAGCAGGCTGGGGTATTGAAGGAACTCCTCCATACACAAACATTGGGAGCTCGAGCTTTGAGGTTGGTTTCTATACGCCTGGAGCAAGCTACTCAATCGGCTATGCCTGGCAAATTTGGGATCCGTAGACTAAGAAAGAAAAAGATGTGAGCGTCCAAGAATCTGTAGTTTACGTTCTTCTTTCTGCGATTGTGTTCGGATTCATTTCATATTTGGCGTGGTTCAAGCCTGATTCCCTTAGGAATTACTACCTATCCTATTGGGAACGAAGGTCGCCAAAGAACCCGCTTCGCGAATTCAACATAGCCTACATTAATGGCGCTAGCTGGATCTTGCTCATGAGACTTGGTAGTACTTTCTCATGTTTCGCCCTCATTCTACTAACAATTCTGCTCATAACAGGTCGGGTGAAGCCTTGATGATGCTCTGAATTGAGAAACGATCGCTCTGCAATCGCGACGCCCGCATCTGTGTCCCTAACCCTGTAAAATCCCCTTTACAAGGGTTTACGTGGATTTTACAAACACCTCTCACCAGTGCAACCTCTGCCACCTACAATACCTTCGGCGCCCCCTGCAAGACTCCGTGCAGCATCTGGCGGCCGTGTGGCGAGCCTCTGCTTGTTGCCGTGACCGCGTGAAATAGGTTGAAGCGCAGGGTTACCCGCCAGGAACGGGGGTTGCACCCAGCGAAGGCCCGTTCACCATCAGCGGTAATCGCCCACCAGGGCATCATTCCGCCTGCCCGCCATCTTCACCGCGCCGCCGCGCGCCCCCGGCCGCCGCCGACCCCTCGACCCCTCGACCACCCGACCCCTCGACCCCTCAACGAATGCTACACGCTGTGCGGCAGATGCTACACAATGTGACATGGATACTATACGGATGCTACATGGATGTGACATGGATACTACACGGATACTACACGGATGCTACATCGATGTGACATGGATATGACAGAATTGTTAACAGGTGTGTCGCGCGATGTCCCTTTGTCCCATCCCAGCGGGCGCCCACCGCCCGCCACCGTATTCTCCTGCGCGGGTTCTTCCATTCGCGTTCATAGGATTCGGGCCTTTTCGCCCCCTGAAACGCCAAAACCCTCTCAGAATCGCAAGAATCTTGAAGAATTACAAACAATACTTTAGAAAATCTTAATAATCGCTTGACAATCATGAACATAATGCTATAATCCGGGTAGATTGGTAAAGCAACTCTTTCGATTGTTGCACAGGAGAACGGCATGTTGACGAAATACGCCCCACACAGCCTCACCCGCGAACGCCTGGCCGCCTGGCTGCGGCGGTTGTTCTCCGCCTTGTTCGCCCGCCGCCGCGCCCACCAGACCTTCACCATCCGCGGCGGCGCCGGAACGGATTAGGAGCCTCCCTGCCATGTACCCTCTGCTTGGCAACTGCCCGGTCTGCGGCGGCGAGCTGGCCGTCACCACTCTCACCTGCCGCGAATGCGACACCACCATTCAGGGCCGCTTCACGGCCGGGCCGTTCAGCGCGCTCAACCCCCAGCAGCTGGAGTTCGTGGAACTCTTCGTGCGCAATGAGGGCAAGATCACCCGCATGGAAGCCGAACTGGGCCTTTCCTACCCCACCATCCGCAACCGGCTGCACGAGGTCATCCGCGCCCTGGGCTACGAGCCGGGCGGCGAGGATGCCAGCGGCCTGACCGAAGACGACCGCCGCACCATCCTGGAAGACCTGGAGACCGGCAAGATCAATTACGAAGAAGCCATGCGCCTGCTGAAGGAAAGCGAGTAGCGCCATGATGGACCAGATCATCTACGAAACCAACGAAAACCCGGAAGTCGTCATCGAGCGCGCTCACGGCAACCTGCACCTGCGCGGCTGGGACCGCTCGGAGATTCGCATCGACGCGGCGGTGGACGACGCCGTGCAGTTCGAGGGCAGCCCCGACAAAGTGCGCATCGGCGCCGACGCCGGCATGGTCATCCGTCTGCCCGCCGGAAGCACGGTCAAGGTCGAGCGCGTGGATGGCGAGGCGCTCGTCAAAAACCTGGAAGGTGAAGTGACCATCCAGACCGTGATGGGCCAGCTGCTCGTCAAGAACGCCGGCTCCATCCTGGTCGATGAGGTCTTCGGCAACCTGATCGTCAAACAGATCGAAGGCCAGGTGAAGGCCGGCAAGGTGCATAGCAACGCCGCCCTGCGCGATATCGAAGGCCCGGCGCATCTCGGCCAGGTCAGCGGCAACCTGGAGGTGCGCGGCGCCGTCCACAATCTGGAGGCTTCCGCCCGCGGCCACGCCAGCCTGAACCTGGAGATCGAACCTCATCAGGCTTATCGGGTGAGCGCGCTGGGGAACATCGTCTGCCGCCTCGCGCCGGGGGCCAGCGCCCAGGTCAGCCTCAAATCCACGTCCGGTAACATCAGCCTGGCAACGCCTGAACGCAGCGAAACGCTCGAGCAGACGGAAGCGGAACTGACCCTTGGGGCGGGTGAAAGCCCGTTCATGTTGGAGGCCGGTGGGCGCATCGATTTCCGCGCCAGCGGCGCGGCCGGTGATGTGGACTCCGACGAGTTTGACTTCAATTTCGAATTCGGCGAGGATTTCAGCAGCCTGGCCGAGGAGATCACCCAGCAGGTCACCGAACAGATCGAAACCCAGATGGAAACGTTCAACGAGCAGATCAGCTCGATGATGGAAAATTTCGAGAACCTTGGAATGGGCAAACGCCGCGAACTCGAACACAAGCGCCGTGAAATGGAGCGCAAACAGCACGAGATCGAGCGCAAACTGTCCCACGCCCGGCGGCAGGCCTACCGGGCCGCCCGCCATGCCGAGCACCGCGTTCACCGCGCCGGGCGCAGGGGCCGCACCGCCGGCGCGCCTGTGAGCGAAGAAGAGCGCATCATGATTCTCAAGATGCTGGAGGAAGGCAAGATCGGCGTGGCTGAAGCGGATATGCTCCTGGCCGCGCTGGAAGGTAGCCAGCCCGGCGGAAGTCTTCCTCCCCTTCCTCCCCTTCCTCCCATGCCTCCTATGCCGCCCATGCCACCCATGCCGCCGGCTCCCCCGGTTGGCGCAACGCCGCCGGTTGAGCCTGTGGAACCGATGGAACCCAAAGAGCCCCGCGAGCCGAAAGAGCCGCGCGAACCCAAAGAACCGCGCGCTCCGCGCCGCAAGAAGAAGGAATGACAGCCCATGAGCGAGAACGAACGCATCCGCATCCTGGAGATGATCGAACGCGGCGAACTCAGCGCCGAAGAGGGCATCCGGCGCATGGCGGCGCTTGGCACGCAAACCGCCGCAACCCCTGAACCGGCCAGCGCCATGGCCCTGCTCGAAAGAATCGAGCGCGGCGAGCTCAGCCCGTCGGCCGCCATCGCCCAGATGGGCGGCGTCGCCGAACCGCTGGCGGGTGAGCGCATCCAGGTTTTGCAGGGCGAATCGGCCAGCCATACCCCCATCGGCGACGAAGAACTGGAACGCTGGCGGCGCTGGTGGCAGATTCCGCTGTATCTCGGCCTGGCGCTGGTGCTGCTCAGTTCCTACTGGGCCTTCAGCGCCTACGAAGCCGCCGGCGTGAGCTTCTGGTTCTTCTGCGCCTGGCTGCCGCTGCTGGCCGGGTTGCTCCTGCTCCTGCTGGCCTGGGGCAGCCAGACCGGAACCTGGGTGCATGTGCGGGTCAACGAACCGCCCAAGGACGGCAAGTCCGGCACGCGGGTGGCGATCAGCATCCCCCTGCCGCTGGCCTTCACCATGTGGGTGCTGCGCAACTTCGGGCACTACATCCCCGACCTGCCGCACACCTCCGTGGATGAGCTGCTGCAGGCGCTGGGCGCCAGCGCCAGGGCCGGCGAACCGCTCTACATCAACGTGGACGATGACGACGGCACGCACGTCGAAGTGTATATCGGATGAACGCAATCATCCATTCCGGAGGTACGACCATGATGGCAACCAGTGAAGAACGAATGAAGATCCTGCAAATGGTGCAGGACGGCAAGATCTCGGCCGAGGACGGCGCCAAACTGCTGGCCGCGCTGGCCGAGAATCAGGGCCGGACGCGCACCGCCGTGGCGCGGGTTGGCAATGCCCGCTACATGCGCGTGCGCGTCACCGACACCATCACCGGCAAGACCAAGGTAAGCGTCAACCTGCCGATGAGCTTGGTGGATGCCGGGCTGAACATCGCCTCCAATTTCGTGCCGGATATCGAGGGCTTCAATATGGACCAGGTCAGCGAGGCCATTCGGGATGGGTTGACCGGCAAGATCGTCGACGTGCAGGACGACGAGGATGGCGAGCACATCGAGATCTTCATTGAATAACACGTCCGGGGATCCTGTCGATTCTTTCGCCAGCCGATGTGGCAAACGGAGATGATGCCATGAGCGAAACACGCGTGACCCAGGAATATGCCGTCAACCTGCCCGCCGCGCTGTCGGTCAGCAACATCCGCGGCGAAATCCTGGTCGAGCCGCACGACGAAGCCGCCATTCACATCCTGGCGGTCAGGGAAGACAACTCCGGCGACAGCCGGGAAACCTCCATTCACATCGAGTAGCGCGCGGATGGCGCGGTCGTCGCCCGTACCGAACACGAGTCGGTCTGGTTCGGTTTCTCGCGCCCTTGCCGGGTGCATTACACCGTCAAGGTCCCGCGCCAGACCAGCGTGCGCACCAGGAACGTGAGCGGCGGCACGCGCGTCAGCGGCCTCGACGGCCATCACAAATTCAAGAGCGTCAGCGGCGGGTTGATCCTCGAAGACCTGGCCGGCGACATCGACGCCAGCGTGGTAAGCGGGCAGATTCAGGCTCGCCGCCTGCACGGCCCGGCTGAACTGAGCGCGGTTTCCGGCAAGATCGTCATCGCCGAATCCGACCTCCCGACCCTGCAAGCCGGCACCGTGAGCGGCAGACTGCACATTGAGACGCCTCTGGGTGAAGGCCCCTACCGGTTTACGAGCGTTTCGGGCGGTGTGCGGCTGGAAGTGGCCGAAGGCCAGGGCTGCCATGTGCACGCCCGCACGGTGAGCGGCCATATCCGCACCAACCTGGAGGCCACCCACGGGGTGGTGGACCGCCGCTATTGGGACGTGGACCTGAACGGCGGCGGGCCGGTCGTCTCGCTCAAGAGCACCTCTGGCAGCCTGACGCTCGTGAACGCCGGCGGCGGCGAGCCCGGCCCGGTGCACTTCAAGCGCGGTGAGCACAAAGACCGCATTGAGGTGCTGACGCGCCTGGAAAACGGCGAGCTGAGCGTGGAAGACGCCCTGAAAGAACTTGGATAAGCAGAAATCGCCCCTGTTTCCATTCAATCCCGCCCAACCAGGCGGGATTTTTGTTGAGCGTCGCCAAAAGCGCCGCTATACTATACGCATGGCGCTCAACCTGCGTGAGTTCAACCCAAGCGAAGCGGAGATGCGGGCTGCCTGCCCGGGCACATTGCCGCCCGCCGCCGAAGAGGGCATCCGCCTGTTCGACGCCCGCCAGTACTGGCATGCCCACGAGGCCCTCGAACTGGCCTGGAAGGAAGAGCCGGGCGTGATTCGCGGGCTGTACAAGGGCATCCTGCAGGCCGGGGTGATGTATTTCCAGATCGAGCGGCGGAACTATGTCGGCGCGCTGAAAATGCACGCCCGCGGCCAGGTGTGGCTGAAGCCCTGGCCGGAGCATTGCCGCACGGTGGATGTGGGCCAGTTGCGCCGGGATCTGGCCGCCGCCCTGGCTGAGACCCGCCGCCTGGGGCCGGACGGCCTGGCGGGGTTCGACCCGGCGTTGTTCAGGCCGCTGCGGCGCGTGCCGCCCGTGGAGGTAAGCTCGTGACACCCGGACGGGAATGGCTGTGCGACCGCTGCGGCAGTCGCATGGAAGAGCACAATTGCAAGATCACCTGCCCGAACTGCGGCTATCGCTTCGACTGCTCGGACCTGACGCTGAATTTTGAACCGCCGACGGTTGAATTTCTGGTTTCGTTGGCGGTTCTTAGACCCCGGTGAGGATGGCGCGCGCCGGCGCGCCATCGCTGCCCTGCAGTTTGAGCGGCAGGCAATACAACGTATAACGCCCCTGGGAGACTTCGGCGAGGTTCAGGCCTTCGACGATGACCACCCCGGCCCCCAGCAATATTCGATGTGTGGGCACGACATCTTCGAAGGCGGCCACCGAAAGATAATCCACGCCCACAAGTTTGACGCCGCGGTCCACCATCCACTGGGCGCCGTCGGGCGCAAGCGAGACGTAGTTGGTATCGAACTTGTGGGCATTGTTCGCCCATAGGGCCGAGTTGCGGGTTTTGAGCAGGACGCGTTTGGTGCGCGGCGGGATGGGCGAGTTCTCCAGCATGGCGGCCGTCACCTGGTCCACATCCGGCAGGTACAGCACGTAGGCGCGGCCGGTGAGCAGGTCGATATCCAGGTTTTCCACCGTCTGCCCGTCACTCAAAAAATGAAAGGGCGCGTCGATATGCGTGCCGGTGTGAGCGGACATGTTCAAGCGGGTGACGTTGGCGGTCGCGCCATCCTCGATCCTGGAGACACGTTCCAGTCCGACCGGCGGATCTTCCGGCCAAACCACCAGGTCGGGCGAGATGGTGAGCGTGATGTCGTATGTTCGCATTACGCGGGCAATGTCCTCTCGGTTCCGAAAGCCTAGCGTGAGTATATAGTAGGGCGCGCCAATGCGCAAACCGCCCGGCAGGCGAGTTTTTAAGGAAAAGGTTGCCCCGGTGCGGAGGCGTATCAGGGTTTGAGTACGAGGGAATCGAGGGTCGCGCGCGCCAGCGCGGCGGGGTCGAGGGTCACGCCGAGGCCGGGCGCGGCCGGCACGCCGATAGTGCTGTCGGGGTTTAGGATGAAGCGCTCGACGGTGATGTCCTCTTCGTAGTAGCGGTCGGAAGCGGAAATGTCGCCGGGCAGAGTAAAGCCCGGCAGCGCCGCCAGGGCCAGGTTGCTGGCCCGGCCCACGCCGGTCTCCAGCATGCCGCCGCACCACACGGGCGCGCCCGTTGCCCGGCATAGGTCGTGGATCGCGCGCGCGGCGCTCAACCCGCCGACGCGGCCGGCCTTGATGTTAATGATGCGGGCGGCTTCCATTTCCAGGGCCTGGCGGGCGTGGCGCGGGCTGGTGATGCTTTCGTCGAGGCAGATGGGCGTGCGCAGGCGCGACTGCAATTGGCGATGATCCCACAGGTCGTCCTCGGCCAGCGGCTGTTCGATGAGCAGCAGGCCGAGGTCATCCAGCGGCAACAGGGCTTCGGCGCTTTCCAGCGTGTAGGCGGAATTGGCATCTACCTGCAGGGCGAGGTCCGGGAAGGCGCTGCGGACGGCTCGGGCGAGTCCCACATCCTGCCCGGGTTTGATCTTAAGTTTGACCCGCCGGTAGCCCGATTCCACGTAACTGGCCACGATCTTGACCAACGCGGCGGCGCTCTCCTGCAAGCCGATGGACACGCCCACCGGCACGGTTGCGCGCACGCCGCCCAGTCGTGCGGCCAGCGGCTTGCCTGCGGCCTTGCCGCTCAGGTCCCAGAGGGCCATTTCCAACCCGGCTTTCGCCATGTTGTGCCCACGCACCCCGGCCGCGCCGGCCTGGAAGTCCTCCGGGGAGGGCAGCGGCTGGCCGAGTAGGGGCGGAATCAGGTGGTCCTTCAGGATGTGCCAGGCCGTGCCAACGGTTTCGTAGGAATACCAGGGGTCGCGGTCGGCCACGCACTCGCCGTAGCCCGTCAGGCCATCGGCGCGAAGTTCCAGCAGAATGCACTCGCGGCCGTGGATGCGACCGAAACTGGTCTCAAACGGGCTCTTGAGCCGCATGCGCAGATGGCGGAGAGTGATGGCTTCTACGTTCATCTAACGCCCCAGGGTGCTCTCGCCGTGACTGAGGACGTAGTAACTGCGCGAAGCGCTGCCCGGAAGGTGGACGAAATCGGTTACCAGATAACCGTGGCTGAAGAACAGATCGAAGGCGGTCCGGGCGTAGAGCCGCCATTCCAGGGCAAGGTCCTGGTTGGCGGATTTGAGGGCGCGGAACTCCGATGGAATCTCGAACAGGGTGAGCGGCGGGCGGGCGAAAGCGTCGGCCAGCCGGTGAAGCTCGTCGCTGGCCGGGCGCGGCCAGCCGTCCTCATCCAGAGCCGTCGCGTTGAGCGGCGCGGCCTCGGCAGAGAGAAAATGTGCCAGATCCAGGCGGCGGCGTGGCTGGCGACTGAGGCGCTTGGCGACGCGCGGCGAGTTCACCCACCACTCCACCATGAAGCGATCGGAAGGAAGCCCGGCGTTCAGACCATCGCTCATCTCGCCGTACAGGTCGGGTAGGTAGGTCTTGGCGATGGCGCCCAGTTTGGCGACATTCAGGTTGGCATTGCGGCTTTCCAGCGGGTCGTAGGTCCAGGTGATCAGTTCGATGCCCTGTTTGCGCACCATCTGCCACTGGGCGCGCTTGAGCGCCGCGCCCAGCCCCCGGTCGCGATACTCTGGCAGTACGCCCAGCATGTCCGAGCAGTGTTTGAGGATGGCGCTGGCGCCTGTGCCGTGCAGGCCGAGGAAGCCGAAGACGAAGCCGATGAGGGTCTCACCCTCCCAGGCGCCCAAAACCAGCCCGCCGCTGTGGGCGGCGGTGAGCAGGAGGTGCTCCGGCACGGACTGGATGCCAGGCCAAACGGCCTGCTGGAGGCCGACCACCTGCTGCATTTGCTCGATGCGGGTCAGGGCGCGGATGTCGAAATTCTGTGAAGGCGGCATGGCGTCAGGCCGGACGGCGGAAGAGAAGCTCGGCCCAGGCGCGGCGGCCCCAGGGCTGGCCCTTAAGATAGGCGAGGCGCTGGGAGAGGCGCGCCGGCAACAGGCCGAACTGGCGGGAGACCGAGTCGATCTCGGCGGTGCGGTTGGTTGCCAGGTAGTCGAGCCAGTACACGGATACCGGCAGGTTCGGAAACAGATACTCTAGCAGCACCGCGGCCGCGCGCATGGAGATCGGTGAGACGTGCACGAATTGCCGCCGCAGGCCGAGCGTCTCCATGACCTGCTCAACCACCTGGGCCAGCGTTAGGAATTCCGGCCCGCCGATCTCGAAGGTCTGGCCGCGGGTTTCAGGTTTCTCCAGCGCCCAGGCCAGGCAGGTCGCCAGGTCTTCCACCCAGATGGGTTGAAGCAGACTCTGGCCGCGGCCGGGCAGCAGTAACGCGAACGGCAGCAGATGCAGCAGGCGGGCGATGTCGGTTGTGAAGTGGTCTTCCGGGCCGAAGACGAGCGAAGTTCGCAGGATGGTGTATTCCAGCCCGCTGCGGCGGATGAACTCTTCGGCGATGCCCTTGGCTTTGAGCACCGGGTAGGCGGAAGCGCGGTCAGCGCCCAAGTGACTGAGGAAAAGGATGCGCCGGGCGCCGGCCTCGGCGGCCGCGTTGGCCAGCGTGCGGGTGCCCTGAATCTCCACCTGGTCGAGACTGCCGCGCGTGCCCAGCCATTCACTCCCCGCGAGGTGGATGACGGTATCGACACCCACCAATGCCGAGCGCAGGCCGCGCTCGTCGTCGATGCTGCTGAGGGCGACCTCGACCGGAACGCCGACGGGCAGGTTGGGCGTTTCCCCGGAGGGGCGCAGCAGGGTGCGCACGGCGCGGCCCTCTTCCACCAGGTGGCGGATGAGAGCCTGGCCGATGAATCCGGTACCGCCGGTGACGAGAATCATGGGGTTTGGGCGGCGTGTGCGGCAAACACACGCCCGGCGATTATATCAGCCATAGAATCCCCCTTGCGCTTTCTTCACACGTTGGTATAATACACCGCTGTGCCCGCCCCGGTTGGGCTGGCCATCCATCAGAATTGAGGTAGCCATCATGGACGACATTTTACGCTCAGTGGAAGCGCCGGTAAACGAAAACATCCCCGACCTCGGGCCGGGCGATGTGGTCAGTGTGCACGTGCGCATCAAGGAAGGCGACCGGGAGCGCATCCAGGAGTTCAAAGGCACGGTGCTGCGGGTGAGCCGTGGCGGCCAGAACTCCAGTTTCACGGTGCGGCGCGTCGCCAGCAACGGCATCGGCGTCGAACGCACTTTCCTGTTGCGTTCCCCGCTGGTGGATAAAGTGGTGGTGGAGCGCCATTCGCATGTGCGCCGCGCCAAGCTCTATTATCTGCGTGAGCGCACCGGCAAGAAGGCCCGCCTCAAGCAGAAGATCCAGAACTAAGAGCCCCAGCGCTTCTCGTGTAGAATACAAGGGTGCGGCCCAGGCTGCACCCTTGTTGATTCCCGTTCCGCGGAGGCCGAATGCCATCCCCGTTAGTCGGTGTGACCACCCGCAGCACCTTCAGCGACCTGTACCAGATCCCGATGGTGTCCGCGCCGCGTTCGTATTGCGAGGCGCTCGTGCGGGCCGGGGCGCTGCCGGTCCTGATCCCCCTGAACCTTTCACAGACCGCGGTGCGTGAACTCCAGGCCCGGCTGGATGGCGTCCTCTTCACCGGGGGCGGCGATATCGAGACGGCCCGTTTCAATGGGGCCGACCATGCGGAAGTGTACGACGTGGACCCCGAGCGCGACCGCATCGAACTTGACCTGGTTAAAGACACGACCGCCGGGGAAACGCCCTTTCTGGGCATCTGCCGCGGCCTGCAGGTGCTCAACGTGGCTTTCGGGGGCACGCTCCATACCCATATCGCCGACCAGTTGCCTGGCGCGCTACAACACTCCTATTTTCCCGGCCACCCCTGGGATTATCTGGCGCACCCGGTGCGGGTGGGCGAGGGTTCGCGCCTGGCGGAAATCGTCGGGGAGCCAATCCTGCAGGTCAACAGCCTGCACCATCAGGGTGTGAAGGAAGTGGCCGGCGCGCTCAAACCCGTCGCGTACGCTCCGGATGGCCTGGTCGAGGCGCTGGAATTGCCCGGCCATCGCTTCGGGCTGGCGGTGCAGTGGCACCCCGAATGGCTGGTGGACGACCCGGCCATGCAGGCCATCTTCAATGCCTTCGTGGCCGCCTGCGGGGAGTGAGCCGCGCCGTGCATATGCCCGACCCCGCCGCTCCCCTCGGTGTGTTCGATTCCGGCGTAGGCGGACTCTCCGTGCTGCGCGCCCTGCGCGCCCACCTGCCCCGCGAAAACCTGATCTTCGTGGCCGACCAGGGCCACATCCCCTACGGCCCGCGCCCGCTGGCTGAAGTGCGGGAGTTCTCCGAGGCCATCGTGCGTTTTCTACTGGCCGAGGGCGCCAAACTGATCGTGGTGGCCTGCAATACGGCTTCGGCGGCTGCGCTGGCCCACCTGCGCCAGACCTTCCCGAATGTCGCCTTCGTGGGCATGGAGCCGGCCGTCAAGCCCGCTGCTGAAACCACCCAGACCGGCGTGGTCGGCGTCATCGCCACGCGGGCCACGTTCCAGGGCGAGCTCTATGCTTCGGTGGTCGAGCGTTTTGCGCAGGACGTGCGCGTTCTGCAATCCACCTGCCCGGGGCTTGTGGAAGAGATCGAAGCCGGAAATACGGACGGAGTCGAAGCCCGCCGCATCCTGGAGGCCGCCCTGACCCCGATGCTGGCCGAGAACATCGACGCGGTCGTCCTCGGCTGTACGCACTACCCGTTCGTGGAAAGACTTGTGCGCGAGATCGCCGGGGAAGGGGTGCGCATCATCGAGCCTTCTGAGGCAATCGCCCGCCGAACGGAATGGCTGCTCCAGGAGCATGGCCTGGAAACCCCCAACCGGGCGGAGGGCTGGACGCGCGGGCTGACCACCGGGCAGGCTCAGGCACTGAGCGATCAGATGAGACGGCTGATTGGCGTGACCGTCGAAGGGGAGGACTTGATTTGGGCCGAAGAGGGGAAGCTGACCTACGGGTCTTGATCGCGTTCAGCATCACCAGACATCTCAGGTGAATACGCCGCGAATGTATTCTTGCCGGATTGCTTGGCATGGTAAAGCGCTCGGTCGGCCTGCTCTAACATCGCCTTGAACGCCGACGGCGATTCGCCCGGCTTGAAGGCCGTCAGACCCAGGCTGGCGCTCAAGGGCAGCGATCCGCCGCCCGGCAGGCCCAGGCGCGTTCGGCGAATGGCCTGCAATATCTTCCCCGCCACCCGCTGGCCGCCTTCAAGGGTCGTATTCGGCAGGATGACCAGAAATTCGTCTCCGCCCATACGACCCACCCGGTCCGAGCCGCGCACCGTTTCCGAGATCTGTACGGCCAGCAACTGAATGTAGGCATCTCCCTGGGAATGGCCGTGCTCATCGTTGACGTTCTTCAGGTTATCCAGGTCGGCCATCATGAGTATGAGCGGGTGGCCCAACCGTGACGCCAAATCCAGTTCCTGCTGGGCGACATCGAAAACGGCGCGACGATTCAAGAGGCCGGTCAGGAGGTCGGTGCGGGCGGCCGTGGTGGCTTCCTCGAATTCCGAAGCCAGCGCCAACTCGCGTTCTTTGCGGGCGGTGATATCCCGCATGATGCCTTGAAATCCCTCGACCTTCCCATCGCGCACGACAAGCGTAGTGTTTTGCTCGACCCAGATCAGGGCGCCGTCTTTGCGGCACACCTGGAACTCGAACGTTGTCTCCGGCACCCGGGAAGCCAGCTGGGCGTCGTAGAATCTCTCGGTGACTTCGACCCACTCCGGCGAGACGAACTCAAGATAGTTTTTGCCTATCAGGTCTTCGGGTGAGTAGCCGCCGAAATCTGCCACGGCAGGGTTTACGAAAATCACCATGCCCTTGGGGTCTGCCGCAAAGATGACGTCGCTTGAAAACTCCACCAGGCGGCGGTAGCGGCCCCGGCTCTCTTCAAGTGCCTGTTCCGTGAGCACCCGGTCGGTGATGTCCCGCACCAGGACGATGAAACTGGGTTGCACGTCATCGCCCAGTGATTTGCGGGAAATGGTCGATTCGTAGTACCGCAATCCATCCGAGTGGGGCAGGCTATATGGCGCGCTCTGGCTGACGCCGTTCTGTCTGGCTTCCTCCAGGGTTGCCCGCGTGATTTTTGCCGCTTCAGGCGGGAGAACCTCCTCGATCGTCCTGCCAATCTGCTGTTCAAAGGGGATGAACAGCAGGTCTGGGCGTGAGGCGTAATAATCGATATACCTGCCTTCCGCATCGACTTCGATCATCAGATCCGGCAGGGCGCGCAGGGTGACGCTCATGCGCTCATTAAGGTGCTGCAACTGATTTTCAATGATCTCCTGCACGGTGTGGTCGCGTATCATTCCTACAATCGTGGGGCGGTCTTCGATTTCGGTGGTGCTCAAGCTCAGGCTGGCGGGGAAGGTGGAGCCATCTTTGCGCCGGTGCCTGACAATCGCTATCTGATCGAGCCGCCCCTTTTGAATCTCGGCCAAACGGCGACTGGAGCGCGCCGGCTCGGCCGAGACCATCAGTACAGGTTGCCCCACCAATTCCGCGCGTGAATAGCCATACAGGTTGCACGCTGCGGGGTTGACTTCCAAAATATTCAATGAGTCCAGGTCAACAAGGAATATGGGGTCCGGGAGAATCTCAAGCAATTTCCGCAGTTCCATCACTGACCCGGCCGCGTCTGGTTTCTTCATCCGATTCGCGTCCTGCTTTCTTCTGTCATCCGGTGTGTCCTTTCCCCTGCCAACATCATACAGCCTTTTCCGCGGCTCTAAATTACAGAAGCATCAGAGCGACAATCCCGTCATTGACACTCCAAGAGCCGCAGGCGTTACTTCAACTCCCGAGAACTCCTCGAAGGTAAGGTCGGTTGAGGCGATTCCGTGCGTGCGCAGGCGTTTGAAGAGCTGGCTGTAACTTTCCAGAATCCGGCAGCGCCAGTCCAGGCCGAGCGACTGTGCGGTGTGCTCGATGGTTTCAGGGGTCTCGCCTTCAATCTCCACGAAATCCCCGAAGGGCAGCTGGTCGAGCATGATGTGGTGTCTATTCATCTCGTAGGTGGCGCGGTACTTTTCGTAAGCCCAGCTGACCCGGTAGCCGAGAGCCTCGAGGATGCGGCGGGCCGCATCCTCATCCGCGACTTCAACTTCAAGTTCCTGTCTTGCGCTGACAGATTCGCTGACCTCTGGCGCGGCCTTGTAGGTGAGGGTGGCGCGCACGTCGCGGCGCAGGCGCAGAACGCGCCGGGCGCGGGTCAATGCGCCGTTGTCTGTGTCAAAACGTAGGTTGCGTTCGAGGGTTCGCGGCTGGAGGCAGGTCGCTCCCAGGCTGCGCAGTTGGGCCTCCACAGCGCCAAGGTCGGCGACCAGGAACTTGACCTCGATTTCAAGATCGGCGGCCATCCATCACTCCAGGCTGAGCATCACCTGTTTCTGTTCCACGCTGTCGCCGGCGTTCACATCCACGGCGGTCACGAGGCCGTCGCGCGGCGCCTTGAGTTCGTTCTGCATCTTCATGCTTTCGAGAATCACCAGCACGTCGCCCTTTTTCACCTGGTCGCCCGGTTTGACCGGCACGTTGACCACCAGACCGGGCATGGGGGCTTTCAGGATGAAGAGCCCCGAGTCATCATGGCCTTCCCCAGCGGCGGCCCGCAGGCGCATCTCGCGTTCGTCCACGACTTCAGCGGTGTAGAGCCGGCCGCGCATCAAGACGTGCCAGTTGTCTTCATCCTGATAGACGTGGCAGTCGAAGGAGTGGCCATCCACGACCAGGCTCACCAGTTGCTGACCGGTCATGGCTTCGTAATCCACACTGTACACTTGGCCGTCCACGCGCACCTTGTTGTCTTTGAGCAGTTCGACGGCATATTGATGTTCGCCAATAGTGGTGACGTACCTCTGGTTCATGGCTGCTCCTCTTAGCGGTGCATCCGTTCGTAGCGTCCCACCCATTTCCAGTTGCTGGTGTCGCGCTTGCCACGCTGGATAATGTGGGCGGCGCGTTCGGTCTGGCGGTGGGCGGCCAGGGTCGCCAGGATGGCGGCGATCTCCGGGAAGGTGTCGCGGCTTTCCTCGGCCTCTTCCATTGAAAACCGTTCTTCAACGAACTTGGTGTCGAAGTTGCCGGCCATGAAGCGGTGCTGGGAGAGCAGGTTCTGGTGGAAGGGGATGTTGGTGAGTACGCCGAGAATCTTATACTCGTCCAGGGCACGGCGCATGCGCAGGATGGCCTGAGCGCGCGTCTCGCCCCACACGATGACCTTGGAGATCATCGGGTCATAATAAGGGGAGATGGTCGCGCCGGTGTCAATGCCAGTGTCCACGCGGACGCCGGGGCCGGTGGGCACGGCATGCTTGTTCAGGTAGCCGGTGCTGGGCATGAAGTTGTTGTAGGGGTCTTCCGCATTGACCCGGCATTCGATCGCCCAGCCGCGCAGCTTCACGTCGTTTTGCGTATAGCCAAGGGCGCGGCCTCTGGCGATGCGTAGTTGCTCGGTCACGATATCAATGCCAGTGACCAGTTCTGTGACCGGGTGCTCCACCTGCAGGCGGGTGTTCATTTCAAGGAAGTAGAAGTTCTTGTCTTTGTCCACCAGGCATTCGATCGTCCCGGCGTTGACGTAATCCACGGCCCTAGCGGCCAGGACGCCCACGGCGCCCATCTTCTGGCGGAATTCCTCGTCGTCGTCGACGAACGGCGAGGGCGATTCTTCCAGCAGTTTCTGGTGGCGGCGCTGGATGGAACACTCGCGCTCGCCGAGGTGAATGACGTTGCCTTCGGCATCCGCCAGAATCTGAATCTCAATGTGGCGCGCCCCCTCCACCAGGCGTTCCAGGTAGACGTTGTCGTCGCCGAAGGCAGATTTGGCTTCGCGGCGGGCGCTTTCGATGGCGGCGGGCAGTTCCTCGGAACTGCGTACGGTGCGCATGCCTTTGCCGCCGCCGCCGGCGCTGGCTTTCACCAGCAGCGGGAAGCCGATCTTTTCGGCGGCGCGAATCAGTTCGTCGTTGCCCAGTTTCTTGTCGCCGGGGGTGCCTGGCACCACCGGCACGCCGGCGTCCATCATGATCTTGCGGGCCATGCCCTTGTCGCCCATGCGGGTGATGGCTGAGGGCGGCGGGCCGATGAAGGTGATGCCCTCATCGGCGCACAACTGGGCGAACTCGGCCCGCTCGGCCAGGAAGCCGTAGCCGGGGTGGATGGCTTCGGCTCCGGATTTCCTGGCGACATCGATCAACTTCTCCATGCGCAGGTAGGATTCGCTGGAGGGCGGCGGGCCGATGTGGTAGGCCTCAGAGGCATAGCGGACGTGGAGGGCGCGCCGGTCGGCATCCGAGTACACCGCCACGGTCTTGAGCCCCAGCTCGCGGCAGGCGCGGATGATGCGCACAGCGATCTCCCCCCGGTTGGCGATCAGCACTTTGTTGAAGGTCATAGCGGTCTCTCTTTTCAGCCAATGGTAAAGGGCTTAATATTTCCACGCTGCCTAGAGCGGCACATTCCCGTGCTTCTTGGCCGGGTTCTGATCGCGCTTGTTGCCCATCATTTCCAGGGAGTTAATCAGGCGCGGGCGGGTGTCGTTGGGTTCGATGATGTCGTCGATGAAGCCGCGCGAGGCCGCCACGTAGGGGTTGGCGAACTTGGCGCGGTACTCGGCCACCAGTTCGGCCTTCTTTTTCACAGGGTCCTTTGCCTCGGCGATCTCCTTGCGAAAGATAATGTTCACCGCACCATCCGGCCCCATCACGGCGATCTCGGCGCTGGGCCAGGCCAGGTTGACATCGCCGCGGATGTGCTTGCTGCTCATCACGTCGTAGGCTCCGCCGTATGCCTTGCGGGTGATCACGGTCAGTTTGGGCACGGTGGCCTCGCAATAGGCGTACAGGAGTTTGGCCCCGGAGCGGATAATGCCGGCATGTTCCTGCACCGTGCCGGGCATGAAGCCGGGCACGTCTTCAAGAGTGAGAATGGGCAGGTTGAAGGAGTCGCAGAAGCGGATGAAGCGGGCGGCCTTCTCGGAGGCGTTGATATCCAGCACGCCGGCCAGCACAGCCGGCTGATTGGCGATGATGCCGATGGCATGCCCACCCAGCCGGGCGAACCCGACCACGATGTTAGCGGCGTAGGCCTCCTGGATCTCGAAGAATTCCCGGTCGTCCACAATCAGGCTGATGATCTCCTTCACGTCGTACGGTTTGCTGGGATCGTCAGGGATAATGGCGTCCAGGGCGGCCTCGCGGCGCAGCGGGTCGTCGCGGGTGGGTTTGAAGGGCGGGTCTTCCATATTGTTTTGCGGCAGGAAGCCGAGCAGTTTGCGAATCATGTAGAGGGCGTCGGCTTCATTTTCGGCCGTCAGGTGGCACACGCCGCTCACTTCGGCATGCACGCTGGCGCCGCCCAGTTCCTCGAAGGAGACGTCTTCATGCGTAACCGCCTTGACCACTTCCGGCCCGGTCACGAACATATAGGATGAGTTCTTCACCATCAGGATGAAATCGGTGAGGGCCGGGGAATAGACCGCGCCCCCGGCGCAGGGTCCCATGATGGCCGATATCTGCGGGATGACGCCGGAGGCCAGCGTATTGCGCAGGAAGATATCGGCGTAGCCGCCCAAAGAGATCACGCCTTCCTGAATGCGCGCGCCGCCCGAATCGTTCAGGCCGATGATGGGCGCGCCGTTTTTCAACGCCATGTCCTGAATCTTGACGATCTTTTCCGCATGCACTTCGCCCAAGCTGCCGCCGAACACGGTGAAATCCTGGCTGTATACGTATACCAAGCGCCCGTCGATGGTGCCCCAGCCGGTCACCACGCTGTCTCCCAGGAACTTCTTGTCGTCTAGGCCGAAGTCGGTCGTGCGATGCGTGACGAAGGCGTCCAGTTCGCGGAACGAGCCCTTGTCCAGCAGCAGGTCGATGCGCTCGCGGGCGGTCAGCCGGCCGCGTTCGTGCTGGGCATCGATGCGCGCCTGCCCGCCGCCCAGCAGCCCCTCGGCGCGCCGCCGGCGCAGTTCCTCAATTCTGTTGTTTTCGCTCATGATTTGCTCCAAAAAAGGATCGCGCCTGAGGGCGCGTAAGAATCCAGGCCACCCATGTCAGGATGATCAAGGTGGCCGCCAGCGCAAAGGCCGTATTGGTTCCGGCCAGCGGGCTGGCGGAAAGCGCCAGCCGTTCCAGCCAGGCATAGGCCACGAACGCAACCGCGCCGGCGGCGGTCAGCCCGGCTGCCCACCTGCGTCCCAGCCACAGGCCGGTTCCGGCGGCCAGACCGCCGGCCCCCAGCAGCACACCGCTTAGAATCCACACGGCCGGGGGAAGCGAGAAGGCAAGATCGCCGAGGAAGGCCATTTGCCGCCAGGCGAAAAGGGCCCGGCCCAGCTGGCCCATCGCGATGATTAACACGAAGGCAGCCAGCCACGTTACGGAAGCCGGCCGCCGCTCAGGCAAGGCCAACCACATACTGCTCCAGGTCCGGCTGGTGTTCCAGGTAATGCCCAAAGGTGTTGCCGCCGAGTAGACGGTAGGGCGAGCGGTCGTCCCATCCTTCGGGGGCGTGGTTGAGCTGCTTGTCGGAGAGCGTGCGCAGGTAGGCTTCCAGCCGGTGCAGGCTGGCTTCCCATTCCCGGCGCAGGAAGTCCAGCGGGAGGTCGCGGTGGGCGGCGAACACCTGGGCGTTCAAGGCGTTGAAATCGTCCAGCGCGGGGACAACGCCCCCGGCCTGCATCAGCATGACGCGCGTCATAGCGTAGCCCTCCCACCACAGGATGTGGCCCATCAGGTCCTTCACCGACCAGTCGTCCTGCGGGCCGGGACGCCGGGTTATCTGCTCGTCGGAAAGGTCCGCCCACAAGGCGGCGAATTCCGCCCGGCCGCGCCGCATGGTCAGAATAAATTCATCAACGGGCATGGACTTGGGGTATTCGGGGTCTGCCATCGGTCTCCTCCTGAGGTCGTCAGGGAATGTCGAGGGTGATCTTGCCCATCTGCTCGCCCTGAGCCAACCGCTGCTGGGCGGCGGCGGCTTCCGCCAGGGGAAAGGTCATGTCCATCACGGGTTTGAGTGCCCCGGCGAAGACGAGGCCCATGACCGTACGGAAATCGGCATGGGTGCCCATCGTTGAACCGATGATGCTCAGGTGTTTGCCGAACATGTAGCGGTTGTCGAACTCGAATTTGGGCGCGCCGGTGTTGCCGACGGTGAGCAGACGGCCGCCTTTGCGGAGGGCGCGCAGGCTGTGGGCGTAGGTTGTGCCCACGTTGTCGACCACAACATCGACGCCCTGTCTGTCGGTCAGCTGGAAGACGGCCCTGGACCAATCCTCTTCCTGTGAGCGGTCGATGAGGCTGTCTGCGCCCAGCGACTCGGCCAGGTCCAACTTGGCGCGCCCGGAACCGACCACGTACACCTGCGCGCCAGCCAGTTTCGCCACTTGGATGCAGGCTGTGTTGACCCCACCGGAAGCCCCTACCACCAGCAGTTTCTCGCCGGCGCGCAGGTTTCCCCGGACGATGAGCGAGTGCCAGGCCGTAAGGAAGACGAGCGCGGCCGCCGCGGCGGCATGCGGGTCGAAGTCTGCTGGAATCGGCAGGGCGTTACGGGCCGGGACGGCGACGTATTCGGCGTAGGTGCCACGAATCGTTTCGCCAAGCAGGTTCCAGTTGCGGCACTGGTTGTCCAACCCGGCCAGGCAGAATTCGCAGGTGCTGTCGCTCAGGTTGCCGTTGATGACCACGGGCGTGCCAATTTCCGGAGCGGTTACGCCTGCACCAAGGGCGACGACCGTGCCGGCGCCATCCGCTCCGGGGATGTGCGGATATTCGAGTTTGAGTCCCGGCCAGCCCTCCCGCACCAAGATATCCACCCGGTTGAGGGCCGCGGCGCGCGACCGCACCAGCACCTGCCCCGGCCCAGGTTCAGGGGTTGGGAATTCTGCCAGCTTCAATTTTTCGGGACCGCCGTGCTCGTCCAGCAGGATGGCTTTCATGGGCTGATCTCCGCAGGCATTATAACTGGCGCACGGCATACAGGTTGTATGGCGGTAAAATGGAAGAAACCCTGTGTTCTTTCTGGAGTCAACCCGTGACCGCATCCTTCCTGCACGCCCGCCTCGCCAACACTGCTGGCCTGTACTTCCTGCTCATCGCCCTGTGGGGCTTCTGGCGTTTTTTCCGTAAGCAGGGCATCGACCCGGCTTACCGCGGCGCGCTGCTGGTGGGCGAGCTGCTGGTCATCTTCCAGGCGCTGCTGGGAGGTTATCTGTGGATCGCCGGACTGCGACCGGCGCGCGTCATCCACCTCCTGTATGGCATTCTGATCCCGGCGGTCATCCCGATTGCTTTTACCTATACGAAAGGGCGCGAAGGACGCGCCGAGATCCTCATCCATGCCACAGCGCTTCTCATTGGGGTGGGTCTGGTCATGCGGGCATCTTTCACTGGCGAACTGGCGCTGCCGTAAGCCATAGCCAGGAGCATCTGGGCGCGGTTTCTGCCTGCTGTTTCCGGGGCGCGGCCGACTTTGGGCAGCCTAGCCGTCTCCACATCCATTAGCGGGGCTAATCCATCCCAAAAAGGCGAATCGGTCAAATCTAATCGGAATTGGCTTGTTTCTAAAAATCTCTTGTGATAGAATCCGCAATGCTTTTCCCAGACCAAGATGAGGAGTAGTTGGCATGAGTGAAGCAACGGCTTCAAACGATCCAATCGGCGCGCAAGATGAACAGTTGGCCGTGAACCGCCGGGAGTTCTTGAACCTGGCTTGGCTTGCTTCGCTGGGCTTCCTCACACTTGAGGTCAGCGGGTTCACGATTGCGTTTGCCTACCCGCGTTTCAAGGAAGGCGAATTTGGCGGCATCTTTACCTATGGCCCAGTTGCTGACCTGCCGGAAGTGAATACTTCCCCGTTGAACTATCCCAAGGTCAAATTCTGGTTGTCTCACACGGAAGAGGGCATCTATGCTCTGTACAAAGTATGCCCGCATCTGGGCTGCCTCTACGGTTGGAGCGACCAGGAATTCAAGTTCATCTGCCCCTGCCACGGCTCGCAATACGAGTACAACGGCACCTACATCCAGGGACCAGCGCCGCGCAGCCTGGATCGCTTTGTCATTCGTATTGTCGACGGGCAGACCGGCGAGGAGCTGGCCGTAACGCCGGATGATGGCGGGCCGGTAGCCGTGCCTGACAACCCCAACGCTGTCATCCGCGTCGACACCGGCGCTAAGATCATCGGCGAGGTCCACGACTGATTGCCTGGCCAGGGCAGCCCCCTGACCCTTCCAAAACATCTGGAGAGTCGAGAAGATGCTAAACTCACTGCGTCAACGCCTCAGTAACATCCCGCGCGGCGAGGATCTGCGCAACCGCATCCGCACGCTGATCGACGACCGTGTGCGCATCATCACCGCCGGGCTGTCGATCCGCGAATTGCGGGCGGTGCTGCGCGGCGACCCACCGACGGAGAAGCCCAACCCGCGTTACAAGGTCATCACTACATCCTTCATCGCTCATCTGCGCCCGCGCTACTATCCGCAGGGGTCCACCTGGTTCACCCATACGTTCCGCCTGGGCTGGTTCACGACTTTCTTCTTCATGGTCGAACTGATCACCGGCCTGGTGCTGATGGTTTACTACGTCCCGTTCCCGGACCAGGCGTACGGCTCGATTCTCGAGATCGAAAGCAATGTGTTCCTGGGCGAATTGTGGCGCGACCTGCACCGACTAGGCGCCGAGGCGATGGTGCTGTTCACCTGGCTACACCTATTCCGCACGTATTTCACCGGCTCCTACAAGGGCGCCCGCACCTTCACCTGGCTCACTGGCGTGCTCCTGCTTGCCATCACGGCCTGGCTGTCTTTCACAGGCTACCTGCTCACCTGGGACCAACTAGGTTACTGGGCCATCACGGTCGGTTCGAGCATGGCAGAAGCTGGCCCGGTCTTCGGACCGGCCACCAACCTCATCCTGCGCGGCGCACCGGATATCGGGGTGGGCGGCCTGTTACGTTTCTACCTCAACCACGTCGTACTCTTCCCGCTGGTGGCGATCCTCTTCATCAGCATCCACTATTACAAAGTCTCGCGCGAACACGGCATCTCCCTTCCGGCAGCCATCGAGGAAGGCGATGTAAACGACAACAAGAAAAAAGAAGCCAACCGCCGCGTTGACCTCATCCCCGACCTGCTGACCCACGAGATCTTCCTGGTGAGCGTGGGCATCCTGGCGCTGCTGCTGATCCTGTACTTTGACCTGTTCAACTCCCCGCTTGAAACCCACGCCAATCCGCAGGCCACGCCGCTGGATACGAAAGCGCCGTGGTATTTCTGGTGGCTGCAGGGTCTGCTCAAGATCGACCCGGCCAAGATCATCGAAAACCTGGTCAATCCGATTCTGGCCCTTCCGCTCCTTAAACCGCTCGGTTTGCCGCCGCTGGAACTCAGCCGCCTGCTGAACTCGAAGTTCATCATGGGCCTGATCGTCCCGCCGGTTGTGGTGGGCATCCTGTTTGTCATTCCCTACATCGACCGCAACCCCGCCCGCCTGGCACGCAAACGTCCATTTGCCATCCTGTGGGGCATCGCCTGGATCTTCATTCTACTGGCGCTCTCCTACATGGGACTGCCGCAGTTCGGCATCGAGACCCCGGCCGCCACACGCGTGATCCAGGACTTGGCCCCGGAAGAGGGCATGGGCATCTTGCGGGAGACGCCCTATGAAGAGTTGCTGCCGGGCATCTACACTGTGGGCGAAACCGATCCTGACGGCATTTGCCCCAGCGATTTCTCCTATAGAAACCGGGAGACCGGGGAAGAAGTGATCGGCTGCCCGCATCTGACGGAAGTGTTCGCCCAGTTCTCGGAAGGCCTGCTCAGGGCCGAAGAAGAGGGCCGTCTTCCGGACTTACATGCCACCATGCTCATCGAGCAGTTCGGCCCGGAACTCATCCGCGTCGAATTGGATGTGATCTGGACCGACCCGGAAACCGGGGCTACGAAGATTTATGCGAAACACTACTTCCTGCATGAAGACCGCTCGCTGGAAGAGTAACCGAGGAGCGCAAGGACAATGAAACGAATCCATCTTGAGATTGCCCTCGGCACGATCTTCATCATCTTGAGTTCGGTGGTGTTGATCGTGATGGCCGCCGAAGAACCCGGCCGCCTGGCGCGCTTCGAAGTCGAACAGCGCGCCGAGCAGATCGAGTTCGGGGCGGCGGTGTTCGAGATCAACTGCACCTCATGCCACGGCTCGCATGCCCAGGGCATCCCCGGCAAGGCGCCGTGCCTGCGCTGCCCGGAACTGTTCGCCTCGCGCCTGGCAGAGGTGGGCTGGCCGGGTAGCCTGGAAGACTACATCGTCTCGGTGGTGAGCACGGGACGCCAAGTCAGCACGCGCCCGGCCCTGTATCAGGGCGAGGGAAAGGGCCCGCCCGTGATGCCCACCTGGTCCGAGCGCTTTGGCGGGCCGTTGCGCGACGACCAGATTCGGGCTGTGGCCGCTTTCATCGTCAACTTCCAGGGCTGGGCGGAGAATCCGGAGGTCGTTCCCACTCCGCTGGTGGCCGTGGATATAAACGATCCGGTGTCGCTCGGGCGAGTGGCCTTCGTCCAGTACGGGTGTATCGGCTGTCATGCCATCGATGGGCTCAGCCAGGCGACAACCGGCCCGGCGTTGGACGGCGTGGCAACCCGCGCCGAAACGCGCACAGGTTACGAATCCGCTGAGGACTACATCCGCACGTCCATCCTCAACCCGGGCGAATTCGTGGTTGAAGGATTTGGCGATGGAATCATGCCGACTAACTTCAGCGAGCTCATCTCCGAAGCCGACCTGGAAAACCTGGTGTTGTTCCTGCTCTCGCTCACCGAGCCTTAGCCGCGACGGACCTGCCAATGATACCAGCCCCTCCGCCCAGCTCGGGCGAGGGGCTGTTTCTTTGCGGATGATATACTTGCAAATCGAGGCTGTATCATGCAGAAACATCTCGCCAACCTAGCCGTGCTCCTGTCCGTGATCGCGCTGGGCGCCGCGGCCGCCTGGCAGGAGCCGCCCGCCGGCGACCCGGTGGTCGGTGCTCACATCTACGATGCCTGGTACAACGTTCAGGACGTGGCCCCACCTGCCGGGGACCACCCGCTGTGGCGCACACAGACGAACAACAAGCGCAGTGGGACGGTCACCTGGCGCTGCGTGATCTGCCACGGCTGGGACTACAAGGGCGCCGCCGGGATCTACGGGCCCGGGAGCGACGAGTACACTGGGTTTCCCGGCGTGATCGGCGTGGTGGGTTCCTCGGAGGCCGATATCCGCGCCTGGCTGGATGGCACCCGCAACCCGAATCACAATTTTGCCCGATACCTTGCCCCCGGCTACGTCAACGACCTGATCACATTCCTGCGTACCCGGCTGGTCAACACCGACCTGCTGGTCAACCCCGCCAGTGGCGCCGCGCTCGGCAATACCAGCCGCGGTGGGGTGCTGTATGCCAGAGACTGCATCGAATGCCACGGCCCGGAAGGGGCAGCGGTGAATTTCGGCAGCGCCAATGCCCCTGTGTTCCTGGCCGACCTGGCGATAGCCAACCCCTGGCGACTGATCCACAAGAGCCGCTTCGGGCAGGCGCTTTCCACAACGCCCGCCGCTGAACAGATCGGCTGGACCTTGCAAGACGTGGCGGACTTCACCGCCTATGCCCAAACGCTCCCGCCAGCAAAACCCGGCATCACATTCAACCCTGAAGCCGCCGGTCCGGACTACGAACAGCAGGGCGATACCACGCCGATTGTGATTGGAGGCATCGTCATCCTGGGGGTCGTGCTGGGCGCAATGATGATAAGCCGGGCGCGCGAACAACTGGAGCCCGCTGGATGAGCGCTATTGACATGCATTCTCTCCTACGGTATCCTACTCGCCGCCTAGGCGGGTCCGGCGCGGCAAGGCCTTGTGAACCTCGTCAGATCCGAAAGGAAGCAGCGATAAGCAGGTCGCCTTGGGTGCCGCCGGGTTGCCTGCCTGGGCATTTTTCCAGCCCTTTGCAGCAATGAACCCCCCATTTTCGCAAAAAAATCTAATGAGCCTGGCCGGACTGAGCGTTGCCGCCGGTCTGGCCCTGATGGCGTGGCCGGCCTTCCGTCATTCTGTATTCGTGCAGGTCAATGGCGCGCCGCCATGGGTTGCTACTGTCTGGGGGGCGACTGTGGGCGCGGCACTGCACAACGCCCATGTGGATGTCTATCCGCAGGACAAGGTATTCCCTGGACTGGATGCGCCCCTGAAAGATGGCCTGCTGATACAAGTCTGGCCTGCCCGCCCGGTGGAAATCCATGCCGCGGATGTGGTCCTTGTGATTTTGACCGCTGAACGAGTGCCCGCCAACATACTGCGGACTGCCGGTTTCCGCCTATACGCCGGCGATCAGGTGCTGGCAGACGGCCTGCCCGTTGACCCGCAGGCGGAAGCGCCGGCGTCTGGATTCCAGGTGCTGGAACTACGACCGACGCTGGCCACCCGGTTGACGCGGGACAAGGAAACCCTGCGGCTGTTCTCTCCCGGCCCCACACTGGCCCAGGCACTGCAAGATAACCAGATCAAGTTGTACGCTTCAGACCTACTCCAGCCGCCGCCTGAAACGTTGCTGGTGGAGGGCCTCACGGCCGGCCTCGCCAGCGGCCAGGTCATCACCGTTCAAATCGGCGAACGCTCCATCACCACCCGCGCCGCGGGCGCGACCGTCGGCCAGGCGCTGGCCTCGGCAGGGCTCTCCCTGCAAGGGCTGGACTACAGCATCCCGGCCGAAGGCCTGCAGTTGCCCTCCGACGGGAAGATTCGCGTGGTGCGGGTGCGTGAGGAAATCGCCCTGGAACAGACGCTGTTGGCATTCGAGACGCAGCTCCAGCCAATGCCCGAGGTCGAGATCGATACGCTCCAGGTGGTGCAGGCCGGCGAATACGGACTGAAGGCCCAGCGTGTGCGTATCCGCTTTGAAGATGGCGAGGAAGTAAGCCGCAGTGTCGAGGATGAATGGGTGGCGCGCCAGCCTGTGGCGCGCGTCCAGGGTTACGGCACGAAAATCGTCATCCGGACGGCCAACACGCCTGACGGCACGATCGAGTACTGGCGGGCGGTCGAAGTCTACGCCACATCCTATGCGCCCGCCAACGCAGGCACGCCGGTGGACGCGCCCAATTACGGCATCACATACAGCGGCCAGCCGTTGCGCAAGGGCCATATTGCCGTCATCCGTTCCTGGTACCCCTATCTGGCGGGCTGGTCTTTCTATGTTCCGGGCTATGGCATCGGCACGGTGGCCGACATCGGCGGCGGATTCCCGGACCGGCATTGGATCGACCTCGGGTATACAGACGCGGAGTACGTCGCATGGCATGAATACGTCACGCTGTACTTCCTGACGCCCGTTCCTCCAGAAGACCAGATCCTGTGGGTTCTGCCTTGATGGCCGGGCGGATCCCGGTGGACTTGCCCCCGCTGAATGTCTCCCAATTGCTCAGGCAATTCGGCCTCCGGCCGGATAAGCGATTGGGTCAGAATTTCCTCATCGACCCCGGCGCGTTGAAGAAGGTGGTTACCGCGGCCGCCATCCCGCCGGGCTCCACGATCCTTGAGATCGGCCCCGGGGTGGGCAGCCTCACCCGCTACCTGGCGCTGGCCGCCCGCCGGGTGGTGGCGGTGGAACTGGATGAACGCCTGCTGCCACCCCTGGCGGAGGTGCTTGGGCCTCACGCCAACGTGAAGGTCGTGCCGGGTGATATCCTCGCCGCCGATGTGGATGCCCTGGTAGATGGGGAGCCGTACGATGTCGTCGCCAACATCCCGTACTACATCACATCGGCTGTCGTGCGCCACCTGCTGACGGCCAGGCAGCGACCGGGCAGCATCACGCTGACGGTGCAGGCCGAGGTTGCCGGACGCATCTGCGCCGGACCGGGCGCGCACAGTTTGCTCTCCCTGAGCGTGCAGATCTTCGGCAACCCGAGCATTCGCGCTCACATCCCCGGCGGGGCATTCTATCCGCCGCCCAAGGTGGACAGCGCGGTGGTGCACATCGGCCTGTACGACCAGCCGGCCGTCCCCGCCGGTCGGATGGACGTGTTCTTCCGGTTGTTGAAGGCCGGATTCAGTCAGAAACGGAAGAACCTGCGCAACAGTCTGAGCGCAGGTTTGGGCATGGAGAAGGCCCAGGTTGAAGGGCTGTTGGAGAAGGCTGGATTGGACCCCAGCCGGCGGGCGCAGACGCTGAACGTGCCGGAATGGCTGGCGCTGGTTGATGCGTATAGCCTATTTGCCTGAATTCCCTCCCAGCGGATGCAGGTCGTTGTAGCGAGTGAGCACCCACCACACCCGCCAGGCGGCCTCGAACTGAATGCGCCAGTTCATTTTGGATTCCCCCCAGGTGCGGTCGGAAAAGTAGATAGGCGCCTCGGCGAAGCGATAGCCCAGGCGGTAGGCCACATAGGCCGTCTCGATCTGGAACACGTAGCCGTTCGAGAGGATGCGCTCCCACGGCATAGCCGCGATGACTTCGCGCCGCCAGAGCCGGAAACCGCCCGTCACGTCCCTGATCGGCAGTGAAAGGATCGACCGGCCGTAGAAGTTCGCCCAGCGTGAGAGCCCCTTGCGCCATAGCGGCCAGTGGACGTCCACTGAACCGCCCAGCACGTAGCGGCTGCCAATGACCACGTCGGCGTCCGCCAGCCGGGAAACCATTTCCGGTAGTCGGTCGGCTGGATGGCTGAAGTCTGTGTCCATCTGGCCAACGACTTCGGCGCCGCTGTTCAGCGCCTCCCGGAAGCCGAGGCGGTAAGCCCCGCCCAGGCCGCGCTCGTCCCGCCGGTGCAGGGCACGGATTCGGCCGGATGACTTCCGGGCCAGTTCTTCAGCCAGTTGGCCGGTCCCATCCGGGCTATTATCATCCACGATCAGCAGCGAGAGTTCGAGCGGCAGCCCCAGCAGGATGGGGGCCAGCGCTCTCAGATTTTCAAGTTCGTTGTAGGTGGGTAGAATGATGGTCAGGCGCACGGAGGCCAGCTCAGGTTGGGCGACGCAGCAGGGAAGACTTGAGGGCCTCCAGGGACTTGAACGGCCCATCGGCCGGGGAAGCCACCAGACTGACGATCTGCAGCCGGCCCTTGTTGGCGGGCGAGAGTTGGGCTTCGCGGTCTTTGAGCGGGTAGAAATACTCCAGCGATTGCAGCAGACGGGCGACGAGCGTTTTCTCCAATTCGGCGGCTCGCTCCGGGCCTGTAAGGATGCAGAAGTCGGTGGTGGTCAGGTGGCCGACGAAATCGTCGCTGTGCTCGCCTTCATGCAGGGCATTGTAGATCATCACGCTCATCGCCCGCAACACGTCGTCGGCCGCCACAAAGCCGTGCGCCTCACGAAAGCGGTCCAGGTTGATGATGGTGATCACCAATAGGGTCCATTCCGCGCGGGCGAGCAGGTCGTTCAGTCGTTCGTCGACCAGCGCGCCGTCCGGTAGGCCGGTGACCGGGTGAGTGAGCGTGTTCTGGCGGTTGCGGCTCAGAGCATTGCGCACCCGCAGCCGCAGTTCCTGGACGTCGAACGGCTTGGTGATGTAGTCTTCCACGCCGATCTCCAGACCTTTTAGCTTATCTTCGCGTTCGCGTTTTTCGGTCAGGAAAATGATGGGCAGGTCGCGGGTATTGCGATGGGCGCGCAGCCGGCGGGCGACCTCATAGCCGTCGATGTCCGGGAGGCGGATATCCAGCAGGGCCAGGTCGATCTGGTTGGATTCGGCGACCTGCAGGGCATCTTCGCCCCAGTTGGCTGTCAGGCAGTCATAGCCCTGCACCCGGAAATAGGCGTTGAGCATCTCGGCGACATCCGGGTCGTCTTCCACGATCAGGATGGTGGGGTTGGATTCGGCCACGTTATTAGGAGATAGGTTCTTTTTGTATCACAAAGCGGCAGACTTCGGCGCCCATCGCACGGCATTCCGATTCGTTGACGCGGAATTCGCTGCCGCCGGAAAGCCATTTCAAGCCCTCCTGCAGCAGGCCGGCGGCGATGAAGCACACGGGTTTGTCCTCGCCTGAACGGCCCTGGCAGCATGGGCATTGGTGGATGACGTAGTGGAACTCGGTGTCGAACTCTTGGACCGTGGAGTGTTGGTCGCTGATCTGGCTGAAGATCTGCGCCATGGCGTTCAGGCCAATCTTGAGTTTGGCGCCCAGCGGCAGCACCTTGAACGCTAGATCGCCGGCGCCCGCCATCGCGCCGAAATTGCGCAGCGCGTCCGAAAACGTGGCGCGCCCGGCGCGCAGAGCCAGACCGCGGCCGCCGCGCGGGCCGTACATCTCCTCCAACGCCAGGTTCATCATGGAATAGTCGGAGAAGTCGAACTGCTTCTCCAGATTGGTGGGAGGGTAATTGTCGATCAGGTTGGGCAGGTGGGCCAAGTTGAGGATGGCATTCAACCCGTTCTTGCCCATCACCTCTTCGAGAGCCCCGAGCGTGATCAACGCGAAACGGTTAGGGTAGTACAGGCCGCTCTTTGGAATTGGCTCCATGGTGTTTCGTCCGGCCCTTAGAGCATCGTCGCCAATTCTTCGACGGCGCGTTTCATTTCAAGGAGGATCAACCCCAGTTTGGCTTCTTTGCGGGCCATGATCGTCAGCACAGCTTCTTCGCCGACGGCCATAAGCATGACGTAGCCCTTTTCCCCTTTGATATAGACCTGGTCGAGGACGCCACGGCCCAATTCGGATGCAATGCGCTCGCCCAGCGAGAGCATTGCCGCCGACATGGCCGAAACGCGGTCTTCTTCAATTCCTTGCCGTAGCAGGGATGCGATGCTCAGGCCATCCACGCTCACAATCGCGGAGCCTTCGATGTCTGGTGACGAAGCCTGCATGTCTCTCAGGCGGTCCACCAGTTTCTGAGTGCGTGATGTCGACAAAGCCTCACTCCTGATTGGAGATATACACCATCTGCCGCGGCCAAGCCCGCCCACCGCGGCACTGGACTAATTTAGCACACCCACCCTGTTTCGTCAAGCAAGGCCAGTTTTGGGCCGGATTCCAATCCTGCAAGGGTACCGAAAGACCGTCGCGCGGCTGCATGCTATAATCCCGCCGTCGAGGCGACCCAATGTTGATTCACTCTGCCAATCAAATTCTCACCCTGGCGGGCGGACCGCAGAAGGGCGCGCGCCTCGGCCGCCTGGGCATCCTGGAAGACGGCGCCATCTACATCGAGGACGGGCGTATCGCCGCCGTAGGCCCCAGCGGCGAACTGCGCCGCCGTTATGCCGGCGCGCCGGAAGTCGACGCCATCGGCCGGGTAGCGCTGCCGGGCTTCGTAGACCCGCATACGCACGTGATCTGGGCCGGGGACCGGGCGGCGGAGTTCGAGTTGCGCCTGGAAGGCAAGGCCTACCTGGAGATCCTGGCGGCAGGCGGCGGCATCCTCTCCACAGTGCGCGCCACGCGCCGCGCCAGCCCAGATGACTTGATTGAACAGACGCGCGCCCGCCTGCGCCGAATGCTGCAGCACGGCACGACGACGGTGGAGGCAAAGACCGGCTATGGCCTCGACCAGGAAACGGAACTGAAGATGCTGGCAGTCTTGCTGGCCCTGGCGCAGGAAGGCCCCTGGGAACTGGCTATCACTTATCTGGCTGCCCATGCCGTGCCGCCGGAATACGAAAACCGGTCCGACGAATATGCGCAGGAGATCGCCACGCGCTGGCTGCCGCAACTGGTACCCTGGTGGCGCGAACATGCCGCCGGGCAGTCGCTGCCATTCGTGGATGTATTCTGCGAAACCGGCGCCTTTACGGTCGCGCAGACCGAGGGTATCCTGCAAGCCGCCAAAGACCTGGGCTTTCAGCTAAAAGTCCACTCGGATGAGTTCGACAATCTGGGCGGCACGCGCTTGGCCGCCGGATTGGGGGCAGTATCCGCCGACCACCTCGTGGCCGCGTCGGATGATGACATCAGGGCGCTGGTCGCGAGCGGCACAGTGGCCGTGGCTCTGCCTGGAACGCCGTTCGGGTTGGGTTTGCCCGGCTACGCGCCTGCCGGGCGCATCCTGGCGGCGGGCGGCACGCTGGCGCTGGCAAGCGATTTGAATCCCGGCACCAGTTGGTGCGAGAACATGCAGATGGCGATCGCCCTGGCCTGCCGGTCCATGAAGCTGACCCCTGCCCAGGCCATCGCCGCCGCGACCATCAACGCCGCCGCCGCCATCGGCTGGCAGGACCGCGTGGGTTCCCTGGAGATAGGCAAGCAGGCCGATATCCTCCTGCTCGATGTACCGGACTACCGCCATCTGGGCTACCGTTACGGTGTCAACCTGGTCGGCACGGTCATCAAACGCGGCCAAATCGTCTTCGAAGCCTAACGAATTACCCGGAGAATCCCTGTGGTCGAATCCACGCTTGAGTCATTCACTTCACTGCTCGTGCCCATGCTTGCCTTGCTGGGTGTCGGCCTGCTCTGGCTACTGATTCGCTCCGTATTCCGGCTGGCTTCGCGCACGTTCCTGCTCGGCTGCGGCATGCTCTTTGGCCTGGGCGTCGCCTGGCTGTTTGTGGCCGCTGTAAAGTTCTTCTAACCCATATGCCCACCAGCGAACAGGCTCGCGCCTGGTACACAGACAACGACCCGACCCATGATTTCGCCCACATCCTGCGGGTGTTGGCTCTGGCCCGGCATATCGCCGCGGCCGAAGGCGCGGATATCGAAATCGTGGAAGCCGCGGTGCTATTACACGACGCCCAGGGCAGCGACCCCGGCCAGGCGCAGGCGCGCGCCAGCCACCATGAGGGGTCCGCCGAGTTCGCCGGCGTGGTGCTGGCCGCCGAAGACTGGCCGCCCGCGCGCATCGCCGCCGTACAGGCCTGTATCCGGACACACCGCTACCGGACCGGGGAAGTCCCTGAAAGCCTGGAAGCCAAGGTGCTTTTCGACGCCGACAAGCTGGATGCCATAGGAGCCATCGGGGCGGCGCGGGCGTTGGCTTTTGCCGCCCGTTCCGGGCAGCCGTTCTACCAGGAACCATCCGAACGGTTCAGGGCCACCGGGGAACTCGAAGAAGGTGAGGCGCGCTCCGCTTACCATGAATACGTGTTCAAGCTGGGGCGACTACGCGATCGGTTGCATACCCGGACGGCGCGTGAAATCGCCAATCGGCGGCACAAGTTTCTATCAGATTTCTTTACTCAATTGGGGCAAGAAATGCGCGGCGAGGCTTGAGCCCTGCCGGCTCAGTCCCCGATGGATGCGCGGATGTCTTCGCGTAGGAATTCGATCACTTCCAGCGAGATCTGGATGTCCCAGGATTTCGTTTCTTCATCCAGGTCCTGGAATACGACCATATCCCTGCGGGTCTTCGTGGTTTCACCTTCGGCCAGTAGCCGGATGATGAAATGGCTGTGAACGTATTCTCCCAGCTGTTCCAGCATCTCCTCGCGTTTTCCATCCAAGATATCTTCGAACAACTCATCCAGCTCGCCTAAGGAAGATTCCTTCACGGCTGTCCGGAAGAAATTCGCTACAGTGTAGGGGACCAGCCGGTTGAGACTCTGGGCATCGGCTGGCAGTTCGTCGAATGGGCGCAGCATGGGATTCTTCTTGGCTTCCGGATCACGCTTTTCGCCGTATGTCCAGCCCTGGCTGAATTTAGTGTTCAACCAGCGAGTGTGCGACCGGAGTGCGCACTCCTCATACCGGCCGTTGTTGATGAAATCGCTCAGGAAGGAATACGCATTGGTCATGGGAATCGACTCAGGGAATTATACTCTGCCGGTTTCTATAGGCTCATGATAATCGAGGTCGACTTTCGGCGCGGGATGATATCATGACAGATTCGCAAGGATGCCCTTGCCTTGTCCTGTGGGCCCATTCTTGGGCTACAATTAGGGCATGAGCATGCCTGAAGGCTCCATTCTCGTTGTTGAAGATATGCCGCAGATTCGTGGTCTGCTGGAAGTCACGCTTCGCTTCGAAGGGTATCCGGTCGAATCCGCCAGCAATGGCCAAGAGGCCCTCGAGATGATCAAAGCCAAGCCGCCGGTGCTGATCATCACCGATATCCTCATGCCGCAAATGGACGGCTACGCGATGGTCTATCGCCTGCGCAAGGACCCGGAAACCCGGAAGATCCCGGTTGTATTCCTCTCGGCCACCTACGTCACCAAAGAAGACAAGGATTTCGCCCTGAGTCTGGGCGCGGTGCGTTTCCTGGAAAAGCCCATCGACACGCACGATTTCCTCCTGACCATTGGCGAGATACTCGCCCGCGGACCGGGCGAAGCTCCCGAGCCGCCGGATGAGAAGAAATTCTATGAGGGCTACCGGTTGCGGCTGGAGAACAAACTGCGCCAGAAAAACCAGCAGATCGCCCGCACCGAGAACTTGCTGTACGCTCTGCCAGACACGCAGCGCCCGGCCTTTGAGAAACTGCTGGAAGAAACGCGCATGCACCGTGACGAGATCGTTTCCGACCTGGAAGATGTCATCCAGCAGTTAAAGCGCCTCGGATAGCCCGCTTTCCCATCCATTCCATGCAGCCGGGCATCGACGACCTCCTGCGGCTGGCGCGCGGCGCGGGCGATATCCTGCTTGCCCACTTCGACCGCCCCTTGAAAATCGACCATAAGGGAGCAGTGGACCTCGTTACCGAGGCCGACCGCCAGTCTGAGGACTACCTGCTGGCCGAGATAAGGCGCGCCTGGCCGGAGCACAGCATTCTGGCGGAAGAGAGCGGCCAGCAAGACGGCACCAGCGATTCGGCCTGGCTGATCGATCCGCTGGATGGGACGACAAACTTCGCCCACGGTCTGCCCATCTTTTCCGTGTCCATCGCTTTTGCAGATGCCCAAGGCGTGCAGTTGGGCGTGGTCTGTGACCCGACTCGCGCCGAAGCCTTCTGGGCGGCGCGCGGGCAGGGCGCCTGGCTGGGTCAGCGACAGCTGCACGTCAGCGACGTTCGCGATCTGGTCAACAGCCTGCTGGTGACCGGTTTCCCCTACGACCGGGCGGCCAACCCGGACAACAACCTGGATTATTTCAACCACATCATGCTGCGTTGCCGGGGAATCCGGCGGCTGGGTTCGGCGGCGCTGGACCTGGCCTACGTGGCAGCCGGGCGGATGGACGGCTTCTGGGAGATTCGCCTCCAACCCTGGGATGTGGCGGCCGGAATGCTGATCGCTCAAGAGGCCGGCGCGGTGGTCACCCGTCTGCACGGGGAGCCGGATGTGCTGCGCCGGCCATGCAGCGTGCTGGCGGCCAACCCGGCTCTACATCCCCTGCTGTTGAACGAGATGCTGCGGGTGCGGGAACAGCGCGCTCAACCCTGATTGTGGCGCAGCCGCGCGGCCAGCTGGCCGAAGTCCACCGGCGCGGTCATGTCCAGAGTCAGCGGGGTAACGGCTACATGTTTCTTGCCTAGCACCACGTGAACGTCGCTGTCTTCCGGGAAGAGTTCGAGGTTGGTCTCCATGGTATAACCCAGCGCCTGAGGTTCATCTAGCTTATGGCGCGCTGGCGGCTGCGGCACATAGTAACGCGCCGTTGCCAACCGGGTCACTTCCCAGGGAGTATCCTCGCTCGCTCCATACGGAACTTCCACTTTCAGGAGCTGTACAGAAGGATCGAATCCGCCGGAGATCAGGCTCTGGGCGAAATACCTCGTGAAGTGAGCGGCGACCTTGAAATCGATTTCGCGACTGTAAGAGAGATGGTATTCTTTGGCGGTATCCAGCGAGATCGCCAAGGAAGGGATGCCATGCGCGGCGCTTTCCATGGCGGCCCCAACCGTCCCGGAAATGGTGACGCCCGTGCCAAGATTGAGGCCGTAGTTGATTCCGGATACCACTACATCTGGCGCGGCGGGCATGATCTCCAGGATGGCATGTTGCACGGTCTGAGCCGGGCTGCCGCCGACGGCGTGCACCGTCCACTCCTTGCCGTGAACCCGCATCGTCTGGGCGGTGATGCGCCCGTCGGACGTGGCAGGCATGGAGCGGCCTGCGCCACTGGACTGCTGGCGCGGGGCTGCTACCCAGACGTAACCGAGTTTGCTCAGGGCTTCCGCTGCCGCCCATAGGCCGGGCGAGTCGATGCCGTCGTCGTTGGTGAGGAGGATTTGCGGCTCTAAGGATTTCATGAATGGCGCTCCAACGCGTATTGAGTAGCCCACTGAGTGTCTTTTTGCATGGGTCTCCGACCTTCCCGCGAGATATTCCTCGAAAGATGGCTATGGGCTACTTTTATAGTTGGCCGCTGTTCCTCTCCGACGGAATTCAAAACACCTGCGGCCAACACCCTGGCAAGCCCCCATTTTACCAATCTGTTAGGCTGCGGATGAGGGAAATCGGTTAGAATTCTGCCTGAAAGGAGGGATTAGATGAAACTCAAAAATCCTCTCATTCCCTTAATGCTTGTCTTGGCTTTGGTTTTTTCGGCTTGCGGCCCCAGCGCAGAAGAGGTTGCCGCTACCTACGTCGCCGAAACGGCGGCAGCTGCCAGCCCGACACCGACCGAGACGCCAATACCCACCGACACACCCACGCCGCTCCCACCCACAGAAACGCCTGCGCCGCAGTTGAAGCTCATCCTGAGCGCTGCCTCGTTGCGCGCCGGTCCGGGCTCCTCCTACGAGCAATCCGGCAGCGTTTCCAAGGATGACGAATTCACCCTGATCGGGCAGGCGTTTGACTGCACGTGGTATTACGTGCAGCTGGCGGATGGCACCACCGGGTGGCTGTCCGGCGTGACGGTAACCACGCTCACGCCGTGCGACCAGATCGAGGAAGCGGAAATTCCGCCCACGCCGGTGGTCGAAGCCACGGCCACTCGCACGCCGGTAGCGGCGTCCGGGGGTTCCGGCGGCTCCTCCGGCGCGCCAGCCGGCGGCAGTACAACCTCCAGCGAGTGCAACGGCTACAACCCATGCCCGGGCCATCACTCAGTCAAGGTCAATAACAAGACCGGTGCCAACGTCACGCTGTCTTTCGTCGGTCCGGCCAACTACAACATCACTCTGGGGCCTGGCAACGGCCAGCGTATCTACATCCTGCCCGGCCGCTACACAATCTACATTTCGATGTGCGGGACGACGTACTACGTCGATCACCAGATCAACTCAAACTGGTATCTGGATCTGAAGTGCTGACGGCAAATAATTTCAAATAGAAACAAACACGCGAGGACGTTCATCACGAACGTCCTCGCGTGTTTGTTCAAGGCATCGGGTTGCTATTCAGCCAGTCCGAACCCAGCTTCACGATGATATCCACCGGGCTGTTGGGGTCGTAGCGCTGAAGAATCTGCGCCTCACGGATGCCCAGCATCTGGACCAGGAACTGCACCGCGTAGGGGTTGCCGGTGTAATCGATGACCGTTGTCAGGCTGTAGGGCTGTTCGGCCTGACCCACCGAAACCACATTCGCCCCGAACCCTTTCAAATAATCCCCGGTGCGCTGCCCCAGGCCACCGCCGCTGGCGCCATCCTGCACGGCAATGCTGGCGAATTCAAGCTGCATGCGCTCGGCCGTGTTTCCGGGGGTGAGCGGGCTAAAGGCTCCGCCGGTGGGGAAGATCTGGTCCCGCAACACGCGGATGCGGTCAGGAATCGGAATCAGGATCGCCAGGTCGTCGGGCGAGGTGCCGAAGGTCACGTAGCGCTCGTCAATGACGCCGCGCTGGATGCCGCCATCCGGAATCTGGTTGGCAAGCACTGCCAGCTTAAGGGCGTCTTCGAAGGGCAGGTTGGTGCGGATGCCGCCGCTCAACTCGGCGTAAATCTCCGGGGCGTTTGCAAGCAGACGCTGGAAGGTGCGCGGCTCCAGCAGGCGGTTGCGAATCGCAAGGATGACCTGCTGCTGGCGTGCCGCTCGATCGAAGTCGCCGCCGGGCGTTGAGCGGGTGCGGGCGTAGGCCAGCGCCAGGTCGCCGGGCAGTACCTGGCGGCCGGGCTTGAGGGTGCGCGGCGGCTTGTCACCGATGGGGTCGACTCGAATCGGCTCGGGGATATCCAGCTTTACCCCGCCAATCAGGTCGATGAATCGGATGAACGAGTTGAAATCCACCACGGCATAGTAGTCGATAGGGACGCCCAGTGTTGCCTCCACCGTCGCCATCGCCAGGGCCGGGCCGCCGCCGGGCACTTTGTAGATATCGCCGAAGTAGTAGGCGGTATTGATCTTGTTGGGTTTGAAACCGGGGATATTGGCCCACAGGTCGCGTGGCACGGATAGGATGCCGGCCGTCTTGGCCAGCGGGTCGATGGTGAGCAGGATCATCGTGTCGCTGCGCGAAGCGGTCTCGCCGGCGCTCCAATCGCGGTAGTCGAGACCCATCACCAGCATGGTCACCCGGGTGGTGCCGTCCCAGGGTTCAGGCGTGGGCGGTGCAAAGGAGAGACTGAAGGGGTCAGGTGTGTTGGTGGCCGCGCCGGCCGCCGCTGGGCCGCCCGGAGCACCCAGAAACTGGCGAATCAGGCGGTCCGGCCCCTGCGACAGGAGGCGACCCAGCACGAAGCCGGCAAACGCAAGGGCCGTTCCCGTCATGACGAACACTCCCAGGAGCAACAAGGCACGCCCCCCGGCTGGGAGGGTAAGAGTCGGCTTGGCTGGTTGGGTTGGTCCGTTTTGGCGTTGCATCTCAGCTCCCGGGCGTGGCCGTCTCCGTTGGGGAGGGCGTACTGGTGGGGGTCTCAGTGGACGGAGCGGGTGTAGCGGTCTCTGTCGGACTGGCCGGCGGGATCGTGGCTGTGGGTGTTGCTGTCGGGCTGTCCGGGGCGGCCGTGCTGGTAGCCGTATCCGTTGCGGGCAGCGTTGGGGTGCTGATGCCGGCGGTGGCCGAAGACAGGGCCGTGGGCGTGAGCGTGGGCGTCAAAGAGGGGGTGAGCGCCAAACAAAGTTCGTCCACCGCCCGGGCCGTGGCGGCTACGTCGTTGTTGTTGGCGGCATTGAGGGCGGCGCGGTATCCCTCCGCCGCGCCGCACCAGTCCTCGCGCCCAGCCATCTGGTCGGCGATCTGCACCAGCGAAGACCAGTAGCGGTAGAAGGCGGTCAACCCGGATTCATCGCGCAAGTTGGGGGCGACGGCGACCAGTTGGCCGTAATATCCGGCGGCGATCTCGGGGTAGGCGATCCAGAAACTATTACCCAGCAGGTATAGGCGCGCCCAGCCGCGATAGACCCCGGCCTCGGCGTCCAACGGGCCGAAGTTTTCCGCCAGCGAGAAATCGTATATACCGGATTCCAGTTCGCCGCGGTTGAGGATCTTATCCACGCCACGGTTGCGCAGGGCGAGGTAAATCAAGCCATCCACGTCGGCCACGCGGTAACCGGGGTCGGTTTTGCGCAGGGCGGCCAGCACATCCAATGTTTGATCCCACTGGCGGGAGGCTGCCAGCGCAGCGGCCTGGGTATAGAGTTCCTCGCTGGGGCGCGGGTCGAGTGTGGGGGTAGCGCTTGGAGCAGCAGGGGGCGTTACCGTGGCGGTGGTGTTCAACAACAGGGAAAGCTCCACCCAACGCTCGGCGGCCGCGGTGTAGCTCTGGTCCTGCGTAAATATGAATTCAAACCGCTGGCGGGCCAGTTCAAGGTTGCCATTCTGGATATCCTGCAGTGCCAACTGGTATTGTTCGTCCAGATAAACGCGCGCCCCAGAAGTGGCCGAAACAGAAATTGCCCGCCGCCCGCTGCCCGCGCCGACAAGCGTGCTGGACACGAACAGGAGCGCCAGCGCGGCTGCAAATGGCATCAGGCGCAGGAGAATTCTCGCGCCGCCGGGCGGCGGGGCTGAAGGTGGTTCGGCGTGAGCGCGCTGGGGCCGGGTGCGTTGGGTCATCCCCGGTTGCGTTTCGTACAGCGGCTGGCTTGGCTGGGTGGTTGCCGGGCCGCGGGCGCGCCGGCTGGGACGGGTGTCGCCGGGTTTCGGTTTGGGCGTTGTCATACGAAGCGGATTCCAAGAGTATTGTACCTTTTGGACGATGCGCAAACCCTAAAATCGTACGAAAGTGTGACCGGCACGAGGTAGAATGCGCCTATGCTGCGCGAAGAAACCGTCCGACAGAACAAAGGCGAGCCGCGCCGTCGCTGGTTTGCGGATGATTATTTCGATCTGATTCTATGGGAATCAGGAGGAGAGTTTACCCAGATGCAGTTGTGCTATGACCGCGACCGGGATGAGCATGCGCTCATCTGGCGCTCGCAGGGCGGTTTTGCCCACTTCCGGGTGGATGAGGGCGAGTTTGGCCGGCTGAAGAAATCCAGCCCGATGATGGTGGATGACGGCAAGTTTGATGGGCCGCGGCTACGCAGGGAATTTGCGGCGCGCGGGCGTGGTCTGGAGCCGGCGGTGCGGCGCTGGGTGGGCGCGAAATTGCGGGAGTTCTGCGAAGGGCGTTAGGGAACAAAAACGGGCTGTGTCCTCCTCCTTGGAAACACAGCCCATTCGGCGTTCGGCGAAACTATCGCCTGGATATGGCGTCCTCGGCACGATTCGAACGCGCGACCTCTTACTCCGCAAGCAAGCGCTCTATCCAGCTGAGCTACGAGGACGTTACCAACATTTCTGGCCGCACACTGTGAGGCATACGACCGGTTGCGGCTGGGAAGTATACCAGCATTCACAACAGGCGGGGAGGGCGGGATTCGAACCCGCGACCGGGTTTTACCCCGGAACCCACTTAGCAGGCGGGCGCACTAGACCGGGCTATGCGACCTCCCCGAATGGATGTTGCCAGGCGGAGGGAGAGGGATTCGAACCCCCGGTGAGCGTAAGCCCACAGCTGCTTTCAAGGCAGCCGCCTTAGTCCACTCGGCCATCCCTCCGGGGTTGATGGTTCCCTCCCGAGCGGGTCGTATTTTACCATATTGATTCACGATGACGCGATTCTCCCATCGAGGTCGTCGATTCTCAGGGCGCGGCCTTGCGTCCGACGATGAGGATGTGGCGGTTGGCGAACGAGGCGTCTCCGCTTTCCCAGTTCTGCGGCACCAGCCAGGCGCGGGCGGTTTCTGAGAACCCCGCCATCCGGAGGCGCAATTCCGCAATCGTCTCTGGCGAGCAGCCCTGGCGACCAGCCCACTCGAGGAAGGTGTGCCGCTTAGTCATCACCTGAGTATGCTCCACGACAAGCCCGGCGGCCACGAACAACCCACGCCATGCTTCTTTTGTGAAGGCCCGGTTGTGGCTTGGATCGCGCAGTTTCTCGAAACTGTCGACTTCCTGCGCGGCCTGTCTGTCATCCGGCAAAACGTGGTCCTGGACCAGGAGCACGCCGCCCGCTCTCAACACGCGGGCCGACTCACGAACGAATTTGGCCGCATCCGGAAAATGGTGCGCGGCAATTCGACAGGTGACGGCGTGGAAGTGATCGCTTTGAAAGGGGAGGTCATCGGCCATCGCCTGGCGGAAGGAGATATTGGGCGCGTTCCGGCTCTTGATGTATTCCGCGGCAGCCTGGAGCATCCTGGCGGTCAGGTCGCTGGCGACGACGTGCCGGACGTAAGGGGCAAAAGCCAGGGCGGTGTGGCCGCCCCCCGTGGCTACGTCCAGCACCTCCCAATGCGGCTGCGGGTTCGCCAGCTCCACCAGGCGGGTCAGGTCGTTGCCCTGAGCATGGCTGGGGCTGTGGACGTAATGGTCAGCGAACTCGCCGAACCGTCTTTCAGACAGCGAACTGGGGTCATCCCGGTTGTCCATGGCGCCTCCCGGTGAATTCATCATATCAGAGAAGACGATGAAAACAAAACCGACCTGATTGGGTAAAATTCAGTTCAGATTGGGGCGAGAGCCGAGGATCCAGGACTGGTTCTTGTAAGAGGCGGACTTGCCCGTCCCGAAAGCCGGGCGAGTCTTGGAGCCGGGCGGGTGGGGTGATACTGGTCAGTTCTTCAATACGACCAGCAGGAATTTCCCTTTGTTCTTGGCGACCAGGGCGTGAGGCAGGTCGGGCGGCATGTGTAGCCAATCTCCGGTCCGGGCGGTGATCTTTTCACCTGCCAGGGTGAGCTCGAACTCCCCGCTCAGGAACTGCAGCAGCGCGTGCTGCGGTGTGCTGTGTTCGGTCAGCTCCTGTCCAGCATCGAAGCCGAATAGTGTGGCCTTGAAGGCATCGGTATTCGCCAGCGTCTGGCTTATCACGCCGGCGGGCGGAATCTCGAGCGCATGGGCGGCCAGATCGGCCGCGAAGGTGAAACCAGGCACACGATTTTAATTCGCCAGAGAGGCCTGCTGCTTCTCGTACAGCAGCATCCAGGAATCGTAGGCATCCGGCCAGTTATCCTGGTCGATGATCAGAGTCTTCTCTATGCCGTCCCGATCGGTCATGTGGATGGTGACGACCTCGGTGCGTTCCGGGTCGCGGATCTCCAACACGCAATCGGCCACATCGAAGGCGTTCAGCATCAGTTTGCCGGCGAAGCAGGCTTCGCAGGCGGGAGCGTGGCGGGTGCACAACGTGCGATTCATGATGACTTTCATCAGTTGTCTCCTTCTGGCTTCTTACCAGGCTGCGGGTAGTGGACAAAGTTTGCCCACTTGCCCTGCTTTCATTGCTACCAGAATAGCAGGAGGATTGCAACGTTATCAGTGGCAAATGTCCCCGCGGGCGCGGGACATCTGCCACCTCTCCAGAAATTAGACTTGACCTATCCTAATTGAGAGTTGAAATCTCCAGGTTTTACTTTATCATCGAGAATAGGATGGGAAACCGATAGACCGGCGAACGAGGAACTATACCTTGTTGAAGCGTATTTTCCAGACCGGGGCGTTTATTCGACTTGATGGTCGGGCGCCCACCGACGACCTGATGGGCTGGCGCGAGCGGGTGTACCAGACCTTGGTGTGGTGGGTGCTGGTCGTTGGTTTTGTGGCGCTCGTCCCCAGCGTGTGGCTCTCGATTCAGGTCCGACTGTTCGGTCTGGCCGCCTTCGATGTTCTGGCCAATTGCCTTGTCCTGCTCCTGGCACGCGCGCGGCGGGTGGCTCATATCTGGCGGGCGCGGGTGCTCATGCTGTTACTCGGTCTGGTGGGCGCGGCGCGTGACCCGGATGACGGTGCTGCTGGCAGAAAAGGTGGGCGTGCTGTCCGGGGAGATGCCCCATATCTGGCGCGGAGCGCTGCTGCACGATATCGGCAGGATCGGCGTGCCGGATGCCATCCTGCACAAAACAGGCTCGCTCACCGAAGAAGAGTGGGGAGTCATGCACACCCATCCACAACTGGCGCGCGATTGGCTGAACGATATCGCCTATCTGCGCAAGGCGATTCCGATCCCGTGGTGCCATCATGAGAAGTGGGACGGCAGCGGCTATCCGCAGGGCCTGAAAGGTGAGCAGATTCCACTGGCAGCGCGCATCTTTGCCGTGGTCGATGTGTATGACGCCCTGACGTATGACCGGTCTTATCGCGCCGCCTGGACAAAGGAAAAGGCGCTTGCCTACATCCGAGAACAGGCCGGGAAACACTTCGACCCCAAGGCGGCAACGGCGTTCCTTCAGATGATCGCCGAGCAGACTGAAGCCTAGCCGCGCGCCTCACCCGTTTTCCACTGCCCGGCGGGCAGCCATCAGGTTGCCATGCGGGGCGATGATGGGGCTCACGCAGCCGGTCCCGAGAATCAGCCGCTTTCCGTCCGTGGCTTCCAGCGCGTTCCGGGCTTCGCGTTGGACGTGCTCAGGTGTGCCGAAGACCAACGTTTCTTCCTGGCGCAACCCACCGCACACCAGGCCCGAGAATCTTTGGCTGCCCTCTGCCAGGCTGGGGGGAGTTTCCCGGTCGTGCCAGTTGATCACCTGCACCGGGTAATCGGCGAGCAGGTCAAAGTGGACGTCCGCGCCGTGCAGGTGCAGGGCGTTCAGCCATAGGCCGCTGGCGGCCTCCAGGCAGGCCAAGTCGTCTTCCCGGGCGACTTCTGCATACTCTCTGGCGCTCAACTGCCCGGCCCGGGCGTGCTGAACAGCGTAGAAGATGCCGCTGATGCCGGCCTGGGTCGCAGCCAGGATGAAACGCCGGGTGGACTCGGTGATGATCTTGAGAGCGCGGCGAAGTCGTTCGGGGTGTTCTTGCAGATGCTTGAGCAGGCGCGCGTCGCCAGCCAGTTTGCGAGCCTGTGCAAGTGGGCTGAACACGGTCTCTAACACGGGGGTACCCGGTTCCAGCGCGTCCACGATCATCTTCAGTCCGCCCAGTTGCTCGGCCAGGTGCCCGCTGTGTGGATTGTGCGGAATCAGTTTGTCCCAGTCCTCGGGCGTCTGCACCAGGGTTTCCGCCCGATCGCGCGTTCCATGCGGGTGGCCGCGCTATTCATCGGCCGCGCCCCAATCGTAGATGAAGTATGAAGAGGACGGGGTTACCTTGACCAGGTCCCAGTCGTACGTGCGCTGCCAGGCGAGGTGCGCCGCGGCCAGCGTCGCGGCGCACAGGTCGTCCACCGGGAAATGCCGCCAGAGCGCGACCGGCGGCCGGTCGGGGGTCTTTCCAGCCATGGCGGTTTCGATGCGTTGCCTGTGGGTGAGTGACATGGTGCAGTTATACCAAAACGAATTGGTGGAGCAAAGAGGAAAACCCGGTTCATGCAATGAATGCGTTCAGCACGTTCCAGCCCGCTCTAGGGGAACCCTGCAAGCGCCGATTTCCGGGTTGCTAAACGCCTGCTCGTGTGGTAGACTTCGCTGGTTATTTCAAGCCAGTTACCCGGAATCATCCCGGTTCAAATGAAAGCAAGAGGATTCTACGATGGCAAAGTGTGCAAACTGCGGTAAGGCGACGACATTCGGGCAGAACCGCCCGTGGTCCAAAAAGGCAACCAGGCGGATGTTCAAAGCCAACCTGCAAAAAGTGACCGTGCTGGAGAACGGCAAGTCGGTCAAAAAGGTGCTGTGTACGCGTTGCATTCGCACGATGGTGAAGACGCCGGTCTAAGTAGTCCATAGGCATCTTACGAGGAAACTCGCGCTGGAAGGCTGGGGTCCTTTATAAGAAGACTTTCGGTGGGCTACTTAGGCGGCTCTACCCTTTAACATTCGGAGCCACGGTAAGACCGTGGCTCTTTTGATTCAGGCTGTTGAATCGCTGCGCTGTTCAGCCAGCGCAGCATGCAGCGCGGCCATCCCGGCTGCGAGGCCCTGGGGGTGCTTGAACAGCGCATTCCCCGCCACGAACACATCCGCCCCGGCGGCCCGTGCCAGCGGCGCGGTTTCGGCGCCAATGCCGCCATCCACCTGCACGTGCGTTACTGACCCGGCGGCGTCCAGCCAGGCCCGAATTCGGCGCACCTTGTCGAGCACCTCGGGCAGGAACGACTGGCCGGAATGCCCCGGATTGACCGTCATCAACAGAACCAGGTCCACGATTCCAAGTACTGGCTGAACCGCCTCGGCGGGCGTGCCGGGGTTGATCGCCACGCCGGCCTTGCAGCCCAGCCCGCGGATGACCTGGAGCGTGCGGTGCAGGTTCGGCCCGGCTTCGACGTGGATGGTCAGGCCGCCCGCGCCCGCTGCGGCAAAGGCTTCGATGTGCAGTTCGGGATTCTCCACCATCAGATGCACGTCCAGGTACAGGCGGCTGGCCCGCTTGCAGGCCTCCACGACGACCGGCCCCATCGTCAGGTTGGGCACGAAATGGCCGTCCATCACGTCGATGTGAAGCCAGTCGGCGCCGTTTTGTTCGGCTTCCCGGATTAGTTCGCCCAGGCGGGCGAAATCGGCGCTGAGGATGGAAGGGGCGATAAGCAGCCGGGATGGCATCTGGCCTCTACCCTCTAACGAAGAGAGAACATCACGTTGTAGACCCAGAACCAGAAGGGGAACAGGCCACCCACAGCTAGCAGGGCGACCAAGCCGAGCGTGACGGCGGCCCAGTCAATCTCAAAGAAGGATGTGTCCGGCTCGGCACGCACCGGGCGGCTGGGGGATGTGCCGCCACGTGTCTGGCGCGGCTGCGGCCGGGTGGCGGCATTGGCGGCTTGCCTGCCTGCGGCCGGCGGTGCGTTCGGGGGGTGATTCTGGCTGGCGGTTGGGCGCGCCTGACCGCGCCGGGCTCCCTGGGGCGGCGTAGCCTGGCCCTTCAGGCGGCCGGAGATGGTCTGCAAGACACGGCCGAGTTGATCGGCGGTGCGATAACGCTGAGAGGGCTCCTTCGAGAGCACCTTCAGGATGACCTCTTCGAGTTCGGACGGAATGAGCGGATTGATCTCGCGCGGGCGGATGGGCGCGGCGCGGCGGTGCAGTTTCGCCAACTCGGCTGACGTCCCGGCGATGAACGGCAACTGGCCGGTGAACATGTGGTACAGCACCACCCCCAGCGAGTAGACATCCGAGGCGGGCGAGGGCGGGCTGCCGCCGGCCTGTTCCGGCGAGAAATACTGCGGCGATCCCCAGACCACATCGGCTTCTTCATCCGGCCCGATGGAAGAGAGCACCCGGGCGATGCCGAAATCCGTCACCTTCAGACGCTGGTCGGGCGTGACCAGAAAGTTGTGCGGCTTGACGTCACAGTGCACGAGGTCGGAGCGGTGAGCAAAGCCGATACCGGCGCAGGCCTGGATGGCGAGGTGAATGCCTTCATCCACCCGGAGGCGGCCGCGCTCGCTAACGATGGTGTTCAGGTCTTTGCCCTGAATGAACTCCATGACAATGTACAGGCGGTTGTCGTCAAAGCCGAAGTCGTAGACGGTGACGATGTTGGGGTGGGAGAGGTTGGCGGCTGCTTTGGCCTCTTCGCGGAAGCGTTCGCGGAAATTGGGGTCGGCGCTGTAGTCTTCGCGCAGTACCTTGATGGCCACATCGCGCTCGAGCATCAGGTCGCGCCCGCGATAAACCACGGCCATCCCCCCTTTGCCGAGTACGTCATCAATGCGGTAGCGGCTGTTGAGCAGCGCCTGGGCGTTCATCTTCTGCCTTCCTTCCGGAGAATTGTACTGGAAAGGCGGGGCGATGTCCAACCTGCGAAAGTAGGAGGGTCCTCTTAGTGGGTCGGGAGAAGGACGTGCTGAAGTGCGGGAATTCAGTGAGCGGTCGTTATGGAGTCGCGGGCGAGGGCACACTCTCAATAAGGTTTTGGCGCGCGACCTCGAACAATGTTTCCGCAAACTCTCTGTCGTAGATGAGGTAACTCTGCGTGGTCTCGTCCTCGAAATAGAATGTCACCATTCCGTACAGTTGGCCGAGGGGCCGGTCCTCTGCTGGCTCTACCGGCTGAATTCTTTCCTGCAGTTGCTCGAAAAGGATGTCAATATTGAACGCCTCGCCGCGCACCGGGTCGCCCAAGAGCGCTCCATAACCCAGCCGGGCCACCCCCTCCCGCTGGACGACCAAGTAGGTCTCACCATGCGGGAAATCGAGGGAAATGGCAGTGACGGCAGAAGACTGCGTTCGGCAACCCACAAACAAAAGCCCCCATAGCGCTAGGGCAATGGGGGTGTAGACAGGTCTGCGCATGGTGAATGCCTGAAAAGAGGTGAGCGCGACAGGACTCGAACCTGTAACCAATAGCTTAAAAGGCTACTGCTCTGCCATTGAGCTACGCGCCCGTGCGGGGTCCGACAAAACGGCGTGGGGATTTTATCACGCACACCGGGGAGCGTCAAATCGCTTCCCGAAACCTGGGCAGCTGCGTCAGTCCGCGTTTGCGTAGGTCTGGGTGGTTCTCAAACGAAAGTTTAACGCCGCCTGCCTTGACAGATGCAAGGGGGATGGTAGGATGCATTTACCCTGGAAGCCCCCGCCTTTAGGCGTGGGGGGTAGTCACGAGCCTAAACTTTAGGAGTAGATGATGGCGAATATTCCCGAGATTAACGAAGAAGATTTCCAGAGCCAGGTGCTGGATGCCGCCGGCCCGATCCTGGTGGATTTTGGCGCCACCTGGTGCAACCCCTGCAAGATGCTCGACCCCATCGTGGACGAACTGGCCGCTGATTGGGCCGCCAACGTCAAGTTCGTCAAGGTGGACGTGGACAGCAACCCGATGGTGGCGATGAACTATCAGGTAATGGGCGTGCCGACCCTGCTCCTGTTCAAGGGCGGGCAGGTGCAGGAGCGTCTGGTGGGCTATAAACCCAAAGACCAGATCGTCGCCAAACTCAGCCCACACCTCGAATTGGCCTGAACTCAACTCCCATGCCCCGCTTTCACAGCGGGGTTTTTTGTCGGCGCGGGCACCGACGGATTTCTTATGCGCCTATGTTATGATGAATATGCGGCAAACGTCATACTCGACCAACTCATGAAGGAGGTCCCTGCCATGACGGCGCGCGATGTCCGGAAATCGGAAGCAAAGGGCCTGCGGCGGCGAGAGCCCCAGCCGTGGTACCCCACGGATACAACCTTCAAAGTGTGCCCGAAGCATAAGCGGCAGTTCTTCCAGGACTATGAAGATGCTCAGGTCGGTTCTGTGGAAGAGTGCATCATCTGCCATCCGCCGGAGGAGAGCGACGCGCTGGGGGGATAGGAAAGTATCGAAAACAAATAAACGGGTATCAGGCTGACTCCACGACCCGACGCCCGTTTTTGCTTGCCGATCTAGTCGGGCTTTTCGCCGGGTTTGTGATAATGCCGTAGCACGTACACTGGACGACCCTTAATCTCCTGGAAGATATACCCAATGTAGATTCCCACAATACCCAGACTGGCCAGCGTTGAACCGCCCACGAACAGGATGACGAACATCAGGGAAGACCAGCCCGGCGCCAGCGTGTGCCCCAGGCCGCGCAGCCAGAACGACAGCACGTAGGCGAGTTCAAGGAACGCGAACAGCAGAAAAGCTGCGCCCATCCCGACCATCAGGTAGAGTGGGCGCAGTGTGAACGAAAACAGTGCATCGGCCGCCAGGCGGGACATCAGGCGCAGTGAATATTTACTGCGCCCACCCAGCCGTTCCGGCATTGTGTAGGACCGGATGATGGACGGGAAGCCAATCCAGGCGGTCATGCCGCGCAGGAAGCGGTGGTACTCCGGCATCTTGCGAAGCGCCTCCACTGCCGGACGGGTGAGCAGGCGAAAGTCGGCCACACCGGGCGCGATGGGTGTGCCGCTGACTTTGTTGATCAACCAGTAAAACAACGCCGAACTCAGGTCTTTGAACCAACCCTGGCGGGCGTGTTTGCCCCGCTGCATCTGCACCAGATCGTAACCGGTTTCAGCCAGCCCCAGCATGCCGGGGATTTCCTCTGGAGGGTTCTGCCCGTCGCCGTCCATGCAGATGACCGCGTCGGCGTCTGCCAGATCCAGCCCGGCACTGAGCGCGGCCTGATGACCGAAGTTGCGGCTAAGTGTGGCGACGCCCACGCGTGGGTCGGCCGCCGCCAGCGAGGCCAGTTCCTGCGGCGTGCCATCCCGTGAGCCATCATCCACATACAGGATGGTGAAGCGCTGGGGCAGGGCGTCCAGCACTGTCGCCAGGGATTTGTGGAAGGAGGTCACTACCCCCGCCTCGTTATAAACAGGGACAATGATGGCGACAGCTCGAATCTCGCGGCGGATTGTTTCGGTCATCCGTGTCTCTAGGCTGTGTAGTGAAAGAGTATTCTTACTCGCATGTCAATGCCAGCATGGCCTCAAGCGTGGCGGCATCCGGCGCGGCGGCGCTGGACTGGACGCGTTGCCAAACGGCGCACAGCATGGCTGCGGTGAGCGGATTGATGTCGAGCGTCTGGCGGGTGAGGTCTTCGGCCCGGCTCCAGCGCCCGGTCATGGCATAGCCTTCGATGAACAGCACGCGTTCGGTGGCATGGTTGGGGCTGTCATCCAGGCCGAAGGCGGCATCGCCCAGCGCGGCCACCGCCGCCCAGTCCCCTTGCTGGCGCGCCAGGTCGGCCTGCTGGAAATGCCAGCACCAAGTGTCGTGTGCTGGTTCCTCACCAAAAAGCGTTAAGATCGTGGGCGACCAAGCAGAGTTCGGCTTACCTCCGGTGTCGTCCTGGATCAGCGCATCCGGGTCAGACAGGGCCAGCGCCGCGCGCAGGCCGTCGGGGAGATGCGGATAATCGGCATCGTATAGCGGATGCAGCACCCGCAAGCAGCCGGGCGGCAGGAAGAGCAGCACCAGCATTCGGTCGGTCGTGCCCTCGAAGCGCGCCACCAGAAAGTCGTTGTGGATGGGGCGACCGGGTTCCAGTCGGGCGAGGAAGCTGCCGGGTTGATTTCGCAGGGGCAGGTAGGCGGCGTAGTAGCTGAGGGTATCGGTCGCGGCTCCGGGAGCATAGAGCCAGTTGAGCGGGCCGACCAGTGAATTGTCTGTCAGGTGAAGACCTTCGAGTTCATGTAGCACGAAAATTGTGCCGGGTTCGACCGCCGGGGCGCGCCAAGCCAACTGCCGAAAGAACGAACCCTGGTATTTCCAATCCTGCCGATACTGTACGCCGGTGTAGAACTGGAATGAAATTGCCAGCCCGGCTAGCAGGGCGAAGGCTGCCCGGCGCGCTACCGCGGAGCGCAACAGAGCCTCGCCAAGCCCCACCACCAGCACCGATGCGCCCGCCATCATCGGGAGTGTCAGGCGGTCATTGGGGAAGTCGAAGCGGATAGGCAAGCCGGCAGCCCAGACCGGCAGGCCGGAGAGGAAGAGCGCGCCCAGGCCCAGACCAGCGACCTGCGAGCCAAAGCGTTTACCATCTCCTTCGTTATTGCGCATAGCCGCAAACAGACCAAGCCCGGCTGCAGGAACAAGAAAGGCCGCCAGCCAGGTAAGTCGTGAGGCCCAATCGGCAACGAGCAGAGCCTGCACGGGCACGGACCAGGCTGCCAATCCGCTCAGGAAGATGCTGCGGACAACAGCGCGACCGAGGTTCAGCAGTGTCACGACCGGCGGCGCGGATGTGGCGATGGTGGTCGGGTCATATGTATGGAAGCCCAGAATGAAAACGCGCCAATAGATATATACGAAAATGAGGACCACGAAAGGCCACCAGAGTTGCAATGTCTGCTTGAGGCGCGCCCGGCCGGGCATGGGCGGGAGAGCGAGGATGATCAGCGCCGGGCGCAACAATTCCAGTCCGAAGAAATATTCAGTGGCGAACAGGCAATAGGCCGCCAGCACCAGCGAGGCGAGTAGCGCGGGCAGGCCGCGCTGCATGTTTTGGACCGCACCTACATGCAGCCAGAGCGAAGCCAGCGCCAGCGCCAGCACGATATAGAAATGTCCATACATGTTCGCAATTGGAGCCTGCGCGAAGCCTGGGTACAGCACGAAAAGCATGGCCACCCATCCGGCGGTGTCCTCCCGCTCCGGCCACAGGCGTTTGGCCAGCGCCCATAGCGCCAAGCCGGTGAACCAGCGCGTGATCACGCCGAAAACCTGCCATGCCAGCGGCGACGAGCCAATGAGGGGCGTTGTCAACTGGTATAACCAACCCCACACCGGCCGGTTGGTGGAGAAGTACTGCGCCAGCCCGGGGTTGCCGTAGGTTTCGGCGATCCAGGCGAATGGCCAGCCATCCCAGTAGTAGCCGAGCGAAGGGACCAGCAGGCCGTAGGCGGCGATGCAGGCCGCGAAAAGAGTGATTGGAAACGGGATGCGGGCAAGGCGGCTCATTGGGGGCGATTATAACGGCGGGATGGGATGTGCTGGAGCGCTGGAGTGCAAGATCAAAGTTGGGTCAGTTCCGCATGTAGGGGAGGGCCATCTCGGGCAGACGGTGTCCTGGCTTTTCTGCTTGGAAACAAGAAAGAGGCGACTTCTCGGCCGCCTCTTTCTTGTTTTCGATCTTTCGTGCCTATCTTAGAGCCCCGAGGCGTCCTTCAACGCCTCGGCGCGGCTGGTCTGTTCCCAGGGCAGGTCCAAGTCGTCGCGGCCAAAGTGGCCGTAGGCGGCCGTCTTGCGGTAGATCGGGCGGCGCAGATCCAGGTCGCGGATGATAGCGCCCGGTCGCAGGTCGAAGTGCTCGGCTACCAGGGCGGCAATCTTTTCATCCGGAATCTTGCCAGTCCCAAAGGTTTCTACATTCACCGAAAGCGGGCGGGCGACGCCGATGGCATAAGCGACCTGTATCTCGCAGCGGTCGGCCAGACCGGCGGCGACCACGTTCTTGGCTACCCAACGGGTGGCATAAGCGGCTGAGCGGTCAACTTTCGTCGGATCCTTGCCAGAGAAGGCTCCGCCGCCGTGGCGGCTCATTCCGCCATAGGTGTCCACGATGATCTTGCGGCCAGTCAGGCCGGCGTCGCCCAGTGGGCCGCCGGTGACAAAGCGGCCGGTGGGGTTGACGAAATACTTAATTTCGCCATTCATCAGTTCTTTCGGAAGGCAGGGGTTGATGATGTCTTCGATGACTGCCTCGCGAATCTGTTCCTGCGAGATGTCCGGATTGTGCTGGGTGGAGACCAGCACCGTATCCACGCGCTTGGGTCTGCCGTAGCTGTATTCGATGGTGACCTGCGACTTTGCGTCTGGTCGCAGCCAGGCAAGTCCACCGTTCTTGCGCACCTCAGACTGTTGGCGGGCGATCTTGTGCGCCAGGTAAATGGGCATTGGCATCAGGGTGGGGGTCTCGTTGCAGGCGAACCCGAACATCATGCCTTGGTCGCCGGCGCCGACCGCTTCAAGTTCGGCTTCGCTCATTTCACCGGACTTGGCTTCGAGCGCCTTGTCCACACCCATGGCAATATCCCCGGACTGCTGGGCGATGGCGACCTGCACGCCGCAGGTGTTGCCGTCGAAGCCTTTATCGCTGTCGTCGAAGCCGATGTCGTTGACCACCGAGCGGACGAGTTCATCGTAGTTCAATTTGGCCCGGGTGGTGACTTCGCCCAGCAGCATGACGAAGCCGGTCTTGATGGCCGTCTCGCAGGCGACCCGCGACATGGGGTCCTGTGTCAGACAGGTATCCAGGACGGCATCGCTGATCTGGTCGCACATCTTGTCCGGATGGCCCTCGGTCACCGATTCGCTGGTGAACATCAGGCTGACGGACTGCATAAAGGTGTTGCTCATTGACATTAGCCTCCAAACAAAATGCCCTTTCGCGCGCGAAAGGGCACAGTTCGTTGGCTGAAACCCTCTCATCTTCCAGAATCCCGCTGCCGGAGTTGGCACCTTCCGACGATGTTCTGCCGGGGTTGCCGAGGTTTCACAGGGCCGGTCCCTCCACCTCTCTGGATAAGAGCGCAGTGGCAGACGCCATTGGCGTCTGCTCAAGAGTTGGGTTTTGCCCAACTCCATCTAGGGTTGTAAATTCGGGCAGAGTGTATCACGATTGGAGGCGGCAGTCAATTAATTCAGCATCTGGATTTTGCCAGAAGGATGGCCGAGTCTCTTCTTTACGCCATGGCCGCTTGCCTTAGCAGAAAGTGCCGAAACTTGTCGGAATTGATAAGTCTCAATGATTGACGCAACCTACCTATTCCTTTATAATCGGATAGATATTGTGGAAAACTTCACGTTCAGAATCGATGGGGGTATTGGCACTCCCTCGATGACCTAATCGAGGTAACTAAAATGAAAACGAATTCCCGCAAGCAACATAAGAGTCTCTGGTGGCTCAACGGGCTACTTATCGCGGCGCTTCTGTTTACAAGCAGCCCTTTGAACGCGCTTGCCCAGGAAAGCAACACGGCCACCCCGGAGCCAACGGAAACGCTGGAACCCACGGCCACAAGCCCTGACACAGCCAGCCCGACGGCTCTTCCGACCGAAACCCCCACGCCTGAATTCACGGAGACGGCAACCGAGACGTCTGTTTACACCGAGACGCTGACCGAAACGGCAACGCTCGACCTCAGCGCGACTGTTACTGAGACTCCTACACTTACCGGTACCGTAACGGAGACGCCGACTTCGACCGAGGTCCCCCCCGAGCCGAGCATCTATGCTCTGGGACAGGTTGTGAGTTTCAGCGGCGTGCTCAATGTGATATGGGGCGACCGGCCGCCTGGAGACACCGGGGACGACATTCTTGGGCTTTACTTCCATGGCGATGAAGGAGGTGAGCCGTTCGAACTGCTGGCTGATGAGGAGGTCCTGTCAGCCGCCGGCGGCATACTGGCTCTTTCCGGGCGGCGGGTGTTCATGGACGGAGTTATCGAAAGCGAACGTGTTTCCGCTGCCACCGGCGCGCCAATCTATACCATCAACGTGTCGGGCATCTTCCCGCAGGATGGCGGAGAGGGCGTTGGCGCCCAGGCATTCACTGGCAACAAGAAGTGGGTCACTATACTGTGCAGGTTCTCAGACTACACCGGCGCAACCCCCAACGGTAATAGCTTTTACGAAGTGCTGATGGGCAGCGCCTACCCGGGCATGAATCACTATTTCCGCGAACTGTCGTACAACCAGGTGAATCTGGACGGCAGCGTGGTAACTGGCTGGTACAACCTGCCGCGCCCGGTGTCGGCTTATGTCATTAGCAGCACCAGCCTCGACTTCCAGCGGCTGGCGACGGACTGCACCAATGCGGCGAACGCTTCTATCAACTTCGCAGAATTCGCCGGCATCAACATGTTCTTCAATCGGGACATGGGTTGTTGTGCATGGGGCGGCCGGTGGACGCTGACGCTGGATGGCGTGTACCAGGCGTGGCCAATCACGTGGCTGCCTCTGTGGGCGGATGATTATCAGAGCGTTGTGGCGCACGAAATGGGACACGCGTTCGGCCTGCCGCACTCGGGGACCAACTACAATTCCCAGTGGGATGTAATGAGCAATACATACCTGTGCAAGACGGTGGACCCAACCTATGGGTGCATCGCGCCACACACGATCTCCTACCATAAGTGGCTGCTTGGCTGGATTCCAGCAGAGAACCTCTACGCCCCGTCTCTGGATAGCAATCAGACCATCATCATGGAGCGACTACAAGCCTTACCGACTGCAGCCGGCTCTTTTCTGATGGCGAAGATTCCGATTCCCGGGACGACAACCAAGTTTTATACTGTGGAGTATCGGAGAGACGATGCGGGGAACTATGACTACAACCTGCCGGGCCGCGGCCTCGTCATCCATTTCGTGGACACGACTCGGAGCGAGCCTGCTCAATTCGTTGATCGGAATAACAATGGCAACCCAAATGACAGTGGGTCCATTTGGAACTCTGAGTTCTATGATGCGACCAACAAAGTGAAGGTCAATCCCCCTGGGGGCGCCCCAGTTGGACTTTACGTCACCATTGTTACGGGTCCAGGGCCCTCACTCACTGCTCCAATCCTCCTGCTCCCAGCGACAGATCTATATACATGGCAAACGGAGCTCACGTTTACATGGGAGCCAGTGACAAACGCCGTTTTATATGCTTTCCAGTACAGTACTTTCGCCGATTTCAGTGACATCACGAACGGTGGCGTCGTGGCGACATCGCCACATTATGTTGATCCGTGGTGGCCTGATGGTACCAGCGGATTCAAGGACGGAAAGTACTACTGGCGGGTGCGCGCGAAGAACAGCTATGGTTACTTCGGGCCTTGGAGCGCGGTGCGGACGTTTGTCGTAGATACCAAGTGGCCTGGTAACGCCCAATTGCAGTCTCCGGCCAACGGCGCGCAGGTCCGAGGGGTCCCGACCCATACCTGGTCGGGAAATTCGGACGTCAATGAATACTATCGCTACCAACTGCAATACGGCGCCGATAGCAGCTTTACCTCAATCGCCTATGACTCGGGCGAACTTTCCTCCACGTCACACAAGCCTTCACCCTTCACCCAGCTAGGGACGTTCTACTGGCGAGTGCGGGTGCGGGACAGGGCTGGGAACTGGGGAGGATGGGGGATGCCGCGCACACTGACCATCCTGCCGTTCATCCCGGTTGCACCTGCGCTCAGTTCACTGACGAACGGGGCATTGACGAACAACGCTGCCCCGACCTTGACCTGGAAGGCCGTGTCGTCGGGCAATACCTATCAGATTCAGATTGACAATCTGAGCACATTCGCCAGCCCGGAACAGGACTGGACGGGCGGGGTGGGGGTGCTGAACTATACGGCCTCAACGCTTCCGGACGGCAGGTACTTCTGGCGTGTACGGGCCAGGAATGTGAACGATGAACCTGGCCCGTGGAGTGCCGCGCGATATTTCACCATTGACACCGCGCCGCCTGCGGCCCCCTTGTTGAGTGCGCCTGCCGATCTGGCCTCGACGCGTGGGGTGGCCACGCATAAATGGAGCGTGCCGGCCACGGCGTACCGCTACCAGTTGCAATACTCGACCACCAGTGATTTTGCTGTTATTGCCTATCAGTCTCCGGAACTGACCACCTACAGTCACAAGCCAGCGTTCACTCAACTGGGCACGTTCTTCTGGAGGGTTCGTGTGACCGACGTAGTTGGCAACTGGAGCCCATGGAGCGCGGTGCGCAGCTACACCATCCTGCCGCTTCTCACGGCTGCTCCCACACTCACCGCTCCGGCGAACAATGCGCTAACGAACAACAACGCGCCAACACTGGCCTGGAACGCGGTTGCGTTCGGCAATACTTATCAAGTCCAAATCGACAACCTGAGCACGTTTGCCAGCCCGGAGCAGGATTGGACCGGTGACGTGGGCGTCCTCAGTTACGGGACCGGGACATTACCGGATGGCAAGTACTACTGGCGTGTGCGTGCGAGGAATGTGAACGGCGAAGCGGGCGCGTGGGCGGCGGCCAGATACTTCACCATCGATACGACCCCGCCGGGGGGCCCCAACCTGACGGCCCCGGCCGACCTGGCTGCAGTACGCGGTCCGGCTACGCATACCTGGAGCGTGCCGTCCTCGGCGTATCGCTATCAGTTGCAATACTCGACAGCCAGCGACTTCGCTGCCATCGCCTACGAATCACCGGAGTTGACGACCTACAAATACAAACCTGCATTCACCCAGACAGGCGTGTTCTACTGGCGAGTACGGGCGCGCGACCTGGCGGGCAACTGGGGCGCCTGGAGCGCGGCGCGTAGTTACACCATCCTACCGCTTCTCACGGTCGCCCCCGTGCTCACTTCGCCCGCGAATGGCGCGATTACACCGGACAACACGCCAACCTTCTTCTGGAATGCAGCGTTGTTTGGCGATACTTACCGGGTTCAGATTGACAACCTGAGCACGTTTGTCAGCCCGGAGCAGGACTGGACAGGCGGGGTAGGAGAACTAAACTACACAGCCGGCCCCCTTCCGGATGGCAGGTATTACTGGCGCGTGCGCGCCATCAACGTGAACGGCGAACCGGGCGCATGGGCGGCAGCCAGATACTTCACCATCGATACGACCCCACCGGGAGCCCCCAACCTGACTGCCCCGGCCGACCTGGCC